>JAQWBP010000024.1 GCA_028706315.1 Syntrophomonadaceae bacterium
TTTTTTCTTGGTTAGCAGTAAAAGCTTGTCTGCGTTGTAAAAACATTTGTCTTGTATCATTCATAATCTTAACCATCCTTTTTTGAAATAGGAAGTTCATATTGGCGCAGTGTCTGTATATGGCGCAATCCCCTTGTTCCTCTCTTATCTCACGACATAGTCTAATAGTCTAATTCTGCGGTTATAGCTTTTCCATTCGAGCGGCACATACCTTATATTCCTGAATTCCGGTTACCGTGTCAAGCGTTTCACTATTAGGCATGAGCCTAAATACATCTATTTGATCCAGAAACTGAGCAAAACCTGATAGTACCTGCTATATAAATATGAAGAGAGACATGACTTGATTAAAGCTAAGGCTCGGTTAGTCATAAATTCTTTGCCCATCCCGATCTATATCAGGATGGGCGTTTGGGGTAGAGTCTTATTAGTTAGAGACTAATCTTCTTCTTCTTGTAGCGGATTTTCTATGAAAGTTGTAAAGGCGAAATCGTGATCATGGCCGAAATTGGTTGTTGTTTCTCCTTCTACATAGTGAACATGTTTTTCTCCTTCAATGAAGATAGGGAGACCAGTCCTAATTCCAACTTCGTGGTAGTGGTTAAAAAAGAAATCAGTATTAACTAGAATAGCATGTACATGACTATCACCCATAGGTATCTCTTCACTAGTTACACCGGCAAAACGATGAGTATGAGGTATACTACCAGCTACCATACCAGTTCCTGCAAATTCATGAACATGAGTTTGAATGTCAGAGTTTTGGTTTTCGGGTGGACAATCATGATGAGGGGGGCGATGCTTTTTAGGTCCCTCTGGTTTTCTTTTTGGATAACACATTCTACAGTCAGAATTTCCACAAGCCATACATAAACCTCCTTTCATACCAGTTAGTACATGATATGGCATATATTACCCGAGTGTTACTCGTGAGCTATAAATTGCAGGGTAGTAGATGCAGGATTATGGATTCGGTGTAAGCAGCTGAAATAGGCCTGGCCATTCCCCCGGCCAGGTGTTAGGTTAATTAATTAGTTCAATTAGTGCAGCGGGTCTTGCCCGGCTCCAGCTTCCTCATCTCCGAACACCTCTAACTAAAGTTAGAGGCATGTCCTCTAGTTGACTAGCTTAAGCGAAAGCTACGTTACCTATAAATATATAGGCATTACGGGATGCCAGTTCAAGCTCCATACACTGCGGTTAGTGGTTAAACAGGTCTGTAGGGGTAGGAACATTGCTACTAACGTAAAACAGTAAGATAACCTTAGCGATGAGTACCCAACTTCCGAAAGGAGGACGAAAAATGCGTGTATTCGTACTTAATATGCGAGGCCAACCCTTAACGCCTTGCAGTCCGGGAAAAGCGAGAATACTTAAAAAAAGGCAAAGCAAAAGTAGTAAGGCGAGAGCCATTTACAATCTACTTAAGTATCTAATAGGCGAAACCAAACAACCAATATGTTTAGATATAGACGCTGGAAGTAAGCATTAGGTATATCGGCTACTACTGAGAAAGAAGGTTTATTCGAAGCCGAAGTAGAATTAATAAATGATAAGAAATGAGATAATTGGTTTACTTTCGACACGCAGGCAATATCGCAAAACCAGATACCATAAACCATTCTTCGATACACGTAAAAAGCCCGCAGACGGCTTAGCCCCTTCAATAGAAAAACAAGATTAATGGACACATAAAGGCTATTGCGATGGTTTGTAAGTTTATGCCGATTTCTAAACTTATAGTCGAAGTAGCCCAATTTGATATTCAAAAAATCGAGAATTTTTGAATATCCGGCAAAGAATATCAACCAGGCGAACAAGAAGGCTTCTGGAACACCAGGGAACATGTTTTATCGCGAGACAAGCACCAATGTCAGGGTAAAAAAGGATGGAAGAGCGTGAATTTATAGGGGGTAAGAAGATTTTTGTGAGGGGGAAAAATGAAAAGTATCATTTGTAAACAGAAAAAAACCAAGAAAAGGCCTAAATATATATAAATACAATAACCATAAAGGTGGAGGCGGAAAGATGAAAGTCAAGGAAATAATGACGTCTAATCCGTATGTGTTTACAATTGACCAAACCATTAAAGAGGCTGCTGAGGTTTTCTTAGAAAGGCAAATTGATGGAGCTCCGGTGGTTGATAACCAGGAAAAACTGATGGGCTTATTTTGTAAAGCGCAGCTTTTTCAGG
The DNA here is from genome assembly GCA_028706315.1 of Syntrophomonadaceae bacterium. Classification (GTDB taxonomy): domain Bacteria; phylum Bacillota; class Syntrophomonadia; order Syntrophomonadales; family Syntrophomonadaceae; genus STF2-222. The sequence goes on from JAQWBP010000024.1 coordinate 2,195, forward strand.
CCGTTTCGGAAGAAATAGATTTAAACCAGCCGGTGAAGGTAATTATGGTTAACAACGTAGTAACCCTTGAGCCTGATGATGATATAGAAAAAGTTTTTACTGTGAACCGCAGCAGACTTCCAGTAGTAGTAAATGGAAAGGTTATTGGTATTGTTACTAAATCTGACATCATCTCGAACTACCATAGGAAAATTAATGACTTAACAAATAAGTTACAGACGGTAATTGCCTCAGTTTATAATGCCATTATTAGTATAGACATCGACGGAAGGATTGCAATTTTCAACCAGGCAGCAGAAAGAATTTTCGGTAAGAAAAAAGAAGAGGTACTTGGTCTGCCATACCAGGATATGTTCATTAATGGCCGCCTGATGGAAGTTCTAACTACCGGGAAAACTATAACTACTTACGAAGTTATATATAATGGAAAAACCTTGTTGTCTAATGTAAGCCCTATTATGCAGAATAATAGAATAATAGGAGCAGTTTCTGTCTTTCAGGACATATCAGAGTTAGAAAAAATCTCTGAAGAATTGACTAATACTCGTAAGATTAAGGATGAAATGGACGCTGTTTTTGAAGCTTCCTATGATTATATTTTTATAACTGATGCCGAAGGGCGAGTGCAAAAAGTAAACCAGGCCTATTATCGCATTACCGGCATAAAACCGGAAGAAATAATTGGCAAGACCATGTATGAATTGGTGGCGCTAGGCTTTTATGATAGGTCGTGTACCATTGAGGTTATTGAAACTTTAAAACCGGTTACTTTCACGCAAAAGATAAAAACGGGGAAAACAGTACTAGTCACGGGGAATCCAGTTTTTAATGAAAAAGGTGAGTTATCTAGTGTAGTAACTAATGGTCGCGATATTACTGAACTTAACCTGCTCAAGCAAGAAGTTGAACATGTACAAGGAATAAGCCAGCATTATAAAAGGGAACTTACTAGAATACAGGGGTTGAGTGGCTGTGTTATAAACTCACAAGTTATGAAAGATCTAATGGATTTTGTCGTACATTTAGCAAAATTTGATTCGGCAGTACTTATTGTTGGCGAGTCGGGTGTGGGCAAGGAAATTGTCGCCCATCAGATTTACATCAACAGCAACAGAAAAAATAAGCAGTATATCCGTATTAACTGTGCGGCTATACCGGAAAGTCTGCTGGAATCAGAATTATTCGGTTATACTGACGGTGCATTTACCGGGGCCAAAAAAGGCGGTAAGATGGGAATATTTGAATTAGCTAACGGAGGTACTTTACTCCTGGATGAAATTGGGGAACTGCCGCTGGCGGTACAGGCTAAACTATTAAGGGTTATACAGGAAAACGAGGTAACCAGGATTGGGGGAACTAACCCAATTAAAATTGATGTCCGCTTGATAACCTCAACTAACCGGGATATCCAAAAAATGGTGGAAAATAAACAGTTTAGAGAAGACTTGTTCTATAGATTGAATGTAGTACCTATAAAAGTACCGCCCCTTCGGGAAAGAAAAGAGGAGATACCGGCTTTAGTGGAGCATTTTTTAAAAAAATTTAATGATAAATATCATCTGAATAAGTATTTAGCCCCCCGATTAATGGACAGCTTGATGGCTTATGAATGGCCCGGCAACGTACGGGAATTGAAAAATGTAATTGAACGCGCTATAGTAACTAGCCCGGAGTCGGTTATTAGAGAAATTAAATGGAGTAGTGAAAACCATGGGGATCAGATTAGATTTAACGACAAAATTACTATGAAGAAGGTAGTGGAAGAAGTTGAAAAAGATTTGATTGTAAAGTACTTACGTAAGTACCGAACTACCAGAAAAACAGCTGCAGCTTTAGGAATAAGTCAAACAACCCTGTGTCGAAAAGCGGCTCAATACAATATAAATCTAAGGCATGGTTAAATTTTAAACCGAATATGAATCAGGCGAACCGTTTTAAGTTCAGCCTTTTTTTATGCTTGTTTGTTTAACGTGGGTGGGTTATGTGCAACTGATCGAGTCGAAAACGGCGCACAAATATTCGTTTTATATAGTCAATGTTGCTTATTATTCTCTCGATTTTGATTCGTTTCACTGAATACTACTCTGTTATCGCTGTCCTTACACGGGCTTGGCAGGAATATTGCATGCAATATTAGAGCAGATGCTTACAGAAGGAGGTGGGACAGCTTAACACCGTAGATAACAGTGCTAGAAAGGGTCAGAGCTTATAAGAGGGAGGGCAATGAATGAGTAAAAACCCAAACTTTGTACATCCCTATATACCAAATTCAGCTTCCGCAGTCGAGCAGGATATGCTCCAAGAAGTGAGCGAAAGTGCCGCGGAAAATTTGTACAAAGTTATTCCGCAGCAATTAAAACTGAATAGAAGATTGGATTTGCCAGAGCCGTTTTTTTCGGAATATGAACTTAAGAAACATGTGCAATCAATTCTTGACCAAAACAAATCATGTGAGGAATATGTCAGCTTTCTGGGTGCTGGGTGTTGGCAGCATTATGTTCCGGCAGTATGTGATGAAGTTAATAATCGAGCCGAGTTTCTAACTGCTTATTGGGGTGATACTTATTCCGATTTTGGAAAATGGCAGGCCATGTTTGAGTATCAGAGCATGATGGGTGAACTGCTGGATATGGAAGTTGTTAGTACCCCGACTTATGATTGGAGTTCTGCAGTCAGCAGTGCTCTTATGATGTCTGCCAGAATAACCGGGCGGTCAGAAGCGCTAGTTGTAAGTACCACCGGTGCAGAGAGACTAATGCATATGCGCAATTTCTGCCATGATAACATGGAAATCAAACTGCTCCAATGCCATCCTAATACAGGTCTAATTGACCTGGAAGACCTACAAACTAAGGTTTCTTCAAACACTGCGGCAGTTTATTTTGAAAACCCCGGATTCCTTGGTTTTATGGAGTCACAGGGCTCGCAGATTGCCGAAATTGCTCATGCAGTCGGTTCGCTGATAGTGGTGGGTGTTGATCCAAGTTCGCTTGGAATAATGGCCCCTCCGATAACCTATGGTGCTGACATAGTATGTGGAGATGCCCAACCGTTTGGTAACCATATGAATTATGGCGGCGGGGTATGCGGATTTATTGCTACCAGAGACGAAGAGCGTTTTGTAGCTGAGTACCCAACCATTCTTATTAGTATTGCTGCCGGAAAGACAGAGAAGGAATGGGGATTCGGGCAATGTACCCATGATCGTACTTCATATGTGAGAAGAGATCTATCACCGGACTTTATAGGGACTTCGCAATGGCTTTGTGCCATCACAGCTGCAGTATATCTCTCCTTGATGGGTCCTGCAGGTATGGTGGAATTAGGGGAAGGAATAATGCAGCGTTGTGCCTATGCTATGAAAAAGATTAGTGGCATAGAAGGTGCAGTTATTCCATTAATGGCTACCCCACATTTCAAGGAGTTCGTAGTTGACTTTAATGCTAGCGGTAAGATGGTAGCAGAAATAAATAAAAAATTACTCAATAAAGGCATATTCGGTGGCAAAGACCTGAGCAAGGACTTCCCCGAACTTGGACAAAGTGCGCTTTACTGTGTAACCGAAATTCATACAAAAGATGACATTGATAATCTGGTTAAGGCTTTAGAGGAGGTGCTGGCATGAGAAAAAATATGGATATTCACGCAGCCAGGTGGGATGAACCATTTATAATGCAGCTTGGTACTCCTGGAGAAAGAGGTATGTTTCTGCCAGCAGTTGAGGATGCCATTTACCAGGAGACCGGCGATGTTTTAGATACCATCCCTGCCTCTTTGAAACGGGAAACCAGGCCGGTTCTACCTGAAGTATCACAGCCCAGAGTGGTCAGGCATTTTCTCCGCCTGTCCCAGATGACCATGGGGCTTGATTTAACCCCTGATATAAGCCAGGGCACTTGTACCATGAAATACAGCCCTAAGATTAATGAGAGTTTTTGTAAATCACCTAAAATGACTTCTATCCATCCCTATCAGGATGAGGATACCGTTCAGGGTATCCTGAAATTAGTTTATAATCTTAGGAATATTCTGTGCGAAATATCCGGTATGGAGGATTTCTCATTTCAACCCGGCGGGGGCTCGCAGGCGATTTATACTAATGCCTGCATAATTAGAGCCTACCATGCCGCCAACGGACAGGGTCAGCAACGCAACGAAATTATTACTACCACCTATTCGCATCCGGTTGATGCGGCAGCACCGCACACAGCAGGGTATAAGATCATACAACTTTTACCGGAAGAAAACGGTTACCCGAGTGTTAAGGCACTAAAATCTGCGCTCTCTGAACGGACCGCTGGGCTTATGATTACTAATCCTGAGGATACCGGTATTTTCAACCCCCATATACAGGAGTTTGTGGATCTGGTTCATGAGGCTGGTGGGTTATGTGCTTATGACCAGGCTAATGCCAACGGCATACTTGGGATTGCCCGCGCTCGCGATGCCGGGTTTGATATGTGTCACTTCAATCTGCATAAAACTTTTTCTTCGCCTCATGGTTGCATTGGGCCCGGTTGTGGTGCAGTTGGGGTAAAGGAAGAATTAATCCGATTTTTACCTTTGCCTGCAATAATATTTGATGGTGAAAAGTATCATATCGATTATGATTGCCCTGATTCCATTGGGAAAGTTAGAAGTTTCTTAGGCAACATTCAGGTAGTTGTAAGGTCTTATGCCTGGATTATGAGTCTGGGAGCCGATGGCCTAAAGAGAGTAGCCGAAATAGCTGTACTTAACAACAACTATCTAACCAACCGAATTGCCGGTATTAAAGGGGTGGTACTGCCTTATCCTGATAGTGGCAACCGATTGGAACAAACTAGATTCTCCTGGGGAGAATTGCAAGAAGAAACGGGGGTAAATACCGAAGACGTAAGAAGACGGATTGTAGACTACGGTTTGCAGAGTTATCATACCAGTCACTATCCGATTATTATTCCCGAGCCTTTCACCCTTGAACCAAGTGAAACATTCTCTAAAGAGGACCTTGATTTATATGTAGATATTTTCAGCAAAGTGTCGCAAGAAGCGTATGAAGATCCCAAACTGGTTAAAACTGCTCCCCATCGGAGCTCGACAGAGCAGGTCGATGTGTCAGTGTGCGATGATCCTGAAACATGGGCGATGACCTGGAGAGCTTTTCAAAGGAAACACCAAGAGGGGTAACTTAAGTAGTTTGATGTCTTTGACACAACCGTAGGGGGGATGAAATGAGTTATTTATACATGAAGGGTATTAATAAATCTTTCCCGGGTGTACGTGCTTTAAAGGCAGTAGATTTTAAAGCAGAAAAAGGTGAGGTTCACGCGATAGCCGGGGAGAATGGAGCGGGTAAGTCCACTTTAATAAAAATTTTGTCTGGCGCATATCAACCTGACGAAGGACAAATATACCTGGACGAAAAGGAGATTAAGATAAGTACTCCTCATTCAGGCCGAATCCAAGGAATTTCAGTTATTTACCAGGAATTGAGCCTGGTTCCTTATCTGACTATAGCGGAAAACATTTTCCTGGGTAATATGCCCAGCAAACTTGGTGCGGTTCGGCGCAATGAAATGAATAAGCGGGCCAAAAAAGCCTTGGAGGACATTGGGTTTGATTTGAATCCGTCTTCTTTGGTTAAAGACTTGAGTATAGTCCAGCAGCAGGCGGTAGAAATCGCTAAGGTTCTGGTGGAAGATGCTAAAATCGTCGTGATGGATGAACCTACTGCACTGTTGCCAGCACGCGAGGTGGAAACCTTATTTCGAGTAATAAATACCTTAAGAGACAGAGGCGTAACCGTACTTTACATCTCTCATCGACTCAATGAGATTTTTGAAATGGCAGACCAGGTTACGGTTCTTAAGGATGGCAGTAAAGTGGGGACAGTAAGACCAGCCGATATAACCCAAGATGAGTTGGTTCAGATGATGATTGGTCGAAAACCTGCTGATCGCATTTACTGGAGCCCGGAGAGAGTGGAGAAACTTAAAGATGCCCCGGTTGTTCTTGAAGTAGAAGGACTGATGGGCGAGGAAAACCTGAAAGGGGTATCACTAGCTCTGCGCCAGGGAGAGATTCTGGGTGTAGCCGGTTTAGTTGGATCGGGAAAAAGTGAACTGGTGCAATGCATTTTTGGCGTGCAACAAGCTACAGGCGGAAAAATAAAGATTCGGGGGGAAGGACTCAAGCACCCCTCTCCTGGGACGTTAATCAGAAACAAACTTGGCTTTTTGCCCGCTGATCGTAAACACCTGGGATTGGTTCTAGGGATGACTATAAAGCGAAACGCTACCCTAACTGCACTTCCGAAATTAAGTAAATGTGGAGTTGTGAATCAAAAGAAAGAGGATGGGGTGGTTTCGGAACTGATCGAAAAATTGAGAATTAAATGCTACAGCCTAAATCAGCAGGTAGAAACATTGTCCGGCGGCAATCAGCAAAAAGTGGTCATGGCTAAATGGTTACTACCCGAGTGTGAGGTACTTATGTTTGATGAACCTACGCGGGGTATTGACGTGGGAGCACGGTCGGAAATTTATGAACTTATGGTTGACTATGTGAATCAGGGTGGTGCGATTATCAACGTAAGTAGTGATACCCAGGAATTATTGGCGGTTAGCGACCGGATTATTGTTATGGGACAGGGGAAAATGACTGGCATTTTCAGTCGTCAAGAGGCTACCGAAGATAAAATTGTTAGGGCGATGTTTTAAGGAGGGGAATAGATGCTGAAGTTTAGCAAGAAGGGATTTGATAGGCGAAACTTTTGGGCCGACTATCAGGTCTGGGTAATATTTTCCGCATTGATTATCTGTTACAGTATAATATCTCCTGAGTTTTTTACCTCGACAAATATCAATAACATATTGACTCAGAATGCGATGCTGGTTGTGGTCAGTTTAGCCCAGTTATTGGCTGTTGTAACCGGTGGAATTGACCTTTCTGTAGCAGCAATATTGGCTTTATCAGGTGTAATGGTAGCTAAGTTTGTAACTGCTGGTGTTCCGGTAGGACTGGCAACCTTAGGAGCCATAGGTATTGGTGCCTTAGCTGGATGCATAAACGGTTTCCTGGTTAGTAAGTTAAAGTTTGCTCCTTTTATTGCTACCCTGGCTACCTTGGTAATGGTAAAAGGTATGACCTTTATTCAATCTGGAGGGCACGTTATTTACGTTACCAATGAAACTTTTGCTTTCTTGGGTAGGGGAAACCTTTTGGGCATACCAGTTATAGTGTGGGTAATGATTTTGGTAACTGTCCTAGTCTGGTTTGTTATGGGTCGCACCATTGTGGGAAGAAGATTGTACGCAGTGGGTGGCAACCCGGAGGCTGCCCGTTTAGCCGGAATTAATGTCCAACGCTATTTATTTTTTGCTTATGTATGTTCAGGTGCCTTGTGTGGGTTAGCCGGAGCATTTATGGCTTTCCGTTTGGGAGCCGGTAGTCCTACAATTGGGCAGGAATGGGAACTTGACTCGATTGCTGCGGTTGTAGTTGGTGGCGCATCATTGATGGGTGGTATTGGTACACCAATTAACGCCATGTTTGGTGCTTTTATTATCGGATTTATTCGCAATATCCTAAATCTGATGGGCGTTGCTGCTTATCCGCAGATGATTGTAAAAGGTTTAATTATTATCCTGTCTGTAGTAAGTCAGGGTCTGGGAAGCGGGCTAATAGGATTTAAAATAAAAAAACCAGGAGGTGAAAAGGAGATTACATCCAAGGAAAGGCAGGAGTGACCAAGAAAGGGTTCTAAACAAGACTAATAATAAAGGAGGATATTTTTATGCACAAAGGAAGAGCAAAAGGGGTTAAATTTTTAGCAATTACCTTAATGCTAGTGTTTGCATTCTCTTTAACCGGATGTAGCTCAGGGGAGCAACCGGCTGACAGCGACAAGCAACAAACTGAACAGCCAGCGGCCGGCGGCACTAGCAACATGAACCCCTCGGGCGAAAAGTTTGTAATAGGTTGGAGTGAAAGAGCCCTGGCTGGTACTCCCTGGTTTGAAGCTATGGTTACCGCAGCTGAAGAACTGGGTGCAGCCAATAATTGCGAAGTAATAGTAATTGATGCTCAAAACAAACCGGACAAGCAAGTTGCTGATGTAGAGGATCTTATCGCCAGGAATGTTGATGCTATAGTTCTCGATCCATGTAATCCCACTGCTATTTTGACTGCAGTTGAGTCGGCAAACAAAGCTGGAATTCCAGTAGTTTGTGTAAATAGCGCTGTTGATACTAAAGATAATCCTAACGCAAAAATCGAAACTTTAATAACCTCTGATAACTATGCAATTGGTTATGGTGTAGGCTATGAATTAGGTAAACTATGGAACAAGGATGCTGCCAATGTTGCGGTAATGAGCGGTCACCCCGGGGACATGGAAGGATGGCAGCGCAGGTGCGGTTTCATAAGTGGTTTTTCTGAATATCAATATGAGAAATTTGGTGCTTCCAAGATTAATGTCGTTGCCCAACGCTACGCTGGAGATTGGGATCCCGACAAGGGCATGAGCCAGATGCAAGATATTTTGGTTTCGCATCCTAACCAGATAGATATTTTATTCAGTGAGGGCGATGCAATGGCTTTAGGTTGCTTGAATGCTATTAAGTCTGCAGGTGAAAGTGTCTTAGTGGGTTCCATTGATGGTCAGTTGGAAGCCATTGAGGCACTAAAGGATGGTAACATTAATGCTATTGGCATCAATAGTGCAGTCGAAACTGGTAAAGCAGGCATCGAATATGCGCTTAAAGTCCTGCACGATGAAGATATTTCGACTAGGGTTTATTTACCGTCTCCAACCATAACAAAAGATAACGTAGATAAGTTCTACAAACCAGGAACACCTTTCTTATAAACTACTGATACTTTTATAAAGGCTAGACCTCATTCTTAAAACAATGAACCTTTTGGAGTTCGTAAGGTTCCTCCAGAAGGCTCATTGTATTTTTACCTAGCACCATCTTGTCATCATTTTAAATAAAAGCCCCTTTATAAAAACGGTGAACCCTAAATAACTCGACTGAACCGAATTAGGTTCAACTGCATTAATTTATGCACCTTTCGAAAATCCGACCAGAGCTCAAATAATCTGACCCGGAAACAGTTCGTATTTAAAATATGGCTAGCTTAAGAGCACCAATAAACTCGCTTCGACTACTTAACAATACTACTAAAATTTACGACCATGTGAATCTCCAGCTCCAGTAAGTATAAGGCTCGAGGTTGTTTTTCTGAAAATGCCGACCAGCTAGCCAGGGATTTTGGCATGGATTTTGCAAATATCAGAAAGCAAACATTTACGAAGGAGGTTTAGATCCCAGAGAACTATATTGACTATTCCTATACTGTAAAGGGGGAATATAGGTGCCTTTAAAGAAACCGCAGGAGTATATTGATGAACTGAGGCAAATGGATATTAACCTGTATATGCTTGGTGAAAAGGTAGATAATTATGTGGATCATCCGATTATCAGACCCTCCATTAATGCCATGGCTATGACTTACAAGTTAGCTCAGGAACCAGAATACGAAGATTTGATGACAGCTACCTCCAGTCTTACCGGAAAAAAAATCAACCGTTTTACCCACCTGCATCAAAGTTCGGAAGATCTTGTTAAAAAAGTTAAAATGCAAAGACTGTTAGGACAAAAAACCGGTTGCTGTTTTCAAAGATGTGTAGGTATGGATGCATTTAATGCAGTTTTCAGTACCTCCTATGAAATTGATGGAATTGGGGGGACTAATTACCATGAACGTTTTAAAACGTTTATGAAATATGTACAGGAAAAGGATCTGGCAGTAGACGGCTGTATGACTGATGCCCGCGGTGATAGATCTAAAAGCCCTGGTGCCCAAAAGGATCCTGATGCCTACCTGCACGTAGTAGAGCGGCGTAAAGACGGGGTAGTAGTCAGAGGGTGCAAACTTCACCAGACCGGAATGATTAACTCCCATGAAATATTAGTAATGCCCAACAATGCCTTAAAGAAGGGAGAAGAAGACTGGGCAATATCTTTTGCCATACCATTAGATACTCCCGGTATGATTTATGTTTATGGCCGACAGTCATGTGATACCCGCAAATTAGAAGGCGGGGATATTGATCCCGGCAACAAGTATTTTGGCGGTCAGGAAGTAATGACTATATTTAACAATGTGTTTATACCCTGGGAAAGAATCTTCCTGGATGGTGAAACCGAATTTGCTGGCATGCTAGTAGAGCGTTTTGCAGGTTATCATCGCCAGAGTTACGGAGGATGTAAAGTGGGAGTAGGAGACACCTTAATCGGTGCTGCCAAGGCCATAACCGACTATCAGGGAGCCTCTCGTGCTTCCCATGTCAAAGATAAAATAATTGAAATGTGTCACCTGAATGAGACTTTATACTCCAGCGGAATTGCCTGTTCAGCTGAGGGAAGGAAGACGGCAGCGGGGAACTATCTTATCGACCTGCTGCTGGCTAATGTATGTAAACAAAATGTTACCCGCTTTCCGTATGAAATGGCCAGGATTGCCCAGGATTTAGCTGGCGGATATATAGTAACCATGCCTTCTCAGAAGGACTTTGAACATCCAGAAATAGGGGAATTGGTTAAAAAATATTCCTCCTGCAGCAGTACAGTTCCGGTAGAACACCGCCAGCGTATGCTACGTTTCATTGAAAACCTGACTATGGGCTGTGCAGCAGTAGGTTATCTTACTGAATCAATGCATGGAGCCGGTTCACCCCAGGCTCAAAGAATAATGATTTCCCGGCTGGTTGATTTGCAGTACCGCAAAGACCTGGCAGAGAAATTATGTGGTATACAAGAAAATCATGATCTTGACTGGAAATAACATTGAAAAATAAGTAATGAGGAAGTTGTTAGGCGACTACTGTGATTAACGCTAGCGGAATTCCCCAAAGTAACTAAAATCTTATAGATAGAAGAGGAGGAAATATCTTGTTCAACTGGCGAGATTATTATAAGAGTAGAACTTGTACGGCTGAAGAGGCGGTAAAATGTATAAAATCCGGAGATAACGTTGTGGTGGGTCATGCTTGTGGTGAACCCCAGATCTTGACTCAGGCTATGAGCGCCAGATATCAAGAACTTGAAAATGTAAAAGTTATTCACCGGGTAGGACAGGGCAAATCATTGTATGCTGCTCCGGGTATGGAAGGCCATTTCCGGCATGTTTCCCTATTTGCTGGTCCTAGTACTCGCCAGGCCATCTATGAAGGCCGAGCAGATTTTATTCCTCGGTTTATTTCTGAAATACCCGAACTCTTTAGCCGGGGACACATACCGGTTGATGTGGCTTTAGTTTCGGTTAGTCCTCCCGATCAATACGGGTGTTGCAGCCTAGGCATATCGGTTGACTATACCATGAAGGCAGCTAAATCAGCCAAAATTATTGTAGCCGAAGTCAACAGCAACATGCCTAGAACTCATGGAGACTCATTTTTAAGAGTTGAGGAAATTGACTATTTTGTTCAGTCAGATATGCCTTTAATAGAAATACCCAGGCCGGTTGTAACCAAAGTTGAAAAGGAAATTGGTGACCATATAGCAGATCTGATTGAAGATGGGGCTACCCTGCAGATGGGCATAGGGGCTATTCCGGATGCTATTTTAAGTTCCCTGCACGACAAACATGATTTAGGTATACATACCGAAATGTTTTCTGATGGGGTTATGGAGTTAGTAGAATCTGGAGTCATTAATTGCTCTAACAAGTCTTTACATCCAAATAAAATTATTTCTACTTTCATAATGGGTACCAAAAAGCTTTATGAATGGGTAGATGACAATCCGATGATAGAAATGCACTCAGAAGACTACGTTAACGATCCCCTGGTTATTATGCAGAACAACAACATGATTTCCATTAACTCTGCTCTTCAGGTTGACGTATTAGGACAGGTGGCTGCTGATACCATGGGAGCAAAACAGTACAGTGGGGTAGGTGGACAGGTGGACTTTATTCGTGGGGTCAAACGTACCCCTGGAGGTAAATCGATTATAGCTATACCTTCTACTGCTGCTAAAGGGAAAATTAGCCGCATCGTTCCGGCGCTTTATGAAGGAACTGCGGTTACCACCAGTCGCAATGAGGTTGATTACATAGTGACTGAATACGGAGTAGCCAAACTGCAAGGAAAAACTAACCAAGAAAGGTTAAAGGCACTGGTTAATATTTGCCATCCTGATTTTAGGAAAGAGGTATGGGGAAAAGCCAACCTGCTCTACTACGGTGGAAATCTAGTTTTTTAGGGAGGCGACAACAGATAAAAAAGGGCATAGCATCATGAGCAGAATCAAGCAAAACTTTGCTCCAAGACCATTCAGGATAGCGAAAGCGAAACTCCTCGGCAGTTAGAAACATGGATATAGAATCATGGCGGGAAGCCGGGTGTAAACGGCAATATATGGGCAGATCGTACTTGCTGGCAGTAGTGGAAAAAGAGTAGAGATGGTAGCCATTAAAAAAGCTTGACGGTAACTATCCCAACCAGAATTACAGTCAGGTTGAGAATAGATTCGTGGGCAATCACAGTTAGAAATACCATTTTGTTTACAGTTGCATATTCGTTTATTACGAGGATAAGCAGCAGTTCGTACCGGGGTACCATCACCAGCCAGGCAAAGCGAATTGACATCGCCCAAGATACCAAGGCTAGCGGAATGCAAAACAAAAAGTTCTTTAAACAAAGTGAAAATGCGGTCAAAAGGGAACACTTTTTGACGAGTAGGAGCGTGATCAAGGGCTTTAACCACCTTCGCCACTTTACCTGAAGAAGTTGTAGGAGCCTTATCGCCTTTATGTTTTCCCTTCTCAATTTTTTTAGGTTTGTGTTTAAGTTTACTCCAAAAATTAGGATTATCAGTTAGCTAAAGGCGGGTAAAAAAGTCATAAAAAGTGCCGATGCCGGGCGTTTTACCTGGAAGGAAGCCACTTAAGACAGCAAACAAGGGAACTCGGCGTAATGCAGTAACCCATTTGGTCACCGAGAAGGTTCCTGTCAGGTGCATCAAAATATAAGATCTGAGCAAATCGGCAGGATCATGAGGGCAAGGCCCCTCATCGCGATTATGGAGATATTTTTGAAATGTCAAGGGGTAAGGCGAAAAAAGATTAGTAAAAAATAAGGTATTTATCTTTGCTGGTTACAAGCACAGATGTATTAACATTATTGCCAAATTATGTTACCGGGTTGTGACCAATTAATTGGAGGAAATAAAATTAGGTAGCTCATGGCAAAACCACTAGCTACCTCACTCGGAGAATTCCGAGAGACTATTTTAGGAAAGGGAGGAACTAAAATGGATTTTAGTCTGCCTGAGGAACATGAAATGATCAAGCAAAGTGTAAGGGCATTTGCTGAGGATGTTTTGGGACCTAAGGTAGCTGAGCGTGATGAGCGTGAGTATTTCGATAAACAAGTCTATAACCAGATGGGAGAACTGGGCCTAACCGGCATACCATTCGAACCAGAATGGGGTGGTTCAGACATAGACTATGTGGCTTATGCGGTTGCGGTCGAAGAGCTGGGAAGGGTTGACCCTTCTGCAGCCGACACTCTATCCGCCCATGTGAGCCTAGGGGCCTGGCCCATCTGGCAATACGGTAATGAGGAGCAGAAAAAGAAATATCTGGTTCCTCTGGTCAAGGGAGAAAAGCAGGGTGCCTTTGGTTTAACTGAACCTAATGCGGGTAGTGATGCTATGAGTATGACCACTAAAGCAGTTCTCGACAGGGATGAATATATACTCAACGGTCGCAAAATATTTATCACCAATGCACAAGCAGCCGACACCTATATAGTTTTTGCTCGCACCGGACCGGTGGAATTAAGGAGTAAGGCTTTCAGTGCATTCATTGTAGAAAAAGGTGTTCCTGGCTTTAGTTTTGGTAAGTTTGAGAAAAAAATGGGCTTAAGAGGTACTCAGAACTGTGATTTGATATTTGAAGACTGCAGGATTCCCAAAGAGAACCTATTAGGAGAAGAAGGACAAGGCTTTAAAATTGCTATGAGTACTCTGGATGGGGGGAGAATTGGCATAGCTGCACAGTCGGTAGGTATTGCTCAGGGGGCTTATGAACAAGCTGTAGCTTATGCCAAGCAAAGGGTTCAATTTGGTAAGCCTATTGCTGCTCTTCAGGCCATTCAATTTAAACTGGCTGATATGGCTACAGAAATTCAGGCTGCAAGGATGTTAACCTATTTGGCCGCTTGGAAAAAATCACTAAACCAGCCTTTCGCGTTGGAGGCAGCCATGGCGAAATTAAAAGCTTCAGAGACAGCAATGTGGGTAACAAATCAAACCGTACAAATCTTTGGTGGCTACGGTTATACCCGTGAATATCCGGTGGAGCGCATGATGCGCGATGCAAAGATATGTGAAATTTACGAAGGAACTAGCGAAATTCAAAGAGTAGTTATCAGTAGCAATGTTTTGAGATAGGTTCGGAGGTGGATTTTGTGAGCTATGATGCAAAAATAAAAAAATGGGAAGATATTGAACTCGGCAATACAGTCAGCTTTACCAAGACCATCACCGAGACAGATGTTATTATCTGGGTTGGCCTTACCGGTGACATGAATCCAATTCACATCGACAAGGTATATAGCAAGGGTACGCGGTTTGGTGATGTTATAGTTCCCGGAATATTAGTATTAGGGCTGATTTCAAATGTTATCACCCAGGCAACTTTTGGCAATGTATACGCCAATCAGAACATAAAATTCTTAAAACCTGTATATATAGGAGACACAATTACTGCAGCTGCGACTATCATTGAAAAAATTGATGCTAAAAATATGGTGAAGATTGAAACCAAGTGTACCAACCAAGACGGCGCGTTGGTCATGATTGGGGAAGGAATGGAATATATTTTAAGATAAAGAAAGGCCAAACCCTTTTCGTCTAGCGTTATCTATTACCCACGGCATTTAATCTGGAGTTTGTTGATTTGTGATCCCTTCATAACATCCCGAGTAGGAGAGGGCGACTAACCCCCGCCATCTCCTACTTGATTTTCTGAAAAGAAAAAGAAGGTTTAAAAATGTCAGAAGTAATTGCCAGGGTCGTTAATTTTGAAGGGGACCTTATAATACTGAGTTTTGAAGAAAAGGCTAGTATTATATAGAAGTTTGTGAATCGTTAGGCTTAAATTCTCGCAGAGCCGTTCAGGCCTCAGCTGTCGTTCCAGTCGCCGAGGCTTAATACGATAGCACAGGATTGGCCTGCGAAATTGCGCTTTGGGCGTTATCCGCACCTATTTTCCTGAAGAAGGATAGATATGTTCGCCATAAATATAAGCATGAGACAAAAAGGATCCAACCAGACGCAAAAGCTAAAATAGGCCCAAACTGACCTGCGGCCAATACCGCCCCCAGAGCAGTTGCCAGGCCTTTTCCTCCTTGAAACCCCAGCCATATCGGGTAAATGTGTCCTAGAACCACCAGGCAGGCCAGGAGTAATGCGGGTAATGCAGTCATCGTGGTATCTAGATAAACAGCCGCTGCACCTTTGACCACATCAATTATGAAAACAAAAATCGCAGCAGGCCAGCCCAGCACCGCGCGCGTGTTCATAGTTCCTACGTTGCCGCTTCCGTATCGGCGGATATCGATACCCCGACTTAATCGTCCCACGATATACGCGCTGGGGATCCTACCCAGCAGATAGGATATTCGCAGAGCGGTGGCTATCATCAATGTAATCAATCCTCTTATTATCAAACCATGCAAAGCATCTGGGGTAGTATTTCCTTATAATACCAACAACTGTTTCCTTTAACAATTCAACCAGAGCTACGGGGGCAGCTAGGTAGTAAGTAAATTAATTAGTTGCAATCAGTGCAGTCAGTCCAGCCCGGCTCCAGCTTTCTCATCTCCGAAAATATAAAGATAGTTGTTAAGATAACTGATAATAAGTCAGCGATAGGTGCAGTCCTCCATACACCGTCTATACCCCAGAAATGCGGTAAAACTAGCAAGAGGGGTATAAAAAACAAAACTTGTCTGGATAAACTGAGTACAGCTGATTGGCGCGCTTTGCCTACTGCCTGGAAATAGGTAGAACTAATCACCTGGAAACCTATTACTGGCAGCACCGCAAAGAAGATCATCATAGCGTGAGTAGTCATGACTGTTAGCGCAGTATCACCATTACTGAATAACTCCACCAGTGGGGTAGGCCAGATGCGAATAGCCAGGTATCCTACTAAAGCAATACAAGTACCTGCCCAAACTGCCTTTTTCCATGTTTCCTTAACTCGCCCATACTGCCGGGCTCCATAATTGAAACCAATAATCGGCTGTGCTCCCTGGCTCAATCCTAATACCGGCATAAACAACAAGGTGGATATACTCATCATAATACCAACCGCAGATAAGGCCATATCTCCACCGTAGACCATCAAGGTTTTGTTTAATATAAGCTGCTGTATACTAGAGGCAGTTTGCATGGCAAAAGGGGCAAAACCAATGGCCATAATACTGGTCAGAACAGGCCAGGCCGGCTTGAGATTTTTTAAACGGATTTTTATCAAACTTTTTCCAGTAAAGAAATAACCTAATACCCAGATAGCTGAAACCAGCTGGGCTATTATGGTGGCCAGGGCTGATCCCCTCATGCCCCAGCCATAAATAAAGATAAAAACATAGTTTAAAGCTACATTAATTACCGCACCTAATAACTGCGTATACATTGCCATTTTAGGATTACCTTCCGCTCGGATGAAGTTATTCATACCCATACTAACCGAGCCAAAAACCGAGCCTAGCATAATAATTTGCATGAAATCTTTGGCATAAGGCAGCACTGCTTTACTAGCCCCAAAAGCAATTAAGATCGGCTCTGTAAAAAGCAGGAATATGATGGCTAAAATAGCTGGTAAAAGGATTAACATACCCATGGCATTCCCGGCTACCTTTTCTGCTTCGTCCTTTTTCTGCTCTCCCAGACGAATCGATATCAGAGCTGTAGCCCCAACCCCTATTAAAAGGGAAACTGCCATCAGTAGAATCATAATAGGAAAAGCGACAGTAGTTGCTGCTATCGCAATTGCTCCGATTCCTCGGCCTACAAATATTCTGTCTATAACATTGTAAAGCGAGTTTACTAACATTCCGACAATAGTCGGCAAGGAAAAAGTCCACAACAGCCTGCCGATGCTTTGACCTCGCATTTCTTCTGAACGGTCCATAAAAATCTCCTTTTAAAAATTGCCTTGTGCTTGCGAAGGTACAATGACTAGTTTACCAGAAGCAACTCCTTTATATTATAGTAAATAATTCTTACCGATAGAAAATCTAATCTATAATTCCACTGCGGAAACCCAAAACAGCCTGTTTGAATGTGCCCTGCGGGTATTGCCCCCATAGATTTTTTACAGTGGAACTAATCTACATTATAAGAACATATCAGTATGGTCAAGTGCCTTTTTATGGATATAGGTTAAGACCGTCCTTATCTAAAGATATATACCTTTTGAGGGAAATACTTCTATTAGTGTATTGAACCTACAACTTATGGATTATATACTATTAGTGTTGAGTTAAGGCAGAAATGTCTGCATATTTATAGTGAATTATGCTATGGAGGGGAAAAATGGCAGACGCTGGATGCAAGATAGAAAGAGCCAAAGAACTAGACATAAACCTAATGCTCGATTTATGGAACTCCATTCCAGGGTTGGGGGTAGGTCAAGGTGATGAAAAAAAGTCTCTGGAGGTTTTTTTAGCAAGAAATCCTGCAACTTGCCTAGTGCTAAAGGATAATGAGCAGTTGATTGGTACAGTGCTGGGCGGGTTTGACGGGCGCCGGGGATATATATACCACCTGGCAGTACACCCGGATTATCGGGGGAGGGGGTATGGGGAAAAACTTTTTAACCATGTAATCCAGGAACTAAAGAGATTAGGGGCTCTAAAGATTCACCTTTTTGTTTATGGTGACAATCATACGGCCATAAGCTTTTACCAGAGCCAGAAGTGGGAACTGCGTCGGGATATTCAGGTCTTTTCCTGGGATGCCGGCAAGAGTGATAGATAAACGAACCCCTCACCGGGGTTGAGCCGACAATCAAACTAATGTAACTAATAGAGAGGAGAGCTTTATAAAAATGAAACGTGTAATTATTATGGGTGCAGCGGGGAGAGATTTTCATAACTTCAATACTTATTTCAGGGATAATCCGGCCTACCAGGTAGTAGCCTTTACAGCTACGCAGATTCCGGATATAGAAGGAAGGTTATATCCCTCCGGACTAGCAGGCAAGGGATATCCCGAAGGTATCCCTATATATGCGGAAGAAGAACTGCCGGGGTTAATAAAAAAGCATAATGTGGACGAGGTAGTATTTGCTTACAGTGACGTATCCCACGAGTACGTGATGCATAAGGCCTCTCTGGTAATGGCTTGTGGAGCCGACTTTAAACTGATGGGGCCGGAGACGACTATGATTAAGTCTAATCGCAAGGTGGTGGCGGTAACGTCGGTTAGGACAGGCGCCGGGAAAAGCCAGACTACCAGGTATGTAGCTAAAATACTTACTGAAGCCGGTAAAAAAGTTGCAGTTATAAGGCACCCTATGCCTTATGGCGACCTGGAGGAGCAGGTAGCTATGAGATTTGCCAGTTACGAAGACCTGGATAAATTCAATTGTACTATAGAAGAAAGAGAAGAATTCGAGCCTCATATCGATAACGGAATGGTAGTCTACGCCGGAGTTGACTACGAAGTTATATTGCGCCAGGCGGAAGAAGAAGCTGATGTGATTCTCTGGGACGGAGGGAATAATGATATTCCTTTTTATGTTTCGGATATACATATAGTAATAGTGGATCCGCACCGTGCCGGACATGAGACTAGCTACCACCCGGGTGAAACTAATTTGCGCATGGCTGATATCGCTATTATTAACAAGATTGATTCTGCTGATTCTGCTGATGTAGAGGCAGTCAAGGCAACCATAATGGAGAATAACCCCGAGGCCAGAATCATCATGGCTAACTCACCTATTACGACAGAACAGGACGAGACGGTTAAAGGCAAAAAGGTTCTGGTGGTGGAAGATGGACCTACACTTACCCACGGGGGTATGGCTTTTGGAGCCGGGGTGATAGCTGCTGAAAAATTAGGTGCCAGCGAATTAATTGATCCTCGTCCCTATGCGGTAGGCAGCATTAAGAATACCTTTGCTAAATATAACCATCTATCAAAACTACTGCCAGCGATGGGGTATGGCAAGGCCCAGATTGAGGAACTAGAACAGACTATCAATAACTCGCCTGCTGAAGTGGTAGTCATTGGTACCCCTATAGACTTGCGCCGGGTAATGTCTATTAATAAGCCGGCTGTAAGGGTGGGGTACGAACTGGAGGAGATAGGCACTCCCCAGCTAGCAGGACTACTGGAAAAAGTACTATAAACCAGGGGACGTGACCGTCCCCTTATCGGGCTACGACTTTCCCTTTCTCACTTGTACTGCTGGAACCAGGCCTTAATAATAGCAGCTGTTTTGCTTTCAATATGAGGCAGAGCAAAGGATGCACCCCCTGCAGTGGAGGCAGTAGTTAGGGTTAGCCGATGTAGTCCTTTACGGCGTTGGAACAAGTGCTGGGATACACCTAGCCATTGGATACGGCACCGCGGTATCACGCTAGTTACTAGTCCAAGAGAGCGGGACCTCAATATAAGCTTGTCGGCTTCGATAGCCCAGGCTGCATCATGGTATTGCTTGCTTCCCAGGATGATGGCTGCCACCGGAAGCAGCCAGGATAAATAGCCATAAGGCACGAATATGCTAATGGGTGCGGCTATGAGCAGTGACGGAAACAGCAGGCGCATGATATAGGAAAACCTTGCCCGTGGGTCAATCTGCTCAAGTTCAGTTTCAAAGGCAAATTCAGGCAAAACGGTTTGTGAAAAGCTTGAAATCTCTGTTTTCCTGAGCAATGGGGCTATCACCACCGTTGTACCGGAGCTATCACCATATCCTGCACTCACAAGCTGAATAGAGGCTAATCCCAGGGGACGCCGTAGTAATCCTTCCACCACCATTATTGCTTGCAGGCGATTGACTGGTAAGTTCAATTGTTTCTTTTCCACCCATCCTTGCTTAATAAGAATCCGATCACCTTCCCGTATAAGGGTAAAACTGCCATAACGAGCTAGCCACCCGACAACGGATAGAATCCAGGCCAGAATAAGAGCCAGAACAATGCCCAAAATGATGGACAAATAACTACTAAGAAACAAATGCCCTAGTCTTTGGCCGGCTTGCTC
This sequence comes from Syntrophomonadaceae bacterium, assembly GCA_028706315.1. Classification (GTDB taxonomy): domain Bacteria; phylum Bacillota; class Syntrophomonadia; order Syntrophomonadales; family Syntrophomonadaceae; genus STF2-222. Next base: position 22,474 of record JAQWBP010000024.1, read on the forward strand.
ATAGAGCTGGAGGGTGGGGAACCATTCATCTAGCTGGGAAACAACTGTTATCATAGCTACAAGCGTTACCCCGATACCATTCGAAGTACTGGCTGCCAGCAGCAGGCGACCGGTAGTAAGCTGATAGGCTGCTTTTGTTTCAGTCTCTACAGAAGCCTGCGCATTTTCCCCATGCAGCGCAGTCCGCAGGCGTTCGGCTTCTATTTGCTCTAAAGCCACCAAAGAAACCTCGGCTTTTTTGCCACCTCCGGCAGTTTCCACCTCCAGCTTTACTAATCCAAACAGGCGTTGTACCAAACCCTGAGATATCTGCACACCATGGATACGTTCCAGCGGAATGCTTATCTTTTTCCTGATAAAAAGTCCATACTCGAGCAGAAAATCTTGTCCCTGAAGTGAATAATGATAACGCATCCAATAAAGAACCGTATAAAGAATATAGATAACTATGGTAAGGGCTAATAGGAAAGTACCCCAGCCCTTAAAAGACGACCACTTGCTTATAATTATGGCGAACCACGGAAGTAGCAACTGCCACATTTGACGCAGGTTCCGGCCTATGAATACCAGAATTGCAGCAGGATGAAGGCGATGCGGTTCATACATCCTCATCAACCACCCTTGCGAGACTGGCTATATGGTCACGGACTTGCATGGCTACTTCATCAGCCAGTGCGGGGATTTCATGTTCCCCCGCTGCAGTAGCGATAATGACCGTTGATAATCCATAATGGCGCATTAATGGTCCCTGTTGCATATCAACATGCTGCACTCGGACCATAGGAATAATGATATGCCGTTTGATCCATATACCACGAAATAGCTGAATTTCCTGACTGGAAATATCATAACGCCAGCTTTTCCAGCGCACGGGTGGGATTAGTAGAATTGTAACTACAGCCACAAGTGCTATAGGTAGAGCAATGGCAGCAGAAAGCCATGTTGGCCAGGACCAGTGCTGTACTGCAAACCAGGAAGCCGGCAGCAGGAGTGATAAAAACAAGACATTAATCACTGCACTCCATCTCCAGTAGGATATAGCCTTCTTATCAATCATTTCAGTATGTTCCATAATTCCCTCCCTGGCCCTAAAAGAGACTTACTCGGATTTCTTACGGGGCCTATAAAAAACATATTCATATTTTTCCTAGATCGGTCAAACCGTATAAATATATCAATCATTTTACTCTTCTGATTATATACTAACAATGGAATTATTAGCTTATCTTAATCGTGAGGGAGCCAACCAAGAAAAAATATTTCCCTACGACCCCTAAATAATGAGTGCCCCTTACGCATATATCTATAGAATAGTAAAGGAGGAAAGATTTATGAAAAAAACCTTAACGTTCGTACTGGCATTGCTGCTGGTAGTTGTGTTATCTACCGGAACAGCGATGGCTAAACCAGATAACGGCAATGCCTGGGGGCAGGTTAAAAAACTCGAAAAGCAACAAAATTACGGGCAACTGAAAAAAGCAGAAAAGCATCAGGCGCGTGAGTTGGTGAAAAAATCGCTGCAAGAGGAATACCAGGTCTTTAGTAAGGAAAAGACTAAACAGAGTAAAAAGGTACAACTTAGAGATATCTCCCGGCACTGGGCTGCTCCTTGTATTGAAGAGATGACCGCTATTGGGCTTTTTAAAGGCTATCCCGACGGCAGTTTTAAACCTGACCAGAAGCTTACCCAGGCTGAGGCCCTGGCTCTGGTAATGCGTATTGCCGAGGATTATGACCTTAATGTAGAGGTAGATGCAGACAAAAGTGAACTCTCCAAAGTACCGGCATGGGTACGGGGAGATGCGGACAAAGCTGCCAGAAGAGGCTTTATCAAGCTCAACCGTTTCCATTCAGCCGTACAGGCATCCAGGGCCCAGACCGCAGTTATGATTGCCAAAGCCCTAGGATTAGAACCTGTAGACACCAGTGATATGCCCTTTAAAGATGGCATCCTGATTTCTGAAGAAGATGTTGGCTACATACTAGCACTCTATCAGGAAGGAATCCTCCAAGGCAATCCTAATGGAAACTTCAACCCTAACAGTGCCATTACCCGGGCAGAAATGGCCAGCATACTGCAAAGGTTGTTAGACCAGGAAGATATTATATCAATAGACTTACCGAGAACAGCTACCGTAGAAGAGGGTAAGTCCATCACCCTTAAGGCTACCGTTAAATATCCCAATGATAGCAGCGATAACGATAATAGTATCCGCTGGTCAAGTAGTAATACTGCTCTAGCCACCGTTAAAGACGGAGTAGTTACTGCAGCAGATGATAAGACTGGTACTGTTACCATTACAGCTACTGCTAAAAGCGGAGAATTAACTGCATCAGCTAAATGTAAAGTTACTGTCGTAGAAGAAGAGCAGGTTACTACAGCAACATTGAAAGAGACTGGCGATGTAGAGAAACATGATGGCAAAGTATATCAAGAATATGTCTTAAGAGTAGATGGTGATAAAATTAGCCTGCATAAGGATAATGTAGAATCCATCACCCTGCAAAAAGACGACGACTCTGCTGTTAAGCTTACGGCTAATACTGACAGCACTCTCTGGTTTGATGTACAGCGCAAATCTGGAGATTACACCTTAAGAGTGGTAGATACAGATGATAATATCTATGAAGCTGTTCTGGATTGGACTGCTCCCCGTGCGCTAATAGCTACTGCTACTGGCAATGAGGGAGAATACGATGGCAATGATTATGCCGAATATCAGCTGGGCAATCTTGATCTATCCAGTTTCAGCTACATGTATCAGATAAAACCTGATGGTAAGGTAGTGGAGCTTACTGACAACAGCGATTCCACACTGTGGTTCAAGACCGATAATCAGCTCTCTGGTAAACATACCTTCCTAATCAAGAAAAGCGGTACCTGGTACACCGCCATTATACGTTTCTAATTCTTTTCTAACCGTAAGCCCGGCTCCTGATAAAACAGGGGTCGGGTTTTTATTTTTCTCTTCTAACCAAAAATCCCTTTTCCCCCCTAAATGAAATTTTTAAAAGGAAAAATTCTCCTAATTATTGAATTATTAATTAGAAGATATAAAAGTTTTCTCCGAAAAGGGACTAAAGATCAGAATTCTGGACAGCAAAACTTTTCAGCAGGAAAAAATATAGAAAGTTTAAGGAGTGGGATTGATGGAATTTCTTATGCAGCGTTACTGGCATATTTCGGTTGTAAGGGAGAATGATAAATTTATCAGGGCTAGGACTAATTACTCAGATTCCCGGGTAGAAATGGCAGCCGTACTTCGGGTAGCAGTGGATACTCTAAAGATCGAAGCAGCTTGGCTGGATTACACGGGCCGGCCGCCGCAGGTGATCGAGCGCCGGGAAAACATAGAGAGTCTTCGCGGAGTTATTGCCTATTTGGGGAATGGGTTAGCGCTCAGGAAAGCATTACAGGCGGTTGAGAATGATGTAGCCCGTTCCCTCTTTAATGAGTTAGTAATAGGCATAGTTCAGGCGGAAACTTGTTTATACCAGGAAAGGGGTTACGCCACTACATCTGATTACAGCGACGCCTGGGAGAACTTCTATGCAGGTTCTTGTCGTTATTACAGTAATACGGACAAAATAAAAGTATCCTGGGTTGATTACATAGGCCAATTAGAGCGAGAAAATAACCTTTTTGGCCGTTTTAAAAGTCAGCACTTATATCGAGAGGATAGCGTCTACAAAATTAATGGAACCATACTTGATTCCTTTCACCATGTGAGCACCAGTCTTGAACTAGATGAGAACTTGCGGGTTATAGAAGCTGAAGGGGGACTGCTGCGGGTTCCTGATAAGGTTTGCCAGCAATCGGGGATGTATTTGTCAAATATTAAAGGGCGGGTTTTGCAGGGGCTAACCAAAAAAGAACTCGCCCATCTTTTAGGGGCCAGAGAGGGTTGTGTCCACCTTATTGACTTAATCTATGATAGTGTCAGGACACTTGAGCTTATATATTGACGCGGGGACAGTCATTTAATAAATATAAAAACAAAAGCATATAATTGTTATCCGACCTCTCAAAAAGGTCGGTTTTTTGTTGGCTAGCCTCACCATGGGCCATTTTTTCGGCACAGCGACAAAAACTTCCATTTTTCCCGAAGGTTTTATAAACAGCTTTGTCAAATATATGGGGAGGAAATCAAGCCAATTGGCTGTGGAATAGAACATAAGAGGGAAAGAAGGGTAAGAACGGTGGGAGAAGACATTGCCGAACTACTAAAGGCAGAAAAGGAACTCCGCCATCGTCTGGCTATTGAGCAGGCTATTGCTGTCTGTTCCAGGCTGCTGGTGGGACCAGGAGAAGCAGATTTAGAAAAAATCCTGGAGATAATGGGGAAGGCAATTGGCGCTCACAGTGCCTATATCTCTGAAAAACGCTCGCAGGGAAAGATATTCGATACTACTTATGAGTGGTGTGATGCAGAAACCGAATCTAAGCTTAATTATTATCGCATTTTGGATTTAGTTCAGTATTTATGGTTAGCTGAACAGGTGAGTTGGGGCGAATCTATAATAATTAATAATACTGACGATATTCCTTGTGCAGCATCAGCAGAAAAAGAAATATTGCGGTTGATTAATGCCCGTGCCATGTTAATAGTTCCAATCTATGATTCTCTGCAAAATGTTAAAGGAAGTATAGAGTTTGTGGATAGGCAGGGACCACGGCAGTGGCAGGAGGCAGATATTTACTGTTTACAGGTTGTGGCGGAAATGGTGGGATTGTACTGGGAACGCCGGGAGGCAGTAAAACAGTTAAAAGAGAGTGAAGAGCGATTCCGCATGTTGACTGACACGACCCCAGCTCTAACTTTTGTATCAATAGGTCCAGACCAACCTTTAGCTTATGTCAATGCTGCTTTTAAATCACTAACGGATCTTAACTATGAAACATGTGCTGCGCAGAATCCTTTAGAGATGGTTCACCCTGAATACAGGGATTTAGTGAGGGCAATAGGCAAAGCTCATCGTGAGGGCACCAGGCCGCCAGCTAATCCGGCTGAATGCCAATTAGTGGCGAAAAATGATAAAGAACAGTGGGTGGTTTTATACACCAACCCTATAGAATGGGAAGGCCAGCCGGCTGTAATAGGAGTGACCCATAATATTACTAAGCGGAGAGAATTAGAAAAAGAACTAAGCCGGGCTCGTGATGAATTAGAACTCAGGGTTAAGGAGAGAACTAGGGAACTAAAGGCCATAAATCAGGCTTTACAGATGGAAATAGAAGAACGTAAGCAGGTGGAAGCTAACCTGCGTAAGAGTGAGATAAAATTTGAAAAACTGGCCGAATCTATACCCGGCATTATATATATTGCTGATCGTGAGCGCCTGCTTTATATTAACTCAGCTACGGAGGCCATAACCGGCTATAGCCGGGAGGAATGTCTGAAAATGAGTTCCTGGCAGATGATTCATCCAGATTATTGGCCCATTATGAAACATAATAGCTCGGAAAGAATGCAGGGTAAGAATTGTGCCCCTTATGAGCTAAAGATAGTGACTAAAGACGGCCAAGAAGTTTGGGGGATTTTATCTTCAAACAGAATAGAATATAAGGGCCGGAAAGCGTCCGTAGGCTGTATCCTGGATATTAGTGAACGGAAACAGATGGAGGAGGAGATCGCTCGGAGCAGGCAGCTGGAAGCCCTGGGAATGTTAGCCGGGGGTATTGCCCATGATTTTAATAACATTCTTACCGTTATTAGCGGCAATATTTCTCTGATCAAAATGCTGCGTCAGGTGGATGAAGATAGTGATATAACAGAAATTTTACATGAGGTAGAGGAAGCTACTATACAGGCCCAGGATTTGACAGGTCAGCTGCTTACATTCTCCCGGGGAGGGGCCCCTATAAAGGAAAGTGCTTCAGTTCAGGAACTTATTAAAGATTCTACCAGCTTTATTCTTAGAGGTTCTAATGTCCGTTGCTTTTTTACTCTCCCAGATGATTTGTGGCCGGTAAATGTAGACCGGGGACAGATTAGCCAGGTGATCCAAAACCTGGTGCTTAACGCTTGCCAGTCCATGCCCCAAGGAGGCAACATGATAATATCTGCTGCTAATGCAATGCTGGATATAAATTCGATGCCGGCATTTTCCACCAAAAGTTATGTGCGTATATCAATTAAAGACCAGGGGATTGGTATTGATGATGCGATCCTGGATAAAATATTTGATCCTTACTTTTCCACTAAGACTGGCGGCCATGGCTTAGGACTTGCTACTGCCTACTCCATTATAAAAAAACACGACGGGGATCTTAAAATAGAATCAGAACCCGGGATAGGGACTACTGTGGAAATAATACTACCAGCTGCGGATGAAATACCGGTCCTAAAAAAGCGAGTAGAAACAGAAAGGTTTAGCGGACAGGGAAATATCTTGGTAATGGATGATGAAGATATGATTCGTAACACCCTGGGACGAATGTTAAGGCAACTAGGTTACCAACCTTCTTTTGCTCGTGATGGTAAAGAAGCTATTAGTTTGTATAAAAAAGCCAGGCAGTCCGGTCAGGATTTTGATGTCGTAATTATGGACCTAACCATAGCAGGGGGGATGGGTGGAATCCAGGCTATTAAGGAATTAAAAACGCTAGATCCTGAGGTTAAGGCTATTGTCTCCAGTGGTTATTGCAGTGATCCCGTGATGGCGCAATATCAGGAACATGGTTTCTGTGGGGTGTTCCCCAAACCATTTAACATCGAAACCCTGAGCCAGGTTCTAAATCAAGTTATATCCCAAAACTAAATTCAAGTGGGGACGGTTCTTGACTTGACTTCTTTGGAAGTCAAGTCAAGAACCGTCCCCACTTGAATTATGGCAGTCTCACAACTATTACTAAAAGTTATTAGACAATTAACTTATAATAATTATAATAGTTAATATAATACTTAAGTATATTTTATGGAGGTTGATTTAATGAAAACTAAAAGACTGCTGTCGATTCTTTTAGTGGCTGCCATGTCATTATTCCTATTATCTGGTTGTACAGGGGAACAGCAGGGCGCGGATAATAATCCTGCCCCAGAGCAAAAGTCCTCTATTAAGATTGGTGGTTCTAGTACTCTGGCACCGATCATTGCTAAATGTGCGGATAACTTTACCGAGGAGTTTAAGACCTGGGATAAAGTAGATGCCAGTTTACCTGAAGAACCTATAGTAATATTCGTTTCTACCGGTGGTTCTGGATTTGGTATGAAATCAGCTGTAGATGGGACTTTTGACTTTGGTATGGTATCCAAAGACCTGAAAGATGAAGAAAAGGCTCAGTTTGCAGATGGAACTAATGTTCAACTTGGTTCCGACGTTCTTGATATTGCAGTTAATCCCAGCAATCCTGTAGCGCAAGTAAAACCTGACCTGACTACCGAAGAGTTGAAAGCAATTTTCTCCGGTGAGATCAAAAACTGGAATCAGCTTGATGCTAGTTTGCCGGATCGTGCTATAGTAGTTGCGGTACGTGACCTGGGTGGTGGCGCCAGCGAAGTTTTTGACAAGGCGGTAATGAAGGGAACACCTATTTCACCTGAAGCTTTACAGATTCCCTCCATGGGCGCTCTGGCGGGCAAAGTTATGGATAATGCTGATACTATAGGATATGTTTCCTCCGGGTTGGTAAATCAGAACCCGGACAAAATTACGGCGTTAAGCGTAGATGGCATAGCTCCCACTGTAGAAAATATTGTGGCTGGAAAATATACAATTGGCAGACCACTGCTGCTAGTTAGCCCTAATAAACCTGACAGCAAGGAAAAAGCCTTTTTAGACTACCTGCAGTCTGAGAAAGGACTCAAAGTAGTTGAGGAAATGGGCTATATTCCTTTTTCGAAATAAAACTAGAAAATAGATTAAATAGCGGGCAGGGTAGTCATCCTGCTCGTTATTTTTTCCTGTGGTTAGTGAGGTAAAAGATATGCATCTTGCGCAATCTAAAACTAATACCAGAGAAAAGTTTTTTGTCGCTGGTATTACTATAATTGCTGCTCTATCCAGCCTATTACTTATAGCAGTAGTATTTTTTATGCTGCAGGAAAGTTTACCGATTTGGTTAGATACAGGGGGATTTAAATTCTTAACAGGAGCTAACTGGAGACCGGTGGCGGTTCCGCCTAAGTTAGGTATTGCACCCATGCTGGTTAGTACTATGTGGGTGGCCTTAGGCGCTCTTCTTATTGCAGCTCCGCTCGGATTTGGCTGTGCTATATTCATGGCCGAATTTGCTCCGGCATGGTTAGCAGCAGTTATCCGGCCGGTTTTAAACATGCTTACCGGCATACCGTCGGTAGTATACGGATTTTTGGGGGCAGCAGTTCTGGTAAAATTTTTTGAAGTTACCTTCGACCTGGCCAGTGGTGAATCATTATTTGCCGCATCTTTAGTACTGGCTGTCATGGTTCTGCCCTTTATTGTAGCTAATTCTGAGGCCGCTTTACGTGCTGTACCTGCTGAATATCGTTATGCGGGCCTTTCCCTGGGAGTATCGAAGCCATACTTTGCGCTTCATATCCTGGTTCCCATGGCCAGAAAAGGAATGTTAGGGGCTCTGGTACTAGCCTTTGGCAGGGCTATGGGAGAAACTATGGCGGTACTTATGCTGGCCGGAAATACTTTGTTAGTGCCGACTTCCTGGTTTAGTAAGGGCGAGCCCCTGCCGGCTTTAATTGCCCTGGAATTAGGGAGCGCTACCCCGGGTACGCTGCACTATCAGGCCTTATTTGCTGCCGGGCTGGTTCTGGTGGTATTAGTAATAGCTGTCAACGTAATAATCAATATTATCTTGCGCCGTACGCGAAGCGGGGTGAACAGTATTTGAACAAACGTAATTTAACCGACTATTTACTGACCGGATTTTTCTGGGTATCAGGGTTATTTATCCTGCTGGTACTGGTGGCTATACTAGCATATCTAATATGGCGTGGCGGAGCCTTTATAAATATGGAATTTATCCTGGGCAGTCCCGCTGGTTATCCTCTGGGCAGTGAAGGAGGCATATTTCCGGCCATAAAAGGAACTTTGTGGCTGGTACTGCTAGCCCTGATTTTTTCTATTATTCCCGGCCTCGCTACAGCTATTTACTTGAGTGAATATGGGCGTAATCAACGCCTGGCTGAACCGGTTAACCTTCTGGTACAAAGCATGACCGGGATTCCTTCGATTGTTGTAGGTCTGTTTGTATACGCCTTGTGTGTCGTTAAACTACGCTGGGGTATATCACTATTAGCCGGAGGAGTAGCACTAAGTCTCATGGTTTTCCCGGTTATAGTAGTTACCAGCCGTGATGCCCTGCTGGCAGTTAATGATAATTATCGCCTGGTGGCCAAGGCCCTGGGAGTATCTGAATCTTATACTCTCTGGCGCATCATATTACCCCGTGCTGTTCCCGGTATACTGGCGGGGATTCTGCTGGCTCTGGGTTACGCTGCCGGTGCCACAGCACCGATAATGGTTACTGCAGCTGCCATTATAGCCAGTTCCTCCGGGGTATTGCTAGAACCAGTTATGGCCTTGCCTTATCACCTTTATATTCTTTTTAATGAACATATGTCTTTGGACAATGCTTATGCCACAGCACTTGTTCTGGTGCTTATGCTGCTTTTTATCAATGCTCTGGCCCTGTGGCTGCACAGCATGCAAGAAAGGAATAATGCGCGATGAATGCGGTAGAGTTAGAAAATTTTAATACCTGGTATGGACAAGATCCTGTCTTACAGGACATTAATATATCTTTTAATAATAATTCCATTACGGCTATCGTGGGACCGTCTGGTTGTGGAAAAACCACTCTTTTGCGCAGTATTAACCGGACTGCGGAACTGGAAAAAGGCTTTACCTGTCAGGGTGATATACGGGTGCTGAGAACGCCTATATATCAGATAAAGGAGCTTTCTACCGTTAGGCGTCAAGTCGGCATGGTATACCAAACTCCGGTAGCACTTCCTTTAAGCATCCGGGAAAATGTACTTTTTGGGCCCAGATATTATGGCGTAAAACAACGTTCCCAGCTGGATAATATAGTAGAAAGCTGCCTGCGCAAAGTCGCCCTCTGGGACGAAGTAAAGGATAGGCTAAAACATCCGGCGGATAAACTTTCAGGCGGACAAAAGCAGCGCCTGGCTATGGCCCGGGTTCTAGCTGTGGAGCCACAGGTACTACTATTAGATGAACCCTGTTCCAGCCTGGATCCTGCTTCAACTGGATTAATTGAGGAATTGCTGGAGGAGCTGGCTAGGGAATTATGTATCATTATTGTTACCCATAATCTCTCCCAGGCACGTCGTATTGCTCGGGAAACGATTTTTATGCTGGATGGAAGAGTAGTAGAGAGCGGGGCCACCGCTGCCATATTTGCTGCCCCCGGGAATGATAAAACGCGGGGTTTTGTCTCCGGACTCTACGGTTAATGAAAACAACAGCGGGGATGGGTGGGTTGAACCTGTCCCATTCTTCCCCCTGCCACCTCCCCGCCGCGAAAGTTCCCCAAAAATAAGTCACACATTTCAACTGAAATGTATTATAATAAATATGTAGTTTAGTATGGTAGGTATTTATATATTTCTTTACCTGAAATAATCAGGTAGGGGAAATTACAATAGTAGGATGGA
>JAQWBP010000006.1 GCA_028706315.1 Syntrophomonadaceae bacterium
ATGCAGCAATTGATGATGAAGCACTTATTGCAGCAACCTGGAGACAGTACAAAAAGAAATTTGGTAAATAATCCATTAGTTCAAGGATATAAAAATTTCCGCCCCTTTACGGGGCGGAAATAAATAACCAACTAGTATGCCTATACCAATAACCCTGCTAATACTCAATCAACTTGTTTATTTATCGATTGTATGCATCAGTTCTTTCAAGGTAACAGGCGTACCAGTAAAAATCAGGTCTATCACGATAAGATTTATACTATAGAACTTAATTAATTAGAACTAATATTAACAGTTCCTAATAGTTTTAAAATAGATGTTCTTCGAAACTTCATTGCTGCACCAGCTGGGCCTGATATGTGAAGCGAGATGATATTATTAATAATACTCTGCTTTGCAGGTATGTTTGTGTTGTAATTGTCTAGGCGGACACCAAATCGATCCGAATTAGAAGTAAATAAGGAGGGATATTTGTGGCAAAAGGGTTAGAACTTTTTGAACAAGGTGCTGTAGGTATTACTCGGCAGATCAGCCCTTGGGACACAATGGTTTACTCAACAGTTAACCCTGGTTTAATGTATGCACTTGTTTATCTTATGTGGGGAGCATTTTTATACCCGGGTGCACATATGGGATGGGCGATCGTTACTGTTGTGCAAATGTTTATTATAGCTGGACTTTACTGGTTACTATCATGTGCAATGCCCCGTCAGGGCGGTGAATATATTTATATTAGTCGTATTTTACATCCATCAGTTGGATTGATGTCCAGTTTCATGATTTCATTTACAGCTATATCATGGACAGGGGTATGTAGTGACTGGGCTATTAAATATGCCGTAGTAGAGTTCTTCGTTTCTATGGGCCTTATTACTGGTAATACCAGTTTATATCAGACGGCTGCAACGCTTAATCAGCCTATTGTACGTGCCTTAATAGGTACTGCTATGATTGCTTTCATCTGGTGGGTCTTCTATAAAGGCAGTAAGACTATGATGAAAATGTCATGGATGGCCTTAATAGGAACTATTATGGGTGCTATAACCTTTATAGTAGCAGCTTTAATTGCCGAACCTGGTGCTTTTGCAGCTAACTTTACTCAATTGACTGGTATGAATTATGATGATGTTTTTAAAGCCGCTTTTGAGGCGGGGCATCCTCAAAAATTCCTGTTTGGAGCCACTATTATGGCAGGTTCCACCTATATAATCCTTAATACACTAGGTTCAACGTTTGGTGCTAACCTGGCAGGTGAAGTACGTAACGTACAGAAATCACAGTTATTAGCTACGTTTGGTTCCCTTTGTATATTAATGTCAGCATGGGCTATATTCTATGGTATGAGTTATAAGAGTTTCGGTGCTTTATGGACTAACTGCTTGATGTTCTTATCTGGTTGTGGCAGTGCGGCATATCCGTTTGGTGAGTACGAGCCGTTTGTAACTATCCTTATTGGAATTCTTACCAAGAGTCCTGTATTTGTATTCCTTATTGCTCTGGCATTCTTTATGGCCACATTCGGTTCCGCAGCAGGGATGAGTTTCGGGCCAACTAAAAATATCTATGCCTGGGGATTTGACCGTTTAATTCCAGAAAAAGCTGCTGAAATTGATCCTAAATCAGGTACAACTGTTGTAGCTTCAACAATTGCGCTTGTTATAGCTGAGCTTTTCCTTTTAATGGACTGTTTCCTTCCTGAATGGACTGCGTATATCGGTTATACTATATTTACATGGTTCCTGGCTTGGATTATGCTGGGCATATCTGGTATTGTATTCCCATATCGCAGAAAATTGCTATTTGATTCTGCTCCTCCTATTGTTAGGACGAGATTTTTGGGCTTACCTTTAGTTACCTGGTTAGGTATTTTTACGACCATCATCAGTGTTTCAATCTGTATTTACCTATTAATACCGTTCTTTGCTGGAGATATGCCTTATACTATGATAGTAATGGCTGCAATATTTATGATTTTACCGCTTATAATTTACTTTACTTCTAAAGCTTCCTATGCCAAAAAAGGTATCGACATCGACATTCAGTTTATGGAAATACCAGCAGACTAAGCACAGCTTTAGCCTAATAAAGTGAGCGTGAAAGATTAAGCATAAGGAGTGATAAGGATAATGAAGATATTTTTTGCGACTGATGCGCATGCAGCCGAGAGTACCTTCCGTAAATTTACTAATGCCGGCCCGTTCTACAAGGCGGATATGGTAATTTATGGAGGAGACTTCTGCGGGAAAATGGTTGTTCCTATAGTTAAAACAAGTAGAGGAACATGGGAGGCTACCTACTACGGATCGACTGTAGTTGTTAAAGATGAAAAAGAAATTCCGGATTTACAGAAAACCTTGCGTGACGCTGGTTTCTATTATATTGAACTTACTGAGAGTGAGCTTAATAATATAACTAAAGAAGATGTTGAACGGATAACAAAAGAGCTCCAGATTGAGCAAATGAGCGACTGGGCCAAACTCATGGATGAGAGATTCAAGAAGAATAATATTCCATGTGTAGTTATCCCCGGCAATGACGATCCCCTCCATTTAGATGATGTTTTAGCTAAACTTGAGTATGTGCAAAATGGAGATGGCAAAGTTGTAGAAGTGAATGGCTTTGAAATTTTATCTTTAGGCTATTCTAACCCTACCATCTTTAAATACCCTCGTGATATAAGCGAAGAAGAACTGGCTAAAAAGATTGATGAACTAGCCAGCCAGGTCAAGGATATGAATAAGTGTATATTCGTATTACATGCACCACCATATGATACTGATTTAGATCAAGATACACTATTTGATGAAGACCTTAATCCTATCCTGGACGGTGATGAACTTGCTACAGGGGCTACTGGGAGTAAAGCAGTTAGGGCTGCAATTGAAAAGTACCAGCCTATGCTGAGTTTGCATGGTCACGTACATGCTAGTCGTGGTATTTCTAACATAGGTCGGACAGTATGTGTTAATCCTGGTAGTAACTACGATGAGATTCAGTTAAGAGGTGTTCTTGTAGAAGTCGACAGTAATGGAAGTATACGGAGTACTACCCTTACTTCAGGCTAAACGCTCAAATATATTTATCTCGTAAGCGTAAACCCGCCCTTGCTAGTAATAATAAGGGCGGGTTTTGCTTGCAAATCGAAGTAGATCAAGTATAATTAAGAAAAGGACAAGATTCGACGGTTTTAGACAAACAAACAAGAAATATAATATTTACTTTGGGGTTGATGTTTTTGACTGCTCGTACTAGTAATTATCGATGGATAATCGCGATTATATTTTTCACTGGGCTTATGGCATTGAATGTTTTATGGTTTGTTCTGTCCCCATTGCTTACAGTTATTATGGCAGACCTTAACCTTGATTTATCGCAGGGTGGGTTAAGTATGTCTATCGTATGCCTGTTTGTGGCTTTATTTGCGATAGCAGGGGGATTTCTGGTAGACCGTATGGGAGTTAAGAAATCTTATCTTTTTGGACTCCTATTTATGGCCATTGGTGCTCTGGGTACCTGGCAAGTTTTTAGCTATGGTGGCTTATTCATAACTAGGGTGTTGATAGGTATTGGATTTGGTTTATGTATACCTATTGGCGGAGTCATCATAATGACCTGGTTTCCGGAAAATGAGCGTCCGTACATGAATACTATAAATGCTATTTTACCGTATATAGCCACAGTTATTACTTTTAGTTTTACTGTTCCCATGTATCAGGCTTTAGGTAATTCGTGGAGAATGGTAGTAGTACTCTGGGGTCTGATGCTGGTAATTGTTGCAGTTGCGTGGATTATCTGGGGAAAAGAGCATTCTTCTTACGAGGCTAGCCAGACTAACCAATCAGCTCTGGCATCTAGTCAAAAGGAGAATCCGTTTGTAACTGTTTGGAAAAGCCGAGAAGTAAGACTCTTAAGTATAGCTGAAGCATGTGATATGTGGAGTTTTCAGTTTTTATCATCCATGCTTCCGACTTTTTATATAGTTGAAGTTGGTATGAGTATGTCAGCTGGTTCGAGGCTAACGGCAATTTTCCCTATAGCGGGTATTATTGCGGGTTTAGTTTGTGGTGTTTGGATGACACGAGTAGGGTTACGCAGACCCTTTATGTGGCCGATGCATGTAATGATTTTTGTTGGGACGCTACTCGCTATAAATGGTGTTGGCTGGGTCAGAATAGCTGGAGTTGCTATGGCTGGCTTTGGCAATGCAGGATGGGCCCCGGCCTTGTTTACCATGCCTATGGAGTTTAAAAATATGACTCCTTCGCGAGTGGGTGCTGTTTATGCTATCATGATGTCTATGGGATTTATGGCAGCTTTTGTTTCTCCCTGGTTGGGAGGTTGGCTGGCAGAGAGAATTAGTATTCACCATACTATTTTTATTTTTTCGTTCTCGTCACTTATTGCTGCAACTTGCACTTTCTTGATGAAAGAAACTGGACCTGCAGCTAGAGTGACTAATATTGAAGGGAGTGTTATGCAATGGAAAAACACGAATTAGCTGTACTGACTGAAACTGCAAACAGTGCCTTAAAAGAACTACTAGGTGTTGCTAATCTCAAACCAGGTCAGATTGTTGTTGTTGGTTGTAGCACGAGTGAGGTGCAGGGTAAGAGGATAGGGAAAGCTTCCAGTATGGAAATAGCTGAGGCTATTTCTGACGCCATTTTACCGCTGATTAAAGAAAATAATCTGTTTTTAGCCGTCCAAGGTTGTGAACATATAAACCGGTCTCTGGTGGTAGAAGAAGAATGCGCAGAAAAGTATGGCCTGGAAATAGTAAATGTACTGCCTCATCTTCATGCTGGTGGGGGCTTTGCAACAATTAATTACGAACGTTTTAAGAATCCTGTTCTGGTCGAAGGAATTCAGGCGCATGCCGGAATGGATATCGGCGATACTTTTATTGGCATGAATATGAAAAGAGTTGTAGTACCGGTAAGAAGCGAAATTAAAAGTATTGGTGAGGCCCACCTGACCATGGCGAGAACTAGAGCAAAACTCGTAGGTGGCGAAAGGGCTCATTACCAAAAATAATTTTATAAATATATTATCAGAAAAGAGAGGCTGACTTGAAAGGTTAGTCTTCGTAAGCAAACTAAAAAGGTATCCCGCATCACACCAAAAAGTGGTACGGAATACCTTTTTTATCGATATTTTGAGAAAAATTATTCTCCATAGGCCTTTTGAAAAGCGCTCTTTGTCTTACCAAATTAAATATTTTGTTCTGCATTCAGAAGGTCTAATAGTTTCTGGGACTGTGGCTCGGCAACTATGGTCCAGTATTTGACGTAAGTTACCATGCCTGGTTTCGCTCCTCGGGGTTTGTTGACATTAAGGCGAAAGGTGTAATCTACCGGCACCTTTTTTGAATTCTTAGCTTTACTAAAATAGGCAGCAATTGTTGCCGCTTCTTCTAAGGTAGCATCGGGTATATCATTTATAGATTTAATAGCGACAGGAAACTTTATGATTACATGAGTACCGGGGATATCTTTGCTATGCAGCCAGAGATCATTTTTATTAGCTATTTTAAAAGTTAGAAAATCGTTTTGACGGTTATTTCTCCCAGCAAGTATTTCCAGACCATCAGAAGAGATGAATCTGCGTGGTTCACTTTTTTCCTTATTTACCTTAGCCCGTCTAGCGCGGTGTTTTAGATAGCCTACTTTTTCTAACTCTTCTACTATATCCTCAATCTGACTCGGGTTTTCGCATTGATCAACAGCTACTAATACTGATTCTAGATATTCTATTTCATTACGGTTTGCGGCTATAAATTTGTCCAGATGTTTAATCGCACTTCTACTCTTGTTATAAGTTTTATAGAACTTTTGCGCATTTTCAATGGGGGTATACCGGGGATTCAGAGTAAGTGATATGGTATCGTTAGAGTAGTAGTTATCCAGGGTTATATTTATATCACCTTTTTTAAACTGGTGAGCATATGCAGTAAGGAGTTCTCCCCATAATTTATATTTTTCATTTTCTTGTGCTGCTTTAAAATCGCCTTCTTGAAAAAACAGTTTTTTATTAGCCTTATCCAGGGAGTTTTTGATATTTCGGGTCAGGTTTATCTTCAGTGATTCCAGGCGAATCAGGTTTAGTTTATCCTTGTAATAGCAGTCACAGGTCTCATTCATAGAAGAAAAATGCTCAGCCCGGGTTAATGGTAGGGTAAAGTTGTATGGCGCAAATTCTTTGGGCTGGTTTCCAGAGTAAAGTACTACAGGCTCAGAATTTCCATTACTAATATCATCGAGCAGTTTTTTTAATCTTTGGTAGATAACATTTAATTCATATTCTCCACACTGGTCGATTCTCATAGCAGGGTTAATACCACCAGAACTGCATATTTCTTTAGCTGAAAAGGGACTTATACCGCTATACACATTAAACACAGCTGATGATGTGTTTGTACCTTCCGGTTGCTGCCACATTAATTGTACAAAAGTTTCAAAATTAGCTTTTTCCGGATTAAATTTACCTTGAGCAGGTGGATCTATATATTCTTTTCCTGGTAAAACTTCTCGATAAGAGCTTAAATCGCTTCCGTATTTTTTAATAGCATCTATAATAATATTAGTTTCGGGATTTACCAGAATAATGTTAGAATGTCTCCCCATAAATTCGCAGATTAAGAGTTTATCCTTCCATTCCCGGAAGTCATCTAGAGCTTCAATGCGTATATGTACAATACGTTCAAAGTCTACTTGTTTGATTTCTTTTATTTTACCCCCCTCGAGGTATTTTCTCAGCAGCATACAGAAACTGGGGGGGCTAGTTGGATTAGGCCGTTTATCAGTATTTATATGCATTCTTGCCCATCGAGCGTTGGCCGATATAAGTAGTCGCAAGGTACCCGCCTGGCGTTGGCGAATGGCAATAACTAGTTCATCTTTCTCTGGTTGATGTATTTTTTCAATGCGGCCATCACTAAGAGTCGTGTTTAATTCTTTAGTAAGTGCTTTTATGGTAATACCATCAAAGGGCATCGCGATTCCTCCTTTTGCCACGAAAAGTATATCATTACCGCCTGTCTAACACAAATTTTATTATTTTGAGTATAATCAGATGCATGTAAGAGGTGGTTCCTTATGGGTTATCAGTATATTTGGTGATAGCTGCAAAGGAATATAATATTAAATGCCGAACTAAACTTAGTATAGGCTAAATTTACGGCGAATAGGTAAGTTATTACTAGCGCGCAAGTTTAGCTCGGGCAGTACTATTATTTATTAAGCTGGTGTTAATATAATGACGGAGGTAGTTCTAACTATCTATAGGAACATTATTGAGCAAGTAATGCTTATAGAGAAGGAAAAAAAAGAAATAAGCAGTAAAATTTTATTTACGCGTAATGAGAAGAAACGGATGAAGTTAATCTTTATGTTTTTAAGCAGAGACCTTGATAAACATGAATTACTGGAGTATGCTGCCATACTTGCGTTTAACAATCAGGAAGTTACAGTAATTCATAATCTGCAGCAACTTTACAGACAATGTCGGGAAGAAGAGCTGATGGAAAAAATTCGCATGGAAATTCAACATACTGAACAGTTTTTATTCGTCATTAATAACGGTATTAAATATGCACATACTTTATCATTTTCTGAAAGGCGCATGATCCAGGAAATAGTAAAATATGTAACTGAACAGGCTAAATTATATATGCAAATGTAACTCTACTGTAAAAACCCCTAATTAACGCCGTATAACTTTTTTCAGTGACACTGAATGTAAAAAAAGCCGGGAATCCCCGGCTTTAGAGTTGATATTACTTGACTATGAATACTGGAATGTCTACTAGTCGGGTTACTTTGTCGGTGACGCTGCCTAGCACTAATTCCTTAAATTTATTTAACTTCCGCGAGCCCAGAATGATTAAATCAAATTCCTTATCGTTTTCTACCACATCGAGTATTAATGCTGCCGGGTCACCACCGGCTCTTTTCAGTTGACATTCAATCTGGTTTTCTTTGAGAATGTTCTGGTATTGCTTTAATAAAACAAGTGATTTTGCCCTCAGCTCATCTAATTTATCAGAATTATGCAACTTGGTAATATCAACGTCTGAACTGTCGTAAACGTTAAATAATATAATGTTTCCTATCATGCCTGCCTTAGCTAATTCAGCAGCCTTTAATACTGCTCGATTTGACTGTTCAGATGCATCTACTGGGAGTAATACCTTATTAAACATTGTTCCAGCCACATGATAACCTCCCTTATAATAAAATGTAACCTTTTCTAATGAAAATTATATCAAATCTTGACTATACTAACAAAATATATAAAACTATTTTCTAGGAATAGTTAGGAGGTAAGTTTAATGGCAGAAAGGATCAGGGTAATAGTAACAGGTGCTCTTGGAAAAATGGGCAGTGAAACAGTCAAAGCAGTAATAAACGATGAAGAGCTTGATTTAGCTGCTATGGTAGATGTTAAAGCCAATGGAGAAAGTCTTGCTGATATAGCAGGTTTGAAAGGAACAGAAACTAATAACCTCAAGGTTGAAAATGATCTGGATGCAGTTCTTGCCAGAATTAAACCAGATATCATGATTGATTTTACTAACCCGCAAGCAGTTTTTAGTAATGCTAAAACTGCCCTAGAAAAGCAGGTTACGTGTGTAATAGGTACCACTGGAATGAATGACTTAGAACTGAAACAGCTGGAGAAACTGGCCAATGATAATCAGGTCGGAGTTGCAGTAATACCTAATTTTGCTATAGGTGCAGTATTAATGATGAAATTTGCTAAGGAAGCGGCACATTATTTTCCTGATGTTGAGATTATTGAACTACATCATGATCAGAAAATGGATGCGCCATCAGGAACAGCAATAAAGACGGCGCAGATGATTACTGAAAACCGTGCTTATCAGCCACCAGCAAATGCTCGTGAGTTTGAAAAAATTCCCGGATCCCGCGGTGGTAATCTGGACCAGGTTCACATACACAGTGTTAGATTACCGGGATTAATTGCTCACCAGGAAGTTATTTTTGGTGGTATGGGACAGGGTCTAAAAATCAGGCACGATTCATATAACCGGGTAGGTTTTATGCAGGGCGTATTAATGGTCGTAAAGAAGATGATAGGCCGCCAGGGTTTAGTCTATGGTATGGATAATTTGCTGTAATTAATTAGAAAATATTGTTAGCAGCCCCATTTTAGACACGGATTATCGCGGATTTAATATGATTTACGCAGATTTTTTTGTTTATTATTTGGCTAAAGGCTTAAATTTTAGATGGGGGACATTATTTTATCTCAGAGGCTGAAGGGTTAAGAAGAGCGCAGCGGTCTTAACCCTTCAGCCTTTCCTGACAAAGCTCACGTTATCATTTTCATAATTGGTTGTGTCCTATGGACATGGGGGAAAATTAAAAATAACATAACATAATCGGAAAACGAGAGGATACTCTCGTTTTCTTCATACTGTACTATATTAAAAATTTAAAATTATCTTTTTAATCTGTGCCTATACTCAGGAAAGTCCAAGTAAGGGTATAGAATTGTTAGACAGGCACCACATTTAATATATTCTCATATAATGCTATTAATTATTAAATGTGGCTATTTATCTTATGTTTAAGGGGGGAATTATGGGTGAGTTCTGTACTATCTGGAGTAAAAATCGCAGTAGTTGGAGGAGATGACAGAGAGTTAATCTTAGTTGATGAGCTAGTAAAGATGGGGGCAACAGTCGTTGTAGCCGGTTTTCCTAGAGAAAAAGTTGGCCACGGTGCATTTGTTGTTAATACAATAGAGGAAGTAAGCAAAGATATGGAAGTGTTAATACTTCCACTTCCGGGTACTAATGAAGAAGGTATTATTCGAGCAGTATATGCGGAAACAAATTTGGTTTTAAACGAAAAATCAATAGGCAGCCTGGCTACAGATGCACTAGTGATAATCGGTTCTGCCCGCCAGTACCTTAAAGACTGGTCAATTAAGTATGGGTTTACTCTACTGGAAATTATTGAAATGGATGAAATTGCCATAATGAATTCCATACCAACTGCTGAGGGAGCGCTGCAGATAGCCATGGAAGAGACAAAAAAAACTATACATGGGAGTAAGTGCTGTGTATTAGGTTTCGGTCGAGTGGCAATCACTCTGGCCAGGATATTAAAAGCGATTGGAGCAGATGTCACTGTAGTAGCACGCAACGAAGCGCAATTGGCCAGAGCCTATGAAATGGGATGTAAAAAGGCAACCTACTATGAATTGAAAGATATTTTAAATGATACAGATATCATATTTAATACAGTACCGAAAATGGTTTTAGATCGTGATGTTCTTAAACATGCAAATCTGGACATTTTAATTATTGATCTTGCTGCCCAGCCGGGCGGTACAGATTTTGAGGCAGCCAATACTTTCGGATTAAAAGCAATTCTTGCTCCGGGCCTTCCTGGTAAAGTTGCTCCTATCTTTGCAGGAAGGATTCTTGCTGATATTATTCCCCGTCTTATTATTAAAGAATTTACTAGATTGGATAAAGATTTGCTTTTTGAGTAGAAGGAGGTGTAAAATGTGCAAAAGTCCCGGTTAAGTGGAGTTAAAGTAGGGATTGTGTTAACCGGTTCTCATTGTACTATTGGAGAAGTTATCCCGCAGTTAAAGGTTTTAAAAGAAGAAGGGGCTGAACTTTATCCAATTTTTTCTTACACGGTAGACGAAATAGATAACCGATTTTATAAGGTTGAGGATTTAAAAAGAGAAATTAAAGATATTACTGATAAGCCGATTATTAATACAATACCAGGGGCAGAACCTATCGGACCACAAAAAATGCTTGATGTCGTAGCAGTAGTACCTGCAACGGGCAACACTATAGCTAAACTTGCTAACGGAATAGTTGACACACCAGCACTGATGGCGGTCAAGGCCCATCTTAGAAACCAGAGACCTGTAGTAATCGCTGTTTCAACTAACGATGCGTTAAGTTTAAATGCCCAAAATATTGGCTTGCTGATAAATATGAAAAATATATATTTCGTACCTTTCCGGCAGGATAGCCCTTTAGTTAAGGCTAATTCATTAATAGCAGACATGATACAAACAGTTGATACTATTATATATGCCTTGCAAGGCAAACAAATACAGCCGGTTTTGTTAGGTCCTGCGTAATTTCTTGAGTACAAGCAAATTATTGTGCTACAATAACCAATAGATGTTTTTTAGGAGGTTTAAAAAATGGCAGGGGAAGTTAAATTAGCAATAGTAGGTGCAACGGGCGCAGTAGGGCAGGAAATGTTAAAAATACTAGAGGAACGCCATTTCCAATTAAAAGAACTTATTTGTCTTGCTGATCCGCGGGAAGCGGGGAAAAAAATAAATTTCAGAGGTGAAGAACTAACTGTTCGTGGAGCAAATGAAGCAGCCTTTAAAGAGGCTGATATTGCTTTATTTGCCGTTGGTAATGACATTAGTAAACAACTAGCACCTCTGGCAAAGAAAAATAACTGTTTAGTTATCGATAACAGTAATGCGTTTAGACTTGATAAGGAAGTGCCACTAGTAGTTCCAGAGGTAAATGCTGAAGATATTCGCAGCCATAAAGGAATTATTGCTAATCCAAACTGTTCAACCACAATTATGGTGGTAGCGATTAATCCTATTTATCAGGCGGCCGGGTTAAAACGTGTAGTTGTATCTACCTACCAGGCTGTTTCTGGTGCAGGTAAAGCTGGTTTTGAGGAATTAGACGAGCATACGAAAGCTCATTTTGAAGGTAAAGAGGTAACTCCTAAAGTATTTCAGTATCCTATAGCTTTTAATGTCATTCCTCATATAGATGTTTTCGAAGAGAATGGTTATACTCGCGAAGAGATGAAGATGGTGTTGGAAACACAGAAAATTTTCCATAATCCCGGGTTGAAGATAGCTGCTACAACCGTAAGGGTACCTGTTTACAGGAGTCATTCGGAGTCCATTAACCTGGAAACGGAAAAACCGCTTACAGCAGAAGAAGCAAGAAAAATCTTAGCTCAGTCACCAGGTGTTATAGTTGAAGATGATCCCTCCAGTAACTTATATCCGATGCCCCTGTATGCATCTAATAAAGATGAAGTTTATGTGGGCAGGATAAGAAAAGATATATCTGCTGATAATGGTATTGTTTTGTGGGTTGCATCCGACCAGATTAGAAAGGGTGCAGCTACCAATGCTATTCAGATAGCAGAGAAAGTTGTAAGTGAAAACCTTTACTAAGAAGGTGGATAAATATTGAGAATAGCTATACAGAAGTTTGGTGGAACTTCACTAGCCACCTCTGACCTTAGATTACGGGTTTGTGATATTATTAGTGCGACTAGATCTAAGGGCTTAAGTGTGGTCGTAGTTGTATCGGCTATTGGAAGAAAACAAAATCCCTATGCAACAGATACGTTTATTAACCTAGTTAAGGAGATAAATTCTTACCCCTCACCCCGAGAAATGGATTTGATAATGTCGTGTGGTGAAGTTATTTCGGGTGTTTTACTTTCCAACCAGCTTTGTGCCACTGGTATTGAAACTAAGTTTTTGACTGGTGGGCAGGCAGGTATTATAACTGACGGTAATTATGGCAGTGCCCATATTTTATATGTAAACCCCCGGAATGTTCTGAATTGCCTGGAAAACAATATTGTACCTGTAATAGCTGGTTTTCAGGGTATGGGGGAAAATGGCGAGTTAACTACTTTAGGACGCGGTGGAAGTGATACAACTGCTAGTGCTCTGGGAGTTGCACTAAACGCAGAAGTAGTAGATATTTTCACCGATGTTGAGGGTGTAATGACTGCAGATCCACGTATTGTGGAAAATGCACGCTTACTTGATGCCATAACTTATAATGAAATATGCCAGTTGGCCAGGGATGGAGCCAAGGTAGTACATCCGCGCGCAATTGAGATAGCTATGCAGGGGGCGATCCCCTTGAGGGTGAGGTCTACTTTTTCAGATTCTTTGGGGACGCTAGTCACAAACCATTTGAATGGATCTAATGAAACGGTTCGTATTATACGTGACTGTCTTATTACTGGGATAACTTATACTTCAAACATCGCGCAAATAAGGCTTAATATGGGTATTATCCAGGAGCAAAAAGGTATTAGCCTTAAGGTGTTTAAGAGTCTGGCTGATGTGGATATAAGTGTTGATTTTATTAATGTTCAGCCAGAACATATAATGTTTACGGTTCCGTCAGATTCTGCCCTTAAGGCAACTAAGGTTTTACAAGATAGTGGATTTAGTCCAGATGTCACTCTGGAGTGTGCGAAAGTAGCTGTGGTCGGAGCAGCTATGACTGGTATACCCGGGGTCATGGCGAAGGTTGTTGAGGCTCTTAGTGAGAAGGATATCCCTATATTACAATCAGGCGATTCTTATACGAATATCTGGTGCCTGGTAAAAAGGGAACACATGGAAGATGCAGTTAAAGTACTGCATGATAAATTCGAACTTGGCAAGAAAATATAATTGGTGGTGATTATAATGGAAATTCCTCGCCTATTGACAGCGATGATAACTCCTTATGATGAAAATTTGCAGGTTAATTACAGTAAAGCAGCAGAGATGGCAGAGTACCTTTGCAACAACGGAACTGATGCTATAGTTGTATGCGGCACGACCGGTGAAGCTCCAGCACTCTCGGATGAAGAAAAACTACATATGTTTGCTACCGTAAAAAAACAAGTAGGGCATAAAATACCAGTTTGGGCGGGAACCGGTTCGAATAATACTGCACATGCCAGCGAATTTAGTCGTGAAGCTGAAAAACTGGGTGTCGATGGCCTTTTATTAGTAACTCCGTATTATAATAAACCAAGCCAGGAAGGTCTATATCAGCATTTTAAGGCCATAGCAGAAAATGTTTCTATTCCTGCTATGCTCTATAATGTGCCAGGTAGAACCGGATGCAATTTGTTACCGGAAACGGTGGCCCGGCTGTCTAAGGTAGATAATATCATAGCCATAAAACAAGCTATAGGTAACTTGGATCAGACATCTGAGTTAAAGAACCTGCTCCCGGATGATTTTATAATATATTCCGGGGATGATTCTCTAACCTTGCCCATGATGGCGCTGGGTGCTAGGGGTGTTGTCAGTATAGCTTCCCATATAATAGGAAACGAAATGCAAAGAATGATTACAGCATTTGTTAATGGGGATGTGAAACTGGCTCAAAAGATTCATAACCAGCTCTTCCCGATTTTTAAGGGCCTTTTTATTACGACAAACCCAATACCGTTAAAGGAAGCACTTAATATGATGGGAAAAGAAGTCGGAGGATTCAGACTTCCACTTTGCAGCGCAAGTGAAAAGGAAAAAGCTCTTATTAAAGATTTACTGCTCGAGAATAACCTCTTATAGTTGTCTTACTTACTCGAAGAACTTTATAAGATGTTAAATGAGATAGACCTTAAGGTCTATCTTTTTATTCACGTACATAAAAACCACATTTTAGCATGTTCTTTAAGTTGTATCAAGTCCTATTATCGGCTATAATACTGAAAGCGGATAATTGTGCGGAGCCAAAAATCAAAAAATTAAATAGTAAGGAGGTGTTTGAATGTCAGAAACAGAGACACGTTTACAAATTATTCCCTTGGGCGGCTTGGGGGAAATTGGTAAAAACATGATGGCAATCAGATACCAGGATAGTATCATTGTAATTGATGCTGGATTAATGTTTCCTGAGGAGGAATTATTAGGTATTGATGTAGTTATACCTGATATAAGTTATCTTCTGGAAAACAAAGAAAAGGTAAAAGCAATATTATTGACCCACGGGCATGAGGATCATGTGGGAGGACTACCATATGTACTGAAAGAACTTTATGTACCTGTGTATGGTAGTAAGTTAACACTGGGCATTGTCCAAGGAAAGTTAAAAGATAATAATATAAGTACTGACTGCTTAAGGGTTGTACGACCCAGAAGTGTAGTAAAAATAGGACCTTTTGAAATTGAATTTTTCCGGGTAAGCCATAGCATACCTGATTCTATGGGTATTGCGGTACACACTCCGGTGGGCATTTTAGTGCATACCGGGGATATAAAACTCGACCAGACCCCAGTAGATGGACAGGTCGTAGATTTTACCAAACTTGCGGAACTCGGCGAAAAAGGTGTTATGGTAATGTTTGGTGATAGTACAAATGCTGATAAGCCCGGTTTTACAATGTCAGAAAAGGTAGTAGGAAATACCTTTGAGGATTTGTTCGGAAGATGCACCGGCAGGATAATAGTTACTACTTTTGCTTCCAATGTGCATCGAATTCAGCAAGCTATTTCTACTGCGCAAAAATATGATCGTAAAGTTTCGATAGTAGGGCGCAGTATGGTTAATAATGTTGGCATAGCTAGCGAATTAGGCTACATGGATATACCTGACGGTATATTAATCGAAATGGAAGATATTAATAAGTATGCTCCTGAAAAAGTGGTTATAGTTACAACTGGTTCGCAAGGTGAGCCAATGTCGGCATTAGCCAGAATGGCTACAGCAGATCACCGCTGGGTTGGAATTGAAAAAGGTGATACCGTAATAATATCCGCTAGTCCAATACCGGGGAATGAAAAACTGGTATCCAAAACAGTTGACCTTTTATTCCGCCAGGGTGCGGAAGTCATATATGAAAAAGGTATGGGCGTACATGTATCAGGACATGCTTCCCAGGAAGAGCAAAAAATTCTGCTAAATTTAATTAAGCCCAAATACTTTGTTCCCGTACATGGTGAGTACAGGCATCTTATGAAACATGCCAAGCTTGCGGAGAGCCTGGGTATCCCACGGTCAAGGATTTTTGTGGCTGAAAATGGCCAGATAATTGAAGTGGGAAAGAAAAAAGCCAGTATCGCAGGAAAAGTCTCAGCCGGCAAAATTCTTGTTGATGGACTTGGGGTTGGTGATGTTGGAAATATTGTCCTCAGAGACAGAAAACAGCTTTCTCAGGATGGTATAATGATAGTTGTTGTTACTATCAACAGGGAGTTGAATCAGGTTGTAGCGGGACCCGATATAGTAACAAGAGGTTTTGTATATGTGCGAGAGTCTGAAGAATTAATTGAAAATGCGAAAGAAAAAGTAAGAGAAGCGTTGGATATATGTATGAAAAGGCGTATATCTGAATGGGCGGTAATAAAAGCGCAGGTACGTGATAAACTTGGTAAACACTTATATGAAAAGACTGGCAGACGCCCAATGATACTTCCTATTATAATGGAAATATAACGTAATAAATCACCCCGGCGATGAAACCGGGGTGATTTTGTATTTTCTCCAACTACTAAAATTAATAGAATTAAGTATTATTTTATTAAACAGGGAAAATCTATAAAGAAGATACCGTTATAGAAGGGAGTAGCTAAATTTGGAAACAAAATCTAATGAACCCGAAGCACAAGAACAAAGGGTAGAGAACATCAAAGAACTGGGGCAAATGGAAATACCGGGGTTTAAAAGTGATATACACTGCCTGAGTATCGCTGGACAGATAGAGGGCCATATGGTTCTTCCACCGCAAAATAAAACTACTAAATATGAACATATCATTCCCCAGCTAGTAGCAGTTGAAGAGAATCCTCAGATTAAAGGCCTGTTAGTTATTTTGAATACTGTTGGTGGTGATGTTGAAGCAGGATTAGCTCTGTCCGAAATGATAGCTAGCCTGTCCAAGCCAACTGTATCTATTGTACTTGGTGGAGGTCATTCAATAGGTGCGAGTATAGCAGTTAGTGCTGATTATTCTTTAATTGCCCCCTCTGCTACCATGACTATTCATCCGATCAGACTTACTGGTCTGGTTATTTCAGTACCGCAGACTTATGAATATCTTGATAAGATGCAGGACAGAGTTGTTAAGTTTGTCGTAGAACATTCGAAAATCAAGGAACAAACCTTCCGGGATTTAATGTTCAGGACTGGTGATCTGGCACGAGACATTGGTACGGTTCTAGTCGGTAAAGATGCAGTAGACTGTGGTCTGATTGATGAGGTTGGCGGAATAAAAGATGCCATAGTCAAGATGAATCACTTAAAGGAAAAAGGGGGACTTTTGCAATGATTATATATGCACCAGACCCTTTTGATTTGCTTGATAAATCTGAGTCGCGACAAAAAATTGTTATGCAATTACCATCTGGTGGCTTGGTTACTGCTGAAGTATGTGACAATAATAGTTTGAGGGTAGTAAGTTTGAACAGTACTGATCCTATGGATTATATGCAGAGTAATTATCAACCTGGAAGCATAATCTCACTAGGAACTAGATTAAAGCTTACTGATTAATTGTATAAACTTCATATTACCCCGGATTAGTTTAACCTTTTTATTAAAGTTCCAGGCCGGTATGCTATAATTGTAACTGGCATTTTTAAAAGGTATAACTTGTAATATAACTATTCTCTATATGCTATATATAGGGTATAAATTAAGAATTAGTCTGGGGGCATAAGTGTGACAATTATTCAAGCTTTAATTCTTGGCGCCGTGCAAGGATTAACAGAGTTTTTACCAGTTAGTAGTTCCGGACATCTCGTAATATTTCAGCACCTGTTTAATATTTCGGAGGCTCCATTGACATTTGATGTGATAGTTCATCTGGGCACTCTAGTAGCGGTATTTATCGCTTTTTGGGATGACATAGTCTCTATACTCAAAAGACCTTTTGCAAAATTAACTTATTTGATAGTAATAGGGTGTATTCCGGCAGCTGTAATTGGCTTTTTATTGGCACCATATTTTGAAAAAGCTTTTGAATCATTACTAGTTGTTGGGATTGGATTAATAATTACAGGTGTAGTACTAAAAGTTTCGGAAAATCTGGCTAATAGAAGCCTGGGTCTGAAGCTGGCTGATGAAACTAGTTATAAAGATGTGTTGTTTGTTGGCCTTTTTCAGGCTATAGCGATTGTACCTGGAATATCACGTTCTGGTTCAACCATAGCTGCTGGACTGCTAACCGGCATGGATAGAGAATTTGCCGGTAGATTTTCCTTTCTTTTGTCTATTCCAGTTATACTCGGAGCTGGGGTTTTTGAGTTAAAAGATGCTTTTAGTACCGGTATAGCTCACGTTAACATATTGCCGTATACTATTGGTTTTATAACAGCAGCTATTTTTGGTTACCTGGCTATAAAGCTCGTTATGCAGCTGGTACGTGGTGGAAAATTATCAGTCTTTTCATATTACTGCTGGGCAGTTGCCGGGTTAGTATTATTATGGTATTTTGCCTTTTAATAACAGGGTATAATTTTTTTAAAACCCTGTTTTGATATTTTCTGGGCCTTAAGAAGGAATAAACTAATTACGGGCGAAGTAGATTAATTGATGGTCAGATGATTGCAAGTAAGTCTATAGTTAAGGGGTTAGCAATGCCGGATAAGAAAAAAACCAGTAGTAAAGCAAAGTCAAAAAGTAAAAAAGGAAACAATTTAGAAAAACCCCTCAAAGAGCATGGTGAAGGTGGGATAAGAGAAGAA
Source organism: Syntrophomonadaceae bacterium (assembly GCA_028706315.1). Classification (GTDB taxonomy): domain Bacteria; phylum Bacillota; class Syntrophomonadia; order Syntrophomonadales; family Syntrophomonadaceae; genus STF2-222. Next base: position 18,475 of record JAQWBP010000006.1, read on the forward strand.
ATATTATCGATACTTCTGTTTACGTTAGCGGTATTTATCTATGTAAGTATCAGCAAATTTCAGGGTTTACCTGAGGACATCCGATTTGTTGGGTTATTAGGAAAATATATTGCTAAAGGATTAGAAGTAGTATTAGGACAAGGGGCGGTAATATTTGCATTTTACTTATTGCTCTGGTCGATACATATTGGGGTTTTAAAGAAAATATGGTCTCATCGTATGTGGGGAGGCAGTCTATTAGCTTTTACGGTGCTCCTTTGTATAAGCTTATACGATATTCCTACCGGGTTAAACGCCTTGGAAGCAGGGCTTCATGGACTAGGTGGTGGATACCTGGGAGGCAGCCTTGCTTATGTTCTAGTAAAGTTAGTAGGGCAGGTTGGTGCGGTAATATTTCTGGTACTGAGTTTATTAGTATCTGCTGTCCTCATTATTGGTAAATCTGTAGGCGAAATTGCTAATTACATTATAGGTATTAGTAAAAAGGGGTACAGTTGGTTAGCAAAGATTATTTTTTATGAAACCGAAGAGGACGATCTATTAGCTAAAGATAACCGGCAGCCTGATACTGTAATCATTAATAGCAGTGCAAAACCAGTTTCCGTGCCCGAGGTTATAGCGGCTGGTTTGGATAAAATGCAACAAGAAATAACTAATCCACCCGTAGTAGAGCTACCTCAGTCCAGATCTCAGGATATCAAGAAAGAGATTAATAGGCCTGCAGGTAAAGGATCTGATAGTGAGTATGAGAAACCTGGATTAGGGCTTTTAAGTAATATAAGTAGTGAAAGAACCATAGATAAGAAGAACATTAAAGAGAGTATTTCTATACTTGAAGATACATTTTCTAGTTTCGGAATTAAAGTAAAGGTTAACCAGGTAAGCTGTGGTCCCGCAGTTACCAGGTATGAGCTAACTCCAGCTAAAGGGGTTAAAATTAGCAAAATAATAAGCCTGACCGATGATTTACAACTAAATCTGGCTGCGCCCGGAATTAGGATAGAGGCCCCTATTCCTGGGAAATCAGCTATTGGCATTGAAGTACCGAATGAAAAAATCCTCAGTGTAGGTCTACGAAATCTCATATCTTCATCAGCATTCAATAAACTAGGTTCTCCCCTGGCGTTCGCTTTGGGGGAGGATATTACTGGCAATGTAGTAGTTTCCACGTTAAATGATATGCCGCATCTGTTAATTGCCGGTTCCACCGGTTCAGGTAAAAGTGTATGCCTTAATTGCATTATTATGAGCCTTTTATATAATGCTCTTCCTGATGAACTAAAACTAGTTTTTATTGATCCCAAAATGGTTGAACTTACTGTATATAATGGGATTCCTCATCTATTAACACCTGTCGTTACAAATCCTAAAAAAGCTTCAGTTGTACTCCGGTGGATGGTAACAGAAATGGAAAAAAGATATAAAGCATTTGCTGAAGCGGGTGTGCGCGATATACGTAGATATAACGAAACAGCGGATGAAAAGTTCCCCTATATTGTCATTGTTATTGATGAGTTAGCTGATCTTATGATGGTTGCTCCGGTAGAAGTAGAAGATTCAATCTGCCGGCTGGCCCAGATGGCCAGAGCTGCTGGAATGCATTTGATTGTTGCTACCCAAAGACCATCTGTAGATGTTGTAACTGGTATTATTAAAGCGAATATACCATCTCGTATAGCTTTTGCAGTTTCTTCCCAGACTGATTCCCGTACTATTCTTGATATGGGTGGTGCAGAAAAGTTGCTCGGGAAAGGCGATATGCTATTCTTCCCGGTAGGCGCTGTGAAACCGTATCGTATCCAGGGTGCTTATGTTTCTGATAAGGATATTGAGGCTACCGTAGAGTTTATAAAAGCGCAATCGAGTAACTCTGAAAATATCCAACCAATGAATGAAATTGAGATATCTATGGAAAAAGTAGATGAGGATTATGGAGATGAGCTTTTCTGGGATGCTGTTAATGTATTTGTCGATAGTAAGAAAGCATCAGTTTCCCTGCTACAGAGAAGACTTAGGGTCGGATATGCACGTGCAGCACGCCTAGTCGATATTATGGAAGATCGGGGTATTGTATCGGAACTAGATAGTAATAAACGCAGGGAAATTTTAATAGATAAAGACCAGCTTGAAAGGTTACAAGCTGGCAATAAACTATGATAAGATAATATGAATGCTGTAAGCGAAATCGTGTATAAGGAGAGAAAATGAGGCTTACAACGCGGGAGAAGGAGATTGTTCAGGTTCTGAAAAAAGAACCATTAATAACGCAGGATGAGCTGGCTAATCGTTTAGGTATTAGTCGGTCTTCAATTGGGGTACACATATCAAACCTAATTCAGAAAGGGGTTATATTAGGCAAAGGGTATGTGTTTAATGAGGAAGTTTCCATAGCTGTTATTGGTGAAAGTTATATTTTAATTAATGTGAAACCCGAGGATAACAATCCTATATTAGATATTGAATACAGTGGTTTTGCTGTTGAAATGAGCAGAGCACTTGCAAATTTTGGTGTAAATGTTAAGGTGATTACAGTAACAGGTAATGATGAAATTGGAACTAATATAGCTAATTTACTACATGGAAAGCAAGTAGATGTTTCCAACATTTACAGACACCCTAATAAGCGAAGTTATCGTAGAATTTGCATTAACGGTAGTAAGAGATATGAGGAAACCTTCGCTTTAGAAGACTATGATAAAGCTCTGAACGCTAAAGAATGGGTAGTTTTTAACTCTGAATGGCTAGTAGTTGCACCTAAACTCCAGGAAATAATTTATACAAAGTCTGCAAATAGGGATGAAGAAAACTTACCCTATTTCTGTACGTACAAAATACTTGATTTTCCTGAGGAAATTTCAGAATCGTTATCCAGGTATAATGTAGTTGTTCTTGGCGTCAAAACTGAGGAGCATCTCCAGTATTATATTGAGAAGGCGCAGAATATAGTAAGAAATAATGTTGATAATTGTATTATTACTGATGGTGTAAGTGGCATGGCCTATTATTGTAAAGAAGAAGTTATGGATTTTGCCCTCTTACCTAATCAGGGATTTAGTCTGGAAAATCTCTCACTGCTACTTGCAGGAATAGTTTATGGTTTGTCAAGCAATTATCCTATACGGCAAGCTATAAGAATCGGCGTTGGTGCAGCTTCTGCAAGCGGATAGTAACATATTATAGGGTTTGATGCGAAAAGTTAGGAGTGAAATTATGGGACTGGGCGAAAAGTTTCGAGAGGAACGAGAAAAACAGGGTTACTCTCTACAAATAGTAGAAGAGGAAACTAAAATAAGAAAGTTATATCTAGAAGCTATTGAAAAAGAAGATTTCGTAGCCCTACCCCCAAAAGTATATGCTGTCGGTTTTGTAAAAAGGTATGCAAAGTTTTTGCATTTGGACGAAAAAGAGCTGGTAGATCAATTCAAGGAACTTGCCTATAGTGGCGAAATAAATGAAGAACCCGAAGTAATTACTACAGATACTAAGAAATTAAGGATACCCTTAAAAAACATAGCTGCCGGGATTATTTTTTTGGTTTTAGCTGTGTGGATCGGAAACTACCTGGCTGATTATTTTTCGCTGCGGGGCTCAGAAAATTTGCCGGATAATAACCTTCCCAATATTCAAAATTCCCAGGACAAGGGAGATACTAAACAACCTGGGGTGGGTAAGGAACCAGTCAAAACAGAGGAGAAAGTTAGTCTTCTGGTTACAGCAGAGCAGGATTGCTGGCTTTATGTAAAAGTAGATGGCGAGAAAGCATTCGAGGCTATTTTAATTGCAGGCAACAGTGAGCTCTTTGAAGGTAAGGAGTCAGTATATATCAAAGCTGGTAATGCAGGGGGAATAAGTATAAAATTTAATGAGGGGAAAGCCCAGCCTCTGGGCGATTATGGCGAGGTTAAAGAAAAAGAATTTACAATAACTAAGTAAGAATAGGAGAAATATACGTGGATATTGGCTTTATTAGTTTGGGATGCGCCAAAAACCTGGTCGACACAGAAATAATGATGGCAGCAGTAAAAGCATCCGGGCACAAGATAGTAAACTCGCTAGAGAGAGCTGAGGCAATAATAATTAATACCTGCGGTTTTATAAATGAAGCCAAAGAAGAGGCTATAGATACGATAATTGAAACTGGGAAATTAAAGGAAGAGGGTAATCTAAGTTATCTTATAGCAACGGGATGCCTGGTGCAGCGTTATGGAACAGAAATTCTGGATGCTATGCCGGAACTTGATGGCATTATAGGTATTTCTGAGTTTCATAGGCTCAACGAAGTTCTGGCTGCGGTTAGCAGTGGAGAAAGAGTAGCGCGTCTTGGACCAGTACCAGAAATTTTTGTGGAAAAGGGGCCCAGGTATTTAACTACTCCACCTGGTTTAGCTTATCTAAAGATAGCAGAAGGTTGCGATAATCGCTGTTCTTATTGTACAATTCCTTTTATCAGAGGTAATTTACGTTCTAGGCCGTTGCGTGAGATTGTAGATGAAGCTACTTTGCTCGTGAAAAAAGGCATAAAGGAACTGGTAGTTATAGCTCAGGATACCTCAGCATATGGCAAAGACCTTTATGGTACACCGCAACTAGCTGATTTATTGCACCAACTGGGGAAAATTGAGCAACTTGAGTGGATTCGTGTAATGTACCTTCATCCCGCCCATATTGATGATACTTTAATCGAAACTATAGCCATGGAAGAAAAGGTGGTTCCCTATCTGGACATACCTATTCAACATGCGGCAAATCGGGTATTGAAGAAGATGAACCGCAGGCATAGTTTAGATTCTCTGCAAGCTACTATAAACAAATTACGGGCTAATATTGAAGGACTAGTATTACGTACTACGGTTATGGTTGGCTTTCCCGGAGAAACCGAAGATGACTTCCAGCAATTATATAATTTTATAAAAGCAACAGATTTTGACTGGTTAGGAGCATTTACCTTTATACCGGAGGAAGGAACAGCTGCAATTTCAATGGCAGACCAGGTTCCTGATGAAGTTAAAGAGCAACGTAAAGACAATATCTTAAAATTACAAAATAATATTACCCGGCAAAAAAATATTGCCCGTATCGGTAAGCAATATAAAATATTAGTATCGTCGCAAATATCTAATAATTTGTATATAGGTAGAGGATATTTTCAGGCTCCAGAGGTAGATGGAGTAACACTGGTAAAAAGTAATATAAGGATAGCGAAAGGAGAATTTGTTGATTCTGTAATGAAGGCGGTAAGAAATTATGATATGATCGGAGAAATCGCTAATGAATATTCCTAATAAATTAACCTTTTTAAGGATTATCCTTATACCAGTGTTCGTATTTATTTTACTCGTGCGGATTCCGCATGGGGATTATTTAGCTGCTCTAGTTTTTATAATTGCAGCAGTTACTGATAGCCTGGATGGGTATCTGGCCAGAAAATGGCATCAAGTTACCCGGTTAGGCATTATTCTTGATCCCATTGCAGATAAATTGCTGATTACGGCTGCATTAATTAGTCTGGTGGAACTGGGCAGGGTACCTGGATGGATAGCTATAGTAATACTAGGCAGAGAGTTTGCTGTTTCTGGCCTGCGTGCGGTAAAGGCAGAGGAAGGACTAGTGATTCCTGCTAGTCCTCTGGGTAAACTTAAAACTGTTAGCCAGATAATTGCAGTAATTCTGGTAATTTTGCAGGCCAGCTATCAGGCGTACATCCAAATACCCCTGGGAGCTTGGGCTATGTATATTGCAGTAATTATAACTTTAATATCGGGTATACAATACTTTTACCGTTATATGGTGACATCATAAGATATTCCGCTGCAAAAGTTATATGGCAGTAGCTTGAATGCACAAAATTTATGCATTCAAACAGGATGATCAAGTGGTTAATTTTTTATCTGCTTTACGAGTAAAATAACTCAACAGAAGTGCCGGACACTTTTGTTGAGTGGAGGATTAAGTAATGAGATGGATTGACGAATATAGAAAGAAACGTGTAACTGCTGATAAAGCAGTTAAAGTTGTTCAATCGGGAGATTGGGTTGAATATGGTTTCGGTATATGTGCTGCTAATGAGCTTGATGCCGCACTGGCCCGGCGTAAAGACGAGTTACATGATGTAAAAATCAGGTGTACTATTGGTGCTTATCCCCATCATACATTAGATATCGATCCGGAAAATGAGCATTTTTGTTGGAATAGCTGGCACACTTCTGCAGCGGAAAGAAAATACTTGTCCAGGGGGTTATACCATATACCGATGAAGTTTCATGAATTGCCCAAAATGACCAGGGAACATTTTGCCCCGATTAAGGTCTTTATAGCTATGGTAAGCCCTATGGATAAACATGGTTATTTCAGCTGGGGGGTTGGTAATCCTTCCAGTATGGCGGCTTGTGAATCTGCTGAATATGTAATCCTTGAAGTTAATAAAAATATGCCCAGAGTATTAGGTGGTAGTCAGGAGTGTATACACATTTCCCAGGTCGATTATGTTGTAGAAGGCTCAAATCCATCTATTCCTAGTATTCCCGAGGTGGAACCTACTGACATAGAGAAACAGATCGCAGGTTATATCATTGAAGGAATTAATGATGGATCCTGTATACAACTGGGAATTGGGGGGATACCCAGTGCAGTGGGAAATATGATTGCTGCATCTGATTTAAAGGATTTGGGTGTTCATAGTGAGATGTATGTTGATGCCTTTGTTAAAATGACCGAAGCAGGCAGAATTACCGGAAGACATAAAAAATTGGATAAATATAAACAAGTTTTTACCTTTGCCATGGGTAGCAAAGCACTTTATGACTTTATTGACGATAACCCTGGTGTGGTGTCTTATCCAGTAGATTATGTTAATGATCCGGCTGTAATTGCTCAGCTAGATAATTTTGTATCGATTAATGCCTGTATAGAAGTTGATTTATTTGGACAGGTATGTGCCGAAAGTATTGGGACGAAGCATATTAGTGGCACAGGGGGTCAATTGGATTTTGTCGAAGGAGCCTATAAATCAAAAGGTGGCCAAAGTTTTATCTGTATGACTTCTACTTTTGATGACCATGGGGTTAGCGTTTCACGTATTAAACCGGTTCTAACTCCTGGTGCTATTGTAACTGATCCTCGCACAGCAGTTCATATGATTGTTACTGAATATGGAATAGCCAAAATGAAGGGTAAGAGTACCTGGGAAAGAGCCGAAGCCCTAATTTCCATAGCCCACCCTGATTTTAGAGATGAATTGATCCAGGCAGCAGAAGAAATGCACATCTGGAGAAGATCTAACAAAATACTTTAAGTTATGAATATTCGTATAACCCTGCATGAGAGGATGATATCTATCCTCTCTTTTTTATGTATTTTTTCCAGATTTTATAAAGAATCCAGGACCAAAGTCTATGTTATAATTATGTGGACAAAGGGGTGGAGAAATATCATGAAAAATAGCGAATTAAAGATTACTGTGATAATAATTTCGCTTTTGGTAGTCCTGGGGACCTCTATGCTTAGTTTCCATTTTTACCAGAAATTTATATTAGAGAGGCCGTTGGCTGAAAAGCTGTCTGATAGGCCAGAAGTTGAGGATGTCTCTATTAATAAACAGAAAGGTAAGTATTTAATAGAAATTAAGGTTAAACAGGTTAGTAATCTTGAAAAAGAGTTTACAGAAATTAACACTATGATTAAAAGTACCCTCCAGGATAAAGAGTATGAGTTAAAAATAGGTGACAAGCGTAATCAAAATCTGGAAATGGTTTTTGACAATATCCAAATTGCAATTTATGATGCCCTGGATAACCATAAGTATGTCTGGCTAAACGAGGAATTAGGGAGATATATTGAACCACGAGGGATGACTTATAAAATATTCATAGATGATCAACGTTTATACCTACAGATAAATGATGGCCAAAGTTACCTATATACAATAATCAATCGAACTACTGATCAAGATATTGTTTAACAAGGGGGTGTGACGGTGAAGGAAATTTTGATAGGGTCAGGACTAGGAATTATAGTATTTTTGGTAATAATCGGTGTTAATGTCACACCTTTATTATTTATTGTTTTACTTGCAGGCGCATTTTATTTTTTTATGCATATGCAGAATCCGGTTAAATTTGATGATGCTAGTTCTGCGGCTAGAAAGGGCTCACAGATACGGTTTGATGAAATCGGTGGTCAAGACTCAGCAATTAATGAGTTAAAAGAAGCCCTCCAGTTTGTGTTAAAGCCAGAGAAGATAAGCCGCATGGGTATTCGTCCCCTTAAAGGAGTTCTACTGGTGGGACCTCCTGGAACGGGGAAAACCCTTATGGCCAGGGCAGCTGCGAGCTTTACCAGTTCAGCATTTCTCGCCGCTTCTGGCAGCGAATTTATTGAAATGTATGCAGGTGTAGGAGCTCGGCGAGTAAGACAGATTTTTAATGATGCCAGGAAGAAAGCTAAAAATCAGCAAAGTGAAAGTGCAATTATCTTTATTGACGAATTAGAAGTTCTCGGAGCCAGGCGGGGAAGTCACGATAGCCATATGGAGTATGACCAGACCTTAAACCAACTGCTGGTGGAGATGGATGGGATTAACCAGAATGATAATCCCAGAATATTGCTAATAGGTGCTACTAACAGGGCTGACATGCTGGACCCGGCTTTACTGCGACCTGGTCGGTTTGACCGTCAGGTTCAGGTAGGACTGCCTGATAAAGATGGGCGGGAAAAGATACTTCAAATTCATGCCAGGAATAAACCTATTAAAGACTCTATTATTCTTAAGAATGTGGCCAGAGAAACGTTCGGTTTTTCAGGAGCACACTTGGAGAGCCTAACTAATGAGGCAGCTATACTGGCTATGAGAGAAAATTCCGAATATATCGGGGAGAAACACTTCAGTGAAGCAATTAATAAAGTAATGCTGGGGGAAAAGCTGGATAGAAAGCCATCTAACAGTGAAAGAGAAAGAGTCAGTATACATGAAAGCGGGCATGCTCTTATTAGCGAAATTATTAACCCGGGTTCAGTTGCATCATTAACTATTATTCCTCGGGGGGGAGCGCTGGGATTTATGCGCAAATCCCCTCAGGATGATCAATACCTCTACACTCGTCAGGAGTTAGAAACTCAAATAATGATATCCCTGGCAGGAGCAATGGCTGAGGAGACAAAATACGGTGACCGTAGTACTGGTGCCAGAAGTGATTTTAAGCAGGCCTGGGATATAGCTAAAGAAATAGTTGAATCTGGTATATCAGCACTAGGTATAGTTTATAGTGAGGCTATTCCGGGAGAAACGCTTTATGAGGAATGTAAAAGTATTATCGCCAACCTGGAACAAAAAACCCTGAGTATTCTGCAGGAGAATCAAGATATTTTATATTCTATTGCTGATGCATTAATAGCTGCAGAAACACTAAACAGAAATCAGATGGTTGAATTAATTAACGCATAGAGGGCCCCGACAAAGGAACGGGTGAAACAGATAGATGACAATGGGGACGATCTTTTTGACATGGTTAAAACGTATCAAAAAGATCGTCCCCATTTTCATCTTAAAAATAAAAAAATTAATGCATGACAAATTGCTTATAATAAAGTATAAGTTTCGAAGGAGATGAATGAGTTTGAAGAAGGCTTATATAATATCAACTGGCACTGAGTTACTACTGGGAAATACTCCCGATACTAATTCGGATTTTATAGCTTTAAAACTGCGTAATTTAGGTATAAAGGTCGTGGGGAAAAGTACAGTAGGAGATAATGAGGATAGTATAAAATATGCTTTTGAAAGAGGATTTCAACTGGCAGACATTATTATATCAACTGGCGGCCTGGGTCCTACCAAGGATGACCTTACGAAGGAAGTTGCATGCAGTGTATTGGGGTGTAAAATGGAACTTATCCCGGAAGAGGTAGAATGCATCAAGGAGTTTTTTGCTCGGCGGCAGCGCCCCATGCCGCAAAGTAATTTAAAACAGGCCATGTTTCCTCCTGAGTCAATTATACTAAAAAATCCTCTGGGTACAGCTCCAGGTATGTACCTTAGTAATAATGGAAAAATTATCATTCTACTCCCAGGGCCTCCATGGGAAATGAAACCTTTGTACCAGCAGGAAGTAGAACCGCTTTTATTGAAAGAGATAAAAAGGGATGTAGAAGTACAAGTACTGAGTAAAACAGTTAAAGTTCTTGGCCCGGGTGAATCTCAGGTAGAAGAAATGCTTGCTCCGCTACTAAAGGATAATGAGGATTATACGATAGCTCTGCTGGCAGTTGAAGGAGAGATCCATATACGCATAACTGTAGAGGGCAAGAATGAAGAAGATAGCAGGACTAAAATGGATGATCTGACGGGGAATGTTATCGATATAATGGGTAATAATGTGATAGGCTTTGACGAGCAAACCCTGGCGGGTAGTCTGGCAGAAAAGCTGCAAGCAGATGGCCTGATACTGGCTATTGCCGAATCTTGTACGGGTGGGCTGGTATCTAAGCTGATTACAGATCTACCCGGAAGTTCAAAATATCTCTGGGGCTCAATAATCTCCTATAGCAACGAGGCCAAGAAAAGGCTTCTTCACGTCAAAGATGAAACCCTGGACAAGTTTGGTGCCGTGAGCAGAGAAACAGCGGTAGAAATGGTACGCGGTGTAATAGAAGTTTCTGGTGCGGATGCAGGTATTGCTATTACTGGAATAGCAGGACCTGGAGGGGGAACTGATGAAAAACCGGTAGGATTAGTGTATATAGCTGCAGCAGGACCAGGTTTTACCAAAGTAAAACCGATGAGATTTGTCGGAAACCGTGAAGCAATACGTGTTCTTGCCGCAAAAAGTGCGCTAGATTTACTACGGAGAAATCTGATATCCAGGAGGTAGAATTAATGCGATGTTTTATAGCTATACCAGTTCCTAACTACATAAAGGATTATGCGCAAGGCATAGTAAAGAGTGTTAGTGAAATTTCACCTGATGTAAAATGGGTTGAGAACGAAAACTATCATTTAACCCTTAAATTTTTAGGTGACATTGACCCTGGGAGTGTTAAAAAAATTACGGAAAGACTGCAGCATATAGCAAAGAATATTCCTCCATTTCAGTTAAAGGTAAACGGTGCAGGATTTTTTCCTAATGCTAAACGCCCGAGAGTGGTGTGGCTTGGTGTTGCAGGGGAGCTGGAGCAAGCTATGGTTCTCGGGGAAAAAATCGATACATCGCTTTTGGAACTTAATTTTGCACCAGAAAGAAAAAGAAGTTTTCATCTTACTTTGGGTAGAATTCGCTCTGAGTACCATTTAATCAAATTACTGGAAAAAGTCAGGGAAATAGATAAAGAGCATGGATTATCCCCATTTGAGGTTGGCGAGTTTAAACTTATGGAAAGTATTCTTTCTCCCCGGGGATCGCGTTACAAGGTTCTGGCTTCATTTAGTCTAACTAAATCATAGAATAGCGTATTTAAATAAATAGAGAATAATGGATATATTTGGTTGACAATTTTAAAAAATATGATTATGATAGTTTTAAGCGAACAAATGTTTGAGGAGGGACAGCATGGACAAAAATGTAAACCAAGGTAAAATCGACGCTATTAATAGCACGATTAAAAATATTGAAAAACAATTTGGCAAAGGCTCGATAATGAAATTGGGCGAAGCAGCTTCCATGAACGTTGAGGTTATATCTACAGGGTGTCTTTCTCTTGATATAGCACTAGGTGTAGGGGGCATACCTCGTGGTAGAGTTATAGAGATATTTGGGCCGGAGGCTTCAGGAAAGACTACTGTTGCTCTACATGTAATAGCACAGGCACAAAAACAGGGAGGTATGGCTGCATTTATCGATGCTGAGCATGCGCTCGATCCTCTTTATGCCAAAAAACTAGGGGTTGATATAAACAACCTACTTGTAGCTCAGCCTGATTGCGGTGAACAGGCTCTGGAGATAGCTGAAGCACTAGTTAGAAGTGGTGCGATAGATGTTGTTGTCATTGATTCTGTTGCTGCTCTTGTTCCGAGAGCAGAATTGGACGGGGAAATGGGAGATGTCCATGTCGGACTGCAGGCACGATTAATGTCACAGGCACTGCGCAAATTAACTGCTCACATTAGTAAATCAAAAGGCTGTTGTGTTTTTATAAATCAGGTGCGAGAAAAAGTAGGTATAGTTTACGGCAATCCCGAGACTACTACTGGTGGCAGAGCCCTAAAATTTTATTCTTCCGTCCGGATAGAAGTTAGAAAAGGAGAAACGATAAAACAGGGGACCGATGTAACTGGTAGCAGGACTAAAGCTAAAGTAGTTAAAAACAAAGTTGCACCACCTTTTAAAATAGCGGAATTCGATATTATGTACGGAATAGGTATATCTAGAGAAGGGGATTTGCTTGATATTGCCGCAGATATGGAGATAATTCAAAAAAGTGGTTCATGGTATTCATATGATGGAGAGAGACTTGGTCAGGGTAGGGAAAATGCTAAAGAATATATTAAGAACAATCCTGATTTTTACGTAATGCTGGAAAATCAGATTAAAGATAAGTTGTTGGCCAAAACAGTTGCTAATAACGTGGAAGAGGAACTTGACACTAAACTGGAAACTAACTAAAATCTATATAAGACTCTGGTAAGAAGTCGTAACTGATAACTTTGACCATATAGACTTTTTAATTTATATAGATAGTTTCCATAAAAAACACAGGCTGGTAAAGCAGCTTATATTATAAGGATGATTATATATATTTTTATGATGTCTGTTTAGGTTAAGGTGAGTTGCTATACTCACCAATGTATTAGGATGAATATTATCGAACAAAAAACATGGAAAACAGTATAGTTCGCATGGTACATTGGTAGTAAAAATGTAACAAATATTAAGTTATGGCTTCTATGAAACCGGGTTGTTTACTCGGTTTTTTTATTTTTAATTGCAAATTAACAAACTGTATTGGTTAAAAAAAAGGAGGTGGAAAAAATAAACACAGTTGTCAGTTTTATTTTTATAACTCTGTCTTTAGCTGTGGGTCTAGTTGCGGGATATTATGGTAGACGCCTGATTGCTGAAAGTAGGCTGGGAGCCGCTGAAGAAGAAGCTGCTAAAATTATGGAGGAAGCTACTAAAGCTGCTGAAGCAAGAAAAAAGGAAATTCTTCTGGAAGGTAAAGAAGAAATCCATAGTAACAGGCAGGATGCTGAACGTGATATTCGTGATAGACGCCGGGAACTGGACCGTTTTGAAAGACGTATAATCCAGAAGGAAGAAATGCTTGATAAGAAGACGGAAAATATTGAGCGGAAGGAACAAGCCCTGCATGAGAAAGAAAATGAGATAGACAAAACTCAGCAGGATTTACAGCTAATTCGTTCTCAACAGCTTAAAGAGCTTGAAAGGCTTTCTGGTTTAACGTCAGAAGAAGCTAAAGAATTGTTGCTAGATAATGTTGAGCAGCAGATACGCCAGGAGACTGCAGTACTAATTAAAACTATTGAAACTGAAGCTAAAGATGAGGCAAATAAACGAGCTAAAAACATAGTTTCTCTTGCCATACAAAAATGTGCTGCGGATGTAGTATCAGAAACTACTGTTTCAGTGGTAGCTCTACCAAATGATGAAATGAAAGGGCGGATCATTGGTAGAGAAGGGCGCAACATTAGAACTTTTGAAACCTTAACAGGAGTAGATTTAATTATCGATGATACTCCAGAAGCAGTAATCTTGTCGTCATTCGATCCGATACGTAGAGAAATCGCCCGGGTTGCTCTAGAAAAACTAGTATCAGACGGGAGAATTCATCCAGCTAGGATCGAAGAAATGGTAGAGAAAGCCCAAAAAGAAATTGATCAGGAATTAAAAGAAGTGGGTGAGCAGGCGGCATTTGAAGTTGGAGTGCATGGCCTGCATCCTGAACTCATTAAATTATTGGGTAGGTTAAAATACCGTACTAGCTACGGGCAAAATGTTCTTAAACATTCAATTGAAGTAGCTCACTTAGCAGGTATAATGGCTGCAGAATTAGATGTTGATATTATTTTGGCCAAGCGGGCAGGTTTGCTGCATGATATAGGCAAAGCTGTGGACCATGAAGTGGTAGGTCCGCATGTTGAGCTGGGTGTTGATCTGGCTAAAAAGTATCATGAAATTAAAGGTGTTATACATGCCATTGAGGCTCATCATGGTGATGTGGATGCCGAAACAATTGAAGCTGTTCTGGTTCAGGCTGCAGATGCTGTATCAGCTTCCAGACCTGGTGCGAGAAGAGAAACACTGGAAGCCTATATAAAGCGGCTAGAAAAACTTGAAGCAATTGCTGACTCATTTGAAGGTGTAGATAAGTCATTTGCAATCCAGGCAGGCAGAGAAGTAAGAATCATTGTTAAACCTGAAAATATCGATGATTTAAAATCTATTACCATGGCCAAAGACATCGCCGCTAAAGTTGAGCAGGAATTAGATTACCCTGGTCAGATTAAAGTTGTAGTTATCCGTGAGACAAGATCAGTCGAATACGCTAAATAAATATATTAAAGTGCACAAACAAAAGGCAGGACTTTCCATATCCTGCCTTTTTATATGCTTTACTATATTTTACAAGTAACTGTTTAGGAGGAATCTAGTATGTCATGAAGAACAAGTTTATAATGCATATTATAAGGGGAAGATGGTAGATGACTGACGAAAATGGTTTAGATACTTTTATTAATGTGTCGCTAAAATATTCTGAGCTTAATGCGATAAAATACGAAGCAGATCGTGACAGGATTTCACTAGAAGTTGTATTAAAAGATTTAATAAGCTATGAGCGGCAGGAGCAATTTATCAGTAAAATTAAGAGCTGCCTTCTATCGTTTTACAAATTAGCGCACCTGGCGCCTAAATTTGTGGACTTTAACTTTGACGAAAAAGCCGGGATTACTTTTTTTAGGATTTACCGGGATATGTCTTCTTTGTCGGAAGGGGAAATTAATCTCTGCATAGTTCTTTTAAATGAAGAATTTGCTGATTTGTTACTTACTGATGATAGCAGTATAATTGCTGAAGAGTCTTTTAAGAAACAAGTTAAAAACGATTTGCTACAGAAGGTACATAAAAACGATATATATACTAATAGTTTCTTTGCTTGTCGTGATAAAGGGCGGGTATTTGTATTTAATGAATAAACTTGGAGGTCTAGTAGTTGAATATACTTGTTATTGGGGACATTGTTGGTAGGCCTGGGAGAAAAGCTGTAAAGACTTTACTATCAGGAATACAAAAAGAACATAATATTGAATTTACGGTCGCTAATGCTGAAAATGCAGCTGGAGGCAGAGGATTAACCCGGGAAGTTATGCAAGAGTTATTAGCTGCAGGTGTTGATGTACTAACGATGGGAAATCACGTCTGGGATAATAAAGATATTTTTTCTTTTATAGATGATGAGCCCAGATTAATCAGGCCAGTTAATTACCCGGGGTTCTGTCCGGGTCAGGGCTATCATATCTATACAGCCGGGTATAATCGAAGAATAGCCGTCATAAACGTTTCAGGAAGAGTTTTTATGCCAGCATTAGATTGTCCTTTTCGTGCTGTTGAGGAAGTTCTATCTGAAGTACGCGACGAAAGTGATATTATTCTAGTCGATATACATGCTGAAGCTACCTCGGAAAAACTTGCTTTTGCGTACTATTTTGACGGAAAAGTTTCTGCGGTCATGGGGACTCATACTCACATTCAGACGGCAGATGAAAGAATACTCATGGGAGGGACAGCCTATATTACAGATCTGGGAATGACTGGACCAGTAGATTCAGTACTGGGGATGGATAAGGACCTGGTACTAGAAAAATTTTTAACCCAGCGGCCAGTTAGATTTGAAGTTGCCAAAGGGCGTATGCAGCTTCAGGGAGTAGTTATAGAAGTTGATGATAGTGCTAATGTAACAAAGAATATAAACCGAATTTCCTATCGGCTCGCTAGTAATTGAAAAATTATCCAAAAAATTTCTCTCAAAAAGAAGGAATTACCAGATAAATTTAGAATATAGATGTAGGAGAGCAGCATACTTATTATTATAGATTTTTGAGGGAGGTTTTTTAATGGAGGTATTAAAGGTTTCAGCCAAATCTAGTCCAAATTCAGTTGCAGGAGCGCTTGCAGGGGTACTGAGGGAAAAAGGAGCTGCAGAAATACAGGCTATAGGTGCAGGTGCGATTAATCAATCTGTTAAGGCAATAGCAATTGCAAGGGGATTTGTTGCTCCGAGTGGAATGGATCTCATTTGCATACCTGCTTTTACTGATATAATGATTGATGGGGAAGAGCGGACAGCTATTAAGCTAATTATTGAGCCAAGATAGGTTTTGCTTATGAACGGTTTTATAATATAAAGACTATTTAACCTGCTTAACCAGCAGGTTTTTTATTTGTCTGGAGGGATAAGATTGAAAATAGTAGATCTGCATTGCGATACTATATCTGCAATATATGAAAAAGATGAAGCGCTTTCTAATAATTCAGGACATTTTGATATTAAACGAGCTATTCAAGCAGGCATAGGGATTCAATTCTTTGCCCTTTTTACTATGCCGTCTGATCGTAATACTACCTTAAGGGAAATTCTTAAACAGATTGATAAGTTTTATGCCGAATTGGAAAAAAATGAGGAACAGCTCTACCAGGTAAAACAATATAGTAATATAGCAAGCAATTGGGATAATAATAAAATTGGTTGCCTACTACATCTGGAGGGAGGGGAGGCTCTGGGTAATGATCTTGAAATACTTAGAGTACTCTACCGTCTGGGTTTAAGAAGTCTGGGTTTGACCTGGAATAATCGAAATATGCTTGCTGATGGAGTTGGCGAAGGCGAAAAGGCTGGGGGATTAAGTTTACTAGGAAGAAAGGTAATTAAGGAAATTAGTAATATGGGTATGGTACTAGATTTATCTCATATATCCCCTAAGGCTTTTTTCGAATCACTAGAATATTATGATAAACCTGTTATGGTTACCCATGCTAACGCCAGTAAACTATGTAATCATCGCCGCAACTTAACTGATGAGCAGTTGCGTGCGCTGGCCGAGAATGGCGGTCTAATCGGAATAAATCAGGTGTCAGATTTTGTGAAGGAAACTGGTAGTTCGGCAGAAGGTTTAGTCAACCATATCGTTTATATTAGTGAGCTAATAGGTGTTAAACATATAGCTCTGGGCTCTGACTTTGACGGTGCAGATGATATTGTAATGAGTGGGGTAGAGGAATATCCTAAATTGCAGGGTATGCTCTTCAAGAGGGGTTTTACAGAGCCGGAAATAAAAATGATACTATCGGAAAATGCATTAAGGGTTTTAAAGGAAGTAGTCCAATAAGTTGGATATAATATATAGAGGAATAAGCTTGCTGTAGTAACTTAGGTAAATTGACTGCAGCCTGCGGCATAAAAGGTGGGTGGAAGAAAGTTGTACGATTTACACACGCATACAACAGCTTCAGACGGGACTTTAACCCCGTGTGAGCTAGCAGATGCTGCAGTTAAAAGCGGCTTGGCCGGGATAGCGATAACTGACCATGATACAGTTGCAGGATTAGATATAGCTCTAGAATATAAAAAGCAGAACAACTTGCCAATTGAAATTATACCTGGTATTGAAATGAATACAGAATATGGCGATGAAGAAGTGCATATACTGGGATATTTTATTAACTACCATGATAGTAGTCTAATTAACCGGCTTAGCGAAATTAAAAAAGCTCGTTACACCAGGGCGCGTAATATGGTTACCCGACTGCAAAAGATGGGGTTATCGATAGACTTTGCACAAGTTGAAAGACTTGCCCATGGTGATCTGATTGCTCGACCGCATATTGCTCGGGCCCTGATGGAAAAAGGCTATGTTTTTTCGATTAAAGAAGCCTTTAATAAATACATTGACAGGGGGAAACCTGGCTACGTACCAAGATATAAGTTCTTACCTGAAGAAGCTATTGCACTTATACAAAAAGCTGGTGGAATAAGTGTACTTGCTCATCCTGGTTTGATAAAGAATCAGGATTGTATTACCCGGTTTATAAATATGGGAATTGATGGATTAGAAGTTTTTTATCCTGAGCATAGTAACCGTCAGATTAACTATTACCTGCTGCTCTGTGCTCGTAACAACTTGTTAATAACTGGCGGCTCAGACTTTCATGGTCTAGAAAAAGATAAAAACAAAGGCAAGCTAGGATTGGCAGGGCTAAACTACAATGATATGCAGAACATATATAAACATATGCGTCGAAAAAAATAGTATAAAAAAGAAAAATTTCATTTTGCAGCAGGAAGTCCCCTTATACTTGTAGAATATGTTCTACTGGATTGGAAAAATTTACGAAAGGTAGGGGGACGATGAAGAAACTTTTGGGAATATTTTTAGCAACCTTTATGATTTTAACTTTTTACAGTACTAGTACACTGGCCAGCGATAATTACTATACTGTACAAACAGGGGATACATTGTGGGCTATAGCATCAAACAACGGAATGAGTATTGATTATTTAATGAGCGTAAATAAATTACAATCTGAAAACCTAAAACCTGGAGTTAAATTGCTTATTAAGAATAGTGAGGGGACTGAACAACCTGTTAAGAAAAGTAATAGTGAGGTAGAGCAACCTGTTCAAACTGATGATACAGAAACAACTCAGGTCTATTGCATACAGGAAGGCGATACTTTATTTAAGATAGCTCATCAGTTAGGTACTACGGTTGAAAGATTAAAATATGTAAATAATATGTCCAGCGATATCATATATGTTGGAAATAGTCTTATAGTACCGACAGGAAATGCAAACGTTTCCCGTGCTGGTCTACCAACTTCAGGGAACCGCATTATTGCAAAAGCAGAAGAATACTTGGGAACTCCTTACCGATATGGTGGTCAGGGTCCAGGAGGGTTTGACTGTTCTGGATTTGCAAAATATATATATAAACAATTTGGCTATGATTTACCACGAACAGCGGCTTCTCAGTTTCAGAACGGGACAACAGTTGCCAGAGAAGACATGGTACCGGGGGATCTAGTATTCTTTTCCTGCGGTAGGGGCGGGATTGACCATGTAGGCATTTATTCAGGTAGTAACCGATTTATCCATTCAAGTTCACCGCGCAGTGGAGGAGTAATCTATTCATCATTAACTGAGGGGTATTACGCAAAATGTTTCGTAGGTGCAAAGCGGTGCTTACGCTAGTAGCTATGGAGGGATTTAATGAACGAAAGTGATATAAATAGGATTCTGGGCGTACCCGTAACCATTTTCGGTAGCCAGGAATGGCAAGAACTGGAGCAGAGAGAATTTAAATTCGGACCTGAAAATTTACTGGAAGAAATTTTGCAGAAACGATTATGGTCTAATGTTGAAATATTATGGGTTGTAAAAAGGCTGATCTATTACTATGGCAGAAAAGATGCGTTGCTGAAAAAAGCACCGGTAGATAGGTTATTTATTAATATTATAGATATTCTGAGGGCTTTTTACCTGGTACTCGATAAAGTCGATCCTGAGCTAGACGACAACATGCGAAGTTATATATCTACGAAATTAACTGATTCAACCTGGGGTATTAATAATAATACCCGGGAGTACCTTTCTAAAATAAAAGATAACTAGATTCAAAAACCGCTAATATTAGCGGTTTTTGAAAATATCTTCATATGTTTTACCAAAAAGCAGGATATTTAATAGAGCATGTCGAACAAATATGGAAATTAGGGGAATTTATGTGGGGCAACAGGAGGTAAAGAATGACACAGGGGATTAGAGAACAGAATATCCGGCGAATCATAGATATGGAAGATAGGATTTGCCAGTGCCAACGGTGCACCTTTTTAGCTAAATGTGTTCGCAAACCTTCTATGGGTAAAGGGGAGCTTGAGCCAGATATTATATTAGTTTTTGAATATGATAACCAGTTTACCAAGGATCTGGATAAAGTCATTAACCTGAGGAACCAGATTAAACAGACTTTTAATCTGGAGAGGGTCTATCATACGTTTATGGTAAGGTGCCAGCCTAAAGCTTGTCGAGTTAGAAGTAGTGTAAGTTGCTATGCTGATAGCAAACTGCTGGACAAAGAATATAATTGTTTGTTAAGCAACAAGCCATGTGATGGTATACCTATTAATCCTAGTGATGAGGAAATTATATGTTGCCTACCTTTTCTAATAGAAGAGATTGGAATTTTGCATCCTAGTTATGTAGTTTTATTCGGGGACCGGGTCAGTGAATTTGTACTTAAATCCTATGGCGTTTTTGAAGATATCGAGCTCAATAACAGTTATAAGTGTGATGATATGGTGTTTATTGCTATTAGTAATGAGGCTGATTTTGACCCCGGGGCGGTTAAGCCGTTAATCTAATCCGGGATACTATAGTTATTTTTTTCCCAAGAGACTTCTGGTTTATATAATCCTGTCTGTAGCTTTCCTCTAATGCTTATCATAGTAGCATGCTTAGCCGGATTATTTTGTAGGCTTAGTTTGCTAGGGGCTCATACCTATTTTAGTGAAAGTTGTGCGAGTATAGAGAGTTTTATATTAGTGTGCTATCGTATGGTAATCTGATAGTAATTTTTGGACTTACGCAGCCTTCGAGGACTATAACAAGGAAATACTTAACAACGAAAAGGGAGAGGCTTTTGCCTGTCCTTTGTTCTTTTATAAATGTCTCCTGAATAATAATTTGTCAAAAAGGTTGTTGGAGGCAAAATATGAAAGTCATCACTTCATGGTGCGATAAGTCAGGTTTAGAAGTACTTAATGAACTTGGAACAAGTATCGATAAAGGTTTAACTGAAGGTGAAATTGTAAGACGCAAGAGTTTATATAGCAATACCTTCGAAAATGGACCCCGAAACAGCCCTTTATTAATGTTTTTTAATCAGTTTACAGATACTATGGTCCTGGTGTTACTCGGGGCAACGGTAATATCAGGTATAATAGGAGATATGGCAGATGCGATTACGATAATGGCGATTGTAATCGTAAATGCTATACTAGGGTTTATACAGGAGTATCGGGCTGAGCGCTCGCTGGAAGAAATAAAAAAACTCGCTTCACCCTATGCAATTGTACTCCGTAATGGTAAAAAAGTACGCATAAAAGCTAGTGATCTGGTACCGGGAGATATCGTATTTCTCAATGCGGGTGATAAAATACCGGCAGATTTAAGACTCCTGGAAACGTATAATCTTGAAATTGAAGAAGCAGCACTTACTGGTGAATCCGTACCTGTTACCAAGGAGGCCAATAAAATACTGCCTGAAAAGACTATACTTGCTGAGCGGGAAAATATGGCCTTTATGGGTACTTCTATTACTCGTGGACGGGCACTGGCAGTTGTTGTGGGTACCGGTATGAGGACAGTAATGGGGCAGATAGCCGAAATGATGAAACAGACAGAACAGGCTATGACCCCTTTACAACTAAAATTAGACCAACTGGGTAAAATTTTAATAGTAATATGCCTACTAGTATGTGCAATAGTGACGTTTATGGGTATTTTACGTGGTGAAGATATTATGATTATGCTGATGGCCGGCATAAGTCTTGCTGTAGCCGCTATACCAGAAGGGTTACCGGCAATAGTAACTGTAGTACTAGCACTTGGAGTACAAAGAATGGCGAAAAATAATGCTATTATAAGAAAGTTGCCAGCAGTGGAAACTCTGGGATGTACGACAGTTATATGCTCTGATAAGACTGGCACTCTAACGCAAAATAAGATGGCGGTACAAAAAATTGCCAGCCTGGATGTAACTTTAGATTTAGAAGGAGACGGTTATGCACCCCAGGGTAGGTTTCTTGTAGGAGAAAAAGAGGTAAATCCCCTACAATTTAAGTCGCTACGTTTAATATTGGATGTAGCATTAAATTGTAATAATGCTTCATTAGAGAAAACTAAAGGAGAATATGGAGCCGAAGGAGACCCAACAGAAGTGGCGATTCTGGTCATGGCAAATAAAGGGGGTCTCACAAAGCCTTATAAAAGGATTAGAGAAATACCATTCGATTCAGTGCGCAAACAAATGAGTGTTGTTATAGAACATAATGGTGAATATAAGCTGTTCGTAAAAGGGGCACTAGATGTGCTGATGAGCTCTTGTTCTACAGTTCTATATAAAGATAAACTGATTAATCTTGATCAAAAACGTAAAAATGAATTTTTAACAATACAGGAGCAGTGGGCTGAACAGGCCCTCAGGGTACTAGGGTTTGCATACAGGTCATTAACCAGGGATGAAATCGAACGGCTAAACGATGTAGAACTAGAAAAGGATTTAACCTTACTGGGAATATGCGGGATGATTGATCCCCCGAGAAGGGGTGTTGCTGATTCTGTCGAGGAATGTTTAAATGCTGGAATAATACCAGTGATGATCACAGGTGATCATCCTTCTACAGCCAGGGCGATTGCAATGCAGTTAGGAATAGCAGCGGGTAAAGAGGTTATAAACGGAAGTGCAATAGATGATATGTCAGATGACAAACTTTACCAAAATGCAATACAATGGAGGGTTTTCGCTAGGGTGTCTCCCCAGCATAAAAACCGCATAGTCAAGGTACTAAAGAAACGCAATCACGTAGTTGCGATGACAGGGGACGGAGTTAATGATGCTCCAGCAGTCAAAGCTGCTGACATTGGTATAGCAATGGGTATTACCGGGACGGAAGTTACCAGAGAGGCATCTTCGATGGTCCTAGCTGATGATAATTTTTCTACAATTGTAAAAGCTGTATATGAAGGTAGAGCGATTTATGATAATATTCGCAAATTTATCAGGTATCTGCTAGGTGGTAACATTGGTGAGGTACTTGTCATGTTTTTGGCATCTTTATTCGGTATGCCTTTGCCTTTATTACCAATCCAGATATTGTGGGTTAATCTAATTACTGACGGTTTACCGGCAATGGCCTTGGGGCTGGAACCGCCTGAACCTGGTATAATGAATCGGAGTCCACGCACTAGAAACGAGGGGATATTTGCCAGGAATCTGGGGTGGATCATACTGGGCCGTGGTTTATACATAGGTATTATCACTTTAATAGCTTTTACAGCCGGAATGATTTACTGCAGATTACAGGGTATTGATCAGGCTGACCTGCCACGCACCATGGCGTTAACAACCCTGGTATTTGCGCAGTTATTTTATGTTTTTGAGTGCAGATCAGAAAAATTCTCTCCGTTTGAATTGGGACTATTTAAAAATAAATTTCTAGCCGTGGCAGTTTTATGTTCGATAACTATGCATATCTGTGTTATATATGCACCGTTATTACAGCAAATATTTCATACCGTACCACTCAGTAGCTGGCAATGGATGTTAATTCTTATCCTGGCAGGAATGAGGATGATTTGGAAATATATTTTGTTTAATTGGCAAAGATTTTTCGTGCCACGACTAAGTTATGGTAAAATTAATTTCTGGTAAGAGCGGAGTAGATATATTAGAATAAGTTAATGACTCTGTAGTGATAATTTTCCAAATTATATTTTGTAAAGAATTAATAGATAGATACTAAATACGCATTTTACTGCTAATGCGCAGCAGTAGAATTTTGAATGGTGAAATTTTAATTTTGAATTACGGTCGAAATGCACCCGCATTTCTATTTATTTCATTAATTAGACGCGGATTACCGCGGAGTTTTAATAGACGCAGATTTACGCGGATTTTTATGATTCACGCTGATTTTCTCTTTTGTTTTCAGTAGTTTATAAAAAGTGCAAAGCACTTTTTATAAACAATTAATGAAAAATCCGCGGTAATCATATAAAATCTGCGTGTGAGCGTTAGCGAACCCGCGTTGAATTATGCTAACAGGATAAAACAATAAAATATAAATCTGCTAATGCGCAGTATGTTTGAAAGCGGCAACTGTTAAAAGAAAGGTTGATGTAGAAATGGTAAAAAGTATGACCGGCTTTGGAAGGGGTCAGTTGGTTGACGGAGGCTACGAAGTTTTATGTGAAGTAAAGGGTGTAAATCATCGATATCTAGATATAAATCTTCGTCTATCCCGCCGCTATAATGCTCTTGAAGACAAAATAAAAGAAGAGATAAAAAAATATGTCAACCGTGGTCGACTTGACATTAGTATTAATATCGAGAAAATCGATGAATCGTTGAGAAATATCAAGGTTGACAAAGATTTGGCGATAGCTTATCATGACTATTTGAAGGAATTAGCAGAAAACCTAAATATTTCGCCGGAAATCAAAATTATTGATATATTTAGGCTACCGGAAGTTTTTACCCTTGAAGATCAGAATGAAGATCTGGACATAACTTGGGAGGCACTAAAAAAAGCGCTTACTCTGTCTATGAAAAGTCTGGTGGAAATGCGTAGTAAAGAAGGCAATAACCTGGCTATCGATATTGTAAACCGCAACCACCTGATATTATCAATGGTCGAACGTATGGAAACAAAGTCTCCCGAAGTAGCTGAAGAATACTTTGAGAAACTCCATCGGAGAATTTCCGAGTTAGTATCGCAGGAAGTAGTTGATGAACAGAGAATACTACAGGAAGCGGCGATTTTTGCTGATAAATCCAACATAACTGAGGAAATCGTTAGACTACGCAGTCACGTCAAACATCTGGATGAGCTAATGGAAGATGGCGATTCGATAGGAAGAAAATGCGATTTTCTCGTGCAAGAGATGTTCAGAGAGATAAATACTATCGCTTCTAAAGCTAATAATCTGGAGATTAGTCGTATAGTAGTTGATGCCAAGGCTGAATTAGAAAAAATTAGGGAGCAATTGCAAAATATTGAGTAAACAGGAGGTGAGTCCCGGTATTACCGGGAGACTATGGATATCAAACTAGTTAATATAGGATTCGGGAATATAGTTGCAGCAAATCGGATAGTAGCTATTGTAAGTCCTGAATCGGCCCCGATAAAACGTATTATTCAGGAAGCTAGAGAAAAGGGTATTTTAATTGATGCTACGTATGGAAGAAGAACCAGGGCAGTTATTATGGCTGATAGTTCCCATGTAATTCTTTCAGCGGTGCAGCCCGAAACGGTAGCTAACCGTCTTGCTTCCAAGGATCTAAATGAAGAATTATAAGTAACAGGTGTGATACTAAAATGTCAAAAAAAGGTACTCTCTTTGTAATATCTGGCCCATCCGGGGTTGGTAAGGGAACTTTGAAAGAAGTACTACTAGCTGAACTAGCTGGTATTAAATTATCTATATCAGTTACTACCAGAAAGCCAAGAGTCGGCGAAGTAGATGGCAGGGATTATTTTTTCGTTAGTGAAGAGACTTTTAAAGAACTCATTTTAGAAGATAAGTTATTGGAATGGGCAAAAGTTTACACGAATATGTATGGGACTCCGCGGGATTTTGTCCTGGAAAATCTCAATCAAGGTCAGGATATTTTACTGGAAATAGATATACAGGGAGCTCTTCAGATTAAAAAAAAGATGCCTGATGGGGTTTTTATATTTATATCTCCTCCCAGTATAGAAGAGTTAGGGCTGAGGTTATATTCTCGTGGGAAAGATAGTCAGGAGAGTATAAATATACGTCTGGCTGCATGTAAGGACGAATTGAAGTATAGTAAGCATTATAATTATATCGTGGTAAATGATAATATCAGTGAGGCAGTGGATAAACTCAAGTCTATTATAGTTGCAGAGCGTTGTAAAATAGAAAAATTAGATTAGAGGTGATAGGTTTGATTCCTCCTTCTACCAAAGAATTAATTAGTATCGGTAAGAGCAAATATGCAGTTGTAGTGGGAGTATCGCGCAGGGTGAGGGTTTTATCTGAACTGATGAAGGATGACGAAGACTTTAGCCTTTCCGCAATAATCACCAAAGCTCTCGATGAATTTACTTCCGGGACAATTAAACTGAACAAGGACGGAAAAAGTTAAGGAGGGTTGAAATGTCAAAAACTGTTGGGATAGGAATTACAGGTAGTATTGCTGCATATAAAATAGCTGATTTAGTAAGTAAGCTGAAAAAAGATGGTGTAGATGTAATAGTTATTATGACCGAAGCAGCTACCCGGTTTATTTCTCCGTTAACTTTTAAGACCCTTACGGGCCGAGAAGTTTTAACAGATTTATGGCAGGAATCACCGGAGTGGAAAGTCCAACATATAGGCATTGCAGAACAGCTTGATGCATTAGTAATAGCACCGGCGACTGCTAATTTTATCGCCAAAATGGCGCATGGAATTGCTGATGATTTACTTTCAACTATAGTCCTGGCTAATACCTCTCCGATTTTAGTTGTTCCCGCGATGAATAACAACATGTATAAAAACTTCATAGTTCAGGATAATATCAAGAAACTTATTCGTTATGGCTACAAATTTATGGATCCAACTAGCGGCCTTCTGGCCTGTGGGACCAGTGGACAAGGAAGACTTCCCGAGGTTGATGATATTCATGCGCAAATTACCAAATTACTTTTCCCCCAAAAGGATTTACTGGGTAAACGGTTGATGGTGAATGCAGGGACTACATGCGAAGATATAGATCCAGTAAGGTTTATCGCTAACCGTGCTACCGGGAAAATGGGATACCGCATTGCTGAAGAAGCTGTATCAAGAGGTGCAGATGTCATCCTCGTTAGTGGTAATTCCACGATTGAGCCCCCGTCAGGAGTTAAATTTGAAACAGCCTGGAGTGCAGACGAAATGTGCCAGGTAATGCTTAAGTATCAACCAGCATGTGATATTATCATCGGTGCTGCTGCTGTAGGTGATTTTCAGATTACCGGAGTTGCAGGGCAAAAATTAAAAAAGGTTGCAAATCGTTCGGACAAGCTGGTACTAGAATTTGTCGGGACTCCTGATATATTACAAGAACTTGGAAAAAGGAAGGCCAAAAATCAAATAATAGTAGGCTTTGCGGCTGAAACCGAAAATATTATAGAAAATGCTAAACTGAAATTAGAAAAGAAAAATCTTGATTTTATAGTCGCCAATGATGTAACTATGGAAGGTGCAGGATTTGCTACTGATACTAATATAGTTACTATTATAACTAGAAATGGTGAAGTTCAATCTTTACCTAAAATGAGCAAAGAAGATGTTGCAGCTGCACTTCTGGATAAGGTGGTTGATTTGCTAAAGATATAAATAACAGGGAGTGAAATAGATGGCAAGAAGTTTATTTACTTCAGAATCAGTTACTGAAGGACATCCCGATAAAATCGCTGATCAGATTTCCGATGCTATACTTGATGCAATTCTCGCACAAGACCCCTTTGGCAGGGTTGCAGCAGAAACAATGGTCACTACTGGGCTTATTCTGGTATCCGGGGAAATTACCACGAATTGTTATGTTGATATAACTAAGCTGGTACGCGCAACTATTAGAGAAATTGGATACACCTGTGCAAAGTATGGTTGTGATTGCGAAACATGTGCTGTTCTTACCTCACTTGATGAACAGTCAAGCGATATTGCCATGGGCGTTGACCAGGCTTATGAAATAAAAGAAGGTGCCGCAAGCGAAAACGAGCTACAGGCAATCGGAGCTGGTGACCAGGGTATGATGTTTGGTTATGCCAGTAATGAAACAAGTGTATTAATGCCGATGCCGATTTACCTTGCCAACAAAATGGCCAAGCGGTTAACTGATGTTCGTAAAAACGGGACACTTGATTTTTTAAGGCCTGATGGGAAAACCCAGGTTACTATTGAATATATAGATAACAAGCCGGTAAGAGTCGATACAGTTATAGTTTCAAGTCAGCATCATCCTGAAGTTGATAGAGAGACTTTAGAAAAGGGTATTATTGAAAACGTGATAAAACCAGTTATACCGCCAGGCATGCTGGATGAAAACACTAGTTACTACATAAACCCCACTGGGCGCTTTGTTATAGGCGGTCCTCAGGGTGATTGTGGCTTAACTGGTCGTAAGATTATAGTTGATACTTATGGAGGTATGGCTCGCCATGGTGGCGGGGCATTTTCTGGTAAAGATCCAACTAAAGTTGACCGTTCTGCAGCCTATGCAGCCAGATATGTAGCCAAGAACGTTGTTGCTGCTGGTATTGCTGAGCGTTGTGAAGTGCAACTAGCATATGCTATCGGGGTAGCACAGCCTGTGTCGATACGAGTAGAAACATTTGGGACAGGTAAAATATCTGATGATAAAATTGCTCTTCTAATTAAGAAACACTTTGATTTATGTCCAGCTGCTATCATAAAGGGTCTCGATTTGAGGAGACCAATATATAAACGTACAGCAGCTTATGGACACTTTGGTCGCGAGGATGAGGATTTTACCTGGGAGAAAACTGATAAAGCAGATATATTACGGACTCAAGCCGGATTATAATATTGCAGAAATGTTTACGATTAGGCGAGAAAGGCGGGATTTTCCCGCCTTTGTTTATCTGAGCAGCTGTTATAAATTCTAATTAAACTGCTGCTTTTTAAGTTATCAATTTGTTGACGAGCATTTAACTTTTTTATTTAGTGATTCTCAGATGGAGGCATAAAATGGACTGTGCAGATGTTTTGATTAACCTGCCGTTAATACAATTTGATACTGCTTATACTTATTTGGTGCCAGATAATCTGGCCGAAAAGATATCTTTTGGTAAAAGGGTACTAGTGCCGCTGGGTAGCCGGAATGTCGAAGGTTATGTGGTTAAGATACATAATTATCCTCCTGAGATTGGCGAGTTAAAACGTGTAGTTAAGGTACTTGATGTATATCCTGTATTTAATGAGGAATTATTAGATCTTGCACAGTGGATTGCAGAACGGTATGTATGTCCGGTGTCTTTGGCCCTAAATGCTATGATACCGCAAAATTTGCGTAAAAAACGATCGCAATGCGTTACTTCCTTAATATCCAGACAAGAAGGCGAGAAGTTATTGGCGCAGCAGGAGTATTCTGCTGATTTTAAATTCTTCGAGCTGCTCTGGGAAAATGGTCAATTAAGCCTTAAAAAGGCTATTACCTGCTTAGATAAAGAACGGTTACAAGTGCTTAAAGATAAAGGGCTTGTATGTATTTCGGGAGTTTATGCGGGATACCGGCCTAGTAAAGCCGGCTATGCCTATGCCGTAGGCGATTTTAATGAGGAAAATCTGAAAGTATTGCAGGCAAGAGCGCCAAAACAGGCGGAAGCAATGCAGTTAATTCTAAAAGCAAAAGAGATAGATAGATCATCTTTCGATAGATTATTTTCTGGCACGAGTATAAATGCGCTTTTGCGTAAAGGGTACCTGAAAATTGTTCGACAAAAAATAGCCTTGGATGGAATAAGTCATGTATTAAGCCGTGAACAGGAGCAAGCATTAACAGCTATTACCTCTGCTCTTAATTCTAAATCCCAGGACGAATTTTTATTATATGGTGTTACTGGCAGTGGCAAAACAGAAGTCTATGTAAGGGCTGCCGAAAAAGCCATAGAAAATGGGGAAAAGATACTAGTTCTCGTTCCGGAAATTGCTCTTACCCGGCATCTGATTGAAATATTTTCCGCCAGAATAGAGAATGTTGCGGTTTTACATAGTAATATGCTACCGGGAGAAAGGTATGATGAGTGGAAAAGAATAAAAGATGGTGAGGTTAATCTGGTACTGGGAACTAGATCTGCTGTTTTTGCACCTTTGCCTGACATCGGATTAATAATAATTGACGAAGAACAGGAAAATACCTATAAACAGGAAGAGTCTCCGCGTTACCATGCACGGGAGGTAGCACGCAAAAGGGCTGAATATCACTCTGCTGTTATAGTTTTAGGTAGTGCTACCCCTTCACTAGAGACCTATTATGATGCTAATAGAGGTAAGGCTACTATACTAACCCTTAAAAGCAGGGTAGGTGGGGCAAGGTTACCAGCAGTTATGGTTGAAGATATGAAAGATGCGTTTAAAAAAGGGCATCGGGGCATTCTCTCTCCGTTTCTAAAAGGAAAAATCCAGGATAATCTGGACAGGAAAGAACAGACCATACTGTTCATTAATCGTAGAGGCTATTCACCAATGACCTTATGTAGAGAATGTGGTATTATTTCTGCATGTCCTAATTGTTCAGTAGGATTAACTTACCATAGAGATGTTAATAAGAATGTCTGTCATTATTGCAACTATCAGGCAGAGCTACCTACAGTATGTTCTAAATGTGGTAGTAGTGCTATTCAATTAATTGGCATAGGAACTCAGAAAGTGGAAGAAGAGGTAAGACACCTTTTTCCTTATGCGCGTATAGCAAGATTAGATCATGACAGCAGTAGGAAACGGGGCGCTCAAAAAGATATCCTTAATGGCATGAAACAAAAGAATATTGACGTACTGGTGGGTACGCAAATGGTAGCCAAAGGGCTTGATTTCCCGGGTGTATCCCTGGTTGGTATAGTTGATGCTGATAGCATGCTTAATTTACCAGACTTTAGAGCTGCGGAAAGGACATTTCAACTAATTGTTCAGGCAGCTGGCCGGGCCGGGCGGGGTGACCTGCACGGCGAGGTAGTAATCCAAACTTATGATCCGGATAACCCGGTTATTCAAATGGCATCCCAGCAGGATTACGATGGCTTTTATGCAGAAGAAATAAAGCTGCGG
The DNA here is from genome assembly GCA_028706315.1 of Syntrophomonadaceae bacterium. Taxonomy (GTDB): domain Bacteria; phylum Bacillota; class Syntrophomonadia; order Syntrophomonadales; family Syntrophomonadaceae; genus STF2-222. The sequence continues at coordinate 49,033 of JAQWBP010000006.1, forward strand.
CTTATATTAAATTATCCGCCGTTTACCTGCATTCTCCGTATAGTAACTGCTGCAGATCTTGACCAGAATGCCTTCGAATTGTCTAATACCATATCTCAGTATGTTAATGATATAATTGATGCCAAGGAAGAGGAGATAGTTATAATGGGCCCTGCACCGTGTCCAATACATAAATTACGCAATAGATTCCGGTATCAATTGATGGTTAAATGCAGTAATATATTACTATTACAGAGTATAGGCAGGTATGTAATAGAGAAATTCAATTATAAAGATATTAAAATAGATGTAGATGTCAATCCAGCGATGACATGGTAAGGAGGATATAGATGGCTATTTACCAAGTAGTTACATTACCCGATGGAATTCTCAGAGATAAGGCTATACCGGTAAAAAATATTAATACTGGTGTATTAAGGTTACTCGATAATATGAAAGATACTATGTATGAATACGATGGCATTGGTCTTGCAGCCCCTCAGATCGGGGTATTACGGCGGGTAGTAGTTATTGATATCGGGGATGATTTGCTGGAGTTAATTAATCCAGAAATAATAAAGCGCGAAGGTGAACAGAATGGCAGTGAAGGGTGTTTAAGTCTACCTGGGATTGTCGGGCTAGTTAATAGAGCGGAAAAAGTTACCGTTACGGCCCTGGACAGGAATGGAGAAGAAATTAGTTTAGAAGGTTCCGGACTACTTGCCCGGGCATTACAACATGAAATAGATCATCTCGATGGTATACTTTTTATAGACAAAGCCAGCGAAACTAAAAAGGTTAAGTAGTAAGAAAATATATTATAATATCTGCTAAAGATATTTATAAAGTTTTAGGTAGGGATAATATGAAGATCATATTTATGGGTACATCGGAATTTGCTGTACCATCTTTAACCAAATTGATTAACTCAGGACATAACTTAATAGAAATAATCAGCCAACCGGATCGGCCGAAAGGGAGAGGCAAAAAGATTTTACCAACACCGGTAAAAAAAGTTGCTCTCGATTATAATCTACCAGTATATCAGCCAGTAAAGATAAAACATCCTGATGCCGTAAAACATATATGCAGCCTGGATGTTGATTGTATCGTAGTAGCATCTTACGGGCAGATTATTCCGGCTGAAATTCTTAACCTTCCTCGATTTGGCTGCATCAATGTTCATGCGTCGTTGTTACCAGAGTTCAGAGGTGCAGCACCAATACAAAGAGCTATAATGGCAGGTAAAAAAGTTACTGGGATTACCACCATGTATATGGATGAAGGCCTGGATACTGGCGATATAATAATGCAAAAAGAGATTAGTATTGAAGATGATATGGATCATGGCACCTTAGAATCCGTCCTGGCCGAAAGTGGAGCAGATTTATTGCTCGATACATTAAAAGCCCTGGAGAATGGTTCTGCGGTTCGGATACCACAGGACAACTCTAAAGCTAGCTATGCCCAAATGATAACTAGGGATGATGAGATTATTAGCTGGTCCCATTCAGCTGAAACTGTGCATAATACCATAAGGGCATTATGCCCCAAGCCGGGAGCTTATACTACTATTGCCGAGAATAAAATTAAAATATTCAAAAGTAGAGTAGTTAATACTAACGGAAATGGGGTGGTTGGTCAAATTAATAGTCTTACTAGTGAAGGGTTTGTTGTGCAAACCGGGGCAGGACTCCTGGAAATACTGGAAATACAAAAAGCGGGAAAAAAACGCATGTCTTCCAGTGATTTTCTCAAAGGGTTTAAGCTAGAGCCGGGGACTCTTATTGGGGATCAGGGGATATAATTTGGAAACTAAGAAGCGTATTTATGTAGGATTACTAGCAGTAAGCCTTTTATCAATAATGTTTTTAGTCGGTGCCATATGGTACTTGATTGCTAATCGGCATATTATTGTCAGTCAGGTATTATTAATAACTATAGCAGTTGTAGTAGCAATAATATTACTTATACTAGGAATAGGAATTATTGCCATAATCCTTATGATTATAAGATCCAGATCAATTCCTTCATTAGAAAATATTATGCAACTGGCCAATGAGCTACTTTTTCCGCTCACAATATGGGCAGGGAAAGTAATGGGTATTGAAAAAGAACAAATTTTAAAATCATTTGTTTCCGTCAATAATTATCTGGTAAAATCTAAGGAAATATTTGTACCTGGTAAAGAAGTTATGATATTATTACCACATTGTCTGCAGAATTCAGAATGTCCGCATAAAATAACGGTTGATATAAACAATTGTAAAGAATGCGGTAAATGCAAAATATGTGACTTAAAAAAAATGGCAGAAAAATATAACGTAACCATAAAAGTAGCTACAGGTGGCACATTGGCTCGAAAATATATCGAGGAAAATCATCCTCGGGCAGTTATAGCCATTGCTTGCGAAAGAGATTTATCATCGGGCATTCAGGATGCGACTGGCATGCCAGTACTAGGGGTTTTAAATTGCAGACCTAACGGGCCGTGTTTTAACACAGATGTCAACCTGGAGCAGGTTGAAACAGCTTTAAAGACTTTTTGTAAAGGAGGCTAAGCATTATGGGATATCTGATAATTATACTTCCGGCTTTAATTTTATCTATATATGCTCAATTTAAGGTAAAAGCAACGTTCGAAAAGTATTCAAAGGTTCGCTCAAACCGCGGAATAACTGGCGCAGATGTAGCTAGCACGATTTTAAGAAGAAATGGTATGGGAGGAAAAGTAGGCATAGAATCTGTTAAGGGAAAATTATCCGACCACTATGATCCAATGGCAAAAACCGTAAGGCTTTCCGAAACAGTTTACGGGCAGAATTCTATCGCTGCTATAGGGGTAGCCGCCCATGAAACTGGTCACGCGATACAGCATAATCAGGCCTATGGTCCTCTAGAGTTAAGACATCGAATAGTACCAGTAGCAAACTTTGCATCATCAGCTTCTTTTCCTATCCTTTTACTTGGCTTTTTTATGCAGAGTATGAATCTGGTAATGGTAGGCATAATTTTATTTTCCGCCGTGGTAGTTTTTCATCTGGTAACATTACCAGTAGAACTAAACGCTTCGCGCAGGGCCATAGTCCAGTTAAGTGAAGCCGGGCTAGTTGCTAACGATGAAATTCCTATGGTAAAAAAAGTTCTCGGAGCTGCAGCGTTAACTTATCTGGCTGCTGCACTTACAGCAGTTGCTAACCTGTTATATTACCTTTTGATATTTATGGGAGGTAGCGATAATTAATACACTAAAAGCATTTACACGAGGGCCAGTCAATGGGTAAGGACCAGGTCAACAGCACAAGTAAAGTTAGAATAGCTGCAGTAAAAATAGTCTACGATGTTAACGAAAACGGGGCTTATACTAATTTAGCCCTGGATAAGTACCTGAGAAATTCTTTGCTGATTGCTAATGACCGGAGTTTATTAACCGAAATAGTTAATGGAACTATTCGCATGATGAAGCACCTGGACTGGGTGCTTAATCATTTTTTACGCACCAAAATCAACCGACAGAATAAATGGTTGAGAAATATCTTGCGGGTATCACTTTATCAAATACTATTTATGGATGGAGTACCTGATTACGCTGCGGTCAATGAGGGAGTAACAATGACACGCAAAATGGTTGGTAAGGAACTGGCCGGAGTAGTGAATGGGGTATTAAGAAATATTATAAGGAATAAAGAGAAAATTGAATTTCCGCCTAAAGATAACCTGGTAAAATATTTTTCAGTATACTATTCTCATCCTGAATGGATAGTAGAATATCTCCTCAACCTTTATGGACCCGAGGAAACCATGCAAATTCTTACTTACAATAACCAACCTCCGGATGTCCAGATACGGACTAATATTTTAGCAGGAACCCGGGAGGAACTGGTAGAAAAATTAGAGGCAGAAAACGTAATATGTAAAACGAGCCACGTTAATCCCTGGGGGATTCGCATTAAGTCACCTAAGCCTGTAGGGGAACTTCATGCATATAATGAAGGTCGTTTTTATGTCCAGAATAGTGCGTCTATGCTGGCTGCGCCTCTCCTTCATCCTGAGGAGGGTAGCATAGTATATGACCTTTGCAGTGGTGTAGGAGGTAAGACTACGCACTTGGCCGAATATATGCATAATAAAGGCCGGATATTAGCTTTAGATTTATATAGCCAAAAAGCTGAATTGCTAAAGAGTAACTGTTTGCGACTGGGAATCACTATGGTCGAAAGCTTTAGTCAGGATGTTTTAGAAATTGATCAGAACATGCCCCTAGCCCAGAGCGTTTTGCTTGATGCTCCGTGCTCGGGCCTGGGAGTCTTAAATCGCCGCTCTGATTCACGGTGGAGAAAATTGCCCGACGAAATAACCATATTGCAGCAACTGCAGGAAAAATTAATCCATAAAGCAGGAGACCTTGTTGGAGAAGGTGGATTACTTTTATATTCAACTTGTACAGTCGCTAAGGGAGAAAACGAGGATATCGTTAAAAATTTTATGGCTAATAGTAGTTTTCAGTTAGAGAACATTGTACAATATATTCCTTTCTTTCCATTTGATCAGGAGGATCGCAAGACAGCAGAAAGTGGTATGTTAACTATAAAACCTGGTAAATATGGAACAGATGGTATGTTTTACGCGTTAATGAGGAGGAAATATTCATAATTAATATGAACGCTCAAATTAAAACTGAACTTCTGGGCATGAATATGCAGGAACTGGAAGAATATATGGCATCAATGGGTGAACCGCGGTTTAGGAGTAGACAGATTCATAAATGGATATATCAAAAAGAAGTTAACTCATTTTATGATATGAGTGACTTACCCAGGGAACTCAGGCAGAAGTTGGATGAAAAAGCTCAAATATCGATTCCACGGGTTTTAAAGCAAAGAGTATCTGTTGATGGAACCCGAAAATTTTTAATGGAACTTGAGGATAAAAAGAGAATTGAAACAGTTCTGATTCCTCAGAGCAAAGATAAAAACACTAGATACACATTATGTGTTTCAACTCAGGTGGGCTGTCCAATAGGTTGTGCTTTCTGTGCTACTGGAGTGTCAGGTTTTCAAAGAAACCTCAAGTATTATGAAATAGTAGGGGAATATCTGGGTGCGAAAAGAGAATTGGAGAAAAAAGTAAAAGCCGAAGATAACGCATTAATTGCTAATGTAGTTTACATGGGTATGGGTGAGCCTATGCTCAATTATGAAGATGTGATAAAATCAATTCGTATTTTAAATGACTCTATTGGTATAAACTTAGGGCAAAGGCATATTACCATTTCGACTTCCGGTGATATTGGGGGTATTAATAAGCTAACCCGGGAGGATTTGCAGGTAACTCTCGCAATTTCGCTGCATGCCTGCAATGACGAGACACGAAACGATTTGATTCCCTTAAATCGTAAGTACCCGATTAGTGAATTAATGGAGGCAATTAATAATTACATTCTAGAAACAAATCGCAGGGTTACTTTTGAATATATTATGCTTGATAACATAAATGTAAGCAGGGCTGATGCAGATGATATGATAAAGCTCATCAAACCTGTTCTAGCCAATGTAAACCTGATTCCTTATAATGAGGTGGAAGGGTTAATATACAAAAAACCGTCAGACAAAACTATTATGCAATTTTATAACTGGCTGGTTAACGGTGGACTTAATGTAACTATTAGAGAGGAAAAAGGTAGTGATATCGAGGCTGCCTGTGGACAATTGCGTGCCAAACGTGAACGTTAGTATACCTGAATCTACCATATGTAAAATTGAGGTGTAAATTATGAAGATAGGCGTTATTTCTGATATAGGGCTTATGCGTAATAAAAATGAAGATAATTACCTCATTAACCAGGAACAGGGGCTTTTTATCGTCTGTGACGGTATGGGTGGACATAAAGGTGGAGAAGTAGCATCGCAGATTGCTATTGATGTCATTGATAAATATTTTCAAGGCAATCAGGATGAAAACCAGGTTACTATGCTTAATAAGGCGATAGAATTGGCTAATCGAGTAATTTGGACAAAGGGTAAGGAACACCCCCAGTTATATGAAATGGGAACAACAATCACAGCAGCTTTTTTAGATAACGACCAGCTTACTGTTGCAAATGTCGGGGATAGTAGTTTATATATAATTAGAAATGATAATATTCGTAAGGTAACTAGAGACCACACTTTAGCTCAGCAAATGGTTTCAGATGGTTTATTACCCCATGAGGAAGTTCGCGCGAGTACCTATAATCATGTACTAACTAGAGCGTTGGGCGTGGAGGAAGAAGTAATTATAGATAATTTTACTGAAGAAATCTTACCCGGGGATTTTGTAATGATCTGCAGTGATGGTTTAAGTGATATGCTTGATGAAAACGAAATTTTATCGATAATCCACACCGATAAAGAAGTAGACAGTATAACCTGCGAGCTTCTAGATCAGGCTCTACAAAAGGGTGGACATGACAATATCACAGTAATACTTATGCGCTTATGATTGGGAGGTAAGCAGTTTGAATGGCACTGTATTAGCGGATCGGTATGAATTAATTGAAAAAACCGGTGAAGGTGGAATGGCTACAGTTTATAAAGCACGCTGTAGAATACTTGACCGTACTGTAGCTGTTAAAATATTAAAGGAAGAATATTCCGGTGATAAAAATTTTGTTGAGAAATTTAGAACAGAGGCCTTAGCAGCTGCTCGGCTTTCTCATCCGAATATTGTTAATATTTACGATGTAGGCCAGCAGGACGATATTTATTATATTATCATGGAATACGTAGAAGGCGATACTCTTAAAGATATCATATGTAATGAAGGCCCCCTGCCAGTTAACAAAGCAGTTAATATTGCTATTATGATTTGTGATGGTATTCATCATGCCCATGAAAAAGGATTAATTCATAAGGATATAAAACCGCATAATATACTTATAACTAAAAATGGAATGGTTAAAGTTGCCGATTTCGGAATTGCTCAGGCAATAACAAGTAACACTATAACATTTGGCGATAATGTAGTAGGTTCAGTTCATTATATTTCACCAGAACAAGCCAAGGGACAACCTGTAACACCCGCTACAGATATATATTCTCTGGGCTGCGTGCTATACGAGATGCTAACTGGTAAGGTTCCTTTTGATGCTGAAAGTCCGATTACAGTAGCTCTAAAACATATTCATGATGAACCAGTCTCACCCCGGGCCATCAATACAAAGATTCCCCCTGTATTGGAAGGGATAATACTAAAAGCAATGGAGAAACTACCAGCACATCGTTACTCAACTGCGGAGCAAATGCGGAATGCACTCCTTAGTATTGGCACTGGTGCAGCTCCTGATTATTATAGAAAACATGATAATGATAAAACTATTATAATGTCTCCTTTAGCTGAAGAAGGGAATGATAATGGTTTGAAAAAAAAACGAGTACGCCCGGCAGGATTAGTCCTGGCCGTTCTAGCAGTTCTAGGTTTAATAGCTGGTTTTCTATTTTCTGGTGGCGGCATTTTTGGCGAAGAAGTAATAGTACCTGATATAAAAGGTGCCCAAGTTAAAGAAGCTAATCAGGAACTTAAACGGCTGGGCCTTACGATGAACGTGGTGGGTGAAGATTTTAGTGAGGAGTTTCAAAAAGATGAGATAATATCGCAAAATCCTGGTAAAGGCAGCAAAGTCAAAGAGGGACGGGAAATTAGCGTTATATTAAGCAAGGGAGCAGATCTGCAGGAAGTACCTAATGTCGTCGGTTATAAGCAAAGTGATGCTGAGCTCAAATTAAAAAATGACGGCTTTAGCGTTAGTTCAATTGAAGAAAAGCATGATAATAAATATGAAGCGGGTACAGTTATTTCTCAGATCCCTCTTGCAGGTGAAAAGGCTAAAGAGGGAGCCGGTATTGCTCTCATGATCAGTAAGGGCGAAAGGCCTGAAAGAGTTACGATGCCGGATCTTGTAGGTTTAAATCTGGATGCGGCCAAAAAAAAATTAAAAGAAAATAACCTGGCAGACGGTAGTATCAAAAGAAAAGAAAGTAACGAGTTTTTTAATAATCAGGTAATAGAGCAAGATACTGATGCCGGAGTACTCGTCGATGAACAGACTAGTATTAACCTGGTGGTGAGCAGGGGTCCTGGACCGGTGGCAAAAACAAAAGCTATAGACTTTATGCTGCCTGATGATCAGGATTATTATAAAGTTATTATTCATGTAATTGATGCTAAAGGGGAACGAGAGGTATACAATCAGATGCGCAGAGCAGGTGAATCTGTTAATGCTGCGATTAGTTATTTTGGTACCGCAAAAGTTAATATTTATCTTAATGGAAAACTGAACCAAACGTTAACCTTGTAAACAATTTGAATTCATATGGTTGTGTTCTTCGGTACTGCTAACACGCTCTATTTAAGGGAGGAGATTTATGACCGGAAATCAGCTGGAAGGCGTTATATTCAAAAAATATAGTGGTTACTATTATGTTCAGGATCAAGAAAAGAATATATATGAGTGTAAAATACGCGGAAAAATAAAAAATCAGGTTCTTGCTGGTGATAAAGCTGTATTTACGCCATTAGAAAAGGATAAGGGGATTTTAGAAGAGATTCTACCGCGCAAGAATGAAATGTATCGTCCCAGGATAGCTAATGTCGATATAGTATTAATAATCATGGCTCATGACCGACCTGCGCCTAGCCTCGTGCTGCTCGATAGGTTGCTATTTCTGGCGCAGTATAATAAGCTAATTCCTTATATCATTTTAAATAAATGTGATCTGCAGCAAAGTGAAAAAGCAAGTATGTTAAATGACTATTATCCAAAGGCCGGCTTTAATTTTATTAGGACGTCGACTATGGATAAAACGGGTCTTAGTGAAATAAAAGAGATTATTGCTGGTACTATTGCTGTTTTTGCTGGCCCTTCTGGGGTAGGTAAATCAAGTCTACTTAATGCATTGCTAGATGGGCATCCAGTTAAAACTCAGGAAGTAAGTAAGAAAATCGGTCGGGGTAAACATACTACCAGACATGTAGAGATTTATCCGGTGGGGTCTAGCGGTTGGATAGCTGATACTCCGGGTTTTAGTGTAATTGATATGCCTGATGTTTCCAGCAATAACGTCGCTGAATATTTTCCGGATTTTAAAGAATTTACGGCTGAATGCCGATTTAATAACTGCCTGCATTATAAAGAAAAAGATTGTGGGGTAAAAGATGCAGTTGCCAAGGGGATAATTGCAGAATTTCGTTATTCTAACTATTTAACTATGCTGGATGAAGTAATACAAAATGAGAGGTGTTATCGATGATAACCATTGCCCCTTCTATTTTATCAGCCAACTTTGCTAGGCTGGCAGAAGATATTAGAAAAGTTGAAACCGCCAGGGCTGACTGGCTTCACATAGATGTAATGGATGGGCATTTTGTTCCTAACCTTACTATTGGCCCTCAGGTTGTTGCAGATATAAAGCAGGAGACAAATTTGTTTCTTGATGTTCACTTGATGATTGAAAAACCTGATAATCTTATACCAGCATTTGCGGCAGCAGGTGCTGATATGATTACGGTCCATTTTGAAGCATGTCCTCACCTTCACCGTACGGTTCATATGATCAAGGAACTGGGAATTTCAGCAGGAGTTGCGCTTAATCCCGCCAGTCCAGCCTTCTTGCTGGAAGATATTTTAGGTGATATTGACCTCGTACTGATAATGAGCGTTAACCCCGGATTTGGTGGACAAAAATTCATTTCTAGTGTTATACCCAAGGTAAAAGCAATTAAAAATATGCTGGTCACTCGAAATTCAACCGCCTTTCTCGAAATTGACGGAGGTATTAACCATGAAACTGGCTATCAGGCTGTACAGGCTGGTTGTAATGTTTTAGTAGCCGGTTCCTATATATTTAAATCAGACAATATACCAGCTTCAGTTCTTAAGCTTAAAAACCTGATTGCTTGACCGATTTATATTCTAGTGCTACCATTAATTAAACTAAATAAAAATTAAACTTCTTTGGGGTTGGGTGGAATTCCCTATCGGCGGTATAGCCCGCAAGCCGTAAGGCATGATCTGGTGAAACTCCAGGGCCGACAGTAAGAGTCTGGATGGGAGAAGAGGTTGTTTTGGTATGTAGTCAAATGCGTACTTTAATCTTTTATGCCATTTAACCCGATTATATCGGGTTTTTCTATTTTTATTATGCATTTAGAGGTGTCATATAGTGGATGATATTGATATTAGATTTATGTATCGAGCATTAGAAATCGCTGCCAAGGCTACTGGTAGGACTAACCCTAATCCGATGGTCGGTGCAGTAATAGTAAAAAATGATGAAATAGTTGGCGAAGGCTTTCATCATAAAGCGGGTACACCACACGCGGAAATCCATGCACTTAATGCTGCAGGAAATAATGCCTTTGGTGCTACTATGTATGTCACCCTGGAACCGTGTAGTCATTACGGTAAAACCCCTCCTTGTGTGGAAACGGTTATAAAAGCGGGGATAAAAAGGGTAGTTATCGCAACTATAGATCCTAATCCCCGGGTAACAGGTAAAGGACTAAGAAAACTTGAAAATGCAGGTATTGATACTAGAGTAGGAGTGCTGGAGAACGAGGCAGTAAAGTTGAATGAAGTTTTCTTTAAATATATTCGTAAGGGAATGCCTTATGTAGCTTTGAAAACTGCTATGACCCTTGACGGGAAAATTGCCAGTTTTAATGGAGATTCCCGCTGGATAACTAACGAGGAATCGCGAAATTTTGTACATAGGCTGAGAAATACTTATGATGCCGTACTGGTAGGAATAGGGACAGTGCTAAAAGATGATCCATGGCTGAACACACGTCTTAATTGTGAGGATATAAAGGACCCTATCCGGATTATTATTGATACTAACCTGGATCTACCTCGTGAAAGTCGTATTTCTAAAACTGCTCTTAAGCAGAGGACCCTTGTGTTTTGTTCCCATAATGCTGCTGAAGATAGGAAACAATATCTTAGCAGTAAAGGTATTAAAATTATTCCTGTCCAGGCTCATGCTGGATTAATTGAACTGGAAGATGTCTTGAAGATTCTGGGGAAGATGGAGATATGCAGTGTACTTGTAGAAGGCGGTGGAGAAATAAATGCATACTTAATGCAACAACATCTGGTTGATAAAGTATACTGGTTTATTGCTCCGAAGATTATAGGTGGCAAGGAAGCACCTTCACCAATTGGCGGAAAAGGTATTGAACTGATGGATAATGCACTGGAACTTAAAGAGATTGAAATTCAGCGTTTTCACGAGGACCTAATGATTATCGGATATTTTTAAGCTATCCCATAATTTAATATTGATTTCATTGCGAAAACCCCTAAATCAGCCTGTTTGAATGTATAAATATGTAGAGCGACGTTAACGGAGCATGGTAGTACCCGGGGGCATCACCGGTGTTCGCTCCGCTCACTATTAGGGACAAAACACCCTGCGAAGGCGCAGCAGCGGAAGGGGGCGAGCGACACGGACGTAGCGAGAGGGTAGCTGAACATGGACGTGAATCTACCCGGTACCCCTGGAGCTGCAAGACAAGCAGATGGTGTTTCCCATGCGGAGAGTAGTCGCCGGAATATTTATGCATTCAAACTAACGCCATATAACTTTTTTCAGGGGAATCAATATTTATTTTTCATATGTAATCAATAGCGATAAGTAAAAAAATAAAGCTGGTGATATTATTTTTACGGGCATTATCGAAGAAATCGGTCAAGTAAGACAAGTTGTTCGCGGAAGTAAATCTATACAAATGGTTATTTCGGCTGCCAAGGTACTTGCAGATGTCAAAAAAGGTGATAGTATCTGTGTAAATGGTGTCTGCCTTACGGTTGTTGAGTTTAGTAACAACTATTTTACTTCTGATGTGATGCCGGAAACTGTAGAAAAAACTACCTTAAAAAATTTGCAAAGTGGACACCAAGTTAATCTCGAACGTGCTTTAAGATTGGAAGACAGGCTAGGGGGTCATATTGTTCAGGGACATGTTGACGGTGTGGGCAAAATCTTAGCCCAAGAGGTGCTGGATATTGCAGTAATATACCGAATTGGAGCTCCCAATAACATTTTAAAATATACGGTCCCCAAGGGTTCAATTGCTATTGACGGAATAAGCCTCACGGTGGTTGATGTATATTCAGACAGCTTTACTATTTCACTAATACCACATACGGCACATCAGACAACACTGGGAGCAAAGAATCCTGGTGATATGATTAATTTAGAAACAGATATTATCGGTAGGTATATTGAAAAGTTTTTAAAGGTGGGTGAAGCAGAAAATAATAATAATATGACTATGGGATTCCTGACGGAACACGGTTTTATTTAAAGGGAGGTATGTTGATGTTTAACAGTATAGAAGAGGCAATAAACGATGTACGCGAAGGTAAAATGGTTCTTCTGGTAGATGATGAGGACCGTGAAAATGAAGGGGATGTGATGATAGCAGCAGAAAAAGCCACGCCAGATATAATAAATTTCATGGCCTCACATGCCAAAGGCTTAATCTGTGTGCCGATGCTGGGTGAGCGGCTGGATGAATTAAACATCAAGCCGATGGTTCTTGACAATACTGATAATCACGAAACTGCATTTACGGTGTCGGTAGATTATAAGACTTGTACAACCGGCATATCTGCTTATGAGAGAGCTGCTACCGTTAAGGCATTAATATCAGAGGAATGTCAAGCTGAGGAATTCAGAAAGCCAGGACATATTTTCCCTTTAAGATATAGACAAGGGGGAGTACTTAAAAGAGCCGGGCATACTGAAGGTTCTATCGACCTCTCTAAACTTGCAGGCCTTTACCCTGCAGCGGTGATTTGTGAAGTAATGAATAATGATGGAACTATGGCTCGTGTTCCAGAATTAATTAAATTTGCTGAAAAGCATAATATAAAGATAGTGACGATTGCTGATCTGATTGAATATCGTCGGCGGAAAGAAAAATTAATAGTACGGGTAGATGACGCCCATTTGCCTACCAGGTATGGTGATTTTACTGCGGTAGCTTATGAATCGCTGCTGGATAATAAAGGCCATATAGCACTAGTTAAAGGTGAATGGGGCGAAGATGAACCTATTCTGGTACGCGTACATTCTGAATGTCTTACCGGAGATGTATTTTGTTCTAACCGTTGCGATTGTGGTGATCAGCTGGCTACTGCGCTTAGAATGATTGAAGAGGAAGGTAAAGGAGTACTCCTCTATATGCGGCAGGAAGGTAGGGGTATAGGCTTAACCAATAAGATAAGGGCCTACAAGCTGCAGGATAATGGATGGGATACAGTTGAAGCTAATATAAAACTTGGATTTCCTCCAGATCTGCGTAACTATGGAATTGGTGCCCAAATACTTGTTGACATTGGGGTGCGCAAAATGCGTCTAATGACTAATAATCCGAAAAAAATTAAAGGATTGGAAGGTTATGGCCTTGAAGTTGTAGAAAGAGTACCTATCGAAATAGCCTGCAAAGAAGAGAGTATGCGCTATATGAAGACTAAAAAGGAAAAGATGGGGCACATATTATCTAATATTTAGCAGATGAATCAGGGGGTTATAGAATTGGCAAGAATATATGAAGGTAAACTTATTGGCGAAAATCAAAAATATGCAATTATTGTATCAAGATTTAATGAGTTCATTACAAATAAACTTCTTTCCGGGTGCTTGGATGCTCTAAACCGTCATAATGTTGAAACGGAAAACATAGATATAGCCTGGGTGCCTGGTGCATTTGAGATGCCGTTGATAGCGCAAAAATTGGCAGCTAAAGGTTATGATGCCGTTATATGCCTCGGAGCAGTCATTCGAGGGGCCACGCCACATTTTGAGTATGTTTCAGCAGAAGTTACTAAAGGAATAGCACAGGTAGGACTCAACTCTGGTATCCCGATTATATATGGGGTTATTACAGCAGATACTATAGAGCAGGCCATAGAAAGAGCAGGTACCAAAGCGGGGAATAAAGGCGTTGATGCCGCTATAACGGCGATTGAAATGGTAAATTTAATTAAAGAATTTAATTAAAGAATTAAGTTAATATAAATAGTAAATATTTGAAACCCCTGGCTGAAGATTGCAGACCCGGGGTTTTTTTATAAACTTAGATAAGTTTCGACGTGATGTGATCATATTTAGCTTTGTTTTACAGATATTTGGCAATATAGATTGAAATAACTGATGGCAAGTAGTAAAATTTTCAATAACACATATATAAGAGAAAACAACAAAATTATACAATTAGATATATAACTTATTTTATTTGCTTTTTTACGCTTTAGATAATATGTAATGTGTGCAAATCAAATTTGCGATAAACAAGGGGTGAAGATCATGGTTATTATTGGACTCATAGTAATTTTGCTGTTGGTTCTATCCTTACCTTTTGCCATCAAAAAAGTTGAGGAAAATCTGGAACCCTTTTTATTTGTTATGGGCATATCAGCTGCCTTGATTTCTGGAAAAATGAATGGGGAACTAGCTCTGGAGGCGGTAAAGGAGCCAATTATGATAGCAGCGGCTGTTTTAATAGCTGGAGCTGCCTTCTTCCTTTTGAAAGATCATTTTTCAAAATTTATGAGCAGAATATTTAAAAAGGTACCAGTTGCGCTGGTTGTTTTTCTTGTGGTGCTAATACTTGGCTTGCTCTCAAGCGTAATCACAGCAATAATAGCATCTATTATCCTGGTAGAGATTATTTTTCAACTTCCTATGCAGAGGCAGAATAAAGTTGTCATTTGTGTACTAGCCTGTTTTTCGATAGGCTTAGGCGCAACCTTAACCCCGATAGGTGAACCGCTGGCAACTATTGCCATCTCGAAATTGAATCAAAGTTTTTTTTACCTCTTTCATTTACTAGGCAAATATGTTATTCCGGCTGTTGTAGGTTTTGCACTTCTGGCGGCAATGTATACCGTAAAAGTTACCCGTTCTGGTGGGGCTACTTCAGCAGTTGCTGCAACATCTGACGCTAGTGAAACATTGATTGATATAGAAGATGAAATTGAGCAAGATACATGGAAGGGCATTATTATTCGTGCCTTGAAAGTATACCTCTTTGTTATGGCTCTAGTTTTTCTCGGTGAAGGTTTTGAACCGTTGATTGAGAAATATGTACTTGGTCTCAGCCCCAACCTGCTGTACTGGGTGAATATGATTTCGGCTGTTCTAGACAATGCCACCCTTTGTGCGGCAGAAGTTAGCCCCTCAATGCCTTCGCTAACGGTTGAGGCTATTTTAATGGGACTATTGATTAGTGGTGGAATGCTTATACCAGGTAATATTCCTAATATTATTTCAGCATCTAAATTAAGAATTGGCAGCAAGGAATGGGCTAAAATTGGAGTGCCGCTGGGCTTAGCAGTTATGGTACTTTTCTATATAATCCTTCCGTTTTAAACAACTATATTTAGTTAGTAATTATGAAGTAAACAAAAAAACTGCAGTTACCAAACTGCAGTTTTTTAAATCGATTATTTATTGTTTTAGAAGGAGGGTACACAGGCACCCTGATAGGTGTCTTCTAAGAATTTCTTAACTTCAGGAGTCTGTAATGCTTTAGTTAACTTCTGGATAACTTCTTTATCTTTGTCTTCGGGTCTAACTACTAATACGTTAGCAAATGGAGAATCTTTTGGCTCCATGAAGATAGAGTCTTCAACCGGGTTGAGCTGAGCCTCAAGGGCATAGTTACTATTTATAACAGCCATAGCAACTGTTTTGTCATCAAGGGTTTTAGGAAGCATAGGAGCATCCATCATAACGATTTTGAGGTTTTTGGGGTTTTCTGCAATATCTGCGTCAGTAGCAGTAACTCCCACACCATCTTTAAGTTTGATTAATTCGGCACTCTGAAGAACTAAAAGGGCCCTACCACCATTAGTAGCATCATTCGGTATAGCAACAATGGCACCATCCTGCAGCTTACTCAAGTCATCTATTTTCTTGGAGTATATACCCATAGGTTCGTTGTGTATTTTAGCTACTGCAGTCAGATTAGCCTTGTTTTTGGTGTTATAATCATCAAGATAAGGACTATGCTGGAAGAAGTTAGCGTCAATCTGGCCATCTTTTAATGCCGGGTTTATAAGAACATAATCAGTAAACTCTTTAATTTCAAGATCAACATTTTGCTCCGCTAAAATAGGCTTAACAACTTCAAGTATTTCCGCATGTGGTTTAGCAGTACAACCTACTACTACTTTGGCCATTTCTCCCTGCTTTTCCGATTCGTCGTTCGTATTATTATTCCCACCACATCCTGCCACAGCTACGGTGAAAAATGCCAGACAACATAGAAAAACTAGTAATTTCTTTTTCATTATGCTGTTACCTCCCTTTATTAAGCGTTTTCTCTACTAATTTATCACCCAACATCTGTATAATCTGTACCATTACAATAAGTACTATAACGGTTACCAGTAGTATATCGCCCTGGTATCTCTGGTAGCCGAAATAATAGGCTAGTGTTCCTAGTCCACCTCCTCCCACTATACCCGCCATAGCAGAATACCCAATTAGATTAATTGTTGTTATCGCAACCCCCAGAATAATTGAAGGTTTAGCTTCCGGAATTAAGACTTTACGAATAATTTCCCAGCTGCTGGCTCCCATTGAGAGTGCAGCCTCAATCAAACCCCATTCAATCTCTTTTAAAGAAGTTTCGACCATACGTGCTACAAAAGGAATAGCTGCCAGTGTAAGGGGGACAATCGATGCAGCAGTACCAATATAAGTCCCAACTATAATTTGGGTAAGTGGGATAACAATTATTAGGAAAATAATAAACGGTATAGATCTTACAGCATTAACAATTGCGGCTAACACTCGGTTAAAAGCTATATTTTCGGCAATATGACCCTTTTCAGTTACGACTAGGATCACACCTAGCGGCAAACCCACAACATAAGCAAGACCTGTAGAAATAGCAACCATATATATAGTTTCCCAGGTTGCTAGTAAAACCCTCCCGGTCATCAAGTTAGCATTATCACCCAGACCTGCGATAAGAAAGGAACTGGCCATAAGTGAATTAAATGTTTCTAGCATTCTCTAACACCTCTACTTCTAATCCATTGTTGCGAAGATAATCCATCGCTTTTTCGATAATTTCTATATCGCCAATAAGCTCTAAAGTCAGGTTACCAAAAGGGGTATCTTTTACGCGATCGATATTTCCATAAAGTATGTTGGCTTGTAAATCAAAGTTACGGATCATGGAGGAGATTAGTGGTTCGCCTGCTGATGATCCAATGAAAGACACATGGATTAACCTGCTATTTTTCTTATTTTTAAATGATGTAGAATTCAAAAGAATATCTTCGGGTATTTCCTTATTCATAACCGCCTTTAAGAAACTGCGTGAAGTAGGTGTTTGCGGATTAGCAAATATATTTAATACATCACCAGTTTCAACAATTTTAGCATCATCAATAACTGCTACTCTGTCACATACCTGCTTGATAACATTCATATCATGGGTAATGAGTAAGATAGTTATATTAAGTTTCTGATTAATATTTTTTAAAAGTTCAAGTATTGATCTGGTAGTTTGGGGGTCAAGCGCCGAAGTAGCTTCATCAGATAAAAGAATCCGGGGATTATTAGCCAGTGCCCGGGCTATTCCTACACGCTGCTTTTGCCCCCCACTTAATTGCTGCGGATATACCATGGCTTTATCTTCCAGGCCAACTAGCTCCAGTAATTCATTCACCCGGTTTCTTGCTTCATCCTTTGGTACTTTAGCTATCTCAAGAGGAAACATAATGTTATCAAAAACATTACGCGACGATAAAAGGTTAAAATGCTGGAAAATCATACCGATTCTTTGACGGGCTGCCCGTAGATCACTTTTATCTAGCGATGTGATTACTTCGCCGTCAACAGTTATAGCTCCATTAGTTGGTTTTTCCAGCATGTTAATGCAGCGTATAAGTGTACTTTTCCCTGCACCACTAAGACCAATAATACCAAAGATTTCACCTTTCTTGATGGAAAGGCTTACATCATTTAGTGCCACAACCTCGTGTGTGGGTGTGGTATAAATTTTAGTTAAGTTTGTTATGTGTATCAAATGTGTTTGCCTCCCGATAAAAATTAAACCTCTTTGTCTAACACAAAGAGGTAGATTATTTCAAACCTACTCTTATCTGCCAGACATAACATCTGCAGGAATTAGCACCTTGCCACTAGGGCCGGTTGCCGGGCGTCATTGGGCCAGTCCCTCAGCCTCTCTCGATAAGAGAAAATATAGCTATTTATACATTACTTTATCTAATAAAACTACTAATATACTATCACTCGTTACATTTTACAGTCAATAGTAAACTAAATTAGACGAGCTTTTGATTGTTAGGGCTGTTTTTGTATAATTATTTTAGTGACCTGATTCTTCTTTACTTGAAATACCAGGCAATTTTCACTATAATCTCCGTATACTGCGTCGAAATAGCTGTTTTTACCCTTAACGTTTACAGAACTATATTCAGGTCCGTAAAGTTTCGTTACCTGGGAAAACTTATCCCCAACCCTTACCCCACGGGAAGTAGCCAGAACTGGTGATTCAAAGTGTATTTCACTTAATACATTTTCTTTGCGAGTAAAAGTTAAAAGGCAACCCAGATTATCTGGCCGGTAAAGTGTACTCATACCCAAGTTATGACCTGCAGGTAATAAATCAACTACGTCGTCCCATGTGGAACTTCCTATTTGTATTATACCTGCGCTAAAATGCACTGTAAAATCTTCGTCATTAAGAACTACTGCATCTTCTGCGTATCTAATTTCGACTTGTGGATGCATAATAGAAATAATAAAGGCACTTATGGAGACTACCAGGACTATCGCTATTACTATTATATATTCCTTCTTATTTTGCATTATTGCCACAGCTCCTTCTAACTATTAGTATTCATTAGAATGCAGTGCTGATAATATAACTTCGTCCTAAAGGGTAAAAAACCTGCAAATTATACCTTGAACCGGTAAACTATTTAAGAAAGTAAACAGTTATAAGGTGATTATGCTAAAATTTTTAAAAGCTTTCTAATTAGTAAGAAAGGATACTATATGACAAAGACACCAACACAGCCAGGCAATTTCTGGGGAGATAAACGTTATCATAGCTTGAATTATCATCTGCGGGAAAAATTCGGGCAAAAAGTCATTAAGATATCACTTGATGCTGGATTTACTTGTCCTAACCGGGATGGAAAACTTTCGACCGGGGGATGCTTATTCTGTAGTGAGCGAGGTTCAGGAGATTTTGCTGGTGATCGTGGGGGATCACTTAAAGAGCAATTTGAACAAGTTAAAAGTGTCATGCATAAGAAGTGGTCAAGTGATAAATATATAGCTTATTTTCAGGCCTTTACTAATACTTATGCACCCGTAGAGAGGCTAGAGGAGGTTTACTCTTTTGCTCTGCAGCAGCCGGGAGTAGTTGGCCTGGCCATCGCTACACGTCCTGATTGTCTTCCGGATGAGGTACTCGATTTGTTAGAAGAGATTAACCAGAAGACTTATCTATGGGTGGAGTTGGGATTACAAACGGTGCATAAGCGTACAGCGCGTCTAGTTAACCTGCACTATGATTATGATGTATTTCAGGATTCTCTCTACAAACTCCAGGCCCGGGGAATTGAAACTTGTGCTCATATCATACTAGGGTTACCAGGCGAAACCAGGGAGGATATGATGATTACTGCCAGAACTATAGCTGCTCTCCCGTTTCAGGGTCTTAAAATACACTTATTGCACCTAATGAAAGGAACCCCGCTGGTTACATTATATGAGCAAAATAAGCTGGAGTTTTTGTCCAAGGAGGATTATGTGAATCTAGTGGTAGACATACTAGAGATTATTCCATGCAGTGTAGTGATACACAGATTAACTGGTGATAGCCCGCGAAATTTATTAATAGGGCCCCACTGGAGCCTTAATAAGTGGGAAGTCCTTAACAGTATTAACGATGTGCTGCATGAGCGTAATACCTGGCAGGGCAGGCTGGCAGTTGCAGGGGAAGATAGATAGATTTATAATGAACAATAGTAAATATGCGAATTACTAAATGTTTCTAGCCCCGAACAATTAACATATAAATACGGGCTTGACAGTAAGCCTGGGCATATAATATAATTGTCCTTGCTGAGAGCAATCCTATAAAAATATGCGGATGTGGCGGAATTGGCAGACGCGCTAGATTCAGGTTCTAGTGGCAGCAATGTCGTGGAAGTTCGAGTCTTCTCATCCGCACCATAGAAAATTCCGGAGGTCTAAGATCTCCGTTTTTTTATTTTCTGATAAAAAACTTAATATTAATTGCACTGCAAAAAGTATTAAACATGTACTAGCTTGAGTAATTTTATGCGGGATCATGTATTTATTAGTTTTTATCGGAGTAAGGGTTTTTGCAGGAAAATCAATATTATATGCCAGAGGTTTAAGTAACAACGTAACAGCTTTCGTACGAAAAAGATTATTATTACGAAGGAAGAAGGGTAATTCTGCAAAATTATGTGAATTGATGCCTTTTTGACTTGACAATGGAACCAAATTAATTTAAATTAAAGTTACCTTGTTCTTCGATTTAACTCCTTTCAGGAGAGAAGTCCAAGAGTAATCTCCAGGAAGGAGGAATAGCAATATGTTTACAGATAAATATTTGACATGCAAGGATTGTGGTGAAGAGTTTTCATTCTCAGCTGCGGAACAAGAATTCTACGAAGAAAAAGGCTTCACGAATGAACCTGGTCGTTGCCCCACTTGCAGAAAAGCCAGAAAACAGTCACGTAACCAGTCTGGTGGTCGTTTTGGTAGAGATGATCGTCAGCAGTTTTCAACTATTTGTGCTGAATGTGGGCAGGAGACAACCGTGCCGTTCAAACCTAGTTCTGATCGGCCTGTTTATTGCAGAGATTGTTTCCAAGCAAGACGTAACCAGAACAGATACTAAAACAGATATTTATAAGGCGAGGATTTATCCCCGCCTTATCTGTTTTATATGTTAATTGATTTCTTCTATGGTTATTTCCATTTCGCGGGAGCTATAATTCCAGTAAGTACCTATAATCTCAAACTCATGATAATACCGGCGTAGATGTGAATTCCGCAAGCGGAAAGACTTATTTTTAAATTCGTAATAATCCTCATCTATAATTTTTATGTCTTTAAAATTTTGCCATTTATTATTGATATATATTTCAATATTATCAATCTTCCAGGGGTAGGAATACCCATCTTCATAAAAAAGAAACTCATCCGGTTTTATGTACCGACTATTGTCACCTCTTCGGGAATCCCCGGAGTTTGAATCGCAGTAAAAAATAATCTGCCCATTACGCTCTTCAATATCATCTAAATCGTAATCATTACCATCAGCTACCACAGTAACTTTTGAGAATGGGTAGCTAGTACGGTTAACCTTAAAATATCCTGATTTATCTATAGATATTTCTGATAGATTATATTTTTTCCCGTTTATCCTGAATTGTAATTTATCAATATCCTCAGAAAGGATCTTCCGGGAGCCAGAGTATATGGCATAAATATCTGCCATCTTTATATTGTCCCAGCCGAAAGCCGTTTTTTGCAATTTAATAGTATTACGACCGTTTTCATTTAGGATTTTTTGCACTTTATAATAGTCATTTTGCAGGCGAACGGAAATCCGGCTATCATTAAGGTCGTATGTTTTTGAGCCAATTTTCAAAATGTAATCATTTATAACTTCAACATCAGCAAGAAAATAACCGCTATCCCGTGAATCAACATAAATTTCCACATAATCGGGGTTATATCGGTGCTCACCCAGAGTCACAATTTCGATGCTTTTACCGATAGCTGGTTTATAAAAGGCACCACTATTAGAGGATGGCGGATTAATAAAAGCTTTGTACAGGAATTTCGATAAGACTGTGCAGGCCTGAGCCCGGGTTAAGTTATCATTCGGGCGAAATTCACCGTTGGAGAATCCGGTAATTATGCCTTCGTCAAAGGCAACCTTAACATAGCCCTGGTAGGGGTTTTTCTTAATGATATTCCAG
The DNA here is from genome assembly GCA_028706315.1 of Syntrophomonadaceae bacterium. Classification (GTDB taxonomy): domain Bacteria; phylum Bacillota; class Syntrophomonadia; order Syntrophomonadales; family Syntrophomonadaceae; genus STF2-222. The sequence continues at coordinate 71,072 of JAQWBP010000006.1, forward strand.
TCTATGAAGTTAAGCCTATTATAATCGGGCTGTTCTCCCAGTGCTCGTACAATCATAGCAGCACTTTCTGCGCGCGTAATGTCTTGATCAGGATTAAATCCCCAGGGATATTCAGTAGGGATGATAATACCCCGGGAAATAGCATCATCAATATAAATTTGTGCCCAGTGGGTGTTATCAGGAGTAGAGTATGGATAGATGTTACCTGGTTTTAGCTCCAGACAGGCTAGCAAAGCAGTAACAAATTCCGCGCGGCTGATGTAATTATTCGGGCGAAAAAAGCCATCTGGATATCCATTTATATATCCAGAAACAGTCAATGAAGTTATTTCGCTTTGTGCCCAGTGGTTCTGAATATCCCTATAATTTACTGCACCTATAATATCTGGTGTGTAACCAAATGTCAGCAAAAGTGTAAATATAAGGGTGATGCTTAGTTTTTTTAACATAATTTCCTCCAGTTTATACTAAAAATAATGAACGATTTACTACCTTTTATATAAAGTAATAGGGTAAAATATAAATAGTATTATGTAAAAAGATAAAAAGCTACTTATAATACATTGTCGTATAAATTAAAAAAAACATTTAAAGGCTGAAAAAATATAGAAAAGCAGTTATGGTTAATATTTCTGGAAAAATCACTGTTACATAGCAGGTAAGGACATCTCAATCCTAGAATATATAAATTACTGGTATTGTTAATGTGAATACTGCAAGAGATATGATTAATAGGGAGGTATTAGATGGATAAAATTGAAGTAAAATTCAAGAAACTTGTTGAATGGGCGATATTGCCGGAATATGAAACTAGAAACGCTGCTGGATGTGATATTAGTATACCAATAAGGGAAGATATCATCCTTTATCCCCATGAAGTTAAAACCTTTCCGATAGGATTTGCCGTAAAAATACCGGATGGATACGAAGCACAGATACGGAGCAGAGCAGGGATGTCTCGTAAGGGTTTAATTGTAGCTAACGCTCCTGGTACTATAGATTCCGAACATACTGATGAACTAAAGGTAATATTAGTTAATATTACTGATAAGCCAGTTAAGATTTTCCCTGGACAAAAGGTGGCGCAAATGGTATTCAGTCCTGTATTAAAAGCAGAATTTATTGAAGAAGATTAAGCAGCCGGTGGATATTATAAAATATTGTGAATAGTTTGAGAACCCGTTAACGGGTTCTTTTTCTTGAGTAAATTAGTCCTTAGTTTACCCTGCACATCATAGATTCCTATCACAAGTAGAATAGTGGGTTGGGGGTGCCTTTTTGGTCCGGTAGGTCCCAATAATGGTTAAAATCAGCCCGAGCAGTCCGGTAAATAGGGCAACTTTATATAAAACCGCCATTATTGAGTTTTTAAATATAGTAGCCAATAAGAAAGGGTTCGTACCCATTGTTGCTACTAATTGGTCCTGACGTGATATATTGTTGATGATAAAATCGTCGATTATATTGCTGGCACCCGAAATAATTAATAATAGTAAAACCCCGGCTAAAAGAATGGCATTTCCGAACAACTTAAGTCCCTGAGTTTTACCTGCAGTAATCATTAGTAATATTAATATAATAATGATTATAAAGTAGGGAAGAAACGCTACATATCCATAATAGGTTCTAAAAAGAGTAAAAAACTTCATCATGGTTGCATCCTTAAAACCAAGTGATTGAGAGAAATCTAAAGATTGAGGAAGGTTTAGTTTGTCCATTAAACTTGCAGCTATTATTTTTGTATCATCTGTTTCTAGACCGAACTGATCTAATTCCTCGGGAGAGTATACCTCCAGGCCTAGGACTATCTCTTCTGCCAGCATTTCATTGCGTTCCTTTAAATCTAGCTTAAGATTTAAGTCAACGTGATCGTTTTTCAAATAATTTATAAAACTAAATATTAAGTAACTAGTTTGATTTTGTGTCCATTCCGAAGAAAACGCTTTCTCAGATGCAGTTTTTAAGGAACTGCAAACAGGTTCATATTGGGTGGGGGGATACTCTGTTTTAGCTTTGATAAGTATATAATTCTGGGGGATGGTATATATTTTATGTTTTTCCATTTGCATGGTATAGTAATTGGGATTTAGCAAAGTCAACTGGGAACATACTTCCAGTTCTAAAGCTAATCCCACCAGTAAAGTTACTATAAAAAGTATTATTATAAATGTAAGGCGAATAATCCGCATAATTAATCCACCATCTACTAAAATCTATTTCTAGTAGTATTAAACAAATTATATCTTTAATCCTTCTATTGCTAGCAAATTAGTTTGGAACCAATTAGGTTAAATGATAGAATAATAGAAAAAAGGTAAAGGAGTGGCAAATAGTCAATGAATCAGTATATCCTTGAAGGCGATGATTGTGCGCTGGTAATTATTGATCTTCAGGAAAAGCTTATGAAGGCCATGAAAGACCAGGACCGGGTATATAAAAATACTAACCTATTGCTTGCTATAGCAAAGGAATTCGACATACCAGTTATTGTGACTGAACAGTATCCGCGGGGTCTTGGAGCAACTGTTGAGGAAATTAAAAATCATTTACCTGAGGAATATTTTTATCTTGATAAAAATAGCTTTTCAGCTCTTAACGAAGAAATGCAGGCTATCTTAGATAAAATTGGAAGAAAAAAAATCATTATAACCGGCTCAGAGACCCACATCTGTGTTTTTCAGACAGCTAGGGATTTAGTTAATAAAGGCTATCATGTGTACCTGGTTAGAGATGCTGTATGTTCAAGGTTTGATGAGAATTATGAAAATGCCCTCTCATTAATGAGCAGTCTTGGTGCAGTTATTACTACTGCGGAAACAGTTGTTTTTGATCTACTTAAACAGGCTGGTACCCCAGCATTTAAAGCCATTTCTCCCTTACTAAAGTAAGTTATATGGTGTTAGTTTAGGGGGGGTGGCAGTGGAATCAAATTTTAATTATCGGATAAATTTGTGGTATTGAATAAAATTAATTTATGTATCTATAGTATAATAATGTTAACGAAAAAACGGCGGAGATCACACTTCGCTGTTTTTATTTTAGAAATGCCAGTTATTTATTAGCGGGGTGATTTTATCTCCAGAATACTAGTAGTTGATGATGAAAAGGCACTAGTTAAGGGACTTATTTATACTTTGGAAAATGAAGGATATGAAGTAGCAGCTGCTTATGATGGCATAACGGCATTAAAAGAGGCAAAAACTAACCGATATGATTTGATTATTCTCGATCTTATGCTCCCCGGGCTAGATGGGTTGCAAGTCTGCCAGAAAATCCGGGAGCAATCACATGTACCAATAATAATGCTAACTGCACGGGGGGATGATTTAGATAGAATTACTGGATTGGAAGCAGGTGCAGATGATTATCTTCCGAAACCATTTAACGTGCGTGAACTAGTAGCAAGGATTCATTCAGTTTTAAGGAGAACAGAGTTATACCGGTCTAGTGTAATATGTTATTCTGATCTTAAAATGGATCTGGATAAAAGAATTTTACAGGTAGGTAATCAGAAAGTTGATCTTACGAGTAAAGAGTTTGATTTACTGACAGTGATGATTCGAAATCCGGGACGAGTATTTACCCGCCGTCAGCTGATTGATTTAGTCTGGGGGTTAGAGTATGCAGATGAACGGACAGTAGATGTAAACATAAGGCGTCTTCGAGAAAAAATAGAAGCTGAACCGGGAAAACCGATATATATCCTTACTAAGTGGGGTGTGGGATATTTTTTAAGGGAGCTGGTTTAATTGTTTCAGTAAGATAACATGGAAATTCCTGGCTTCTTATCTGATATTGATAATTATGATGACTGCCAGCCTGAATTATTTTATGGTAAATAGTGTAAAACAACATACTATAGCTATAAAATCAAGTAACTTAATTGCCTCTGCTCGGTTAGTTGCTGCCGAGTGTTCTACTTATCTTGGCGAAAATAATGATTATGTAGCTTTAATAGGGGAAGAGTACAGTAAAAAGTATAGATCACGAATTCTGGTTTTTGATAATAATAGGATTGCAGTGGCAGACTCCTTTAATGACAGTAATATTGTGGGCAGACAGCTACAATATGCTGAACTTCTTAGTGCTCTTAAAGGGCAAAGTAATTCGGATGTTCACAAACTGCCGTCAGGTGAATGGGTTATGTATGCTACTTCACCAGTTATCTCTGGAGGCAGTATCATTGGTGCAGTATTGATTTCCGATGATGCCGATCATATATTTGACCTTTTAGTTGATATCCGCGTGCGCATTTTATGGTTATCACTTATTTCCCTGGCGGCAGTAAGTGCACTTGGGTTCTGGTTAACAGCGAAAGTAACTAAACCAATAATTGAGGTATCTAGAGCTGCTAATCTTGTAAAACAGGGTGAATTAGGTCTGCAAGTAGATATTCATACTAAAGACGAAGTTGGGCGGCTGGCTAGTTCTTTTAATGCCATGAGCAACCGGCTAAACCAGGTAGAGCAAAACCGGAAAAAATTTTTTCATAATTCTTCTCATGAATTAAAAACCCCACTGGCATCAGCTATTTTACTTACTGATTCTATGTTATACGATATTGAAAAAGGTCATCAGCCTCGATATGATTTTTTAAATGATATTAAAGATCAACTACAGCGTATGGAAAAACTGGTTCAAGATTTAGGTACGCTCGCTTTATTCGATAATTCGCAAAATGCTCTAGTAGATGTTGTGGAGTTAGATTGCATTTGTAAAAAAGTTGTTGCCACAGTTAAACCCATGTGCAAAGAGAAAAATCTGCAGTTGAGTCTGGATATTCAACCTGATGTTAATTATAAAGTGACAGGGAATGCAGATGGTTTAACGGATGCTTTGTTAAATCTAGTAGAAAATGCGGTAAAATATACCCCTGGTGGTGGAAAGGTTGCTGTGTTACTGGAAAAAAACGCAAATGACATCGGTATTCGCATTACTGATAATGGTATAGGGATTCCCGCTGATGATCTCGACCAGGTGTTTGAAAGATTTTATCGGGTAGATAAAGCCCGTTCCAGGGAACAGGGCGGTAGCGGGTTAGGTCTTAGTATATCCAGGGAGATTATTCAGGCCCACGGTGGGCATATAAAAATTGCCAGTGTATACGGAAAAGGAACTGTGGTGAATATACACTTGAGGGCCTTAAGTGAAGGATAGGAGCGTATCTGCTAGTTTTATGAATAAAAAGATAAATTTACAACGCATATAAGGTGATTTTCTTGACAAATTAATAAACAGGTAATATAATTAACCTTCGGGTGTTATAATTAGCGAAGGATAAAGATTAATAAAATCCACCTTACCGGCATTACATCAGGTGATGCCGTTTAGTTTTTATAGGCCTATGAAGGAGTGAAAGTAGCATGTTAGCAGACTTAAGAAATATTGGAATTATTGCTCATATTGATGCAGGTAAAACTACTACTACAGAGCGCATATTATACTATACGGGTTTAACTCATAAGATTGGGGAAACTCATAATGGTGAAAGTGTTATGGATTACCTTTCTTATGAAAAAGAAAGGGGCATAACAGTTACATCTGCGGCAACAAAATGCGTCTGGAAAGGAAAATCAATAAATATTATCGATACTCCGGGCCATGTTGATTTTACAGCTGAAGTAGAGAGAAGTCTAAGAATTCTCGATGGGGCTGTAGTTATATTCTGTGGCAAAGGTGGGGTTGAACCTCAATCAGAAACGGTGTGGAGACAGGCAGATAAATATAAAGTACCTCGCATAGCATTTGTAAATAAAATGGATGCAGTAGGTGCAAATTTTTATAGAGTTGTAGAACAAATAAAAACCCGTTTGGGTGCTAACCCACTAGTGTTAACTTTACCGGTTGTTCAGGATGAAGAATTTTCTGGGATTATCGATCTGGTACAGATGAAGTATTTTACTTTTTCAGGTAAACTGGGAAATGATATAGTTGAAACTTGTATACCGGAAGAATACCTGGATGAAGCCGAAAAATGGCGTTTGAAGATGGTAGAGAGCCTGGCAGAAACTGATGAAACATTACTAGAGTTATATTTTAATGATGAAGCTTTACCGCATGATTTGCTCTACAAGGCAATTCGTGTTAACGCTTTAACTGGCAACATCATACCCGTTTTGTGCGGGAGTTCGTATCGTAATATAGGGGTACAGCCTTTGCTGGATGCGATAATACATTATATGCCATCACCTGTGGAGGTTACTCCTGCGAAAGGGATAATTGTGGACTCAGATGAAACTATAAATATAAACCCCGATCCTGAAGAGGACTTTGCTGCCCTGGTATTTAAGATTGTCAGTGACAGGCACGTAGGCAGGCTTGCATTTGCACGTGTTTATTCCGGCAATGTAAAAGCTGGCAGCTATATATATAATAGTACCAAGGGCAAGAAAGAACGTGTTGGCCGTTTGATTAAAATGCATGCTAATCACCGTGAGGAAATCGATAAAGTTTCTGCCGGAGATATAGTGGCATTTATAGGTTTGAAAGATGTTGGTACTGGAGACACTTTATGTGATGAAAATAATCCGATTCTCCTCGAATCTATAGAGTTTCCGGAACCAGTTATTCAGATTGCTATTGAGCCCAAGACCCAGTCAGATCAGGGCAAGATGGCCGAAGCACTGGCCAAGATTTCAGCTGAAGATCCGACATTTAAAATTTCATATAATAAGGAGACCGGGCAGACGCTTATTTCAGGTATGGGAGAACTGCACCTGGAAATAGTTGCTGAACGCCTCTCCAGTGAATTTAATGTAGCATTTAATGTAGGCCAGCCTGAGGTTGCCTACCGTGAAACGATAACTGCCACTGCACAACATGTAACTAGGTATGTGAAACAGACCGGGGGTAGAGGACAGTTTGCCCATGTTGTTCTCAAACTGGAACCAGCAGAAGGTTTCGAGTTTGTTAACAAAATAGTTGGTGGTGTAATACCCCGAGAATATATTCCTGCCGTGGAAGCGGGAGTTAAGCAGGCAATGGAGGAAGGAGTTTTGGAAGGGTATCCAGTTGTGAATGTAAAAGCAACTCTCTTAGATGGATCTTTTCATGAAGTTGATTCTTCCGAAATGGCATTTAAGACTGCAGGCCTGTTCGCTGCTAAAGAGTGCTTAAGGAAGGCGAATCCAAAACTGCTTGAACCTATAATGAGTCTGGAGATTACTTCACCGGAAGAGTTTACCGGAAATATTATTAATAATATTAATAACCGCAGAGGCAGGCTTGATTCCATGGAGATGGAAAACAACACCCAGATAATTAAGGGTTTTGTACCACTGGCTGAGCTATTTGGTTATTCAACAGTTCTGCGGTCACTAACCCAGGGAAGAGCTGGATTTTCGATGCAATTCTCTCATTATGCCGAAAGTCGTAAAGCATCATAAATAGATATGAATATGAAAAAGGGAACCGCCATTAGGACGTGTTCCCTTTTTTTATGTCAAAATATTAATAATGAAAAATACGAAACGAGTATTTTAACCAATATTAGTGAGTTCATAAGTTACGGTAACGGAACCGTTAACGGTTAAGTTACCCGGAACTACTGGAACATCGCTGCTACCCATACTTTCATCTTTTTGCAGGTACATAGAATTACGTGGACTTATATATTGAGTACCACCTTCATTAATACTTATAATCTTACCAAGCTGTAGCCCAGCAGCACCAGCTATAGCCTGAGCCTTTTCGCGAGCCCTGGTTATAGCTTTAGTCAAGGCTTCGTTTTCACAGGCGGTCAAATCAGATTTCTCGAAGGTAACATAGTTAATATTATTAGCTCCGGCTTTAACAGCTATATCGAGAACATGCCCCAGACGGTCGATATTCTTTACAACTACGGAAATCTCATTAGTAACTCGGTACCCGATTATTTGTGGCTCAGTATTAGGCTTATCCGAGTAATTATACTGAGGATAAACATTATAATTAGTAGTCTGTATGCAATTATCGTTAATTCCACTTTGGCGCAGAGCTGATATAACACTCTGGGTTGCTGCGTTATTCTCGGTTTGGGCTTTATCTAACTGTTTGGAGAAATTTGCAACTGCCAGGGAAATTCTGGCCTGATCAGGGGTAGTCGTAGTTGTACCAGTGGCACTAACTACTAAATGAGGTTTAGTATTGTTGTCACTAGTTTCTGCCTGGCAGGGGCTTATTTCGTAGCACAAGGTGGCTATGGTAAAAATACTTATGACTATAGAAAAAACAAATAATTTTGCTGGCAAGTTAATCTTTCGTATCACTAAAATTGCCCTCCTTAAAGTCTATTAAACTGGCTATCTCCAATAACTCCTGCTGGGACATGGTACCGATTAAAGTAACATTATATCTCAGGTCGTTTTTGCATATAGCTATATTGGTAGCGGCATCTGCATTATAGCTATTATATTTTTTATCTTCCTCTACCGTTTGAGCTGTATCTGCATAAATTTCTGCCTGGGGCATAAGAGTTTTTTCTTCTGCCTTTTTACCCAACATAACTACTCGTTCACTTGACTCGCTAAGGTCAATTGGAGATAAATGAATCTTGAGTTTTTTGTTTGTAGCAGATGACTCGTAAACAAAAGTTAAATTATCATGAGCATCACTTATTATTTGTGCCAGTTTATATGATTGGGGTAGATTAACTGGCTGTAAATATAAATGATCATTATTGGGGGTAAGCTGTTTACTTCCGGCCTCTAACTGAAGTTCATCTTCTATAGAGACTCTGGCAGGACTAGGTTTCATTCTACTCTGGTTGCCTTGATCTTCGGATAAATCACGTTTAGCCGTCGGCAAATGTTTAGCAGGATTTGCAGGGGCATTAACAGAATCTAAAACCTCACTTTTGGTCCCGTCTGCCATACCAGATATTCCAGAGTTAGCTTTTTCCTTATCAGCTTGAGTATTGTTTTCTTCTTCAATGGTAATCTGTTGTGGTACCCCGTCATTTTCAGCTATATCGACATGACCGGGCATAGTATACCTTCCAGGTAAAATTAGAAATAAAGCTAAAGCTGCTACCAGAACTGCTGATGATATTACTAGGCCACGTTTATAATATGCGGCTTTACTTCCTTCAGGTTTGTGGTTAACTGGTTCCACCAATACATCCTGGTGCTGCTGAATAATACCCATTATCTGGGGGGTAAAATCATCTGGTAGCGAAGGTATATCATCATTGCTCTTTAGCGCCTCATTTTCCATAAGAGTTAACTTAAGAGTATTTTTACAGCTAGAGCATTCTTTTAGATGCTGGATGAACTCTGTTCTTAATTCAGGGGGTAAAGTATTGTCACAGTATTGTAAAATCAATCTATCAATTTGCTGGCAATTCACTTTTCATCCCCCTTTCCTCACCTTTTTTAATCAGGATTTTCCGTAATGCTTTACGAGCTCGATGCACTTTTACCTCAATATTTTCTCTGGTTACACCTAGCACATCAGCAATTTCCTGGTTCGTTAAATCCATCTGGAAACGAAGGACTATAACGGCCCGGTAATTATCTGGAAGTTCTATTATGGCATTATTAATAAATTCTTTTAATTCTTGGCGTTCAAACATCACCTCAGGATCAACCGAATAATCCGGTCTAAAATTTTCGTATTGCCGACTAAAAGTATCATCAAAATTTAAAGTTATGATTTTCTTTTTTTTCCGCAGAGCACTAATACTAGTATTAGTAGCAATTTTATAAATCCAGGGTTTAAATTTTTTATTGCTGTCAAATTGATATAATTTATCAAATACAGTAATGAAAACTTCTTGGGTTATGTCTTCCGCTTCCTGGTATTGACCGACCATTCGGTATACAATAGTAAAAATAAGGTTTTTATACCTATTTACAAGTTCTTCAAAGGCTGATAGCTCACCCTGCAACGTCTTGCAGGCAAGCATCTCATCGCTTAGCAAAGTCATCAGCTCCCCAATCCTGCTCACTTATATGTACGTTCGTATACAATAAATCCTTACACTGCAGTATATTTTAAAGTAACATAATAAAATGGAAACGTACATAGTAGCTGAATATTAACTATAATTAATATTACATTATAATGTAGATAATTCCATATAAAGATTATTGTGTAGATAGTAAATCTGGAGGTAGTTATGAAAATTTTAGTAGATGCAGATGCTTGCCCGGTTAAGAATATAATTGAAACAACAGCCCAACAATATAAGTTAGAAGTTATAATGATATGCTGTGTAAATAGCCCGGTGACGAGTCAGTATGCCCAAGTCATTATTGTGGATGGATTTTCTCAAGCTGCAGATATAGCTATTGTTAATAAAACAGAAAAAGGTGATATTGTAGTTACTCACGATTATGGTGTGGCAGCTATGGTACTTGAAAAAGGTGCCATGGCCATTAATCCATCTGGGAAAGAATATACAGATAATAATATTGAAGAACTGCTGATGCAAAGATTTATTAACTTTAAAGCCCGGCAATCAGGGATGCGTACTACTCGTTTTAAGAAACGAAATCGGGAAGACGATGAGCATTTTAAGAAAACGTTTGTTAACCTCATTGAGAAAAGCTTATTATATTGATAGATAAAGGTACTTGTCCAAAGCATTTTGGCAATTGTAGGAGATAAAGGTATATAATAAAAAAGACAAGTTTTGTGGAAAGGGGATAAAAAATGTCCGATCAATGTAAAACATGCGCATCTCAGGAAGGTTGCAGTTCACAACCTGGACAGTGTGGTGTAGAACCGGAAGAAAAAAGTTTGCTTGGCGCCTTGAATAACGTTAGAAATGTAATTGTAGTTATGAGTGGAAAGGGTGGAGTTGGTAAGTCATCTGTTTCTGGCCTGATAGCTACTAGTCTAGCTCGCCAGGGTAAAAAAGTAGGCATCCTTGATGCAGATATCACTGGGCCCAGTCAGCCCAAAGCCTTTGGCATTAAAAACGAGAGTGGTTTAAAAGCTACTGAATATGGAATTATTCCGCCGGAAAGTAAGCTCGGTATTAAGGTAATGTCGATAAATTTCTTTCTTCCCAGTGAAGATGATCCAGTAATATGGAGAGGTCCGCTGCTAGCCGGGGCAGTTAAACAATTTTGGGAAGAAGTTGATTGGAGAGACCTGGATTATATGGTCGTTGACTTGCCACCAGGTACCGGAGATGTACCTTTAACCGTAATGCAGACTCTTCCGGTCAATGGCATTGTCATAGTATCTTCACCACAGGACCTAGCATTTATGGTAGTTAAAAAGACTATTAAAATGACCCAGAAAATGAATGCTCCTATACTAGGTCTTATTGAAAATATGAGTTATGCAGTTTGCCCGCATTGTGATGAGAAGTTAGAAATATTCGGCAAAGCTCAGGGAGAAAAAGTGGCAAAGGACTGTAATATTGATTTCTTAGGGGGCTTACCCTGGGATTCCGTGTTTAATGCCATGGTCGATGAGGGCCGTATTGAGGATTATGATTCAAAAGAAATGAAAGAGATTGTAGGGAAAATTGTTACCAGCCTGCCATAGTACTCCCACTACATTGGCAAAATGTCGATAAAAATGAGTATCCCGTACCACTTTCATGTGATACGGGATACTTTTTAGGAATTACTTACGAAGACTAACCTTTAGTCAGCCTCTTTTTACAAGGTAATTGATATTTGATTCCCCTGCAAAAAGTTATACGGCGTTAGTTTGAATGCATAAATATTCCGGCGACTACTCTCCGCATGGGAAACACCATCTGCTTGTCTTGCAGCTCCAGGGGTACCGGGTATATTCACATCCGTGTTCAGTACCCGCTCGCGACGTCCATGTCGCTCGCCCCCTTCCGCTGCGACGCCTTCGCAGGGTGTTTCTACCATGCTCCGTTAACGTCGCTCTACATATTTATGCATTCAAACAGGCAGTTTAGTGGTTTCCGCAGCGGAATCATATTTTAATTATCAGTAGTTTCTACAGGTACTATTTCGCTTAGATCTTTGGCTGAACTCACATCTGGAAGTTCCATACCTGCATTAAAATTATCAATTTTTAATGAACCTGACATTTGCATATCCATACTTAGCTTTTGTCCGGGGCTTGCCTGGTCAGGTACAGGAACACTCATGTTCAAAGAACAGTCTAGATCAGTTAAGGTATTTAGGTAATTATCTTTATCAACATACATACGGTAGTACATATCAAAAAGACTATTGTCAAACAAAGACTTCATATCAGCTGACTCGGGAAGATTAGCCATGGGCAACATTTTATTAATTTGTTCCATATATTTGGCATTATCCATAGTTACATTAATAACCCAGTAATCTTTACCGTCCCTGGATATATCATTACCATAACAGGCAATAATACCAGTATCTTTCATAAGTTGAAGTAATCCAGCCGGGTCAAGAGAGGTAGTCTGTTTAATTAGGTTTTCAATGTCCATACCGGGTATCTCCATTTTAACCCATCCAGTACCAGGCATATTAGTGTAGATAGCATTATCTTTAATTAGACTTTCTACATTCATTGATTGTAACTCAGCCGGCATTTCTGGTAAGCCCTGCATTTTCATATTCTGGTTAGTATAGACTGCTAGTGGTTCTTTTTGATAATAGGAGGTAAAATCCACGTCCATATCAATTTTGTCGGGTGCAGAAGGATCATCGATCCCTTCCATGGCAAGTGACATTTTCATATCCCCGCTAGCGGTGTAATTGTCAAATTTTTGGGCTTCGTTTGAGGATTTCACCATCAATTCATTGGCGGTTAGACCTGCGCGTGTTTCTTCATAGACTAGGCTTGCTGTGCTAGTAGCAGAAATCCATTGAACTTCTCCTCCCAGTGACTCCCAAACAAAACGTAATGGTACCATTATTTTCCCGTTTTCATTAATATAAGGGACTTGAGGTGCTGAAACAGTGTTGCCGTTCAGATGGGCTACATTTTCGCCGACTATTAGTTCAAGCAGGCTTTCGTTTTTAGATATCTTTATGTAACGATTGTATTTTACATCTATGTCTGCACCGATAACTTTACCAATAGTGTCAAGCTGAACTAACATAGTCCCATCTTTTATAACTGGTGCTGTAGTTAATGAAAGATTATTTTCATTAATTTGTAGTTGGGGACTGGCCAGGACTGGCATAGCAAGCAGCACAACGAATAAGACTACTAACAGGGGTAAAATCTTCCTTTTCATAATTTATTTACTCCTTCCTATTATAATTTATAATACTAATTAATTATAACATGGTATCCTGTATAGAATAATGGGAATAACATAGAAAAAACGGGAATAAATTAGTACGAAAAAGAAGATATATTGTATATAATAAAAATATAATTTAAAATAGAATAACTGATTCTACTGCGAAAAGTATTAATTATGCACCAGCTTGAGTAATTTAACGCGGAATCCGCGGATTTTCCAAGGAATTACGTAGCTTTAGTTAACGTTAAAAAGAGAGAAATATGGATTATCCCTGCTATAATTTAGAATTTATAATTGCCAAACACAAAAGATTTAACACCATTTTTAAACCACGTATTCATTAAGTTGCATTGGGAAAGGGGTTTTTGCAGGGGAATCAATAACTCTATTAGTGGAATGTTGTATTTTTTAACCTCAATTTAACAGGGGGTATGATATATGGTGATGAAACTTTTTATGGAAATTAAAAATATTTTTGCTGACCTGGCCTCGACTTTAATTCTGGGAAAAAATAAGGATGCGGCTAATTTGGCTATAATATTATCGGAAAAAACTAAGGCTCTGGCAGAGGAGCTTGGCAAATAATCGTTTGGGTAAACATCACGATAATTAGTCTTTATGAGAGCACTGCTTTATTTGCAGTGCTTTTTTTTATATATTGACAGGTACAACTATATGATGAATGGAATAATATGTAATCATAAAGGAGGAGAATGAATGGACATACTCGAGACGAAACTTATGTTTAATGGAGTTCTTAAGCAAAGGGGAACTACCAGCAGAATAATAATTCACCATAGTGCTACTAACGGTGATGTAGCAGCTAGTACTGTGCATCAGTGGCACTTGGACAAAGGGTGGAGTGGCATAGGCTATCATTACCTTATTCGTACCAGTGGTGTGATTGAGCGGGAAGGCCAGAAAATACTATAGGTGCACATGCTGGGTCAGCTGGGAATTCAGATAGTATAGGCATCTGTTTAGCCGGTAATTTTACTCAGAACGTACCTAATCCTAAACAAATAGATGCCCTAATAGCTCTGATTAATGACATTATGGGTAGATGTGGTAAGCTGCAAATAATAGGGCATAAAGATGTAATGGCTACCGCCTGTCCGGGAGAGAAATTTCCCTTAAGTCAAGTTATTCAACAGGTTAGAGAACCGGGTAGTTCTTCTGCACCGTCCTGGAAACTAGATATAGTAAAAGAAGCTCGCAGAGCCGGCCTCATAACTAGTGACCATAATCCCGAAGACCCAGCCGAAAAGTGGTTCGTACTACAAGTTGCCCTAAATCTCTTAAAAACTTTAAAAGCTTAATTAACCTCTTCCTAATGGGCCTGTCACCTGGCATGTTGCTGTGTGGCAGGTATTTTTTATCTGCACTTATCAGCATTTCTATTATTTATTATCAGTAAAGAATATAATTCATATCATTATCGGATATTTATATGATAAATATTATTTTCGGCTATAATGGTGAAAGGAAATATGTAGAAATAACATAATAATTTGTAGTACCTTTATGAATTATGGAAATTATGGGAGGCTGATGCAGTGGGGAGAAAAGTTATTACCGGGGTGGGGGTTGTAGTTGTTATTATAGTGGGTTGGTTGATTTTTAATCACTATCATTATACACCACCAGGTTTACCTGATAAGGAAATAGCCCGCCTGGCAGAGAAAGAATTACGTAAACAGGCTCCTTCTTTATTACAAGATAATAATCCTGAGTTTAAAAAGGAAATGCAAAATGTAGAAATACTTGCGATTAAAGAACTGGAGGGGAAAACATATATAATCTTTAAAATGGATTTTAGTATGGTCGGCCCTGAAGGTGATAAATACGATTATCTCCAATATAATGCAGGGACTTATATGCTGGGTTACCGCCTGGTAGGAAAAGCCTGGAGAGGTATTTTTCTGTCTAATGGAATGGAATTTGAAACTAGCTTTATGGGGGTAGCTCCAGTTGACTGTGGACACCATCCGGGTGAAGGAATTTTTTATGGTTTTTGTAAAGACCCTAGTGTTGACCAGGCGATTCTAGAAATTCCGGATCAGTCACCAGTAAAAATAAAAGCTGAAGAAAGGCTGATCTTTGGGCAAATACCTAGCGGTATTGTAGAAATAAATCCTCGTTTTTACTCATCCCAGGGCGAAGAAATGGAGGCAGTGTATAGTTTACGGGTAGCAATAGTATCAGAAGATCCAAAGACATTTGAGAAGTATACTAATTCACCTTTAAACTGGTGGGGAATGACGGCCCAAGATCTTAATTATTTACCTGGCGATGCAGTTGATGCTATCTGGATATGTGCCGACCAGCAAGAGCAAGTTTTACAAACAGAAGAGCTAATAAAAAGTCTGAGGGTTCTTGCTGAGGAAGGTATCCCAGTGGTGTTTACCGATATAAAAGATGCAGAACAGGTGGCTAATATTTTTAAGATGAAACAGGTAGCCGGCGGTACAGCCGCCCCGGAAACAATTGAAGGGGTATATCTTGGTTATCAGGGTAAACAGCTGCAGGTGGGATTAATAACATTAGATGATGAGAGCGATGTCTCACCTTTACTGGGAAAATCACTAGAGTTACGGTATCAGGTTGAGATTACCCCTGCGGAGAAAATAGCAAAAGATGTGGGGAAACCAGCCATGAAAGAAATTGAAACAGGAGCAGCAGTTAAGGGGGTGAGCCAGTAATGAGGAAGATGAATCGTAAAATATGTATTACTGGATTTACCTTAATTTTCCTGACCCTAGTATTATGTTCAGCTTATACTCCTGCATTGGCTGAAGATGATTTACAAATGAAGGTTGAAGCAGGGTTTAAAGGGTATGCCCGCATGGGGCAGGCACTGCCTTTACAAGTAGTTATAGAAAATCAAGGGGCGGAAATAAAAGGTACACTAGAAATTAATGTAAATAGGAATGGCTCCAAGGTAGTATATAAGAAAGATGCCTCCCTTCCTGCCGGCAGTAAGAAGAAAATACATATGTATTTGCCTGGTAATGACGGGGAGATATTAAATGTCAGATTAATGTCCGGGGAAGTCAAAATTCTTGAAGAAAAGGTAAAAGTGACTAATCTGCAACCCCAAGAATTAGTTGTGGGAGTAATGGCTCAAGATTCATCTACGGCAGGTTATCTGGCTGCATTAAAAATGCCGGTAGAAAGGCAGCGAGTAACGGTAATTTACCTCGCGGCAGGTGATATACCTGTAAATGGGCTATTGCTGGAGAGTCTTGATGTGTTGGTAGTAAACGACTTTTCCACTGCCACATTATCAAAAGAACAGTTAGCTGCTATTAATACATGGGTAGAGCAGGGTGGTATGGCAGTAGCCGCTGGAGGAGTCAACTGGCAAAAAACGCTAGGGCCACTTCCCGATACCTTTTTGCCGGTAAAAGTTACCGGTTCTAAGAGTATTAGTTCTATTCCTGAGTTAGAAAGTATCGCAGGAAAAAAGTTGGCTGCCAGCCATAGTTTTGTGATTAGTGAAGGAGAAGTCACTGGTGGCAATATAATAGCCAGGGCAGGGGATACTCCCCTTATTGTTCAGCAAAAAATAGGCAAAGGAAATGTTGTGTACTTAGGATACGACCTGGCCATGGAACCATTCAGGAACTGGTCAGGTAATGAGCAAGTTTGGCATACCATATTAAGCCGGTGTGATCCTCATAATATTATGAGTGCGGGTAATTCAAAAGAAGAGCTAATACACCGTTCGAATCGCATCAATAGTTTTTTAACCAATATACCTGCTACTGATTTGCCTTCTGGGGGGAAACTTGCGACTTTTCTTCTAATTTATGTTCTCATACTGGGCCCAGTTATATATCTGATTTTACGTAAGCTTGATCGTCGGGACCTGGGATGGGTAATTATTCCCCTGGTAGCTATATTAATATTTTCCAGCACTTACTTTTTCGGATTTAAGGCTAAAGGACGTGATGTTTTCCAGAAGGTGGTTTCAATAGTAACGATTGAACCAGGGATTCAACATGCCCGGGTAAATTCTTCCATCGGAGTCTTTGCACCTACCAGGACTGAATACAATATTGATCTGCCGGGAGATAAAATCGTTATATTACAACCACAGGATATGCCCCGAGGAAGAATGATGTCATCGTATGCTTATGGCCCAGGGTATGATAGTGCAGAAAGTATTCCTGCAGTAGCAACTATTGCCCAGGGGAAAAATACCCGGGTTACATTTGAAGATGCCAGCAGATGGTCAATGCGTACCGTCTATTGTGAAGAAAATATATCTAAACCGGGAGATATAATTGGCGATTTATACACTAAAGATGGCAAAATATGTGGCACTATTATAAATAAGACTAACGGAGTCTTAACTAATTGTCTGGTATTTAGCACCTATGGTTACCAGAAAATAGCCCGCATGGATCCGGGGGAAAAAGTCGATATTGAATTTATTCCACGCATTAAAAATAGTTATACGGGACCTGCCATATACCAGATATATCAGACTTATCCGGTGCATAAACCACAGGGTTCTTACGATACACCATGGCAGCAACAGGAAATGTCCCGGCAGGTTATGGAGATGATAGCTAACCGCGGGGATATAAATAACAATGCGCTGATTTTTATAGGAGAATCGCAGGAACCATTAGGGACAATTGCAGTTGGAGAAAAGGGAAGAAAATACTACTCTACATTTTACATTTCCCCACTTAAGCTAAAAATGGAAGATGTAAACAGGGTATCCCTCCCACCTGGTATTGTAAATGGCCGGGTTATATCAGTTGACTGCCAGCATTTTAACCAGGATATTTATGGTTACAACATAGATAACGGTAGTGTGGTATTCCAAATGGAATTGCCTTATGCGAAAGCGAACGTGCAAATTGAACAGCTGCAGCTATTTATTCAAGGAGATAATCGCGCCAGCAGGACTATGAAACAAGAACTTTACAACTGGGAAACGCAAACCTGGGAACCTCTAACGATAATTCCAACTGGCATTAAGGTTGATGCTGCCAAATTCGTATCCAGCGAAGGTTTTATCAGGGTGAAAATTAGTACTGACAAGGAGCAGTACACCTATTTATCTGGTATTACTGTAAGTATGGATGGGAAACTGCTAAAAAATGTTACAACTGGAGGTGGGGAATAGATGCTGGTAGTAAATAATCTAACGAAAAAGTACGGAAAATTTACGGCAGTTAATAATCTTACATTTAAGGTTGACGAAGGCTCAATTTTTGGCTTTGTTGGTCCTAATGGTGCTGGCAAAACGAGCACCCTTAAGGTACTGGCCACCCTGCTTAAGCCTACCTCTGGAAGGGCCTGGATAGCGGGAGAGGAAGTAACAGAGCATCCCGAGCGCATCCGGCGCCTGGTAGGATATATGCCTGACTTTTTTGGGGTCTACGATGATCTTAAAGTTGATGAATATCTTGATTTTTACGCAGCCAGCTATAGAATCCCTGCGGACTATCGGAAAAATATCATTAACGATTTATTGGAACTAGTTGATCTGGCCCATAAAAAAGCAGCTTATGTTGATACTTTGTCAAGGGGGATGAAACAGAGACTTTGCCTAGCCAGGTGTTTGGTACACGAGCCAGCGTTGCTTATTCTTGATGAACCAGCATCGGGTCTTGATCCTCGTGCTCGGGTAGAGATAAGAGAAATTTTAAGAGAGCTTAAGGCTATGGGCAAAACTATTATTGTGAGCTCACATATACTGCATGAACTGAGTGAAATATGTACTCATATGGGTATTATTGAAGCTGGCGAAATGGTAATAACAGGTACTGTAGATGAAATAATGAACCAGAGCCGGGTCGGCGATTCGATTGAAATAAGGGTTCTTAGTAAAGCTGAGGAGGCATTATCTCTAATTCAAGGGTCAGGGTTAAATGGCATAATTACAGGTGACAACGTATTGCAAGTAGCCTTTGAGGGCACTGAAGAGGCCCAGAGCAATCTTCTGGCCGGACTGGTGCAAAATGATATACCGGTAAGTTCCTTTGCGGCATCAAAAAGTAACCTGGAGGAAATATTTATGCGGGTTACGAAAGGGGTGGTACGGTAATGCAGCGTTTTATACTAAACCCGATTCTGAGCAAAGAATTCCGCTCCCGGATGCGCAGTTGGAAATCTCCCCTAGTTATTAGCCTGTACCTGGGAACTCTTGCTCTTATCACCATTGCCTATTATTGGGTCAAACAAAAAAATATGATGTATTCTGGCTTTGGTCCTAATGTGGGTCCAGAAATATATGTTGTATTAACGGTGTTTCAGCTCTTGCTAGTATCATTTGTTACCCCTGCATTTACGGCTGGGGTAATAAACGGTGAACGAGAAAGACAAACATTTGACCTGTTAACATGTACACCTTTATCAGCTACGGCCATTGTTTTAAATAAATTATTTGCATCCATAAGCTATATATTCCTACTGATTATCGCCTCACTTCCTGCCTTTGGCGTAGTATATTTCTTTGGCGGAGTCTTATTAAGTGAAATAGTCCAGGTATTTATTATTTATCTGGTAACTGCATTAACTTTTGGGACCATAGGGATCTTTTGTTCCGCTATTTTTAAAAGAACTCAGGTATCTATGGTAGTATCTTATCTCATTGTATTTATCTTTCTCATCGGTACTCTACTTGTTACCGTATTTCTACAGGGAATGCATAGCGGAGCCTACCCGGTCGGGCAAAGAACGGTGCCACTAATAATTTACTTAAATCCGCTTATTGCACTATTTTCTATATTCCCTGCTTATGGCATACCTTATTTTGTGTCAGATATCATCCAGCAGATTTTTTATAGAAACGGTATGGCAGCAGCAGGTATTCAAACGATCGCACCCTGGCAGTATAACTTTATTATTAATGGCATTATAGTGATTATCCTGTTAGTTGCTACCATTATTCTCATTGATCCAGTAGGCCGTTTCTCCAGGTTTAAAAGTAAGCGGGCTAAACAGGAGCAGAAAGTGGAAGATAGTAAAGATGAACAGGTGGAAATAAGTGGGTAGCCAATGAAAAAATTCATTATGGATTGAGGAAAAATGGATCAAAAAAATCTTGCTGATAATGAAATACGAAAAGCGCTGGAGCCGGCACTAAAACAGTTACTTTACCAGCATTACATAAAAGCTCTGGGGCTTGGTTTTACTGTGGGGGCAGTATTAGTAGTGCTGCTCATCTCGATTTCGTACCTAAAACCAATTCCACAATTGTACTACTACTGTGCGGGTGTGCTGGCGGCTGCTTTTACTGTAGCATTTATTATAGCGTATATTTATCGCCCTGATTTCAAAACAGCCGCCTATCATGTTGATGCATGCGGCCTAAAAGAGAGGATAACAACAGCCATAGAGGCTGCTGGTAACAACTCTACTATGGCTAGAAAGCAGCGCCTTGATGCTCTTGGCCACCTCAAGGACTTTAATGCTAGTGAACACTTACCCGTAAGATTTCCGACGCAAGAAATCCGGGTCGGGGGCGTGGCGACTCTGCTGATAATAGTCCTGCTTTTACTGCCCAACCCGATGGATGTAGAAGTAGAAAGGCAGAAACAGGTTACTGCGGCTGTTTCCCAGCAAGTAGAGAAAATTACTCAGATTAAAAAAGAATTAGAAAAAAAACAAGAAGAAGTACCTCTGGCGTCAAGAGAGGAACTAATCAAAACCCTGGAGAACTTAGAAGGCGAGCTTAGAGATGCCAAAACATTATCTGATTCTGTCAGGTCAGTATCAAAAGCCGAGGAAAAATTGCAGGAGTTAAAAAAATCAGGTGCAACTCCGGCAGAAGATAATATTCGGCAAATGGTAGATTCTTTGCAAAAATTAGAGATGACCCATCAATTAGGTAACAAAATAGCTGAAGGCGACACTAAAGCAAGTCGTGAAGAAACTGCAGATTTGCTGCAGAAGTTTTCCCGGAATAAGAACCAGGATGTACATAATGCAGGTACACAGCTGCAGCAGGAAGCTAATACCCTGGCTGATTCGAACCTGGGAACCGTTTTGCAGTCACTAGGCTCTGCAGCCAAACAGGGCAATGCCAGCGCCAATCAGGGGGCTAGTTTGCAAAATCAAATTGCCAGCATCAGCAGCCAGGCTGGCCTATATAATGATTTGAATACTTCGCTGGCCGCGCTGGGCAATGCCAGACAGCAAATAATAGCTGCCCAGGGGAATGCAAATTTAGCGAGCAACTCCGGCACTGCAGGTCAAGGAGGCCAGGCAAATACTGCTTTACCCGGAAATAGCAATAAACAGGGGAGTAGTGGCATGCCAGGTGCTAATGGTACTCAGGGCAGTAACAATTCGGGATCTGGATCTGGATCTGGATCTGGAGCCGGAGCCGGAGATGGAGATGGAAAAGGAACTGGGACTGGAACAGGGATTGGCGCAGGTAAGGGAGCAGGTACTGGCTCAGGTGCCGGCATGGGCGAAGGAGGAGAAAGTGAATCTAGTCAAGGTACATCTTCTTCTGCAGCAGGCAAAGCCGGTGGAGAGTTGGCTCCCCTTAACCAAGGTGAATATGAAAAGATTTTCGATCCACGTCGGGTAGGCCAGGCCGGGGCAACATCATATGTCAAGGGTAAGGGAAATGATGGCCCAGAAGAAATAGTTGAAACTGCAGATCCGGCCATTATGTCAGCAGCAGTATGTCCCTACCAGGAAGTAATTGGCCATTACAGCGCAGCAGCCAGAGAGTCTTTAAATAGAAGCGTAATTCCTGCTGGCATGCAGGATATGGTACGAGATTATTTTGCCACGCTTGAAGAATAGTAACCTAGTTAGCATAATTCGTTAGTGATTCATACCTAAAGGGGGGACTTTTTTTATGGAAACCGATTCATTTGCCCGAGCTGCAAAAGCTATTGAGGATGAAATAAGTAAGGCAATCGTTGGGCAGAGTGATATTGTTCGTTACACTTTAATATGCCTGCTGGCCGGGGGAAATGTACTTTTGGAAGGAGTACCTGGTCTGGGGAAAACATTACTGGTAAGAACCATAGGACAAGTATTATCGCTTAAATTCAGCCGTATACAATTTACGCCTGACCTAATGCCGGCTGATATTGTAGGAACCAACATCATAGCCGAAGATGCCACCCGAGGTAAATATTTTAAATTTCAGGCTGGGCCTGTCTTTGCCAATATTGTCCTCGCAGATGAAATAAACCGGGCTACTCCTAAAACACAAAGTGCCTTGCTGGAGGCTATGCAGGAGAAAACAGTTACTGCTGGTGGCGAAACTAGAAAACTAAATGAGCCTTTCTTTGTGTTGGCCACCCAGAATCCACTGGAAATGGAGGGTACCTATCCTTTACCCGAAGCTCAGATGGATAGATTTATGTTTAAAGTGCAGGTGAATTTCCCCGGGGAAAAGGACTTGGCTAATATAATTACTATGACTACTGCCCCTGAGCAAAATGAAATAGAAAAGATAATAGATGCCGACCAGCTAGTGGCAATGATGAGTACCGCCCGGGAAGTACTAATAGCAGAAAAGGTTAGCAATATGGTGGCCAGGTTGATTCTGGCTACCCATCCCGACAGCCGGTATGCCCCAGACCGGGTAAGGAAATATGTGCTTTATGGTGCATCTCCTCGTGGGGGACAAGCACTTATTGCTGCAGGGAAAGTCCGGGCACTAATGGAAGGACGCTATAATGTAGCCTACGAGGATATTGAACAACTGGCTCTGCCGGCCTTAAGACACCGGATTTTCTTAAACTTCGAAGGGCAGTCTGAAGGTCTGACCCCTGATGAACTCATCGGAGATATTTTAAGCTCACTAGATAAATAACTTAATAAAAGTACCGGGTATCTTCAGGAGCTTATGCGAAAGGATAATTTGATGGGTATATTTTATGACCAGGAATTCTTGACCCGACTGGAAAGATTAACTTTTACGCTGCGGCATATAAAAGCAGGAAAAAACAGTGGTAATCGCAGGTCACCTATTAAAGGTCATTCAGTTGAATTTGCAGATTTTCGTGGCTATTCCCGGGGTGACGATATGCGCTATATTGACTGGAATAGCTATGCGCGCACGGAAAAGCTTTTTGTAAAACTGTTTCTAGAAGAGCAGGATTTGCTCTTAAACATTTTTATAGATACTAGTGAATCGATGAAATTTGGCCATCCCTCTAAAGCAGAACTGGCTAAACAGGTAGCAGGAGCCCTAGCCTATATGGGCCTGGCCAGCTATGATCAGGTGGCTGTGGCCGGATGTTCTAACCACCTTAACGGCCTGCGACCACTTCGTGGGAAGAGTGCCGTTAACCAGGTATGGCACTTTATTGATAACCTGAATTTTTCCGGTATAACTAATCTTGATTTATCATTATGTGAGTTCGGACGCTACTCTCATCATCCCGGCCTGTCACTAGTAATATCTGATTTCATATCAAATAACAAGTTTCGGGAAGGGACTAAGTATCTGCGTTATTTAAACCAGGATGTAATACTACTGCAAATCTTATCCCCGGAGGAATTAAAACCGGAGTTACGTGGTGATTGGCGGCTGCTAGATAGTGAAACTGGGGAGATACTTGAAGTGAACATTAATACCGAAATATTAAAAGCCTATCAGAGGAAACTGAAAAACTTAAATGAAGAAATAAGAAAATTCTGCCTGCAGCAGGGAATAATCTTTCTTTCCCACTGCAGTGACGAGTCTTTTGAAGATATTATCCTGCGCAGTTTACCGGCTGCTGGTATTCTAGAATAATGCATAAACATAGTTATAGGCGTTAGTTTGTTTTTTTACAGGTAAATCAACCTAGTATTCGCACTTTTGCTGAGTTATTGGGGAGGGCCAAACATTGAGCTTTTTAAATCCTGCAGCAGGCTGGTTTGCATTTATCATCCCTTTGATAATCTTGCTGTATCTTTTAAAACCAAAATATCAGGAACAAACTATATCTAGTACCTTCCTATGGGAGCAATTAATAAAAGATATAGAAGCTAATCGTCCCTGGCAGCGGCTGAAAAAGAATTTACTCCTTTTCTTGCAATTGCTGGCGGCATTTTTACTGCTGTTGGCTATGAGCAGGCCTTATATACCAGTGGCAGGGTACAATGACAGCCATGTTATAGCTGTACTTGATTGCTCTTCTAGTATGATGGCTACTGATGTTGCGCCTTCCCGGTTTGTGGTGGCCCAAAAACAAATTGAACAGCTTATAAATAATATGAGTTACAAAGACCAGATGACTTTAATCGCTATGGGGGAAGAACCGCAGGTCTTAGCTGCAGCTAGCCGCAATAAGAAAGAATTGCTCCGGGCAGTTACAAGTATAAAGCCGGGCAGGGAAAGTGCTGCATTAGACCCTGTATTAGAGATTATTAGTGCCCTGGCTCAAGATAGCACTAACTGTTCAGTTATAATTTACAGTGATGGCAGGACCCAACCGGCTAAACATGATGTTAAGTTAAGTTGTCCACTTGAATTTAAAAAAATAGGCCAGGAAAAGGATAATATCGGCATACGTACATTGGCTGCGCGGGAAAGTGACAACCATATGATAGTTCTGGCCCAGATGCAGAATTATGGTGATAAAATAGCCCAGGTAGATGTCGAATTGTTCGCTGAAGACAAAATTATGGATATTAGGCCGACTAGTTTAGAGCCGGATGAAGTAAAAAATCTGATCTGGGAAGATGTTCCTGACAATACAAAATATATTAAAATAAACCTAAATCATAAAGATTGCTATAACCTGGATAATGAAGCTTATGCCGTAGTTCCTAACCAAGACCGGCAGCGAATTCTGCTAGTCAGTGCAGGTAATATATTTCTCGAAAAAGCATGGGGAATACTGCCGAATGTCGAGTTATACAAGACATCTCCTGATAATTATGATAAAGACTTGTCTGAATATACCGCCTATATTTTCGACGGATTTATCCCTGGCGAGCTACCTCACGGAAACATACTAGTTGTTAACCCACCCGCAGGTAATAGCCTTTTTCCGGCAAATGGAGTAATGAAGAATATTAAGGAAATTAACCTTGCTGCCAGTGATGATGAACTGCTGAAGTATGTGGATACGGAAAACTGGCAAATACTAGAAAGCCAGCAGATAGAATGCCCGACTTGGTGTAACCCCCTGGCAAAATACCAGAATAATATGTTGCTTGGACGCGGGGAACTAAACGGTAAGAAAATAGCCCTACTAACTTTTGACTTACATAAAAGTAATATTCCCTTACAGACTAGTTTTCCTATACTAGTTAATAATCTCAGCAACTGGCTGCTGCCCGAGTCAACTAGTAATATTACCTTAGATGCATCTGAACGAACTTTTACCTTAGACATTCCCCCCCAAACTGGAGAAGTTATAGTCGAAAAAGATGGTGAGGTAGTAGGAAAATACACGCATCCATTTCCGGCTGCTTTTCCCGTTTATGATCCTGGCCTATACAAAATTACCCGGATAGCAGGTACTGAGCAGGAAGTATCTTATCTGGCTGTAAATCAGATAAATGCGCTTGAATCTAATATTGCACCAGTGAGGCTGCCCTTAAAGTATTATGCAGATAATAATTCGGGTAATAAAAAGCTTTACAACTATGAACTCTGGAAATACTTGATATGGCTGCTGCTTTTAGTTTTGATTATTGAGTGGGAGGTATACCGGCATGGGTATTAGTTTTAACTATCCCTGGTTATTAATACTGCTGCCGCTAGTTATTGCCCCTGTTTATCTGTGGCAAAAAGATGCTTTGATGGAAAAACCACGCCGGTTGCTTATTACCAGTTTGCGGGTTACCTTATTAACCATGCTCATCTTAGCTCTGGCAGGAATTCAGATACATTATAAAATCCAGGGACAAAGTGTTGTATTTGTGGTTGACGCATCTGCTAGCTGCGAAGAGGGTATTAATTCGGTAGAAAAGTTTATCCAGCAGGCAGTTAAAGATAAAAAAGCAGCTGATAAGGTGGGCATAGTTGTTTGCGGAGATAATGCGCGAATAGAACAGAGCCTGGTAGATGATTTTCGTGCCTATGATATCGAAAGTATAATTGACAGGAACTACAGTAACCTGCAGGAGGGACTTAAACTAGCAGATGCCTTAATGCCTGATCCCTCTAACAAAAGGCTGGTTTTAATATCGGATGGACAACAAAACAAAGGCGATGCTGGTAAAGAAGTAGAATACCTGAGAGATAAGAACGTCAGAATTGACGTACTTCCACTTAATTTAACCCAGGGACCTGATATCCGTATCGATGAAATGCAAATACCCCGGAAACTCTTTGCCGGAGAAAAGTTTCCCATAAAAATAAAGATAACGGGTAATACTAGTGCTCTGACTAATTTAAGGGTATTTAAAGATGGTCGAATGATTATCGAGGAAAAAGTCAAGGTAAACCGGGGAGAAAATACCTTCATATATAATTATCAAATAGATGACGGAGGCATGTATGCATTTACCAGCAAAATAGAAGCTCAAGATGATACTATTCCAGAAAATAATGAGGCCTCGGTTTTTACTAGTGTACATGGTAAACCAGTCGTATTATTAGTGGAAAGCCAGCCTGGTGAAGGCCGAGCTATTGCTAGTGCTATTAATTCCTTAGGAATCGATGCTGTTACTGTAACTCCGGAAACAATACCTGCCGGGCTAGAGTATTTACAGCATTATCAAGTTATAATTCTTTGCAATGTTCCCGCTGAGAGCCTGAACGAAGGGGCTATGGAAGCCATTGAAACTGGTGTTAGGGACTTTGGAATTGGTTTAATCATGGTCGGTGGTGAACAAAGTTTTGGACCAGGTGGATACTATAAAACCCCGGTAGAAAAAGCTCTGCCGGTATATATGGATTTACGGGCAAAAGAACAAATACCCAGCCTGGCCCTGGCGCTAGTAATAGATAAATCTGGAAGTATGTCGGATACAGTAGGGGGATTTAGCAAAATCGATCTGGCCCGGGAAGCTGCTATTCAGGCCACAGAAATACTTAGCCCTCAGGATAAAATCGGGGTCATAGCTTTTGATAGTGCGGCTCGGTGGGTTGTGGAAATGAAACCGGCTGACAATGCCGAGGAAATTAGGAGTGACATAGGTACAATCCGTGCCGGAGGAGGAACTAATATATTTCCTGCCTTGCAGCTTGCCTATAATAGCCTTAAAAACGCGGAAGCAAAATATAAACATATAATACTCCTTACTGATGGACAGTCAGCTACTTCTGGCGATTATTACTATTTATCGCGTCGCATGAACCGGGAAGAAATTACTATGTCAACCCTTGCAGTTGGTAAGGGTGCTGATATTGCTCTAATGGAACAGCTGGCTGAGTGGGGAGGGGGGAGATATTATTTTAGCGATGATGCCTATAATATACCCCGAATATTCACTAAGGAAACCATGAAAGCACTCCGTCATTATCTTATTGAAGAAGAATTTATACCGGCACTTACAGCCAGAACACCATTAATGAGCGGAATTACACAAATACCAGTTCTGCAAGGTTATGTGGCAACTTCTCCGAAAAAAACGGCTAGTGTAGAAATGGTAAGTCACATAGGTGATCCTATTCTGGCGCGCTGGCAATATGGTCTGGGTCGCTCTATAGCCTTGACAACTGATGCCGGTGGAAGGTGGGCCGGGCAATGGGTTAACTGGTCCTATTATAATCAGCTCTGGGGGAACCTGATATCCTGGGTCTTACCTCGTGACGAAAATACTAATCTATTGACTATAAAATCAAGTATCCATGGCAGCCAGGGACTGATAGAAGTAGATTCTAATAAATTAACCGACTATTTGCCGACAACAGCTACGGTGGTAAACCCGGAACTGGGAACTGAAAAAGTTGAGCTTGAACTAGTAGCACCTGGGAAATATCAGGGCTATTTTGCGCTCAAAGATCCAGGTGTTTACTGGATGAGTGTTATTCAACAAGATGGTGATGAGTTACGGAGAGCAACC
Source organism: Syntrophomonadaceae bacterium (assembly GCA_028706315.1). Classification (GTDB taxonomy): domain Bacteria; phylum Bacillota; class Syntrophomonadia; order Syntrophomonadales; family Syntrophomonadaceae; genus STF2-222. Next base: position 99,165 of record JAQWBP010000006.1, read on the forward strand.
GGGGGAATATCGATGTCATATTCTCCAGAATACAATACCCCCGGAGTTGATATGAAATTCCTTGAACAGTTGGCAACCTCGGGAGGGGGCAGCATAATTTCTGAGCCTAAAGAGGCATTTGCAGATAATTTATCTCCAGCCACAGGTTCAATTCCACTGTCGCCCTGGTTACTAATAGTAGCGATATTACTACTACCACTAGATATTGCTGCCCGGCGGCTAAACTGGACCCGCTCTGATATAAAGGACTTCTGGGCCAGATTCCAGAATAAGAAACGTGAAGAGCCGGAGAATGATCATAGCCTATCCCGCCTGCAGATTAGAAAAAACTTAGTGCAGCAGGGATGGGACGAAAAGCAGCAAATACAAAACAAAACAAGTAGTGAGCGGGAGATATCACAAGTAACCAATGAAGTAATAGCCAACAAAGAAGTTATATCGGAAAAGCCAAACCCGGCGCCTAATAAAAGTGATACTGCTAAAGAAGGCGGCGGAAAAGAAACTGATAGTCTATCAAGGCTCCTGGCTGCGAAAAAGCGGGCGAAAAAATAAGAATTACCAACATACATAGAAGACATCATTTTTTGCATATCACTTAAAAAGATAAAGTAAATACCTAAACCTTGTATAAAAGCAGCTGCGTTTTCATAGACTCTATATACTGGCATTGGGATGTAGCCAAGAGGTAAGGCACCGGACTTTGACTCCGCCATTCGCTGGTTCGAATCCAGCCATCCCAGCCATTTTTCATGGTATAAAGTAAAAATTAATCCTTGATTTATTAGTTATCTCGGTTTATAATATCAATTGCGTTAATCATGTGGGCCATTAGCTCAATCGGTAGAGCAGCTGACTCTTAATCAGAAGGTTACAGGTTCGATTCCTGTATGGCCCACCAT
>JAQWBP010000061.1 GCA_028706315.1 Syntrophomonadaceae bacterium
TTTTAATGGATTTTTGAAATTGCTACTATTATATTACTGTTTAATATATTCTTACAATAAGGAAAGGGATAATGCATGACTGGTAAAAATCTACGAAATATAGCTATTGTTGCCCATGTCGATCATGGCAAAACTACTCTGGTTGACCAACTACTGAAACAAAGCGGCAATTTTAGGAATAACCAAGTGGTGCCTGACCGAATAATGGATAGTACTGATCTGGAAAGAGAACGTGGTATAACCATATTGTCTAAAAATACAAGTATCCGCTACCAGGATATAAAAATTAATGTTGTAGATACGCCGGGGCATGCTGATTTCGGAGGAGAGGTAGAGCGTATTGTTAAAATGGTTGACGGTGTTCTTCTGCTAGTCGACGCATTTGAAGGTCCTATGCCTCAAACTCGTTTTGTTCTAAAGAAATCACTCGAGGCTGGCCTTAAACCACTTGTTGTTATCAATAAAATTGATCGGCCTGATGCCCGGCCTAATGATGTCATTGATGAATTACTTGACCTTTTTATTGACCTGGGAGCTAATGAAGAACAGATTGATTTTCCGATTATTTTCGCCTCGGCCAGAAATGGTGTTACCAAAGTACATTTAGATGACGAATTTAGCGATATGAAACCACTTCTAGATGCGATACTGGAGAACATACCAGAACCTATTGGCGAGGCTAATAAAGGACTACAACTAGTTATTTCCTCCATAGATTATGATCCCTATGTGGGGAGAATCGGTATTGGCAAAATACAGCAAGGTACAATTTCTAAAGGGCAAGAAATGATTTTGTGCAATACTACTGGTAAAGAGAATCGAGTAAAAATCAATACATTATATACTTTTGAGGGATTAAAAAAATCTGAAGTTGAAACGGCTGCTGCCGGCGAAATTGTGGCTATTTCTGGTATTGAAGACATCAGTATAGGTGACACCATCTGTACACCTGATGAAATAAACCCGGTGCCTTTTATAAATATTGATGAGCCTACTATATCTATGAATTTTGTAGTAAATGATAGTCCTATGGCAGGCAAGGATGGATCTTATGTAACGAGCCGCCATTTAAGGGAAAGGCTCATGCGCGAACTACTTTCTAATATATCTTTGCGCGTGGAAGAATTAAGCCCCGACTGTTTTAAGGTTTCTGGCCGTGGTGAACTTCACCTTTCTATATTAATTGAGACCATGCGTCGTGAAGGATATGAGTTTGCTGTAACCCGCCCGGAAGTAATCCTGAAAGATGATAATGGAACTAAAACCGAACCAATCGAAAGATTATATATCGAAGTTCCCGAAGAATATGTTGGAACTGTTATAGAAAATATTGGCGAACGTAAAGGTGAATTAATCAACATGACTAATACTTCAGGTAGTACGGTAAAACTTGAATTTTTGGTCCCAGCCCGCGGTTTAATTGGGTTTCGAGCTGAATTTTTAACTGATACCAGGGGCACGGGAGTTATGAATCATGTGTTTGAATGTTATGAACCTTTTAAGGGAGAAATAAGTACCCGGACCCGGGGCTCCCTGGTCGCCGCAGAAAGTGGTGTTACTATAACTTATGGCTTATATAATGCCCAGGAAAGAGGGAATCTTTTTATAAGCCCGGGAACAGAAGTCTACGAAGGGATGATCGTAGGAGAAAATGCACGTACTGAAGATATAGCTGTAAATGTTTGTAAGAAAAAACACTTAACTAACACCAGGTCATCTGGAGCAGATGACGCCTTACGATTAGTACCTCCTCTACAGATGTCATTGGAAAAATGTTTGGAATTTATTAATGATGATGAACTGCTAGAAGTAACACCTAAATCATTACGCTTACGCAAGACGGTACTCGAAAAAGGAGCCCGCCAGCGCGCTGGTCGTAATAAAAATCAAGCTTCGTAATTAAAAGCCGGGGTTAACCCCGGCTTTTTGGCTATATCCATCTGGACGAAAAATAAAGAGGCGGCAGAATCTGCCGCCTCACTTTATATCAGGTTATTGGACTTTTAACTTATTATTTTATCTCAAGCCTTTTAACAAGTTGGCAGCCACTACTATACGCTGTATCTGACTAGTTCCTTCATATATCTGTAGTATCTTAGCATCACGCATATATTTTTCTACCGGATATTCCTTACTATAGCCATAACCACCAAATACTTGAACCATATCTGTAGTTACGCGCATGGCCATATCACCACACCAACCTTTGGCTATTGATGCTGCCTGAGAGAATGGCTTTTTATCCATTTTTAGTGCACAAGCTTTATGATAAAGCAAGCGCCCCGCTTCAATATCCATCGCTGCATCAGCCAGTAAAAACTGGACAGCCTGAAAACTGGAAATAGGCTTACCAAACTGGGTCCGTATCTTGGAATATTCCACTGCATGATGAAAAGCTCCCTGGGCGCAACCAACTGCTAGTGCTGCAATCATTGGTCTGGACCAGTCCAGAGTTTTCATGGCGGTCATCCAGCCAGTTCCTTCTTCACCCAGACGATTTTCTTCTGGAACGAATACGTTATCAAATACTACTTCAGCAGTATTTGATAAGCGAATACCTAATTTATTTTCTGTTTTTCCCACTGAGATACCCTCTGAATTGCGATCTACCATGAACGCACAGATACCTTTAACACCTAATTTTTTGTCCAGAGTAGCAAATATTGTGTATTGATTGGCAACTCCACCGTTGGTGATAAAGCATTTAACTCCGTTAAGAATATAGCCACCATCAGTTTTCTTACAGGTTGTAGACATCCCGCCTACGTCAGAACCTGCACCTGGCTCGGTTAAACAAAATGCTGCAAATTTATCTTCTTCAAGCATCTTCGTGAACCAGCGTTGCTTTTGGTCGTCATTCGCTGCTATATGGATAGGATCAGTGGCCAGTAGAGTACTAGCAACCATCGCTGTAGCTACCCCAAGACAACCACGTGCTATTTCTTCAGTTATTAAGCCTTGCCCTAGAAAATCAATACCAGCACCGCCAAACTCGGCAGGAACACCTATGGTCGCCAGACCAGTGTCAAAAAGTTTTTCATAAATATCTTCAGGATAAATATGTTTATCATCATATTCGCCAACAACCGGCCATAGTTCATTTTCAGCAAATTTTCTGGCCATATCTTTCATCATTAATTGTTCTTCTGTATAATTAAGATCCATACTAAATTACCCCCTCACATTCTATACAATCTAATTAATTACCAGGTAGGACTTACTTATTAAGGGAAAATCGTCTTTCACGTTCTATCCCTACTTGTTCTTTAATTCCCGAACTTCTTTGATAAGTTTGTTCATTTCTTTCTCTACACGCATTGCTCTAGCAAGATAATCATTAATCAGTGCTACAAGTATATCTTCCTTGCTATTGTCTATTGTGTTGGCACGCAAACCTGCTTTTTGAAACAAAACTGTAGACATAGACATTCCCCCAAATTGCACGGAACGCTATTTTCCGTAATCAAAGAACCCTTTACCTGTTTTCATTCCCAGCCAACCAGCCCGTACATATTGTTTTAGTAGACCAGAAGGACGATATTTAGGATCTCCACTTTCATCATATAATGTATTCATTACTGCTAGGGCTATATCACCACCAACCAGGTCACAAAGGGTAAGAGGACCCATAGGCCAACCAGCACCAAACTTCATTGCCGTATCAATATCTTCTGCGGCAGCCAGGTTCTCCTGAAGAATACAGCAACCTTCATTAATTGCTGGTACAAGTATCCGATTAACTACAAATCCAGGCCCTTCTTTAACTCTTACGGGCTTTTTACCTATAGCCTGGGATAGCTCGGTAACGACCTTTATAGTCTCTTCTGAAGTCTGCAAAGCAGGAATAACTTCGACCAGTTTCATTACGTTAGCCGGATTAAAGAAATGCATACCTACCACTTTATCAGTTCTGTCCGTAATTGCAGCTATTTCGGTTATAGATAAGGAAGAAGTATTAGTAGCTATAATAACTTCGGGTTTTAGTAAAGCATCTAACTTAGTGTAAACATCCTTTTTTACATCCATATTTTCGAAGACACATTCAATAACAAAATCTACTTCTGCTATATCGTCAAAATTTTCGGTAGTTTTGATTTTGGCTAGTATAGCATCTTTAGTACCTGCCGCTGCTTTTCCTTTTTCCTCGGCCTTAGCCAGGCTTTTTCCTATCTTTGCAACAGCACGTTCACTAAATTCCTGTTTAATATCATAAAGTACAACCTCTTTTCCGGCTGCAGCTAGAGCCCAGACTATTCCTTGTCCCATCGTTCCCGCACCAAGTACTGCAACTTTATTAATATCCATAGATTTTTACCCCCTTAATTAACTAAAAAACATGTTTTTTTAACTAGGCTTGCACCTCAATTTTTTTATTGTGGTACAAGCCCGAACATTATCTACACGGGTTACCCTGGCTGGCTAAACCAGCTTATTTGACTTACGCCAAATCTTCATAGTTTGGGCTTCCTTTATTAATTCCTCACGGAACTGTGGATGTGCGATATTTATTAATGCTTCAGCCCGCTGCCAGGTAGATTTCCCTTTGAGCATTGCCTTGCCATATTCGGTTACTACGTAAAAATTTATACTCCGGGGATCAGTAACAATGCCTCCCGGGGCAAGAACTGGCTTTATGCGGGAAATAAGTTCACCGTTCTTACCGGTGATCGTGGAACTTAGGCAGACTAAGCCCTTACCACCTCGCGATTTATAAGAGCCGAAAATAAAGTCTAATTGGCCACCAGTTCCTGAAATATGCCTCACGCCCGAGGATTCCGCACATGCCTGACCATATAAATCAATTTCAATAGCATTATTTATAGCCATTACTTTGTCATTTTGTCCGATTACAAAAGGGTTATTAGTATAACTTACCGGGAATGTGGCACAAACAGGATTCTCATCTAGGAAATCATATAGTTTATTACTTCCCATAGCGAAAGTGTAAACCATCTGGCCCTTATCAATCTGTTTACGTCTTCCGGTAATACGCCCGGCCTCATACATATCCACATAAGAGTCAACTAGCATTTCTGTGTGAACGCCCAAATCTTTCAGGTCAGATTTTGCTATCATCGCTCCGATTGCATTGGGCATAGCACCGATACCTAGTTGAATACAGGCGCCGTCTTCCATCTCTTCCATCACCAGTTCAGCTACTTGGTTATCGACATCAGTTATAGGTAACTCAGGAAGCTGAATCAAAGGTTTATTATCACCTTCAACTATATAATCAATCTGCGATATATGGATAGATTCCCCATTCCCTCCTAAGCATTTAGGAACTGATTCATTAACTTCAGCAATAATAATTTTGGCAGCATCACAAAAAGCTGGAGTCATGGAATTAGAAGTACCATGGTTAAAATAACCATGTTTATCCATCGGGGTTACTTTGATTAGAGCTACATCAATCGGAACGTAACCTCGCTCATAAAAACTGGGAGCCTCATGGTACGTAAGTGGTATATAAAAACAAAGTCCTTTATCATGTAATTTTCTACTCGCCCCACTAAAATGCCAGTCATTATAAATGAAATGTTCCTGCTCCGGGTCTACTTCCACTGCCTTGGGAACAAACGGACAGGTGGTAGTAATAATTTCCACATCAGTTAACTCATTTTTACGTTCGGCCAGCGCCGCATCTAAAACATGAGAAGCCATCATAAATTCACCATAATTAATCGTATCTCCTGATTTGACCGCTTTTAGAGCTTCGTTCGCGGGTACCAGCTTTCTTTTATATTCCTCTACATAACTCATTATTCGCCCTCCCCAAACTCAAATTAGAGAATAAAGAATAGGAAACAAAAGAATTCTAAATATCTCTGGTCCACAATGAAGCCATAGCAGGGCCGCCTCCAACGCATAGGGAAGCTCCGCCAACTGTCAAACCGAGTCTCTCCATTTCATAGTACAGGCTCACTATGATACGTAAACCAGTACACCCTACTGGATGCCCCAGTGCTATACCTGAACCATTATGGTTGACTTTATCCATGTCTAGCTCTATGCCAAAATCTTCTTTAAGCATTCTACCTACACCCAACCACTGGGCAGCAAATGCTTCATTAAGTTCCCAATACTCTACATCTTCAAATTTCATTCCAGCCTGTTTTAGAACTTTAGGCATTGCAACTGCAGGGCCTAGACCCATTACTTCTGGAGCTACTCCCTCGCAACAGATGCCTATTAATTTCATTAAAGGTTTTACCCCTAATTCTTCTGCTTTTTCTTTAGACATGAGAATAGCGGCCGCTGCACCGTCATTAATGCCAGAAGCATTAGCAGCAGTTACTACGCCACCTTTCTTAAAGGCTGAAGGTAATTTAGCCATAGATTCCAAATTAGCATCTGGAATCATATGTTCATCAGTTTCATAAAACTTACTGCCTCTTTTACTCTTAATCTCAACTGGCACTATCTCACGCTTGAATATACCGTTTTGGACGGCTGCAGTAGCACGTTGATGACTTATCAAGGCCAATTGGTCACATTCCTCCCGGGTAATTCCATACTTTTCAGCAATATTTTCTGCAGTCAACCCCATATGACCGGGAACCAGTTTATCAACTAGTCCATCATGTAACATCGCATCTTCAATCTGCCCGGGCCCCATACGATAACCCATTCTTCCCTTGGGGATCAGGTATGGAGCACTAGTCATATTTTCAACACCTACTACCAGGGCAATATCAGTTTTGCCCAGCATAATATTATGTGCTGCTATTTCCAGAGCACGCATAGCTGATGTACAGTTTTGGTTAACGTTTACTGCACCACTTCTAACCGGCAGTCCACATGCCATGCCAACTTGGCGAGCTGGTAGAGAACCCGCCATATGGGGATAAACCTGTCCCATGGAGATTTCGTCGATAATATCTGCTGGGATTCCAGCTCTCTCTATGGCATTTTTCCCTACAGTAATGGCTAAATCTTTGGCTGGTACGTTTGTCAAACTCCCCATGAATTTGCCAATAGCTGTTCTGCAGGCACTTACCATCACAACTTCTCTATTTCCCACTATAAAATCCCCCTCATCAATCATTTATATAGAGATAAATTCCCTTTTTCTATGTCACATATCTTTATTAATCTTTAGCCTATTTACCTTTAAATTCCGGCTTTCTCTTTTCTACAAATGCGTTCATGCCTTCCTGCTGATCCACCGTAGCAAAGCACAAACCAAAAATATCCGCTTCAATTGTCATGGCCGTATCAATATCAACCTGCATTCCGTTATTAATTTGAGTTTTGCTATACCTTACTGCCACTGGTGCATTCCTTATTATTCTCTTGGCCAGCTTTTTGGCTTCATCCATTAGTACTTCTGCAGGATAAACATGATTTACCAGACCTACGCGATAAGCTTCTTCGGCACCAATGATATTACTGGTATAAATTAATTCCTTGGCTCGGCCTTCCCCAATAAGTCTAGGTAACCTCTGGGTTCCCCCATAACCCGGAGTAATTCCTAAGCCTACTTCAGGTTGTCCAAATTTGGCTTTTTCAGTGGCCAACCTTATATCACAGGACATAGCCAGTTCACAACCACCACCGAGTGCAAATCCATTAATCGCTGCGATAACAGGTTTTTCCATAGATTCAATAACTCTAAATACATCCTGCCCTAACATGGAAAAGGCACGTGCTTCACCGGCTGAAAAATCTTTCATATACGCAATATCAGCGCCAGCTACGAATGACTTATCTCCTGCTCCGGTAATAATGAGTACGATAACGTTGGGATCGTCATTAACCTCATTTAGAGCCGCATTTATGTCTAACAAGGTATCTTTATTAAGCGCATTCATAGCCTCAGGCCTATTGATAGAAAGTATCGCTATACTATCTTCTTTTTCTAGCAAAATGTTTTGGTACATAATCCCCCCCCTTTCTTGCACAGTCGTAGCCTTCATTTTTGTTTCCTCAGTCACCCCCTT
>JAQWBP010000062.1 GCA_028706315.1 Syntrophomonadaceae bacterium
TTCAGCTGTCTTAACATAAAAAACAGGTAAACTTTTCATTTTGCGCAACTTCAAATAACTTGCACCTCCTTCCGGTATTAATATGTTTTCCCCAGAAAATAAAAAAATGCGTCTAACTAAAGACGCATTTAATATGCTAAGGCATCAATCGGCTATTATTCCTCCACCTAACACATAATCTCCCAGATAATAAACAACTGACTGGCCTTTCGTAATAGCCCTTTGCGGTTGTTCAAATTCCACTCTGACCATATTATTTCCCGGGTAAATCATTGCATCAGCAAAACTGGCTCTGTATCGTATTTTAGCTGTAACCTTAAGTGGTTCTTCGATTTTATCTGTATAAATATAGTTGTTATTAATAGCTACAAGATTATCGCTAAATAGGTGTTTTTCATCATCTAGTATCAAAAGATTATCTTGGGTATTCATGTTTACTACGTAAACAGGCCTGCCCGCACTTATTCCCAGGCCTTTACGCTGGCCTATAGTATAAAATGGCAATCCCCGATGGGTACCTAGAATATTATTATCGAGATCAATTACTTTACCTGAGTTATATTTAATTTTATCCACCAGGAAATCTCTGTAGTCTTCAGCAATAAAACAAATTTCCTGACTTTCCTTTTTCTCAACAACTAGCATTCCTTTTTGCCGGGCAATCTCTCGAACTTCTGGTTTAGTTAAATCACCCAGCGGGAAAATAGTGCGAGATAACTGCTGCTGGGTAAGCCCATATAAAAAATAACTCTGGTCTTTTCCGGTATCAATACCTTTTTTAAGCAGATACCTGTTCCTGGACTCATCATAATCAATACGAGCATAATGGCCGGTTGCCACCATATCATATCCCAGTTCAAGTGCAATATCTAAAAGTGCTCCGAATTTAATATATTTATTACATTCCACGCATGGATTAGGAGTACCACCCTCTTCATAAGTGGTACAAAAGTAACTAATAACTTTATCGTAAAAATCCTTTCTTAGGTCAACCGTTTTATGGCTAATACCTAAGGAATGTGCAACTTGTTCAGCCTTCTTAGCAACATCCTTTTCCCAGTTAATCATAGTAAGCCCGCCAACATCATAACCTTTTTCTTTTAGCAATAAGGCTACTACAGAACTATCGACTCCCCCACTCATTAAAACTGCTACCTTCAACAGGCGTTTCCTCCTTGAAGAATATATTTCTTCTATTATATAAGCTTTTGCGCAATATGCACATCTTAAACATAATACGCAGCAGTAATGGACGCAGATTTACGCTGATTTTTTTTGACGCAGACTAACGCAGACTTTCATGACTTACGCAGATTTATATTTTATTATTTTATCCTGTTAGCATAATTCAACGCGGGTTCGCTATCGCTCACACGCGGATTTTATATGATTACCGCAGATTTTTCATAAACTACTGAAAACAAAAGAGAAAATCAGCGTGAATCATAAAAATCCGCGTAAATCTGCGTCTATTAAAAATCCGCGGTAATCCGCGTCTAATTAATGAAATAAATAGAAATGCGGGTGCATTTCGACCGTAATTCAAAATTAAGAATTCACAATTCAAAATTCTACTGCTGCGCATTAGCAGTAGAATGCGGCGAGAAAGGTAATGAGCATGTTATAATATAGTACATATTGCTTACATATTGCTTTTAAGGAGAAGAAATATTATGGATTTGTTTGAAATCAGCCAGGCCAGCAAAAACGCTGAGAATGCTCCTCTGGCCTACAGGATGCGGCCGCGTAATCTTGACGAAATAATCGGTCAAGAGCACATTGTCGGACCAGGATCAGCCTTACGAAGGTCTATAGATAAAGATCAGTTGCATTCTTTTGTCCTTTTTGGGCCTCCTGGTACGGGTAAAACAAGTATAGCTCGCATTATTGCCAAAATAACCAGTTCGCATTTTGAGCAAATTCAGGCTGTCACCAGTGGAGTTAACGATATACGCAAAATAGCGGCAGATGCAGGGGAAAGATTGAAATACTATCAACAAAAAACTATTCTTTTTGTTGATGAAATTCACCGTTTCAACAAAAGCCAGCAAGATGTCCTGCTACCATTCGTAGAAGATGGGACCCTCCGTCTAATTGGTGCTACAACCGAAAATCCATTATATGAATTGAATAATGCACTATTATCAAGAATCAAACTCTATATCCTGGAATCCCTTGGTGAAGAAGATATTACCCAGGTCCTCATCAACGCAATAAAAGATAAAGAACGAGGACTGGGAAATCTGGATATTTCCATAGACGAAGAAAGTCTTAAAATTATAACAGGCATTTGTAAGGGAGACGCCCGCATGGCGCTTAATATTCTGGAAACAGCTGTTAATTCTTACCTATCCGAAAATGGTAGTTTAAAGATAAATGCCGGGCTACTGCAAAAAATAATAGGACGGCCACTAGTTAAATATGATAAAACTGGCGATTATCACTATGATACCATTTCCGCTTATATAAAAAGCATTAGAGGTTCAGATCCGGATGCAGCACTATACTGGCTGGCAGTTATGCTTGAGGGCGGTGAAGACCCCTTATTTATTGCTCGACGGCTAATTATTCATGCTGCTGAAGACATCGGCCTTGCAGATCCTTATGCCCTGACCTTGGCCACTTCTACTGCTTATGCAGTAAATTTTGTTGGCTTACCTGAAGCTCGTATCCCCCTGGCAGAAGCGACAATTTATCTAGCCACTGCTCCGAAAAGCAATTCGAGTAAAACCGGAATAGATAATGCTATTGGAATAGTTCAAAAAACTAGTAGCATAAAAGTTCCCTCTCATATTGCTGATAACTCTCATTCCAAAGCCGGATTGCTGGGCAAAGGAAAGGGATATAAGTATCCTCATAATTATGGAGGTTATGTAAAGCAGAAATACCTTCCAGAGGATCTGGAGGGAATCACCTTTTACCAACCTGGTAATAATGGGTACGAAAATAAAATTAAATTATTCTTAACTCAGCTCGATAAAAAATAAAACCATCTGACTAATAATATAATCAGATGGTTATCTTATTTCAATCTATGAGTTCCCTATTTTTACCGATAGTTTATTTAATTATATAAAACAGCGTAAGATATTTCTTATAACTTACCCTATAACCTCATCTATAGCCCTTTGCAGCTGTGGCTTACCCTGGACGCCAACTATTCTTTTGACTTCTGAACCACCTTTAAAGAATATAAGTGTGGGAATGCCTTTGATACCAAACTGAGCAGCAATTTCCCTATTTTCATCTACATTAAGCTTACCTACGTTTATTTTGCCCTCATTTTCAGCGGCCAGGACTTCAACGATAGGCCCCACCATCCTGCAAGGACCACACCATGCAGCCCAAAAATCAACCAGAATCGGTAGCTCCGATTGTAATACTTCTTCTTCCCAATTACCCACGGTAAGTTTCTTTATATTTGCCAAAATAATACCTCCTAGCTTATTTAATTAATTTTGCCATTAAGTCTACCATCTCTTTAAAACTATCTTCTTTATTTTCTTCGTTCATAGCTCTGGATATACAATCCTGAGCATGATTCTCAAAAACCATTATCCCAACCTGGCTCATGGCTGATTTTATGGCTGCAACTTGAGTCAAAATTTCTTTACATCCCGCCTGTTCCTCTACCATTCTTTGAACTCCACGAACTTGCCCTTCAATGCGCTTTAACCGCATTAGTATTTTTTTTCTGGAGATATCATATTCAATATCAAGCATCTTTTCGCATACCCCCCTCGGGTATCTTTTAATAAAAAGTATACGCAGTATACATGCATTTGTCAAATATAAATTGATGCCACATTATCGATGCCGTATGAAAATAAAATGAGAGGAAAAACCTCACAGTTTTGCCCCTCATTCTTAATACTTGTTTATTTACCAAACTAAATAATAAATACCTACAGCAATACTCAGAGAAATAACTGCCCAGATCGCAGTCCTTAACATCTCTTGTTTAACCTGTTTGGCAAGGCCTTCCATATTATATCCTCCTCAAATTTGAAATCTGTCTCTAATTTTTTATTATATCATACTCCCAGAAATATTTTTTAGGCTAACCTAGGTATGTATATTATTTTTCTACCCCCGGACCTATCTTTACTACCGTATCAACCGCAGGGAAGAATTCTTCAAATACCAGATTTTTCTCAATTTCTTTTCCGTAACTTGTAACTACCCGATAGCTCCTTAAAATAAATCCTTTTTTGCCTTCCGTTTCAATTATTCTTTGACCGGCGGAAAGGTTATTATCTCTATTAATGATAACCTCAGGTAGAACATCTTCTTGCTCATCGATAAATTTTATTTCTTTACCTTTTTCAGTCTGACAGCCAAAAACTTTTACAACCAGCCTGGTTTCTTGCAATTCAGTTATGATTAGTACTGGATCCTGCAAATTGTTATATAAATGTGCGTCTGGCGTTATCTTAAGACCAGCCTGTAAACCCGTTTTAACAAAGATCTCTTGCAATTGATTTAAAGCTATATTACCTGGTTCCCAATGAACCCCATTATTACGTGTGAAATCTACCAGAGAAAAGCTATCACCAGGCATTATAATTAAACCGTTTAGAGCATTAGAAGTTGAAACCATTTCGCTAGCAGTAGTAATTTGCAACTGTCCTACGTTAATACCCAAAATATCTTTTACCGTCTTTATATCTTCCAGTTTAACTCTGGGTGAGTTTTCTATTACAGAGAGTTCAACTGGTCCCAGACTTCCCCTGGAAAGTGCCGCACTAATTCTATTTAAGCTTTCGTTAATATTTATGGAATAGCCATTTTTATGAGGTATATAATCCAGAACATCATGATTATACATGATACGTGCATTAACTGGTTTCTTATCATAGTCATGCTTTATTTCCAACAGTTCTTTATAAATAATCTCTTTATCCCAGGTAAGAACTGGAGTAATCTTTTGCGACTTTCCCCTTATAAGTATATGGTTAAATGCTCCTCTAATACCCTTAGTTTCAGGAAGTATATTTTCCGCTTTTCGCAGAGTAGCCTGATAATCATAAGAAATACCAGCCTCATCCATAGTAAGGTTAACAGATTTATCAGATAACGTAAGTTTTAATTGAGTTCCCCATGCATGAGACATCTCTCTTTGCAGACTATAAAATGATTCCCCTTGGGTCAGGTTAGCCAGAGATACGCCGCCAACTATAATGTTTGACGGATACACATAACTATCTCTTTTAGCTAATGCTAGAGAAGTTATTAGCAGGGTTAGTATTATCGCCGCTGTAACAAGCAATATCACCCTGCTTAATTTTTTTCTGGTCTGTGTCATTTATTTACTCCTGAATTACTACCGGGCACATTGCGAGAGTTCTAAAAATCGATTATTATTATCAGCCAGATCTAATATTTCCTCAGTAATTACTGTCCCTTCAGCAATTAAGATATTTCCTTCAGAACCTTTAATATCTTGAGTCAGTTTCTTTCCAATCAGGTACTGACGCTGGCGCTGTTTAAAATAAGCTGCTCCCTCAGTTTCCTGTGCAGAAGATGCCGCATCTTCATGTATGACATCAATAGAACCATCATTGCTATTTCCATTCTTCATTTTAACTACTATTACATCCTCACCATAAGTTAAAACGTTATCAGCCTCGATTATTTCTATTTTAGATTCGTCATCAGCCGTCTTATATTCCAGGTTGCAGATATTACCAGTATCTTCATCTACTCCATATTCACTTACTACACCAATAAGATTACCTTTATTAGTTAATACCCGGTTCCCTTTTATCTCAATATTACGCTCCAGCAGGTCATTGGCATTAACCGTTTCGTTGATTGTAGTCAGTAGGTTTTCACTCTCAGTAGTAACTGCATGTTCACCTATACCCATAACAGCCTTGTAAGGTAAAACTCTGGCACCAACATACCAGCTTCCATTGCTAACCAGAATAAAATCTACTTTCCCCTCTTCAGGATTAATTACCATATCTTTTACCTGCCCAATTTTTCTGCCATCGATAATGGAGAAAACAGGTAGGCCGATAATATCCTGACTCTTTTTCATCATCTCGACTCCCTTCGTCTATTCTCCCCGGGTCGTAATCTCTTCAGCTACTTTTATCCTAATCCATCTTGGCACACTTGCAAGAGGTATATAACCCAGGCCCAGGCGGTTTAATTCCCTTACCAGTAATTTTACTCTGGTAAGCTGTTCGTTAATTTCTTCTATTATATCAGGTCTTTCATCAATCAATACAGAAAACTGCTCTAGAATTCCCTCTGCCTTGCTATATTCCCCTAATTCTTTATAAATCTGACATAACTCGAAGGTTAGAAGATATTTCAATTCTTGGTTAATAGTTAGTTGCCATGCCTGTTCAAAGTATTCTGCTGCCTCATTTAAGTTTTCACTTCTGCTTTTAAAGCCTCTATCTATAAGTGTACATGTCATGGCACTTTCAATAGTTGCATCAGATGGGCTTTCACTTTCTTCTGTATCAATACGTGCTTGCACAATATCTGGAATAACAACTTGTTCGCCAGTTAACTGTTCAGTATTATCATCTTCAAAGATGTTTTCTACTGCACCGCTAATGATTTCTACCTCATCTACTTGTAGTGCACCAATGTTATGACTTAGTTCACTGGTATTATCTTCATAAACAACCTGTTCTTCATCAATCTTATCCTGACTATAAGCTGTTTTGCTCTCTTTATTAATAGTATCCATATTTAAGGCTAGAAGATCACCATTATGATCATACTCGCTAACATCAGACTTTGTTTCTAGGTTATCTTTTTCATTTTCTTCAGGCAATTCTTCGCTAACATCAGGTATCAAGTTAAATGTGTCATTGCTGGCAGCATTGTTGCAACTATCCCCTAGAATATTATCCTGCGGACAGTCGTTAGCTGCAATTTCACCAGCAGCTGGAACCTTTTCATTTTCATCAATAAGACCACCTGAACTGTCCGAATAAATTTCTGTTTCAACTGTTGACCCCGCCAAGTTATTATTTAGGTAATCCGGCTGTTCTTCTGGTAAGTTAGTACCATTATCTCCTCCGGGCATAACAGTGCTGTCCTTCCTCCCAGGCAAAAAAACTAAAACGGTTACGATTAGTAACGCTATATAAACAACGATTGATAGAATTGTGCCTAATCTTTCCATACTAATGGGAAAAGTTAAAATTATAAGAAACGCAACAAATTCGATAAGAGCAATATTTCTCCCCCAAAAGCCTTCTTTGCTAAGCAAATATGCCATTATAGCACCAATAGGGAGAAAAATTAGCCCCACGCAAATGAAATATTCTTGCATAATAAACTCCTCATTTAATCCCCTAGATGATTTTCGACAATTAGCATAGATTTCCTGCTGTAGATTTCCAAAATCCTGATTTTATTGAATAATTGTAACAATTTATGGCCTGATACCCATATTAACTTAGACAGATTAAGTAAGTTTCCCTCTTTTTTATCATCTATATTGCACCCTATTATGCCTGCCAAATATATTTTATGCGTCGTTATGCTTGTAAAGCAGTAATATAAAAAGCAAAATAAAAGCAGGGGTTAGTTGATTAACCCCTGCTTTTTTGTCTTAGAATGTAAAGCATTTTATTACTCGGCCTTACCATTTAAAAATCCTTTTACCAGAATTAAAGGTGTTCCAGCATCAGCTGAGCCACTTACCAGATCCGCTAGACTGGCTATTAAATCTTCGACTTTTCTGGGC
>JAQWBP010000025.1:0-13560 GCA_028706315.1 Syntrophomonadaceae bacterium
GAGTATCTCCGAGCGCAGTCCGTGGTTTAAATTTCGCCTTCCAGACGCCCACGAACAGGCTTCTTTCAGGCTATCCCCGATTAGTTTCCCCTTTTAACCCCTCGAGAAAGAAGGTTAAAGGGTACCCTCACTATGTGACGCCCTGCACTAAGTCGTGAGGTTACCTAGCCGGACGAGCCGCTTAAGCGGCTAGTGCAAAATTATCTTCTGCAGTTATTTAAAGTTTCACCTTTTTTACGAGCTGGCGACAACTCGGCTCGCTACCCAACCCACCTTTTCCCCCGTCGAAACCAGTGCGCCCCCAAGATTAACAAAATTTAACGGGCTTTACCCCCGTTAGGGAATAAACATTAAGATGAGTTAATTTTATTCTATTAGGATATATGATTTTACTCTCTCATTAGGCTATTGTCAACTAGACTTGTTGCGTTCTTTAACTGCCCTATCAATAGCCCTTTTAGCATCCCGAGCGGCCAGGTCTTCACGTTTGTCGTAAAGCTTTTTACCTACCGCTACAGCCAGATCCATTTTGGCTAGACCGTGTTTAAAGAAAATCTTTAACGGTATTAGCGTATGACTCTGTTCTTTCTGTAGGCCCAGGAGTTTATTTATCTCACGTCGGTGCAGTAATAGTTTTTTCGGTCTTAAAGGTTCATGGTTAAACTGATTCCCCTTTTCATAAGGGCTAATATGAAAATTTCTAACCCAGACCTCACCGTCTTTAACTACTGCATAAGCATCCTGCAGGTTCCCTTTGCCCATGCGCAAGGATTTTACCTCGGTACCGGCCAGTACAATACCTGCCTCATACACATCTTTTATATGGTACTCATGCCGGGCTTTGCGGTTTTCAACTACCGGTTTTATACCTGTCTTTTTCCCCATCTTACACCTCGTAAATCTCCTGATTGGCAAGAAATAAACCCTCGCCGCGGGAATATAAGTTTTTCCTCTGGCCAGGGTTTGCTTGACATTGCTACATGTAAAATTATAACGCAGGGTTACTATCTAGTCAAGAAACCTGACCTTCGTCATTACCAGTTGGCTAATCCCGGCCCAAAATTAACTCTGCCAGTTACACCTGGTCGTGACCCACCTAACTAACCATCAACTAACTCAAAGTCAATTTTGGCATCTTCGACAGCTACTTTCACGAGCTGTACCCTTACTTCATCACCTATGGAAAATTTCTTACCGGTATGGGTTCCTATTAAAGTATAGTTGCGGTCATTGAATTCATAATAATCATCTATAATGCTGGATATATGAACTAGCCCTTCTACAGTATTACCAAGTTCCACAAAAAAGCCAAATGATTGTACCGAAGCGATGCGTGCGGAGAATTCTTCGCCTACAAACTGCTGCATATACTGAGCTTTTTTAATATCGACCAGTTCTCTTTCAGCTTCTTCAGCTTTAATTTCCTGCATAGTACAATGCTCGCCAAAACCAGCTATTTTCTTTTCCACACTGGCCCGCTTTCTGGCATTAAAACTACCTTCCAGAATATAGCTTAACACCCGGTGGACAATTAAATCTGGGTACCGTCTGATCGGACTAGTAAAATGGCAATAAAAACGGGAAGCAAGACCGAAATGCCCCAGTGCCTGCGGGACATAGCGGGCATGTTTCATCGACCGCAGCAATACCAGGGAAATAAGTTGTTCTTCTGGTTTACCCTTAATATCATCAAGTATGCCCTGGAAAATGCGCGGCTCAATTTTGTTGCCTCTGACTTTATGGCCGAAAACACCCAACACATTATTTACCTTCAGTAAAGACTCTTCATCCGGTTTTTCGTGCACCCGGTATAATATCGGGCTTTCCTGCCAGTACATATGCTCAGCTACTACTTCATTCGCTTTTATCATAAAATCTTCAATAAGCATTTCGCCGGGACCGCGCTCCAATAATTTTATCTCAATAGGGAAACTTTTTTCATCGACAATCACTTTAGATTCTGGAAAATCAAAATCAAGTGAACCCCGATGCACCCTATCTTGCCGCAAAATATCAGCCAGTTCCTTCATTAAAAAAAAGTCATCCACCAAATCTTTATACTGCTCTTTTAGTTCTTTATCTCCGGCTAAAATACCGTTGACAGCTGTATAAGTCATCCGTTCATTAACATTTATAACTGACTTGCAGATATCATAATTAAGCACATGCCCTTGGTCATCAATATTCATAATGCAACTGATGGCCAGGCGGTCATTTGTAGCGTTCAGACTACATATACCATTAGACAATTCTTTCGGCAGCATGGGTAATACTTTATCTATCAGGTAAACGCTTGTCCCCCGGGCAAACGCTTCTTTATCAAGTTTACTGCCCTCTTTTACATAATGCGATACATCAGCTATATGTACTCCCAGCTGATAACCTTTATTCGTTCTTAAAATAGAAACCGCATCATCGAGGTCTTTCGCGTCTTCACCATCAATAGTAACCATACGCAGATCCCTCAAATCCCTGCGTAACGATATTTCTTCCGCTGAAACTGGCACGGAAACTTTTTTAGCCTCATCTATTACACCGGGAGCAAAAACTTCTGTCAATCCATGTTTTTTGATTACCACCTGTACATCAAGGCCTGGTTGCCCTTTTCTGCCCAGAATCTCAATAATCTTCCCTTCCGCTGCTTTATTGGCATCCGGCCAGGAAGTTATGCTTACTAGCACTTTGTCACCGTTTCTTATTTTAAATTTACGCGCCGGCTTAACATATATCGGATATATCTGACGAGAATCATCAGGAATCACCTGTAAGAGCTGTTTACCCCTTTCCAGAGTTCCGACCAGCTCTTTATTAGCCCTTTTAATAACTCGTATTACTTCGCCCTCAGGCCGCAATGAATTACTACCCTTCTGATGTATTCTTACCATTACCCGGTCCTGATGCATAGCACCATTTAGTTTTTTACCATAGACAAAAACTTCCGGCTTACCAGCTTCATCCGGCAAAAGAATCCCATAGCCCCTCTGGTTTAGCCGTATAACACCCTTTATCAGGTTCATCATTTCAGGTAGACCATATTTATTTTTCCGGGTCCGTACTACCTCCCCCTCTTTCTCCAGGGTACCTAGTATCTTACAAAATTTCTGTTCTTCCTCTTCATTAATTACTAGTACTTCCAACAGCTCATCATAGCTCCGCGGCCTGTAGCTATCTTGGCGCATATAAGCAAGTACACTATCTTTAGTTAACATAATTCCCTCCTTCATTGAACCCGACATAAAAATAGTATGTTCTTAGTATTCCATTTTTAGCCCCGGTTTAATCTCGCTTTTAATAACTCTATCAAAGAGCCTGGCAATTTTATTGCCTAACTTTTATAAATCTAAATCAGGAGCAATTTTCTTCATACTTTCCAGGGCGATAGTCAGGAATTCATCTAATTCCAGGCCTAGTTCGGAACATAACCGCATCTGATCACGGCTGGCACCCTGGGCAAAAGATTTCTCCTTAAATTTCTTTTTCATCGATTTTAACTTTACTTCCTCCAGTTTTTTATCCGGCCGAACTAGAGCCACCGCAGTAATAAATCCGCTGACCGGGTCAGCCGCATAAAGCGCATGATCCATAACACTTTTACGTTCCAGACCATGCATTTCATTATGCACTTTTACAGCATAAATAATATCTTCGGGAATCTCGTTTTGCTCCAGGATTATAGCCCCTAATAAAGAATGTCTTTCTGGTGTATCAGCAGTAGTATCATAATCAATATCATGCAAGAGTCCTGCTAGGCCAAACTTTTCTACATCTTCTCCTAGCCACTCTGCCAGTCCTCTCATTATAGCCTCTACCGCCAGGGAATGCTTAATAAGGTTATCACTAGTCAAGTGTTTATTTAGCAACTCCATTGCCTCATCGCGCTGCATCTTATAATCTCCCTTCACTCGTTAAAAATAACTATTACTCTTTATTTTACCAGAACAATAAAGTGGTAAATTTAAAATTCATAATTCAAAATTGATTCTCCTGCAAAAACCCCTTTCCCAATGCAACTTAATGAATACGTGGTTTAAAAATGGTGTTAAATCTTTTGTATTTGGCAATTATAAATTCTAAATTATAGCAGGGATAATCCCTATTTAACTCTTTTTTAAAGTTAACCAAAGCCGCGTAATTCCTTGAAAATCAGCGGGTTCCGCGTTGAATTACTCAAGCCCGGTGCATAATTAATACTTTTCGCAGTGGAATCAAAATTTAAAATTCAAAATTAGTAATAAACTCTGCTATTTCGCTGGCGATTATGTCTTTTTCTTCGCCCATGGTCGCTATGTGAAAAGATTTCTCCAGGTGGACAAGCGCAGCAGGTGCATTTACTGCTTTTTCAACTAAATAAATGCCGCTTTCCGGGTTAACTGACTCATCTAATTTTGACTGCATCACCAGCAGGGGGATGGTCAGACTGCTGATATCCTCGATCACCCGATTGCGGAGATTACCCATACTCCTAAAAGCCTTCACTGGCGTGCAGTCATAGGCAAATCTCCCCTGCTTTTTTAGTTTTAACCTCTGCTTATTTTCCTTTTTAGCAAAAAGAGGGCGGAAAATTTGTATAACTGGAGCCAGAGCGGAAACAACCGGGGATTTATTAAAAACAGGAGCATTAATACTAACAACCCCACTAAGTCCCCGTATATGAATACCGGCATAAATAGCAAGCAGCCCGCCCATAGACAGGCCAGCCACAAACACCTTTTCATATCTGTCCAACAAATAGCGGGTTTCCTTTTCTACTGCTGCAAAACCTTGCTGCCAAGTAGTTTTACTCAAGTTCTGAGGTGTAGTTCCATGGCCGGGCAGCAATATTCCGCTAACACTGCAACTAGTCATATTATTAATAAGCTCGGCCAGTGGATATAGTTCTGATGGCGAGGCAGTAAATCCGTGAATAAAAAGCAAGGCGACCTGCGCATCCCCTTTAAGGAAAAACGGTTCAGCTTTAGGATGTATATTACACATAACGCCTATCCCCCTTATGTTTGCAAATATTATACAGGCAAGGGCTACATTTGCCAAGAAAACGCCCATACAAACCGTTCCCTATTGGCAGCCAGTCAGAAATAGTATTTCCATATGACCCCTAAATAGTGGGTGCTACTTACGCATATAATTATAATAAGGGTGTGTACAGTAAATACGAAAAAGACAACGATTTTGTAGTATTGTGGCAAAAACACTTCCTGTATTTATGCGGTGGCACAAGATATATGTCCTAAATAAAGGAATTAATCTCCTTTAAGTGGAATATTAAGATTATAAAGTCGAAAAAGGTTGAAAGTAGTCGACAAATCAACTATAATCAATGGAGAATATTTTTTAGCGATATAAAATGTGCAGCAATATCCAGTTCGGGTATGAGTCTAAAAAGTATCTGTCCAAGTTGAAGCTGAAATAGGAACAATGCAAACTGATAAAACTTTAGTCACACCAAAAATCGATGTAATATCAACGCAAATAACGCCGCTTTAAACATGTTTTATTCACACTACTGTAAATGTAATCATCCATATATACCCTAGTTTCTATTTTAAGATTAGCACTAATTTTAGTCATAGTTCTAGCTCCTAACTTATACCGTAATAATTAAACCTTACATCACAGCAAAATACGAAACACATATACTATTAGCAGCAATATTTATTACACTAAATGTACCAATTGCCATAACTAGCTCACCCGCTGGTATCGCTGCATTTTATATAAACTATAACTATGGTGCTATTGGGATGACGTTTGATAGCGGTCGATTCTTGGAGGTGATTCTATCGAGAATATTGAATGGAATTTACAAACCTTCTGAGTCTCAAACAGGCATTTAATTTACGGGGGGATCTGGTATATACCGGATCCTCCATTTTTCATTTATATAGGCAAATAAAAAACAGGCAAGTGCTTGCGATGCATCTGCCTGTTTCTATTTTATCTAAATTTATTATTACAGTAGTGGTGCTACAAATACTAGTGAAACAATAGCCATAAGTTTTAGCAGTATATTAAGTGACGGTCCGGCAGTATCCTTGCAGGGGTCGCCCACGGTATCACCGACAACACCTGCAGCATGAGCATCGCTGCCCTTACCACCATAATGGCCACTTTCAATATATTTCTTGGCATTATCCCAGGCACCACCTGCATTAGCCAGTAGAATCGCCAGCGAAACACCAGAAGCAACTGATCCAGCCAGCATTCCCGCCAGAGCATGGGCTCCCAGAGTCAAGCCTATGAGAACCGGAGCAATAACTGCCAATAAACCAGGTACAATCATTTCTCTTATAGCTGAACGAGTACTTATATCGACACAGCGTGCATAATCAGCCTTAGCTTTACCTTCCATTAAACCAGTTATCTCTCTGAACTGACGACGTACTTCTTCAACCATTTCACCGGCAGCCCTACCTACAGCACCCATAGTAAGTGCACAGAAGAAGAACGGCAGCATAGCACCAAAAAGTAATCCGACGATAACCAAAGGATCAAGCATATTAACTGATGTTATTTCTGCTACCTGAGCAAAAGCAGTGAGCAATGCCAGAGCAGTAAGAGCCGCAGATCCAATTGCAAATCCCTTACCGATGGCAGCGGTAGTATTACCTACTGAGTCGAGCTTATCAGTAGTTTCTCTTACACTATGGGGCAACTCAGACATTTCAGCGATTCCACCTGCATTGTCCGCAATCGGACCATAGGCATCAACAGCAACTACCATACCAGTCGTTGCCAGCATACCTACTGCAGCCAGAGCTATACCATAAACTCCCCCAGTAACGAAAGCTATCAAGATCGCAATACAGATTACTATAATAGGAATTAAAGTGGAGAACATACCTACACCTAAGCCTGCAATGATAACTGTAGCAGCTCCTGTCTCAGATGCTTTGGCAATTCCCTGCACTGGTTTGTATTCATCAGAAGTATAGTATTCAGTAACAAGACCTATAATAGTACCAGCTATAAGACCAGCCAGTAAAGCCCAGAATACTCCAAAGTTTTCTTTCGGCAGTAATGTGTATACTGCAATTAAAGCAATAATAACGAGGATAACTGCAGAGCTCATGGTTCCGGCGTTTAAGGCCTTCAAGGGGTTAGATTTTTCATCTGTTCTTACAAAGAAAGTACCAATTATAGAAGCAAAGATTCCACCTGCAGCTATTATCATCGGGAGAAGTACTCCTTCAATACCGATTAAAACTATTCCCAGGGTCATAGCAGCAATAATGGATCCTACATAAGATTCAAAGAGATCGGCTCCCATTCCAGCCACGTCACCAACGTTATCTCCAACATTATCAGCAATAGTAGCAGGATTTCTGGGGTCATCTTCGGGAATTCCTGCTTCAACTTTACCAACCAGGTCAGCACCGACATCAGCAGCTTTAGTATAAATACCACCGCCAACACGACCAAACAAAGCGATGGAGCTGCCTCCTAGGGCGAATCCATTAACTATGGCAGGATCTCTAAATATCCAGTAAAGAATCCCTAGTCCCAATAGACCAAGACCAGTTACTGACATTCCCATAACTGCACCGCCAGAAAATGCGATACCCAGGGCTGCGTTTTGCGAGGTACGGGCAGCATTAGCAGTTCTAACATTAGCTTTAGTTGCCACGCTCATGCCTATGTATCCAGCCAGAGCAGATGCAGTAGCACCAGTAAGGAAACATATAGCTGTAGTCCAGCTATTTTCGGGAAGTGCAAATCCCAAAATAAAGAATACAGCAACCACAAAGATTGCTAGGGCTTTGTATTGTCTGCTTAAAAAGGCCATAGCTCCTTCATGGATATGGCCAGCTATTTCTATCATTTTCTCATTGCCAGGTTCTGCTTTCTTTACCTTTCCAGTTAGATAAAGCGCAAAAAGAAGCGCAATAGCTCCCGCGGTAGGAGCAAATACTACTAGGTTTTCCATAGTAAGCATATCATCTCCTTGAATATTTCTTTATAGAAGTGAAATTTACGAGCCTGTACTAAACCAAGGCAAGCACTATTGTTAATATCATAAATGCTGCTGCTACATAACCAGTTATTTTACTTAGTAATTCATCTACACCTTTACTTTTCTTACCAAAAATCGCTTCACTTCCGCCTGCTATGCTGCCGGATAATCCCGCACTCTTACCCGATTGTAGCAACACGGTTGTGATAAGCCCAATAGCACAGATTACCTGTAATACAAGCACCACTATTTTCATTAGCCCATTTCACCTCCATTTCCATCATAAGAGCCAAAATATATTGTAGCATATATATATCCTGGTGGACAATATACGCTGAATTATTCTTTAAATTGTAGATTATAAAAGGTTTCTAGACCACGATAAACTGCGAATACATCCAGTTCTTCTTCTATACGCAGCAGCTGATTATACTTAGCCACCCTGTCAGTACGAGCTGGAGCTCCAGTTTTAATCTGACCAGAGTTTGTCGCTACGGCAATATCCGTGATCGTCGCATCCTCAGTCTCTCCCGAACGGTGCGATATTACACATGTATATCCTGCCCTTTTAGCCATTTCAATTGTTTCAAGTGTCTCGGTTAAGGTTCCAATCTGGTTAACTTTTATTAAAATGCTATTACATACACCCATTTCGATTCCTCGTGATAATCTTTCTGTGTTAGTTACAAAAAGGTCATCACCTACCAGCTGGATCTTATGGCCCAGTTTGTCGGTAAGCAGTTTCCAGCCGTCCCAATCATCTTCTGCCAAACCATCTTCAATAGAAATGATAGGATATTTTTCGACTAGTGTAACATAGAAATCAACCATCTCAGCTGCAGATAATATCTGGTTGGTACTATCTAAATGATACTTGCCATCCCGGTATAGTTCACTGGCCGCAATATCAAGCGCCAGGTAGACATCTTTGCCTGCCTGGTACCCGGCAGCCTGAATACCTTCCAATATTATCTCGATAGCCGCTTCATTAGAAGGCAGGTCAGGCGCAAATCCACCTTCATCACCTACTGCAGTGGCCAGACCTTTATCTTTTAATACTTTTTTAAGTGCGTGGTAGACTTCTACCGCCATGCGCAGACCTTCCGCAAAATCAGGAGCACCTGCAGGTATAATCATAAACTCCTGTATATCAACATTATTATCAGCATGCTGTCCACCATTAAGGATATTCATCATTGGTACTGGTATCTCCCGGGCATTTACTCCACCTATATACTGGTAAAGAGGCATAGCCAAGTAATTAGCTGCTGCACGGGCAGTTGCCAGGGAAACGCCTAAAATCGCATTAGCTCCTAGTTTACCCTTATTAGGTGTACCATCAAGTTCAATCATAAGGGTATCAATATCTACCTGCCGGGTTACATCCATGCCTATTACTTCAGGTGCTATAATCTCATTTACATTATCTACAGCATTTAATACACCTTTACCATTATACCGCTGCTTGTCTCCATCCCGGAGTTCCACTGCCTCATGGGCACCAGTTGATGCACCTGAAGGAACTATAGCTCTGCCCATAGTCCCATCTTCTAGTATTATTTCTACCTCAACTGTGGGGTTGCCCCGAGAATCAAGCACTTCACGGCCATAAACATCGACAATAATACTCATCTTGTTCTCCCTTTCATTTTTAATTTTTAAAGTAAGAATACCATAAAAGCGCGAGAAATGGGGTATAAATATAGAAAATGTACTATTTGATGGTCAATCTTTTATGATATTTTGACCTGTCATTTCTTCAGGTATACTGATTCCCAACAACTTCAGCATAGTAGGAGCTATATCTCTTAACGAACACCGTGAACGCAACCCTGCCTCTTTATGTTGATCAGATACCAGAATAAATGGTACCAGATCGGTAGTATGGGCGGTAAACGGAGCCCCGGTTTCCGGGGATACCATCATTTCACAATTACCATGGTCAGCAGTAATAATAACTATACCACTTTTTTCCCTTATTTTATTAACTACCCTGATCAGACATTCATCTACAGTTTTAACCGCCTTAACTGCAGCATCTAGTACACCAGTATGTCCCACCATATCAGGATTAGCATAATTCATTATTATTACATCATAAATATCCCGGTCTATTTCTTCCAGAACCCGAGCAGTTACCTCAAAGGCACTCATTTCCGGTTTTAGGTTATAAGTGGCTACATCAGGTGATGGGATAAGCACCCGTTCTTCACCCTGGTTAGGATTTTCTACTCCACCATTAAAGAAAAAAGTTACATGAGCATATTTTTCAGTTTCAGCTATTCTTAACTGTCTTAATCCCTCATTGGCCAGCACTTCTCCCAGCGTATTCTGCAGATTTTGCGGTGGGAAAGCTACTGGGGCTTCAATAGTATCATCATAATGAGTCATACATAAGTAATGTATCTGCGGCCATCTCTTACGATCAAATCTATTAAAATCAGGTTCGACAAATGTTTTACTAATCTGTCGGGCCCGATCAGCGCGAAAATTAAAAAAAATCAGGCTATCCCCGTCCTGGATCAGACTTGTGGGATGAGCCTCATTATCAATAATTACTACTGGTTCTACAAACTCATCAGTCACCCTGGCTTCATAACTATTTTCAATAGCCGCAAAAGCATTAGGGGCTTTAACCCCCTCTCCTGCAACCAGAGCATTATAATATTTTTCTATCCGCTCCCAGCGGTTATCCCGGTCCATACCGTAGTACCTGCCAGATAGAGTCGCGATTTTCCCCAGCCCAATTTCTTCTAGTTTGGCCTCCAGTTGATTAATATATTCCCGGGCACTTTTAGGCCCTACATCTCTGCCATCCAGCAGGCCATGGATAAAAACTTTATCCACACCTTGCATCTTGCACAATTTTAATAAAGCATAAAGGTGCTCCAAATGACTATGCACTCCTCCATCAGACAGGAGACCCATCAAATGAACTGCACCACCATTATCCCGGGCATATTGCATAGCTTTGATAAATTCTTCATTGCGAAAAAAAGAGCCCTTTTCTATGGCATCATTAATGCGGGTGATTTCTTGAAAAACGGTCCTGCCCGAACCCATATTCAGATGCCCTACTTCGGAATTACCCATCTGTTTCCCCGGCAGACCCACATCTTTACCCGAGCATTTTAAAAGTGTGCTAGGGTAGCTTGATTTCAGGCTATCAAAATAGACCGGGTGGGCCTGACTGATAGCATTATCATTACAGGCCACCCGATCTCCCCATCCATCAAGTATCATCAAAACCAGCGGTGCTTTACCCATCTTCACCAGCCCTTATTATCCGGGCAAAAGAATTTGCTTTAAGGCTGGCTCCTCCTACCAGAGCACCGTCAACATCCTCTTCAGCCAGAAAATCACGAATATTATCTTCTTTTACACTACCACCATAAAGTATCCTGGTAGCAGCAGCAATTTCTTCATTATATAACCTGGCCAAATGCTTGCGAATAAATCCTGTCATCTCCCGAGCATCATCACTGCTAGCATTCACACCTGTCCCTATCGCCCATACCGGCTCATAAGCTACCACGAGCGGTTTTTCTCCCAGGTCAATATCTTGCAAACTTTCGGTAAGCTGTTCTTTAACAACCTCCAGAGCCCGCTGATTCTCTCTTTCCTGTAATGTCTCCCCTACGCAGAGGATCGGATTTAAACCGGCTTCCATAGCGGCCTTGATCTTCCGGTTAACTATAACATTACTTTCTCCTATTATCTGGCGCCGTTCAGAATGTCCTATTATAACGTAACTACAGCCAGCATCGAGCAGCATAGCAGGTGATATTTCCCCTGTATAAGCTCCTCTAGGTTCCCAGAACGCGTCTTGCCCACCTATTTTTACCTTGGACCCTTTAAATAATTCCTGCATAGGATACAGACTAGTAAAAACAGGACATATTAATACCTCTACCTTCGAAATATCTTCGACTAGAGGCAAAAACTCCCGACAGAATTCTTCAGTTTCATCAATCAGCTTGTTCATTTTCCAGTTACCAGCAATAAGTACTTGTCTCAGAAAATCACCCTCATTCTTTACCTTCAATAGCACCAGCTTATGATAAGGAAATTATATAATAAATTGACTACAAATGCCAGGGGTGACAACCACCCCTGGCACCCCGTAATACACTAGTTTTCGCAGGCAGCTACCCCGGGTAACTTTTTCCCTTCCAGAAACTCCAGGGTGGCTCCACCGCCAGTTGATATATGAGTTATACCTTCTTCCAGGCCCAGCTTATGGACCGCGGCAGCTGATTCTCCACCGCCGATAACACTTACCGCAGAACAAGCTGCTACTGCCCGGGCTATACTATTCGTTCCTTCTGCAAACTGATCATATTCATAAACACCTAAAGGACCATTCCAGACTATAGTTTTAGCCTTACTTATCTGTTCCACAAAATCATGGGCCGTTTTAGGCCCGATATCCAGAATCATAACTTCATCACTAACATTATCTACACCTACAACCGAACTCTTAGCATCTGCAGATATCTCCGATGCCACTACTACGTCTACCGGCAATAAAAATTTTACACCTTTCTGCTGCGCCTTTTTCAGCAGTCGGAGCGCCTCCTGTAAGAGTTCATCGGCACATATAGATTTACCTATATTCTTATTCATGGCCTTCAAAAAAGTATTAGCCATGCCACCACCAATTATAATCGTATCTAATTTATCGAGGAAATTATCAATAAGCCCTATCTTATCAGCTATCTTAGCACCGCCCATGATAGCCATACGTGGACTTTCCGGAGATTCGATGACTTCATTTAACATTTCAACTTCTTTTTCCATCAAAAATCCCGCATAAGCCGGGAGATACTTAGCAACTCCAGCCGTAGACGCATGCGCCCGGTGAGCAGTCCCAAAAGCATCATTAACATAAATATCACCTAGAGAAGCCAGCTGTTTGGCAAAATCATCATCATTTTTCTCTTCCCCAGGATAAAAGCGGATATTTTCCAATACCAGCACTTCGCCTGGTTCCAGCGCATCAACCATTTTTTTAGTCTCCGCACTAGTCAGATCCCCTGTCATTTTTACCACTGCTGATATTAGATCTTCCAGATGGGATGCAACCTTCTTCAGGCTATACTTCTCATTTACCTTCCCCTTGGGCCGTCCCAGATGACTTATCAGTATTAACTTACCGCCATTATGTAATATATATTCAATAGTCGGCAAGGCTGCCGTCATCTTAGCATCATCACTTATATTACCATCTTTATCCCGGGGTACATTAAAATCCACCCGCATTAAAACTTTCTTTCCTGCAACCTCTGCATCCCGCAAATTATTCAACTAATACACCTCCGAATAAATTAGACCGATAAAATAATTCAACGCGGATTACCGCTGATTTTAGGCGCTGATTTACGCAGAATTTTATTTTGACGCAGACTTACGTCAAGCAAACTAACGCATATAACTTTCAATAGTGGAGCCCAGATTGACTACAGGCCTTTAGAAGCGATATAGGAAACTACATCAACTACCCTTACCGAATAAGCCCATTCATTATCATACCAGGCAATAACCTTAGCCATGCGATCCCCCATGACCATGGTCAGCAAACCATCAACTACAGAAGAATGTGCGTCTCC
>JAQWBP010000025.1:13660-20644 GCA_028706315.1 Syntrophomonadaceae bacterium
CCCTCACTAGCTGCTTTAAAAGCCCGATTAATCTCCTCAGCAGTAGCCGGTTTCTCCAATTCCACCGTCAGGTCAACGAGGGAAACATCCGGAGTAGGAACCCTAACTGCCATACCATCCAGCTTGCCATTCAGCTCAGGTATTACCAGTCCCACAGCACTGGCCGCACCAGTTGTAGTAGGAATCATAGACATAGCTGCAGCCCGGGCTCTTCTCAAATCATTATGTCCCAGGTCCAGGATCCGCTGGTCATTAGTATAAGAATGAATAGTAGTCATAATTCCTTTGACAATACCAAACTCTTTTAACAAAACATCGGCTACTGGAGCCAAACAGTTAGTAGTACAAGAAGCATTAGATACAATATCATGTTCACTACTATATTTATCATGGTTAACACCCATAACCATGGTCAAATCTACTCCCTTACCCGGAGCAGTTATAACTACCTTGGCAGCCCCGGCAGTTAGATGTTTAGCCGCCTTATCCCTGGTCCGGAAAGCCCCGGTACCTTCAACTACGATTTTTACGCCCATAGCCTCCCAGGGTAACTTCTCTGGATCTTTCTCCGCAAGATACTTAATCTTTTTATTATTGATAACAATGTTATCACCGTCTACTTTAACTTCTCCTTTAAACTCGCCATGGATAGAATCATATTTAAAAAGATGAGCACTAGCATCAATACTACCCAGATCATTGATAGCTACAATTTCAATGTCATCCCTCTCCTGAGCGGCTCTGCATACTAGCCTCCCAATTCGACCAAACCCATTGATTGCAACCTTAACTGCCATTAATATCATCCTTCCTCACCTTATTTTTAAGTAATCCCTTAGCTGCGCCTTCGTCAGTAATAAGGACATTTTGCTGTCCACTTCTCAAAACTGCTTCGATAGCACTGGCTTTATTACTTCCTCCCGCTACCGCTACAATAGTATTAATATTTTTAAGGTTGGAAAGTTCCAGCCCTATTCCCGCAACTTCATATACTATTTTGCCCTGTTTATCAAAATAATACCTGAGCATTTCCCCTACTGCCTTCCTCTGCAGCAAAAATTCTATTTCTCCTGGTGTAAGGCCCCGGCGATTAGCCATTTCAATGGCCGAGCCTATCCCATGAAATAGAATATTACTAGCTTTAATAATATTGACCACTTCGATAATATGAGCATCATTTTTTAGTATCTCAGCAGTAGTTTCCTCCAGATTGTCAGGTACATGTAAAAGCCGGTACTGGGCTCCAATCGCCTTAGCAATCCGTGCCGCTATCGTGCCCGCCTGCTGCTCCATTTCTTCACCAAGTCCACCCCGGGCCGGAACTACCAGGACATCCTGTGCATCTATTCTTCCCCCAATGGCTGTCACCATTTCAGCCAGCGTAGTTCCCCCAGTCACAGCCACAATACATCCCGGGAATAGAGACTTTTGCAGGAAACTGCCTGCTGCTCTGCCCATATCTTTTTTATTATCGGGGTTCTTAAAAGAATCCCCGGGTACTACTATTACTTGCTCAAGGTCAAACTCTTTTTTAATTTGCTCAGCCAGAATCCGGGTATTAAATAATGATGGAATAAACTCATCAATATCATTAAGCAGCCCTTCTCCGAACGGAGTAAGCCCGATACCTGCCTGAGTAATCTCAACTGCACCCCTGGCCCTTAAAAGCTCTATTTCACCACGGATCAATCTCTCCCTGAGGCCTAATTCCTTACATAACTGGCGCCTGCCTATCGGCTGTTTATACAGCACCTGGCGTAAAACCTCATACCGTATTTGCATTATTTCTACTGCCTCAGGTGCAAATTTTTCTATAATAGAAAAAACTTTGTTCATATCTTACCTCGTATTATTCTTAAAAAAGGTCCCCGAAGTTTATTACTTAGCCTGGTGTAAACTGTAAATCCAGTTTGTTATGGGCAATTTTTTTACCCTAGGGGCAAAAACGTCCCATGGTTTATAAAAAGAGGTGCTGTATCCCTAATATTATATCATAATCATATTAAAATGATGCATATATTGTGAACATTTCCTGATAAAAGATATTTTTTGGAGTTAATATCTTAAATCAATACACACTCCTCAATAGTCCGAGTTCAGCCCGAATAAAAAAGCCTGCATCTTACGATGCAGACTTTAGCTACCCTATACCACAAGACAATCAGTTGGTTTGTCCCTGCGAAGACGTTAATATCTCCGCCGGGCCATAGCCGGTAAGATACTCATTTCCTGGCGATACTTAGCTACTGTCCTTCTTGATATTCTGACATTCCTTTGATTCAGCACTTGGGTAATAGATTCATCACTTAACGGATTAGTAGGATCTTCGTTAGCAATAATATCTTCTACCATATATTTAATACTCTTGGCAGAAACTTTTTTACTGCCGCGACATGAGTCTACCGCAGTACTAAAAAAATACTTCAATTCAAAAAGTCCCTGCGGTGTCTGGATAAATTTATTGGTAGTCGCACGACTAACCGTAGACTCGTGTACATCTATTATTTCCGCCACCTGCCGTAAAGTTAATGGCTTCAGCAATTGTATTCCCTGGTCTAAAAACTCACTCTGAATATCTACAATACACCGAGCTACTTTATAAAGGGTCATACGCCGCTGTTCAATACTACGGATTAACCAGATAGCAGAACCCATTTTATCCTCCAGGTATTTCTTAGCATCTTGTGGAAAAGCATCCGGCTGCCGCATCACTTTTTCATACACCCGGTTAATTATAAGGCGAGGAAAGTTAAAGTCATTAACAATGACAATATACTCCCCTTCAACTTTTTCTACAAACACATCCGGCAGAATATATCTAATTTCATTACTATTACTGTATTGCAACCCTGGTTTAGGATCTAGAGTCCTAATCAAATCACATATACCTTGTACCTGTTGGGCTGAAATGGAAAGAGCGCTGGCAATTTTTGTAACCCTCCCCCGGGCCAGATCTGTCAAATGATTTTCGATAATACGCCTGGCCATAGGACTTTCCTTGCCAAAATGTTTAAGTTGTAAAAGCAGACACTCTTTAAGATCCCGCGCTCCAACACCATGAGGGTGAAAGGACTGAATCACTTTCAGTACTTTTTCTACCTTTTCTAAACTACAACCAACCTTGCTGCCCACTTCATTTAAATCTACACAAAGATAGCCACTATTATCTATACTACCAATAAGATAGTTTCCGATAACGGCATCTTCCGGCGTAGTAGTTACCAACCGCAGTTGAAATTCCAGATGCTCGTAAAGGCTAGGTCTCTTGCTAAGAAAGTTATCGAAAGATTTTTCTTCCTGTGCTTCACCTGGCATACCGCCTATGTCGCGATCGTTATAGTATTCGAGCCATTCCTCCATCTTAGTTTTATCTGTCTCTTCATCTGAGCTTTGATCATCCCCTGGATCTTCTACCTCTTTTTCTTCAAGGAAAGGATTTTCTTCTAGCTCTCTCTGGATATATTCGGTCAACTCCAGGGTGGACATCTGCAAAATAGCAATTGCTTGCCGTAATTCAGGTGTCATAAGAAGTTTTTGCTGCTGTTCAAGAAATACATCATGTGTCAGCCTCATGCATGTCCCCCCTTATAGGCCTTATATATAATATTCAACACGTAAAAATATATGTCCTTCTAGCTATTAATTCTTTAATTATTCCCCAGCTCTTCGGCCATTTTTTCTAGCTTGCGCATACGATAAGCCACACCAGATTTACTGAGAGGCGGATTAAGCATAGTCCCTAGTTCCTTTAACGTACTATCTGGATAATTAATCCTCAGCGTGGCTAACTCTTTAAGCTCCGGGGATAAATTATCCCAACCATTATCTTTAATTAAGTTCTTAATCAACTCAATTTGCCTGATAGAAGCATCAATCGTTTTAGATAAGTTAGCCGTCTCGCAATTCACCTGGCGATTAACATGGTTGCGCATGGACTTTAAAATACGGACATTTTCAAAATCGAGCAGGGCGTTATTAGCCCCCACCACACGTAGAAAATCTACTATTTGCTCACTCTCTTTAAGATATAATACGAGATTATTTTTTCGTTCTATTATGCGTGCCTGGAGATTAAATGTCTCCAGCATTTTTTGTACCTCCCCGGCCAGTTTACCCTGATTAAAAATTATTTCCAGGTGATAAGTACCCTCAGGCCGGTTAACGAAACCTCTATTTAAAAATATACCCCTTATGTAAGCCCTTTTACAGCATGTTTTACTAGTAAGACTCCGCGGTATTTCATGCTTTATTTTTAAATTGCTATCAATAATATTTAATTCTTGTAAAG
Source organism: Syntrophomonadaceae bacterium (assembly GCA_028706315.1). Taxonomy (GTDB): domain Bacteria; phylum Bacillota; class Syntrophomonadia; order Syntrophomonadales; family Syntrophomonadaceae; genus STF2-222. The sequence continues at coordinate 17,949 of JAQWBP010000025.1, forward strand.
CTTGTAGTCCCGCTTGTTCAAGAAATGTATTAACTTCATATACTCTGGATTTCTGAAATCTCCTCCGGGTGCCCATCCTTACAGATGATTGGAGATGGTATGTCTGCTTTATTAGTTTAAAAATTTTACGAGCAGTTGCTGCATTCTCGATGGTAGTTGTAAAAATTGATTCCCGGCTGCCTTTATGCAAGAATATGCCGCTTACTGCTAGTAATGCTGACAACTCAGCTTTGGCACAGCACTCTTTTTCGGGCATTACACGGGCCAACTCATTTCTTACATCATTCGAAAAACTCATAATACTCCCTCGACTAAAATAACTCTACAAACTGCCTGACATTTTTATTAGGTTAGCTGGTTAATAATAATTCTAGCCAGTTTATCAGAATCATGCCAGGCGACATCATCATCTGATACCAGTTCTGCCTCAATGATTTTCATGCCCATATCTTTAATCTTCTGCCGGGCAGCTCCTACTGGTATAGCTTTTTCTTCCTGGTAGCGGTTTAAACGCTCTTGATCAATATTGCCGGAATTAACAATTACGTAATCAACAATCTGCCTCTTAACATGATCAACTATAACACCAATATGGTCAGCCGCATCAAAATCGTCAGTTTCCCCTTTTTCCGTCATAATATTACTTACAAAAAAGACCGGCGCTTTCGCATTAGCTATTTCTTCGGCAACGCCATCTACGAGGAGGTTAGGAAGTATGCTGGTATAAAGACTCCCAGGTCCAAGTACTATGGCATCAGCCTCCCTTATGGCATCAAGGGTTTCTGGTGCGGGCATACACTTCTCCGGAATCAAAAATAATTCAACAATTTTGTCCCCATAATCTCTTAAAGAAGTTTCTCCCGTAATTACAGAACCATTACTCATAACTGCACCCAGGACGACATGTTCCAGGGTAGCAGGGATAACTTTGCCTCGGACTTTTAAAACTTTACTTACTTCCCTTATCGCAGAAACAAAATCCCCGGTAATTTCCGTCATCGCCACTAGCAAAAGGTTACCTAGGTTATGACCCTTAAGACTCCCCTGCTGAAACCGGTGCTGGAATACCTTATCCATAAGCGTCTCTGTCTCAGCAAGAGCTACCAGACAATTACGAATATCACCTGGCGGCAATACCCCCATTTCGGTCCGCAACCGGCCTGAACTGCCACCATCATCAGATACGGTCACTATTGCTGTTAAGCGTGTAGTATATTTTTTTAGCCCTTTTAAAAGAACTGAAAGTCCTGTCCCCCCGCCTATAACTACAATCCGGGGTTCATATACTGAAGTTTCCATTTATTCCTCCAGTTTGCGCTTAGCAATATCCAGTTTATGCTTAGCAATATCTCTATGCCTGATAATCACATTATATCCCAGTTTGCCCAGCTGTTTTCCTGTATATTCAGCCAGCACCACCGAGCGGTGCTGACCTCCAGTACATCCTATCCCTATAGCTAAATTAGTTTTTCCTTCACTAATATAATGTGGTATCAGAAAACGCAGTAAATTTAAAAACCGGCGGGTGAAAGACCTGGTAACTGGCGAACCAAGAACATATTCAACTACTTCTCTATCTTCTCCGGTCATATTTCTCATAACCGGATCATAGAAAGGATTAGGCAGGAATCTAACATCCACTACAATATCGGAATCCAGGGGTATACCCATTTTATAACCAAAGGAAATAACATTAACCGAAAAGCCGCCAGATTTACGTTCACTATATAGACTCTTTAACTTATCGTTTAACTCCCTGGGGGTAACGTAGGAAGTATCAATGACCAGGTTAGCCCGGCCCCTGAGCTCCTCCAGCATATTTCTCTCTACCTGTATAGCTTCTAGCAATCTCAACTGTTCAGACAGTGGATGCCGGCGCCGTGACTCTTTAAAGCGCCGTACCAGAACCTCATCTGACGCCTCTAAAAAAAGTATTTCATAAATCAGCCCGTTTTGTTCCATGTCATCAAGAGCTTCATTGAGGTCCTCGAAAAAGCCTCCCCCTCTTACATCAATGACTAGCGCGACTTTATCAACGCTGCCTTCCGACTGCAGGCTTAATTCGACAAATTTATTAAGCAGTACTGGTGGCAGGTTATCCACACAGTAATACCCCAGATCTTCCAGACAGTTCATTACCTGGGTTTTACCTGCTCCCGAAAGTCCGGTTATTATGAGTATGTGTAGATTTTGCGTTTTTTGCACCATTCTGAATAGCCTCCCCCAAACTCCCAATTTACCACCCGCTGGGGTTCAATTTCCAGTTCTTCCACTACTTGGCTACCATAATCAAGGCATCCTACCGTTTCCTGGAAGTGAGCGTCGCTATTAATTATAAAGTCAACTCCTACCTTGTCTGCTTCCATTATAGCAGAAATATCAGGGTGCTTATGCGCACAATTTATTTCAAACAATACCTCGTTTTTGACACAGGCCTCCGCCACCTCTTTTACATTTATGGTAAAAAATAGGCCTGGATGGGAGAGTATGTCAAGTTCCGGGTTATTATATATGGCGGCTGCACACGCTTTCGTATTAGCATTAATAGCTTTTTCCTGCTGGCCTTTACCCAGATGGCGCAAAGAATTCTGCACAAAAATGCCCCAGCCGTCTTGTACTGAAGTCGGTAATGTATAGGGATGCAGCCCGGCAATTAAAATATCCAACTCTGCAATTATCTCCGATGAAATATCCAG
>JAQWBP010000025.1:20744-31010 GCA_028706315.1 Syntrophomonadaceae bacterium
CGCAGACTTTTAATAGCCACGGATTTTATTTTGATAGACGCAGATTTACACAGATTTTATATGATTAACGCTGATTTTTACTTTTTTATTTTATTTAGGCTGCGCCTAAATTTTTAAGATATATTTTCTGGTACCAGGAATTTCCTCTGGGAGGCTTAAGGGTTAACCCTTAAGCCTCTTCCTAACAAAGCTCACGTAATAATATAAAGAAAAATAATCAGCGTGAATCATAAACAATCTGCGATAATCTGCGTCTAAAAATTCTGCGTGAGTCTGCGTCAAAATAATCCGCGGACTCCGCGTTGAATTTTTTGTATTTACTATTAATATAACCATTTGGGGAAATTACATATTGCTAAAGGCGGGCAGAAAAAAACTCAACAGAAGTATGGGCACTCTTGTTGAGTTAATTTATAGAAATTATGATTTAGCCAGTTCGGCCTTAAGATAATCAATTACTGGTACGGGAGTAGGATTAATTCCGTATTCTAGAGCCAGGTAAGCACTAGTGTAATCACCAGTGTAAACCAGGGAATAGAAACGGGCTAACGAAGATGTTCCGATGCTGTTGACCTCGATAACATTCTTAACCTTATCCTTGATAAGTCCGCTGGTTACCTCCATCCGTTTCTTAATCCGTTCATTATTATTTTCATCTTTCAATATTACAATAACCATTTGAGCTAATAGCTCCTCTGGCACTTCAAAACCCACAATTTCATTATGGTTTAATTCAGGAAAAACATTATAATAGGCAGGGCTTTTCGCATTTTCATTAATCTGGGCTTTCCAACGCAGAGCTGCAACTTCGGGCAAACCAGTAGAGCCCCAGATTACTGGTATAGCATCCTTCATCTCTTCCGCTATCATCCGGGCCGCGTTTTCGGGCATAGTAACCCGAGGGTTTAATAACTCGCGTCTTTGTTTCAGTACCTCTACTGTTTCCTCAAGTTCTGCCTGAACACCTAGTAAAATGCCCATTTTCTCCAGCAGCAAGGCCATAGGCGCAAACAGATACCCGGTCGCAGCACGAGGTACCAGACCTGCTGGTACTCTTACGATCCCATAACCATGATTACTAGCCTCTGCGGCCAGTTTCCCCCCGCTAGTTACACATATTATAGATGCCCCTTTTGCACGTGCCTGCAAATAAGCGCTCAGGGTTTCTTCCGTATTACCCGAATAACTAACGGCTAGAACTAGAGTATCTTTATTAACAAAAGAAGGGATATCATAATCACGGTTAACAATAACTGGTATTCGGGCTTTGTTTTGTGCATAGCAGCGTACTATGTCTCCTCCTATCGCTGAACCCCCCAGGCCAGTTACTAATATATTGCGATAAGCCTTCTGGTAATCAGGCACAAAATCGAAATTCATCCTCAGGCTTTCCTCAAACTGGGTAGGCAGCTCATATAAGAAGCCCATCATTTTCTCCGCGGTTAAATCCATATTCATGCTAATACCCCCTGCCATTTATTTTTACGGCTCCTTTAAACAGCTACAGTCCTTTGCCATTATGTAAAACTGCAGCTATACAGCCGAAAAGTCCTATATCCTCCCCCAATCTGCTTAATTCTATTTTTAATATTTCTTGGTGCAAACTAAAAATATTTTTATGTAAAAAAGCAGTTGTTGGCTCGATAAGTAAATCACTTAATCCAAACGCAACCCCGCCCCCCAATACTATTATCTCCGGATTAAAAATATTAACCAAATTAGCCATACCTGTAGCCAGATATTGACTAGCCCTATTTATTAAATCCCTGGCCTCCGAATCACCTTTCCGGGCAGCTATACCAATCTCTTTAACCCCTACCTGGCCATTTGCACTGCAGGCTAGAATGCCCCGTCCGTGTCCCTGAAGAATCAGCTCAGCTGCCTCCCGTTCCATCGCCGTACCGGAAACCAGAGCCTCCAGACATCCCCTGTGCCCGCAACCGCATCGGGGACCATCCGGGCTGATCACCATATGCCCGAATTCACCTGCGCCACCGTTAGCCCCGCGGTACAGCTGGCCATCAATAATAATTCCACCACCAACTCCCGTGCTTACAGTAATATATAACATTTGCTTATAACGTTTATTCTGCCCAAAATAATACTCGCCCAGGACTGCCATATTCGTATCCTTATCTACTATTATATCTCTTTTTAACCTTCTGCTTAACTCTTCCTTAATCGGCACATAATCCCACTCTAGATTAGGCGAATCCCTGACTATGGCCTCAGGGTAAGCAAAAGGCCCAGGAGTCGCCACCGCAATGCCGCTGATCTGGTTAAAATCTACACCTGCCTGCTGCACAACAGTTTCGATACTCTTACACAGCCGGTCCAAAACATCAGCTGCCCCCCGGCTGCTCAGGGTAGGTACCTTATTTTTAAAAAGTATATTCCCATCTGGCGTAGCTATTCCAGTTAATATCTTAGTAGCTCCCAGATCAACCCCAATAATATACTCAGCCAATCGAACGCCCTCCCGTTGATAGATTCAACGCGGATATCGCGGGTTTTATAGGATATACGCGGATCTTTTTTGGATGCAGACTGCCGCAGACCTTTATAACTGCGTCAATCACCATCCCCTACAAGTATGAATCTCCGCAATGCCTCTGATACGCCCTCTTCTTCGTTAGATAGAGTAATATAATCGGCTGCTGCTTTAACTATATCAGGAGCATTCCCCATGGCTACACCTATGCCTGCCCATTTAATCATAGGCAAATCATTATAGCCATCACCGATAGCCATAACTTCCTCTCTTTTAATATTATAATGGCTAGCAATAACCTCCAGCGCATTAGCCTTAGTCGCCCGGCTATCCATTAACTCCAGGTTCCTATCTTTAAAACGGGTAATATGCAGTTTACTACCGTACCTACTAGTTAAACAAGCCTCTATTTTATCCGTATCTTCCGGCTCATTTGTTACTACCATAATCTCAGTAGCTGCGTATAATTGCAAAGTATCTTCCAGCCTCGGCACCACGCAGGGTTTAATATTAGTTACCCGGGCATAATACCTGGCATCATCATTTAATTCTTCTAGGTAAAGGGTGTCATTACAATACAGGTAGCAGCTTACGCCGCTTTGCTTAAGCATAATCAGTAATTCAAGTGCCAGTTCAGTAGCAATCGTCTGGTAATAGAAGACTTCGCCGGAATAAGAACTCTTAACTAGTGCCCCCTGGTAAGCAATCAGCGGTATATCAAGAGCTAGCTGGCGTGCATAGGGAAGTGTTGCCTGGTACATCCTACCAGTTGCCAAGGTTACATGTATCCCTTTATTACGTACCCGGCGAATATCAGTGATGCATTGTTCTGAAATACGATGCCTGGCATCAAGCAGGGTATCATCAAGGTCGATAGCAACTAATTTTATAGCCATATTATCTCCCCGTTTACAGCAGTACGAATCTCTTCAGGGCTTCAGCTACCCCTTCTTCATCATTAGAGGCAGTAATAAATTCAGCCGCTTCTTTTACCGCATCACGGGCATTCCCCATTGCCACTCCTATACCGGCCCATTCGATCATCGCCAGATCATTATAGCTATCACCTACTGCCATAACTTCCTTACGGTCAATATTATAATGCTGGGCTACCACCTGCAGCGCATCTGCCTTATTAGCCAGATGATCCATAACTTCCAGGAAAAACGGTTTCGAACGCGTAACATTGAGTTTCTTCCCAAACATATTCCTTAACTCAATCTCCATCTCGAGGAGTAAACTTTCATTTTCGGTAATTGCCAGTACTTTCATAGTTTCATTTTCCCGACTTGTTTCGATAAGATCCTTAACCATTACTGCTTCCACTCCGGCCAGATTACAGTAATACTTCCCTTCTTCAGTATGAGACTCCATATAAAGTTGATCATTAAAGTAGGCCTGGTAATGAATCCCTTCACGTTTAAAATAGTCCATTACCTCTATGGTCATATCGGCGGGAACCGGTTTATAATATAGAACCTCATCTGATCTTGAGTTTTTTACTAGAGCCCCCTGGTATGTAATCAGGGGGATATCCATCTCTAACTGCCGGGCATATCGTAAAGCCGACTGAAACATCCTGCCAGTAGCCAGAGTCACCAGTACCCCCTTTTCCCGTACTGCTTCAATTGCAGCTACACAGGCAGGGGAAATTTTTAAACCAGAGTCAAGTAAAGTATCATCCAAATCAATCGCCACTAGTTTCACTGACATCTTATCATTCCTTACTAAATGTACTTAATACTAATTATTAATTTTGATTCCCCTGCAAAAAGTTATACAGCGTTAGTTTGAATGCATAAATATTCCGGCGACTACTCTCCGCATGGGAAACACCATCTGCTTGTCTTGCAGCTCCAGGGGTACCGGGTATATTCACATCCGTGTTCAGCGACCTTAATGGTGAGCGAATGCGAATATCAGTTGTGCCCTATGGGTATACCCGCTCGCGACGTCCATGTCGCTCGCCCCCTTCCGCTGCGGCGCCTTCGCAGGGTGTTTTGTCCCTAATTGTGAGCGGAGCGAACATCGGTGATGCCCCAGGGTACTACCATGCTCCGTTAACGTCGCTCTACATATTTATGCATTCAAACAGGCAGTTTAGGGGTTTCCGCAGTGGAATCAATTTTTAATTAATGAGAAAATGCTTGCGCATTTTTATTATAAATAAGTTTACAAATAAGCCGAGCTGATGCCCGGCTGATTATTATAAAAAGAATAAATTTTTTATTTTTATCGCCAATTAAAATTCCTGTCTTCCACAAAATAGCTAATAACAAAGCTTATCAAACTAAAGAGGAGGGCACTGACGATTGCCCAGCCAAAACCGTTAATATCAAATCCCCTTATAGTAATTGACGTTATCCATAGCATAAAACCATTAATAACAAAAGTAAATAACCCCAATGTTATGACATTCAGAGGCAAAGTAAGAATTAACAAAAGAGGACGTATAATAGCATTGATTACTCCTAGGAAAAGCGAACCTAAAATTGCTGCCCAGATTGTTAGCTGAAAACCTGGTAAAATTGCCGCAGTTAAAATTAGTGCTAAAATATTAAGTACCCACCTGAGCATCCAACCCTGTATCATTATAATGCCTCCTTTCTCGTAACCCATAAATCCGCACAGTTTCCAAACCTCACACTAAAACTTATTATTATAATGACTTATTTGACATTATTGTAACATCTATTGTTATTAATTTCGATTTTTCACCGAGAAAATCCTTGATTAATTATTTCTTTCCCTAAAATAATTATAAATATTCTGCGCAACTTTCCGGTTCATCCCTGGCACCAGGCTAATTTCATCAACTGCTGCCTGCCTAATCCTGGCTACCGACCCAAAGTGAGCTAAAAGAGCCTTTTTCCTCTTTTCTCCTACACCTGCGATGCTATCCAAGGCAGAACTTCTTATCTTACGCTCCCGGCGCTTGCGATTATACTCTATAGCAAAACGGTGAGCTTCATCCCTTAAACGCTGCAGGAGTTTAAGCCCGTCATCTCGACGGGAAAGGCGCAGGGGTTCACCCACCGACGGGGTAAATATTTCTTCATGTTTTTCGGCCAATCCGAAAACGGGTATATCCACTCTCAGTTCATCCAAAACTCTTTTAGCAATATTAACCTGGCCTAGCCCCCCGTCGATAATAATCAAATCTGGTTCCGGCAAAAATGCCGCATTCCCCTGGCGGGCTTCCTTAAACCGGCGGCCTATTACTTCACTCATAGATGCATAATCATTATTCTGATCCGTTTTAATCTTAAAACGGCGATAAGCCTTCTTGTCCGGCATCCCTCCGGTAAAAACCACCATGGAAGCGACGGTTTCCTCGCCTGCCAAGTGTGAAATATCATAACATTCTATTCTTTCCGGCACAACCTCCAGGTTTAAAACCTGGCTTAAGTGGACTAAGGCTTTGGTGTTACCCGCTTCCTGCTGCTGTTTTTCCTCCCACAACAAGGTGGCATTATCCAGCACCATATCCAGCATATCCTTTTTACTCCCGCGCTGTGGAACCCGTAAGGTTACCTTATACCCGGTTTTCGTCCGCAGCCATTCTTCCACCAGTTCCAACTCAGCTGGCAGTTGACTCATTAAAACTTCTGCCGGGATATCAAAATTCTCATCATAATAATGCTTGAGGAAAAACTCCAAAAGCTCTGCCTCTTCTTCATTAATAGCCCGGTTTAGCCAAAAAGTATCCTTGGCGATTATGCGACCAGACCGGATTTTAAAAACTAACACCAAACTTCTCTTTTCACCCGAAAACATCCCGATAACATCTATATCATAAGGATTTTCAAAATTAATCTTCTGTTTTTCACCGATTTTTTTAATACTATTTATCTTATCACGAATCCGGGCTGCCTTTTCAAACTCCAGCCGGCTAGAGGCCTCCTGCATTTGCTCCTGCAGTGAATGGAGAAGTTCGCGGGAATTACCTTCCATAAAGTTGATAAGTGCTTCTACTGTTTCCCGGTATTCCTCAGCTGACACCAGCCCGGCACAGGGAGCCAGGCATTTTTCAATATCCCGGTTCAGACAGGCGCGTGGTTGTTTTTTCAAAGTCCGGCAAGTACGCAGAGGAAAAACCCCCGTTAATATTTTTAAAGTTTCCCTTAATGAATTTACATCAGTATATGGTCCAAAATACCTGGAAACCCCATCCTTTTTTTCCCTCGTGATGCAAACCCGGGGAAACTCATCCCCAGTCGTAACTTTAAGATAAGGATAAGTTTTATCATCACGCAGTTCAATATTATAGCGCGGTTTATAAGCTTTAATAAGATTATTCTCCAGAATCAGGGCTTCTACTTCACTATTAGTAACAATAAAATCAAAATCCGCCACTCGATTCATCATGGCCCTTACTTTAGGGTGCAGCTTATCATTCGATTGAAAATAGGAACGCATACGATTACGCAGGGCTTTAGCCTTACCTACATATATTACCTTATCCTCTTTATCCTTATACAAATATACCCCCGGCTTAAGCGGCACACTACCCAAACGTTCCTTCATAAACTCACCACCCCTGTAAAATTATAATTGTGGTTGAAAACTAACGTTTTCCTGGATTTTCATAATTCAACGCGGATTTCCGCGGATCTGATAGACGCAGATTTGCGCGGATTATTATGATTTACGCTGATTTTTTTCTTTAGATTAACATAAGCTTTGTTGGTAAAAGGATTAAGGGTTAACCCTTAATTCTCTCAGATAACATAACTAATACCAAAAAAGACTGTCCCCATCGAAAATTTAGGCCTTACCTAAATAAAATAAAAAATTAAAATCAGCGTTAATCATATAAAATCCGCGCAAATCTGCGTCTATAAAAATAAAATCCGTGTCATCCGTGGCTATTAAAATAAAAGTCTACGTTAGTCTGCGTCTTTAAAAAAATTCAGCGAAAATCATAATGATCAGCGGTAATCAGCGTCTATAAAATCCGCGGTATCCGCGTTGAATTATTCAAAATTTAAAATTTCCTTAAGGTATCTGCCCGTGTAAGACTTCTGGTTCTGGGCGACTTCCTCGGGGGTTCCCTGGGCTACTATCTGGCCGCCGTTTTCTCCCCCCTCGGGACCCAGATCAATAATATAATCAGCCGATTTTATTACATCCAGATTATGCTCAATAATTAATACCGTATTCCCGTTATCCACCAGACGGCCCAGAACGCCCAGCAGGTGTTTCACATCATCTTTATGCAGACCAGTAGTAGGTTCATCCAGGATATAAAAAGTCCTGCCCGTAGAACGTTTAGCCAGCTCAGTAGCCAGCTTAACCCTCTGAGCCTCACCCCCGGAAAGAGTAGGCGCCGCCTGCCCCAGCTGCATATATCCCAGCCCTACATCTTGTAAAACCTTAAACTTGCGAAATACTCTCGGGATATTTTCAAAAAAATCTACGGCTTCATCGACCGTCATGGCCAGTACATCCGCAATAGTTTTCCCCTTATACTTTACTTCCAGGGTCTCCCGGTTATAACGTTTACCTTTGCACACTTCACACGGTATATAAACATCAGGTAAGAAATGCATTTCTATCTTAATAATCCCGTCACCAGAACAAGCTTCACAGCGGCCGCCCCGAACATTAAAACTAAACCGACCCGGTTTATAGCCGCGCATCTTGGCTTCAGCAGTACTAGAAAAAAGCTCCCTTATGCCATCAAATGCCCCCGTATAAGTAGCCGGATTCGAGCGCGGGGTTCGTCCAATAGGTGACTGGTCAATATTAATTACCTTGTCAATGGCTTCCGCGCCCTCCATGGCGTTAAATTTCCCCGGGCGGTGCCTGCCCCCATGCAGCTTTTTCATCAGAGCTGGGTAAATAATATCTTCCATTAACGTACTTTTCCCCGAGCCTGACACTCCAGTAATGAGCACCATTTTACCCAGCGGAATTTCCACATCAATGTCTTTTAAATTATGCTGCCTGGCCCCTCTAATCACCAGTTTCCTTCCATTCCCCTCCCGGCGGGCAGCAGGTATCTCTATATCCATTTTGCCAGATAGATACATGCCGGTCAGAGATTTTTCCGCAGCCAATATATCTTCCATACTGCCCTGGGCCACCACCTCACCACCATGAACTCCAGCCCGAGGGCCGATATCTACTATATAATCAGCACTACGCATGGTATCCTCATCATGTTCTACCACCACCACAGTATTGCCCAGATCACGTAGACGTTTGAGAGTAGTCAATAACCGGTTATTATCTCGCGGATGCAGTCCTATACTCGGTTCATCGAGTACATAAAGAACTCCCACCAGGCTGGAACCAACCTGGGTGGCCAGGCGAATACGCTGGGCTTCCCCGCCAGACAGAGTCCCCGCCGCACGGTCCAGGGTCAGGTATTCAAGTCCGACATCCACCAGGAATTTGAGCCGCTCCTTAATCTCCTTTACTATCTGGCTGGCAATATAAGCTTCCCGCTCACTTAATTCCAGGCCAGTAAAAAACGCCAACGCGTCTTTAATTGACATAGAAGTAACACTATTTATTGACTTGCCGCCTATCAATACCCAGAGAATTTCTTCCCGCAATCTTTTACCTTGGCAGACCGGGCACAAATTCGAAGTCATAAACTTCCCTATTTCCTCCCGGGTAACATCTGACTTAGTTTCACGAAAGCGGCGATTAAGGTTATTTATTATGCCTTCAAAACTGGAGCGAAAAGTATTAGTCTCCCCATACGAATTAGTGTAAGTTACTTTAAACCGCTCATCACCAGTACCATATAAAATAAGATCTATTTGCTGCTGGCTAAGTTCTTCTAACGGCTGATCCATAGGAATCTTGTGTTTTTCGGCCATCCCGGCTAAAACCTGATGATAATAAGTATAAAAATTATTAGACCAGGGAATTATCGCCCCTTCTTCCAGGCTCATATCCATTTCCAAAACTAGCGCCGGATCTATCTCCTTTTTTTCTCCCAGTCCGTCACATTCAGTGCAGGCTCCAAAGGGACTATTAAAAGAAAACATCCGGGGGCTTAACTCCGGCAGACTAAAACTGCAATCCGGGCAGGCAAAATCACGGCTAAAAAGCATTTCCTCTTCCCCGTCGCCGGTGAGACGCTGCACATTAACCGTACCCTCGCTTAATTCAAAAGCCAGCTCCAGCGATTCGGCCAGCCGACTGCGTATCCCGTCTTTAATAACTAACCGATCTACGACCGCACTTATATCATGCTTTTTATTCTTTTCCAGATTAATTTCTTCATCAGCAGTATACTCATAACCATCAACAAAAACTCGGACAAAGCCATCTTTAAATAAACTGCTTAATACCTTCCGATGTTCACCCTTTTGTCCTTTAATCACAGGTGCCAAGATTTTAATCCGGCTTCCCTCTTCTAGATTTAAAAGAGTATCAACCACCTGGTCCACCGTCTGCCGCTGGATCGGCTTATGACATTTAGGACAATGCGGCCTACCTACCCGAGCAAACATCAACCTCAGGTAATCATAAAGCTCCGTAACTGTCCCCACAGTTGAACGCGGATTATTCGAAGTTGACTTCTGGTCAATCGAAATAGAAGGCGACAGACCTTCTATATAATCCACATCAGGTTTGTCCATCTGTCCTAGAAACTGCCGGGCATAAGTCGATAAAGACTCAACATACCTTCTCTGCCCTTCACTATAAATCGTGTCAAAAGCCAGACTCGATTTGCCCGAGCCTGATACTCCCGTAAAAACCACCAATTTATCCCGGGGGATTTTAACATCTATATTTTTTAAATTATGTTCTCT
>JAQWBP010000026.1:0-2160 GCA_028706315.1 Syntrophomonadaceae bacterium
TTTTTGTTTACTATCTCTCTGGCTCAGATTATAGCAAACTCCTGTTTATAATTTCAAGGCTTTCATAAATTTAAATTTTCACAAGCATATACTATTTAGTGTATACAGTATATTTATGTCGCACATTTAGCGTACTGCGGAGTAAGAATAGACGCTGATTATCGCTGATCGCTATGATTTACGCAGATTTTTTATAAACTATTGAAAAATAATGGGGAAAAATCAGCGTAATCATAAAAATCAGCGAAAATCTGCGTCTATCTTATAGCGCATTAGCTGTTAAATGTGTAGCAGCTATAACAAAACAATTCGGGGAGAAAAAGCATTTTCATCAATATCCAGCAAAGCATAACTGCCCGGACTGGGTAAACGGGGTCGTGACGGGCTACCGGGATTAATAAACCAAATATCATCTATTTTTTCACAGAGTGGAACATGAGTGTGGCCGAACAGAATAACATCAGCCTCAAGTTCTTTGCCCCGGTAGTATAAATTATTCAAACTATGCTTTACGTTATATTGATGACCATGAATAAGATAGAAGTTTTTCCCAGCCATGTTAATTAGCAATTCATAACGCTCGGTATTACCTGAATCACAATTACCCGCTATAGCATTAAAAGTAACCCTTGCATGATAGGCAATCCTTTTAGCGTCACTATAAAAATCGCCGGTAAAAAATAAATGATCCACTTTCTGTCCGGTGATCTCCTTAGTTATTTTTTCAATACGTCCGTGAGTATCACCAGCTACTGCAATACGCAAAAAACCACTCCATCCTTTTATCAAAAGCATACTACAGAGCTAAAACTTTTTTGATGATTGGCTTTATCTTGCTTAAAGCTTTGCCACGGTGACTTATACTATTTTTCTCTTCAGCAGAAAGCTCAGCAAAACTTTGCTTATAACCTGTGGGTATAAAAAGCGGATCATAGCCAAATCCTCCTTGCCCCACCGGTGAAAAAGCTATACTTCCTTCACAGGTGCCTGCTACCGTCTCTACGTTGCCATCAGGGTCACTAACAGCTATGACACAAACAAAGCGTGCAGTTCTATGCTCTTGCTTAATACCCTCCATCATCTGCAGCAGTTTTTCATTGTTTTTTTTATCATCTGCATCTTCACCAGCAAAACGGGCTGAATATATGCCAGGTTGCCCCTCAAGTATGTCAACTTCGAGGCCGGAATCATCAGCCAGACAGGTAAACCCACTCAACTTTGCCGTGGTCAGGGCTTTTTTTATAGCATTCTCTGCAAATGACTGGCCGTCTTCTTCGATGGCTGGTATACCTTTTATATCATCTAGATTAATAACCTTAATACCAAAATCCTGGAACATCTCCTGAAACTCACGTTTCTTGTTCCTATTTCTAGTCGCCAATAATAATTCTTTTGTGTCCATTCTTTTGTGTTATTCTCCTATAATACTCTTTTGCAAGGAAATCAGTTCCCGGATACCTTTTTCTGCTATTTTTAGTAAAGAGTCAAGTTCCGTTCTGCTAAAAGGTTCCCCTTCTGCAGTACCTTGTATTTCCACAAATTCGCCCTTACCAGTCATAACTACATTCATATCTACATCTGCTCTGTAATCTTCAACATATTCAAGATCTAGTACTTCTTCCCCATCAACAATACCGACACTAATGGCAGCAACATAATCCTTAATGGGAATTTGCTCAATTTTACCTGCTGCTTGTAACTTTTTTAAGGCTCGATATAAAGCCACAAAACTGCCAGTAATAGAAGCTGTCCTGGTACCTCCATCAGCCTGGATAACATCGCAGTCAATCCATATAGTTCGTTCCCCTAATTTGGTCAAATCAACTACGGCACGCAATGCCCTGCCAATTAAGCGCTGAATTTCAGAAGTCCTGCCGCTTATTTTACCTTTAGTAGCTTCACGTTGGGTTCGTGTTTCAGTAGAAAACGGCAGTAGAGAATATTCGGCAGTTATCCACCCGCTGCCAGCCCCCTTTAAAAAAGGCGGCACTTTATCTTCAACCATTGCCGAGCATATCACTCTGGTATTACCCGCCTCCATCAAAACTGAACCATCGGGATACTTAGTAAAGCCCGGAATAATATTAACCGGCCGCATTTGATCATTTAATCTATCGTTCGGTCTTGTCATAATCCACCTCCACAAATATTTCCGTTAAA
>JAQWBP010000026.1:2260-10300 GCA_028706315.1 Syntrophomonadaceae bacterium
GCCTCCATCAAAACTGAACCATCGGGATACTTAGTAAAGCCCGGAATAATATTAACCGGCCGCATTTGATCATTTAATCTATCGTTCGGTCTTGTCATAATCCACCTCCACAAATATTTCCGTTAAACAGTTTCTATGTATAAATTTACCCTTTAATACCTTTAAGAGCAAGATTGTATATATTATTACCCTTCTGCCCAAGTTCTATATTCATGATACTATACCCGTATCCTGGCATAATGCCATTGCTGCAATTTGGTTTATACGATTCGGGAAGTATCCTTCTGACACCGAGTTCTATGCATTCAGCTTACACTATATTGTAAACTGCATGCCACACCGGGCCATTATAAATTTTTCAGTATAAAATGATCTAATTTCCGTTTCAATCTGTTCACGCGAATATCCTGGCCAGAGATGTGTGCATAATAATAGGCCTGGGCAACTCTTTCTGGCTAAAAATCCGACATCCCGGGTAGTCATATGTCCGCTTTTTATAGCATATTCAGTTTCTGCTGCCAGCATAGTAGTCTCCGCCAGGAGTAAATCAACACCAGTTGCCCCATTTTCAAGTTGAGCATGATACGCAGTATCTCCCGTATAAAAAAGGCTGGCCTCAACCGTCGTAATCTTAACGCCAAAACCTGGTACCGAATGTACAGTCGGGTAAAAAGTTAAATTCATCTCCCCTATGCTGCTATCTGTTTTTTCCTCTATCCTGATCACATTAAACTCAGGTACTTCTGACCAGTAGCTAAACATAGAAACCGGCTCCCCCGGTATAAAAAGGTCCAGAAGCCTAGTTCTACTGCGAGAATAAATTGCACTCCGGATGGCATGACGGAGTGCATAAAGGTCAGCATAATGGTCTGGATGAAAGTGACTTATAATAACAGCGTCCAACCTGGTATAGTCCAGATATTTACCTAATTGTGAAAACACCGAGTGGCCGCAATCAATTAATAACTTAGTACTGCTACCTTCTACTAGGTAGCCTGAACAGGCTTCACCAGTCTTAGGAAATGGTGACCAGCAACCTATTATGGTAAGTCTCATAATTTCTCCTTAAAGGAACTTGTCCATATCTACTCCTACAAACTGGACGAAGTTTTAATCCAAAACTATTTTGTTCACTTTTCTAATAGCATTGCCGATTAATAAATTCCCTACTTTATAAAAAGAATCATCATTACCACTGACATAAAATTCTCTTAAAGGCTCTTCATTTCCGACAGCATAAAGTTGTTGCCGGGCCAAAATTCCTTTAAGATCATTGATGGTCTCATAGGATGGATCTATCAGGTTAACATCCTTACCTACAAACTCCTTAATGACTGGTGTTAGAAAAGGATAATGGGTACATCCCAGCACCAGGGTATCTATACCATGATCCATTAATGGGTCCAGGTACTCCTGGACAGCATTCCTGACTTCTTTCCCATCCAGATTACCTGATTCGACCAGGGGGACAAAATGAGGACAGGCCGTTTCAAAAACCTGATAGTCCGGATTAGTCTGCTGGATTTCTCTAGTATAAGCACGGCTATTTACCGTTGCGCTGGTAGCAGCTATTCCTATTCTGCCATTATTGGTGATTTTAGTTGCTGAACGTGAACCGGCTTTAACAACGCCCAGGAGAGGTATAGAATACTGATCAGCTATATCGGGCAGGGTTACGGATGAATGGGTACCACACGCGACTACTATAGCCTTTACGCCTCGATTAATTAGGAAATTAATAATATTATGCGCATATTCAAATAACTGTTGTTTACTTTTGTTACCATAAGGAACGTTAGCAGTATCACCAAAATAAATAAAATTTTCCTCTGGTAACTCCTCTAAAAGGGCCTTAACAACAGTTAATCCTCCTACCCCTGAATCGAAAACACCTATGGGACTATTTTTGCCCAAAACAAACACCTCTATATAATCAAGTAATTTGATAGCATAATTTTTTGCCAATCAATTCATTAAATAATTTATCACTTTTGCTAGATATATTCTATAAAAACTTCTGCGACACTATGCTTAAGAAACTTCCCGGCTACAAATAATAGACGCTGATTCTCGCTGATTATTATGATTACCGCTGATTTTTTCCTCTATTTTCTCAATAGTTTACGAAAAATGCAATGCACCTATTTATCAACTATTAATAAAAAAGATCTGCGTCAATCATATAAATCTGCGTAAATCTGCGTCTATCTTGCTGTGCATCATTAAGTTGTATATATTAATTGCTTTACAGATTATAATCAGGTCTAACAGGAGCGGAAACATCTACGTACCCGGCGATTTGATCTACGGGTTCCCCATCAACCATAAAAGAGACATTTTGGACGGTAGGAAACTGCCCCAATGTATTAACCACAGAATAAATCATAATTTTTTCCTGGTGTTCATTATCTAACTTCCTGGCTTCTGAACTTAAGTTCACAATACATAGTCCATCAGGTTTTACATTAATGTCGAGAAGCCTGGTACCTTCGGGTACTACGGCCAGGTTTTCCGGGGTTTGCGGTCCAGCAATAAGTTCTTCAATCGTCTTACGCGCAATTCCCTCCACTTTTTCAACAGTCCTTTTTTCCATAACCAAACTTCCGCCATTCGGTCCAGCAAAATAAAGCTTAATATCTACACTTTCCTTAATCGTATCAGGTTTATCAGTCAATACTTTATCTGCTACACTATCTGACTTATCTGGTTCTTTTATCTCCCGATCCATTCTAAGTAATTCTTTCCATGATTCAAGATCTTTATCCGTATCAGGTGAACAGCCTCCACTGATAAGACAAATAGCCAGAACAACAATTGCAAGTATACTGATAAATTTCTTGGCCATATTTTAACCCTCCTTTGCCTTATATCCTGTTAATAGGATACGAAACGAGTTTTAAAAATATGACCATAAAATTCCATTTACAAAAAAGTGAGCACCAAAAGGTGCTCTTTTATGAAGGAGGAGTTATTAAAGCAAACTACGGATTTTAACCTAAGTAGTTCATTTTACCTATTCGATTCTACTATAATTTTAGCTGAAAACTTCAAACAATGTCAATCTAAAAAACAATTAGGTGAAAAATGTCACCATGTTACCTTTTGTTTATTTTAATGTCATTTCTTTACTATCGCCAATCATCGCCTTTTTCTCGCACCTAACTATGTTAATAAGATTATCTTTATTTAGATCATCAACTAGATATAATGCCCCATCTGCCTTACTAACCACCTTTTCCAGATAAAAGCGATTTGATTCCACTCCTATGCAAATAAAACGCATCTTGTTCTCCGGTATCCTAGCTGCAGCTTCCAGACCATCAGCACGGGCATCCAGAGTCCAGAGTGGTATGTTAGGAATACCATCAGTAATCATTACTAATAGCGGGTTTCGCACACTCGTGTTCTTTATCAGATTTACTGCTGTCATTATCCCATCTGCCATGGGAGTAAGCCCGGCAGGATAAATAGTTGCCAATCCCTTTTTTAAAGTATGCTGATTGCGGGTAAAAGGAACTATTACTTTACTGCTACGTTCCTGGAATGTCACTACAGCCACTTTCTCTTTACCAGTTAGCAGCAAATGTTCGGCTAGGTAACAGGCTGCCTGACGCTTATCACCTGCCATACTCCCACTAGCATCAATTAACAGACAAACATCTATAGGTACATATTTTTTCTTTTTATAAAAATGTAAGTCTTCTTTTTGAATAGTAAAACGCTCGTCACCGCGCAGGAAACTATTTTTTCTTGCTTGAATAATTGTTTCTGGTACAGCCAGGTCGCCAGACCATGAATTACCGGAATTGTTAATGGTCTTCTGGTGATTCGTGTATTCTATACTCGCTGCTTTATGGTCGACTTTACCGATTTTTTTATAACGCCCGCTACCCCCGGCTGGAATTCTACGCGTGTTACGTCTTATTTCAGTTTCAAGCTCACATTTATGATTTATAACATAGTCTTTTATTTTAATACCCTGCTTGCTCAGTACTTTACCCAGCGGGGTATTTTTTATTAAACCTAATTCTTCTAGTTGTTCAATATCGTGTTCGACATCACCCCAGCGCTTTTTTTGCTGGTCAATTCCCCTGCGTTTAAATATATTAGTCGCATAGTTTTGCATAAATTCTTCAATTTCATCTACTCCGCCGAATTTTTCAGCTAGTTTTAGTATAAGCTGATTTACATACTCTTTGTCCGGCAGTTGGTACCCCTGTTGTCCTTTAAAACTCTTCCATGGTAATTTTAAATATCCAGCATAACTATCTTGCTGTTGTTTTTCATTGCCGTGAACTATATTACGCACTTTGGATAGCCTGGTACCGCTGGCGATAATTACTTGTTCAACTTGTTCAGTAATAACATAAACTAAATAATATTCTGCCCGGTTAAGCCGAGCAAGTAAATGGACATGATCCCAGCCTTCATCCGATTCTCTAAAAGGGGCTACAACATCCTGGAAAAGATCATACAAGGTTCCCTTCCCCTGGTTAGTTACAATATAAATTTTATGGGCATATTCGTTCACCATTTTAAAACGTTCATCTTCAGCATACTGTAACTGAGGATCTTTTTGCAAAAAGTGCTCATCTAATGCCCGGAATATTACTGTAGCGACATCACGCGGATCTATGGCTCCGGGCTGATGAAAAACATCAATATGCACCACCTGATCTACATCGACAAAGTCTAGAAATTGTTTACCTGCATCTCGATTTACAAGTATTTTTATCTGGCCTTTTACCCGTTTCTCAGGCATCCTGGCATGGGCTTTGCGGCTTACTACGGTACTTTCCCCTAGTCGGACACCCTGATCTTGCCCAAAGTACAGGTTGAGATAATTCCCCACTGAAGCCGCTTTGTCTACATTAGTATCTTCCCCCAGCATCGCGACACCCCCTTTGGCTAGAATTCATCAGGTGTCAGACTTTTTTCGGTATTGATTAGTTCCCCTCTGCTCATATCTTTAAGGGGTCGGGCATTCTGCTGAAAATATTCAGTATCATTATCTTTTGAGTTCTTACTATTTTTTCTACCTTTAAAGTTAAGTATCCCATCTTTCGGTCCTTTAACGCCAACATCATTAATTAAGCGAATTAGTGTATCGCCGTCGACGCGATGTTTTAGAACTAAGGGCACCATTTCAATAACATCGTTGATGGAAACCTTGTCACGACCACGGAGAACACTATGCAGTAATGCACCCTGCTGCATAGCTTCTATAGCCCGAATACTCTCGAGATTATGCTTAATATATAACCGGGCAATAAAATTACGTAGAAAATCTGGCATTTCTATTTTTTCATAATTTTGTGACCATTGGGAAATATCCCGACGATAGCGTTCATTGCCATCATCGTTAATCTCCTGACCATAAACGTGCATTTTCTTGAAGTGAGAATTCTCCTCCAGCATGTGTGATAAAACATCAACTGAATCTGGTCTGCCCATGTAACATACCATATCAAAACGGTCGGACAGCTGTCGTCTTATTTCTTCTAGTGAACCAGGATCCTCATCGGGATTAGATGCCGCCCAGACAGAAACGCTTATAGGTAGTTCCACTGCTGGCAGCCCAGCTTCCTCAATTTGGAGATGTCCAGGTTTATTACCCATAACATCTAACAATATATCTGTAATCTCAGGCGAAGTATCAGCCAACCTGTTTATTTCATCGATAAATATTATTCCCCTATGTGCCTGGGGTATCAACCCGGGTAACAGACGGGCTTCGGGATGGGTTGGATCAGTTAATTTTGCCAAATCAATACTACCTGCAACTGTACCAACTTTAGCTGAATGCGAAATCTCCAGGAAAGGCATGTTAATTTCTTCTACACCTATTTTGTTAATTTCTTCTTTACTCAAACCCCGGTGTTCCGGACAATGAGGATTTGTCGGGTCACAGTTATACACACAGCCCTTTATACGTTTTATTCGGGGAAGAATTCCTCTGGCAGCACGCATAATAGTCGTTTTTCCTGTACCTCTTAAGCCTTCAGCATGGATATGCAGCGGTTCGCCAGCATATGCCGCTACAACCGACATCATAACTAGTTCAAACAGGTGCGCATTCCCCTCATAGCGTTCCAGTTTCGAAAAAGGTATCATGAGCATCACTCCAATCCGTAAAGCCCGCTTAAAAAGCTATCTGTCCATTTGTTTCAAACCCACAATCAGGGGTGGCTAAAGATCTAGTATCGTTTCCTTTTTTTTAAATATATCGGTTTTTTCACTTCTAAACAACTGGTAATTTACTGAATACTATAAAGTATACCAGTTTCAAACAAAATACTGGTAAATTACCGTTCTTACTTTTAAAAAACTGCTATATTTGGTAATCTAATGCTCAAAGGAGGTTAGTTATATGCGTTATGAAGGCACAATATATCGTCCACCCAGCGAAGCCTATAGCCTTTTAATTCAGGCTACTATAGGGTGTCCGCATAATAAATGCACATTCTGCCCACTTTATAAAAGCACAAAATTTCGTATTCGCTCGGTGGAAGAAATCAAAGAAGATCTAGTTGCTGCGCGAGATTATTATGGTGAATCCATCAAATCCATTTTCTTCCCTGATGGTAACACCATTGTAATGAAAACAGAACATTTATGTCAAATTTTTGCATACGCTCATACTGTTTTTCCCTATCTAGAGAGGATAACTATTTATGGTTCGGCCAGGTTTGTTAATAGGAAAAGCCTGGAAGATTTACGTCAACTAAAAGATTATGGCCTGAGCAGGATTCATACGGGTATGGAAAGCGGTGATGACCTGACGCTGGAAAGGATTAAAAAGGGCACTGATTCTGCAGGAATTATTAGTGCTGGATTAAAATTAAAAGAGGCGGGAATAGAAATAAGTGAGTATTATTTAACTGGTATAGGAGGTCTGGAAAGGACAAAAGAACACGCTATAAACAGCGCCCGGGTTCTAAGCTCTTTTAGTCCTGATTTTATCAGAATAAGAACTTTTGTACCTATGCCTAATACCCCCCTATATGCTGAATACCAGTCTGGACAATTTAAACTTTTAAGCCCGCATCAGGCATTACACGAAGTCCGCACATTAGTTGAAAACCTGGATTGTAAGGACAGCCTGCTGTTAAGCGATCATATCGCCAATTACTGTGATGCCAACGGCAGATTACCCGAAGACCGCGATAGCGTACTGCAAGAAATTGATGAAACACTTAAATTAGATGAATCCCAATTCAGACCAGCACATATGAGCAGGCTGTAATAACCTCACTGTTTCGCTACCGGTGGTAAAATATAGACTTCGTCATCCCGAAAGTTAAAATAATCGCTCAACTTCCAGTAGACTCCTCGGCTAAGCCTGGTATCAGCTTCCCATCTGAATGATATATAGGGAACATCGCCTTTTAAAGTTAACTTAACTTCTTTATCCAGAATTAACTCCTGCAGATCATGAAATATCAGTTTTACTTTTCCATCTTCAAGTTCCTGGTACCCGGTGGCATAAAATGGTACATCTTCAACCGTAATCGGATTAATATCATCTGCCAATTTAATACAATAAGAACCATCAGCTTCCTTCTCAATATTTTCAGCCAATATTTTTAGAATTTTACGCCTAAACATTTCCGCTTCCCCAAAATACCATTTTCCGTTTTTCTTTATTATAATTTCTTTAAGATCCATTGCATTACCCCCCGAAAAAATATAAATACGTTAAAAAAATTGTAATTATAATCTTTCCCTACTATTAATGGCAAATCCTCCATCTTTAATGAGAAAATAAAAGGCATGCCAATTGGCATGCCTTTTAAACTTAAAGTAAAAGTAATTTTGAATTGTGAATCTTTAATTTTGAATTACGGTCGAAATGCATCGCATTTCTTTTTATTTTATTAATTAGACGCGGGTTCGCTACGTTCACACGCGGATTTTTTATGATTACCGCAGATTTTTGTTAATTAAAAAAGAGAAAATCAGCGTAAGTCATAATAATCAGCGTAAATCAGCGTCTATTAAAAATTCTGCGTTAGTCTTAAGGTCTGCGGCAGTCTGCGT
>JAQWBP010000026.1:10400-30282 GCA_028706315.1 Syntrophomonadaceae bacterium
GAGTGCTGATATATTTCTTCTATTTCTTCGTCGCTAATCTCACGGTTACCCATTTTTAAACCAGCCAGGCTGAACCCGTGTTTTTTACCCAGGTGGCGCAGGTAATCAATTGTCTCCAGCGAAAGATTCATTCCGATACTATAGTCGTTATAATCTCCTTCTAAGGCTAGCAGCACTGTTTCAGAAAGGCATCCCAGGCTCACACCATTGCGATACCCTAGATTCGGGCCAAAGGAGATATTATCAGGATATTGCACCAGACCACCTTCCAAAACAAGTACATCATCACGTTTTTGATAACATTCTGGTGCTACATCAGCAGGTCGGGCCACATCACATACTACTGCTCCAGAGCATAAATGCCTGGGGTATATTAGATACTCAGGAGAATTACTTGCTGCCACAATCATGTCACACTGGGGCAACGCTTCTTCAATATTAAAACTTATTTTTACTGGACAATTAATCCCCAGGTATTGGCATACATCTTCTATTAACTCC
This sequence comes from Syntrophomonadaceae bacterium, assembly GCA_028706315.1. Lineage (GTDB taxonomy): Bacteria > Bacillota > Syntrophomonadia > Syntrophomonadales > Syntrophomonadaceae > STF2-222. The sequence continues at coordinate 10,902 of JAQWBP010000026.1, forward strand.
AGAGTGATAGCCTCGTCTGATAAAATTCTCTTACTATAAGCCTCTGACTCACTAGTGTTACGTTGCTGCAGCATATCTATAGTATTAGTAAGCCAGCCAGCCACTCCCAATCCGGTACTTAGTTTAGTTCTGGCTTCCGCAAACATATCCTGCATTAATGATTGCAGCCGGTTTTTACTACTGGTGACATGGTTCGGATTACCAAAAAGGGTAATATTGCGCACCTGTTCAGCTAACATAATAGCGCAGGCCCTTCCTATCGAACCAGTTGCTCCTATAACTGCTCCATGAACTTCATCGAAGTTCATATGCATCTTTTGGGCGCCCAAAAATAATGCTTCCATAGCCATCAGGGTTGTAAAACTATTACCACTAGTAATCGCTACATCCCTTCCCTGAACTGCTCTTCCTCCCCGGGTCACTACCGAAGTTAATGCCCCCAGGCCAACAATTTTGGCACCTAAATCACGTCCCATATCGACAGCTTTAGTAATGGATTCAACTGTAACTTCTTTCGGCATATTCATTAATTCTCTGGCCCCGTAAGGTACTCCTATCATCCATCCTTCAGCTATATCCCCGTTGGAAGACTTAATAGCAGGCATATGACATACAACGCCAGGCTCGGAAGTCGAGCTCTGCCATTCCAGGAAACTATACAGCTCATCTCGCGTAAATGAAGTGAAAGAAGGATTATTAAGTATCACATCTTCGGGAGCAGGATAATGTACAATAAACGCAAACTTTTGCGCTGCCTGTTCTCCTTCTGCTAAATCGGATGATACGGTCTCGCGACTTACTGGACGGTAATCAGTTAATTTTTCGGGTTTAGTGTAATCACCGATAACATACCTATATAATCGAGAATAATCCCGGTAATGCAATATCTTACATATCATTTCTAAAGCATTTATGACATAATCTATTTCTTCATATGCAATCGTCAGAGTTGGCTCTAGCCTAAGAGTCATAGAATTATTTAAATAAGGAGCCAGACGGATGTTGTATACATTTAACAAAAATCCTGCCAATAGTATGGTAAAACCACCCTGGTCAGTTATAAAAGACATATCATAGGAGCCACAATCACTTAAATCATTAAATTCTATGGCCGCCATAAGTCCTTTGCCGCGAACTTCTTTAATAACATCTGGATAGTTTAAAGCTAAATCGCTTAATTTCTGCAGCAGGTAATCTCCCTTTTCCGCTACTCCTTTTATTACTTCTTGATTATCAGCCAGCAACTTATCCAAAACAGCAGTACCTACAGCACAAGTCACATTATTATTAGCGAAAGTTGAACTATGCAACATGCCAAAATCATCATTCCATACCTGGGAAGAACTAATGCAAACTCCTATTGGCAGGATTCCGCCTCCTAGCGCCTTGGCTACCAGCATTATATCTGGTTCAATCCCTTCGTATTCACACGCAAACAGTCTACCAGTACGCCCCAAACCAGTTTGAATTTCATCTATTATAAATACTGTTTCATGCTCATTACAGATTTTCTGTGCGGCGCCAAGGTACCCCGGTTGGGCTAGAATAATTCCGCCTTCCCCCTGAACTGGCTCCACTATGAAACCAGCAATATTATCTCCATACTTGTTAAAAGCTTCATTTAGAGCGTCAACATCATTATATGGAATTCTTATAAACCCGGGAGCTGGGGCCCGGAAAGGTTTCTGGTATGAATCCTTACCTGTAGCAGATAATGAACCTAATGTTTTTCCATGAAAACTATTAGTCGTAGAGATAATAATTTCTCTACCAGTAGTCGAACGTGCCAGTTTAATAGCAGCCTCGACTGCTTCGGTTCCACTCTGGCAAAATGTACAGTAGCACAAATCTCCAGGTGTACATTCTGCCAGCATATTAGCCAGTTTAACCGCTTCTCCAGGAAGGGATGGCTGGACCAGAGAAGGTATACCCTTTTCTCTTACTTCCTGCAGCTTTTCCCATACAAAATCAGGATTATATCCAAACGGTATTGCACCATACTGAGCTATAAAGTCCAGATAGCGTATCCCCTCTTCATCAACAAGGTAGCTATCTTGACCAAATACATAATTTTTATCCATTTTAAATGTCTCAAAAATATCTATCAGGGTAGGGTTAAGTAAATCCCTGCGTAACACCATCAAAGTTCCTCCTTTGTTGTGCACACTATTGTGCAACGACTGCGATTATATATATTTTATAGATAAAACGCATATTGTCAAACTTTATTATCAATTTTGTATAAAGATATTATTCTTAGCTAATAGTAATTCAAGGATAATTTATGGTTAATTCTCAAAGGAGGAGTACGATGAGTGAAGATACTAACGTAAGACATGAGGACGGTTACGACCTGGGAACCTTTAATTTTCTACAGACTGGATGGTGGATCTTGCATTTCATTGCTATCGTAGGTGTTTTTTATCTAGGTTATCTCTTTGGCGATTCAATATTTTAACTATTCATATTCTTTATTAAAAGGGAAGACAAACGTCTTCCCTTTATTATTACCTGGTTTCCATTATTCCAGCATTTATTCTAACATGTGCTATTAACCATTTTAATATCAAATTACCGGTTTTTTATATTAATTTTTATGCAATTAAATATATGATAAGAACGGTGATTCGCATTCCTTACCATTCCGGCGGTAGTTGTTTGAGCTGGTTTAAATAATACACTGGACCATCAAGGCAGACATATTCACTGCCAATATTACACCTGCCACACTTGCCTATCCCACACTTCATGCGCATTTCCAGAGTAGTGATAACCTGCTCATCAGAAAAGCCCATTTTTTCTAGCGCCTGCAGTACAAATTTAATCATAATTGGAGGCCCGCAGACAACTGCGATCGTATTCTCGGTAGCAGGATTAATCTCTTCCAAATAGGCAGGTACAAAACCTACATGGCCTCCCCAGCCTTCTTCCGGATTATCAATCGTTACATGAACCCGAGTATCCTTCTCCTGCAGCCAGAGTTCAAATAGTTCCTCTTTAAAACAAAGGTCAGCATAACTGCGGCTTCCATATAAAATATCTATTTTGCCGTAATCGGCACGATTTTTGAAGCAATATTTTATAAAAGAGCGTAGAGGCGCTAGGCCTATCCCGCCACCGATAAAGAGCATATTCTTTCCCTTACAATCTTGTACCGGAAAACCATTACCATAAGGACCTCTTACGCCTAACTTCTGTCCAACCTCGATTTGGTGGAGTTCACCAGTTAAGAGGCCGACGTTTTTGATGGCAAACTGCAGGTATTCGTCTCCTTCCTGCCAGGTGCAGGAAAACATGCCTTCACCAACTGGCACATGCGAAACCATAGCCAATTTTCCAGGTTCTATATTAAAAGGTACCCCATTACTATCAATATTTTTTACAAAAAAGCTTTTTACATCAGGTGTTTCCTCTTTTATATCTATAACTTCCACCATGATGGGAACTAAGGGCTGTTCACAGTTACATTTATGCATCAGTATCTGCCTCCTTTACTGCATCTATAATCTTAACAATGCTAATTCCAGCAGGACAGACTACTGTACACCTTCCACAGCCTGTACAGAGCGGATGCCCATACCTCTCTTTAAAAAACTCCAGTTTATGCAAAAACCGGTTACGGAAACGTTCCTTACTAGCCGGTCTGGGGTTCCCTCCGCCTGCTTCCCGAGTATACTCCTCATACATACAGGAGTCCCAGCAGCGGAAACGATATCCCTCATTACCATACATCTTTACCTGTATATCAAAACAGTAACAGGATGGACAGACATAAGTACAAATTCCGCAGTTTTGACAAGTCTGTGATAACTTATCCCACAACGGATGTTCAAACATGCCTTTTAGTTTCTCTGCTACACCATCGTAATTGACATCCTGCTGAAAAGGTTTAGGTTCTGGAAGAGTTACTTCCCTTTCCTCCAGGAGATCAGCAATCCGGGCAGTTAGCATTTCACCTTTTTCCGTTATGGTTTCCCACACATATCCATCGCCGATATCTCTGATAATAATATCTGCACCTTCAGGGTCAACATATTTTACACCCATCGCGGAACAAAAGCAGGCTATTCCTGGAGCATAACATGCATTAGCAATAATTGTTGTCGCCTGTCTTCTAGCTTTATAAAAACTGTCTTCATATCCCCGGGTTAAGAAGACATCATCCATACAGGTTATGCCTTTTACATCACAGGCACGTGCCCCAAAAATAACCCTAGATTTAGAATCTTCATAAGTTTCATCTATCTTTACATCCTGACCCTCCTGTTTAATGTTGTACATTCTTTCTGTCTGAGGAAATACTACATTTTTAGGAGGGAGATAGACATTCAAAGCTTCTAACCACAATTTATCACTACCGGCGGCAAAAGTTTGCCAAGGGTAAAATCCACTTTGTTCACCCCGCTGCATGGGAACAAAAACTTCAGCCGTCTCATTTAATTTATTAAAAACGTTTTCCAGCCTGGTTTTACTTAATATTTTCATTATCTCACCCCTCACCTTATAGGAAGTTATCCGGATCGTTTACATTATAAACGCTCAGTGCCGGCTTAGCACCTTCTTCGTATTTCATCCCAGCTTCATATGACCCAAAGAGTTCGTTAACATCTTTGACCAGTTTCCGGTTTATAAGCATTAAGGGGATGTTTACCGGACATACTCGCTCACATTCGCCACATTCAATACAGCGTCCTGCCATATGGTACGCTTTAACCAGGTGATACATCATATTATCAGTGCTATTATTTTCCCTGCCTACCCACTGCGGTTTCATTTCATCGAAAATGCAGGTACGACAATTACAGGCAGGACATACCTGCCGACAAGCATAACAGCGAATACAAGTGGAGAATGTATCGGCCCAGAATTTATAGCGTTCATCATAGCTCATATTTTCTAGAGCGTTAACTTGCTCAAAACGTTCTCCCTGCAAATGGGGAGGCTGTTCCTCGCCAATAATTTCATCGTATATAACCGGGTTAGGGGTGGTACAATTTAAGCATTTAGCAGCTATACCCTCGGCGCTATTTTTATTATTAAAGCCCGAGTAGTTTTTCATGGCTACCAGCGGGTCTTTCATCCCCGGGCAGCAAACTCCGACTATATATAAACGGTCGCGCTGAAACTGATTGTCTTCGAGAATTCTTACCACACCTCGAGAATCGCAACCCTTAACTACTATGCCTATCTTTTCCTGCCCATCCCTGAATTTTAGCAAGGTTCCCGAAAGATTATGAATAGAATACTCATCAAAAATAATATTATCTACATCATCTACACTCCTGGCAAAGTAGGGTTTGGTCTGAAAAGGCAGGTCTCCTTTAGTCCAGGCCATAAATATATCAACCTGTCCCTCCTTAAAAAGCCTGGTAGCAGTTTCTTTTATCTTATTAGTAATTTCTTTCATCGTGCATCCCTCAGCTTTCTGTTGGGGCCAAGTTTAGTAACATCCTCTACTAGTTTTTTCATAGTTTCTGCAAATTTGGGGCCTTCAGCTCCTGAAATCCATGAAGTCTGGTATCTACCGCTTTCAATTCCTATATACTGCATGAGGTTTTTCATTACCAACTGCCGACGGCGATTAAAATAATTGCCACTACCATAGTGGCAGTCACCAGGATGTCACCCCGACAGCAGGACACCATCTGCCCCACGGTTAAAAGCTCTCATTACAAATAGAGGATCCATACGTCCTGAACATGGCGTTCTGATTATTCTTACATCTGCAGGGTAATCCAGGTGATTCAAGCCTGCTAGATCTGCAGCTGCATAGGAACACCAGTTACAGGCAAAAACTATTATTTTCGGTTCCCATCCTTTTGAACTCTCTATAGACACAGTGCATCCACCTCCGCTACCAGTTGTTCATCAGTAAAGCCTTTTAGATTTAAAGCCATAGTTCTACATGCCGGCACACATGCTCCACATCCCTGACACAAGCTGCTGTTTACTTCTGCAACCTGGCGAATAAATGGACCCTGCCCGTGTCCGCCCCTTTCTTTTCTTTCCTTTAATGAAATTGCTCCATAGGGACAGATAGGAACACATAATCCACAACCTGAACACTTAGTGGCATCCACAACAGAAGTCATAGGATCCGTTGCCAGCTCAGGCTTGGAGAAAAGCCCGCATACTTTAACTGCGGCACCACTTGCCTGGGCCACAGTATCCGGTATATCCTTGGGCCCCTGGCAGGCACCAGCCAAATATACTCCAGCCGCGAAGGTTTCCATCGGTTGTAGTTTGGGGTGGGCTTCCTGATAGAAGCCGTCTTTATCTACTGAAAATCCTATAGCCTTAGCCAGATCTACTGCTCCTGCAGAGGGAACCATAGCAGTAGCCAGTACCACCAAATCAGCTTCCACTTCTATAGGCATTCCTAGCAGGGTATCCTCTGATTTCAAAACTAACTTATCGCCACGCGGATAAATTTTACTAACTCGGCCTCGGATATATTTAGCGCCGGCATTAAGTGCGCGTTGGTAGAATTCTTCATAATTCTTTCCTGCGGTACGAACATCCATATAGAATACATAAGCTTCACTATCAGCTATTTTATCCTTTACCTGGTAAGCATGTTTGGCAGTATACATACAACATGCTCGCGAGCAATAACTCTTACCTTTAGTATCATCTCTAGAGCCTACACATTTAATAAATGCTACGCTCTTAGGCTCTTTGCCATCTGATGGGCGGACTATTTTACCCCCAGTAGGTCCGCCTGCGCTTACTAATCTTTCAAAATGCAGGCCGCTTATAACATCGGGATATTTCCCGTAGCCATACTCGCCATAAACCTCTTCCCACTTGAAAAGATCATATCCGGTAGCCATCACTATAGCCCCAACTTCAATATCTACCATTTCATCTTTATCATTAAAATTTATAGCTTTGGTTGGGCATACCTTTTCACATACCCCGCATTTATCTTGAGTAAGCTTACGACAGCTTTCCGCATCAATATAGGGTTTACCCGGAACGGCCTGAGGAAAAAGTTTATGGATAGCCGTTCTTAATCCTATTCCCAGGTTAAATTCGTCTTTAATTTTTTTGGTAGGACATTTTTCTATACAAGTGCCACATCCAGTGCAGAGGTCCCAGTCGACGTATTTCGCCTTTTTGCGAACACTTACAGTAAAGTTACCAATGTACCCACTTACCTTTTTAACCTCCGCATAAGTCATTAATTCAATGTTAGGGTGCTGCGCCGCAGCCACCATCTTGGGAGTGCCTATTCAGGCTGCGCAGTCCATAGTGGGGAAGGTTTTATCAAGCTGAGCCATCTTCCCACCGATGGAGGCTTCCCTTTCTAGCAGGATAACCTGATAACCTGCCTCAGCAATATCAAGAGCTGCCTGCATCCCGGCAATACCCCCACCAATTACCATGGCTTTTTTAGTTATTGGAATAGTTGATTTTTGCAATGGCTGGTTTTTCAAGACTTTGCTTACAGCCATCCTGACCAGATCCATGGCCTTACTGGTGGCCAGTTGTTTGTCATGATGCACCCAGGAATTCTGCTCCCTTATATTAACCATCTCAAACATATATGGATTAATTCCTCCGGCCTCAACAGCCCGACGGAAAGTATTTTCATGCATACGGGGAGAACATGAAGCAACTACCACCTGTTCTAGTTCATGTTCTGCTATTGATGCCCTAATTAATTCCTGCCCGGGATCGGAACACATATATTTATATGTTGTTGCATAAGCTACTCCGGGTAATGTGCTGGCATATTCGGCAACTTTCTCCGTATTAACGGTTGCAGCAATATTCGTTCCACATTCACAGACGAATACGCCTACTCGTTTTCTCATTCTCCGTTCCCTCCTCTACCCATAAAAACCTATTATATGAATGCTTAGTTAGCAATCTTTCTCTGACTGCCTCCAGGTTGAATTTATCAAACTTTAGCTTTTTCGCGCTTTTTAATTTCCCCGGTTACAAAAGCCTCAGCTGCTTTTACAGCTTTACCTTTGTCGGTAATCATTAATTCTGCCAGACGAGCCATCTTTTTTTCATCTGCACTAACAAGTTCTACTAAAATCCCGGCTCGCTCTTCGTTATCTATAAATCGGGCCGCCATTTTTTCGGGATTTTTCTGAAAACCTTTTATAAAAGCAGCTACTTTTTTCTTTAAGGCCTCCTCATCCATTTCTTGTTTTTCTTTAGCTTGAGGTTTCGCCTTTTCAGCCTCTGCTTCCATCTGTAGCGCTTTGGCTGGAAGTGTTTTGAGATAAGTTAAGGCCTCGACAAAATGGAGGTCAATACCAACTTCTTTAGGATCAGTACCTCCAGCAATAGCTACCAGCTCAGTTACATAATATATAGGTATGCCAAACTTTTCTCCCCAGGCTTTTTCCGCACTTGCCTGGCGCATATCCAGGTTCATCATGCAAAGCGGGCAGGCGGTAACTATACATTCTGCCCCAGCTTCTTTAGCATTTCTGAGCACCTCATAAATCATTTTAGAACCAATTTCCGGCCGCGAAGTCGCCAGTGAAGCCCCACAACATTCAGTTTTATACGCCCAATCGAGAGCTTGGGCACCTAGAGCCTGGACAATTTGGTCCATAGTTTGGGGATCTTCAGGATCATCAAAACCTGTATACTCAACAGGCCTGACTAGCAAACAGCCATAATAGCAAGCTGCCTTCATTCCCTTTAGGGGTTGGGTTACTTTGTCTCTTATCTTGTTAATGCCTACCTTCTGGGTCAGAAACTCTAGTATAGAAATAGTAGTGCTACTCGCTTTAAACTCCATATCAATTACTTCTTCTATTTTTTGCCGAATGGCGTCATCACGCCGGGCTGCTATCTCAGCACCTTTATGCCGACTATAACAGGCTGCACAAGGTGCAAGAATATCGCCAAGCCCTGATTTTTCAGCTATAGCCAGATTACGCGCTGGCAAAGCCAGCGATAACAATTTATTTGTATTGTGGGCTGAAGTAGCCCCACAGCAATTCCAATCATCCAGTTCAACTAATTCTACTCCCAGCATTTCCGCTGTTTTTAAAGTTGACCTATGATATTCTATAGCACTGCCTTCTCCAGAACACCCCGGATAATAACCTAATTTCATTCTTATTCACCCCCCATTTTATTTACCCGATCAAAAATCTTTTTTATCTCATTGCGGGCCTTTATTTTGTGGGGGAATAAGCTAACTTTTCCTCGACTCATCATAGGCAGTCCTAACTCAGCATCTTTAAAGAGTTGTCCTGTCTTGAGATTATGTTTCATTAATAGGCCTGCTTCATAAGTTCTTCCAAAGCTCCTGACACCATCGAGAAAAGCCTCATTAAATACTGCTACCTTTTTATCCGTTATTTTTCCCTGGGCGAGTGCTTCTCTTCTGAGGGTATCCATTAATGAAGCAATATCTACTCCCCGGGGACAACGGGTAGAACATGTTTCACAGGTAGCACATATCCAAATACTATCTGCTTTAAGTGCCTCATCTACCATCCCCAGCTGTAGCAACCTTATAACCTTTCTTGGTGTATAATCCATAGCAAATGCCACCGGGCATCCGGCCGAGCATTTGCCGCATTGATAGCAAAGGTTAACACTAGTTCCTGCTTCTTTTTCTATCCGGGCTAATAATGCTGCTGAATTATTTTCTATAGATAGTTTTACCACAGTATTTCCCAACACAGTCGCCCCTTCCTTTTACCAGAAAATATCTATATGCAAATTTGCAACAAAAGCTAGTTGTTCCCACTTTATTGTAAAAGTGTCGAAATTGCAAGAATAAAATCATACTATGGCATATAATAGATATATTGAAGAAATAATGCAATATATGTCCGCACGTCAGTGGGCGCTAGTTTCTTTGTTGAAAGCATGATAGTTAAATTATAATACAAATATGAGTCATATTTATGTTAATAATATGTTAATAATTACTATTAAACTGTTATTTAATCCCAAAAGTATATGCTATCTCTCAAAAAACATTTGGTAATCAGGTAAATTTCCACAAATACTGATTATTGCAAGAATCGCCTTAATTAAATCCCTATAAAAAATGTCAGGGTATTACCCTGACATTTTTCTCCATCTTTAGCCTACTACTACTTTTCATGTGTTTTGGTATATTTTGCGTAAGAACTTTAAAGGAAAAACTGAAAATGAATAAATGTTTCGGGAAATAGCCTTTGCAAACTAGTTAAGCTCTAAGTGTTGCAACTAACCGCAACGGCTTAATTATCAGGTCAAGAGCATCATTAATACTACTAACTGCTATATCTGACTTTTGGAGAGCCTCTATATTACATCCTTCAGTACCAATAATGACGATAGAAAGAGCAGCATCCTGCAGCATCTGGGCATCATTATAACCGTTTCCAATTGCAGCAGTTTTTTCAGCACCCAGGGTATGTAGAAAATCCCTCTTATCTAAACTACCATGTTCTCCACTTACCTTAAACATTTCTAGGCCAAGTTCCTCAGCTGCTGATTTGCCCGCACCTAGTGTATCAGCAGTCAAAATATAAATTGCAAGTTTTCCTTTTAAAAACTCTATTCTTTCTTTTACTCCATCAACTAAGGTTCCATCAACTGTAATAGTACCATTTAGATCGAGCAATAGATTATGCAGTGTAAGAGTAATATCGCGTCCTGGTAAAGTGACCTGTATCATAAATTTAATCTCCTTATAAAATAGCAGTATTTTACTTTTATAAATCAACCTCTAATTTATAATTTTACACCAAATTTATTGATTTCTCCATCAGGTAATCTTTCCACGAGATTAATGCACCCGGTTTATTAGGAATAAAAATTAGTATTTATTGGGCAACCGGGCTTTCTTGGGAAGCCACTTATTTTTTATAATTATGTCATAAATTTCCTATATAAAATTACCTTCCTGGTGAATATAAAACTTGTTTCTACACAAAATAGAATTAGAAACGGTACCAACCACGAGAACAGCAAATAAGTCCCTGTAAAATGGATAAATCTTATTTGAAAAGGCTGTACTCATTTTTAACCACCGTTTCACAAAAATCCGCTGGTAAAATCTCCACATTGTTGTCGGGCGATCCGATTTTCAGTGCTGGAGATAACCAGCGGATTAATTTTTATTAGGTAAGAAATTTATTTTTCCTATATTCCGGGCGAAAATAGAAAAATATCCGGCTAATATTAATGGCATAAAGAGAAGTAAATAATAATATAGAGGTCGGCTAAATATATTCAAGGACGGTATTATTGAAATTAAAGGAATTAAAGGTGTATACCAGAATTGTAGGATAAAAATGGCATAATCATTTAAATAAAATAAACTAATTTTGAGCAGTATTACTAGACTAAAAAATATCCCCGGCAACTGCCATATCATAAAAATAAATATTTTAAAACCTTTTTTAAAAGGTTTTAAAAAACTGATGGCTAATGCAATAGTAGCTAAATAACATAAAGAAAGAATTATATCCAGACCAGGATAATAAGTACTCAACCATACTGCTACCGCCGCAAAGATATGTATAAAATACAAATATATAATCGCCCGAGCTATTTTACTCTTCCTTTCTCACGAATAATACTTACTTGCGAACTGTAATAAAAATTATCAGGTGCTATCCAGAAATCATCAAAAAGAGCCAGATCAACCCCCTGCTCGATATATGCTTGCCACATTATTTTGGAACAATTCCATAATCTGTCTCCAGGTTTGAATGCCACCGGATAAAACATCGCTCCCTCATACTTCATGGTGTATTTAACTGCATCTTTTTTGATTTCTTCCGGCAGGTTAACTCTTAAAAGGCAAATTTCGGTATAATCTCTATAATGCTCAATGGGCTGAATATTTACCCCTAGCTCTCCGAAACTTTCAATAACTTGTCCATTTCCTATATATAATCCCGCATGAGAAAAGCGACCATAAGCACAGCCAGGATACCCACCTAAGATAATGTCACCCGGTTCCAACCCCGAAAAAGAAATTCCGTTATTATGATTTATATCAAAGCCATATCCGAAATTTCCCTGCTTTACCCCTTGCAGGTAGACATACATTGATGCATTACGGTTATAGAAAATATGAGAGTTTTCGCAAGCAATAGCCAGAGCAAGCATAATACTTAATAAGGGAAATATCATTAAAATAATACAGATTTGCCGATGACGATTTATGTTCATTTTGCCACCTGCTTTCTGTGACTACTCTTTATTATAATATTTGTGACTGCGCGCTAATCTTCTCAGGTTCATTTTACCATACGTTCCAGTATTCCACATTATGCCTTATAAATAACCTTGATTCTACGTAAAATTGATCAAAGCTAATGCATAATCAATACTTTTCCCCATAAAATTGCCTTACAAATAAAAAATTTTTATGGAAAAATGTAACCTATGTGTCTAAAATTAATATAGATATATAGTGAGGTGGTTTTAGTGGTTAATACGGTATCATTATTATTAGTTGACGATTATCGACTGCTTACCCGCTATCTGGAAGGTAAAGTAATAAAAAAAATAGTAGCCTGTACGGAAAAAAATGTTGCAATGTTATTGGAGGATGGTATTATTATACATTTTCTGCAATTAGAAGATGAATTGATTTTTGATATCGAGCTACCTGCACAGGCTTGAAAAGCAATGACAAGGTACTTAACAAAGGAGGCTGCATTATGACAAAGCATATAACTATGATTCTGTTTTTAACCGTTTGCCTGGCTATAATACCTGGATGTACAGAGAATAAAGAGGCATTAACAGTTAGTACCTCAAATTATGCCGTCGTTTCACCTGACATAGCAGATAACCAGAAACCTGATACCCCTCCAGTTGAAACGGAGGACAAGAGCCAGAATACTCCCGACGAAGTTGTGAAAAATGAGCCAACTAATACTACAGTAGAGCTATCGTCAAAATCCCTTTCCTGGTATCTGCAACCTAATAGTGAACATAAAACCCCCTATATTAATGATAATATAGGACAGATTCTGTCAGAGAGAAATGCTTTTTATGTTTGGCCTGGTAACGATAATAGCATATACCTTACTTTCGATGAAGGTTATGAGCTAGGCTATACTAGTAAAATTCTTGATACTTTGCAAGCTAATAATGTACAAGCTGCTTTTTTTATAACTGGCCATTATTTAAAAAGTCAACCCGAGCTGGTTAAAAGGATGAAAAATGAAGGCCATTTAGTCTGCAACCATACCTGGAATCATCCTGATCTCTCTACTGTAACGCCTGATAAAATTACTCAAGAAATAATTTCTCTACAACAAAAGTTTTCCGAAGTAACTGGTTATGAAATGGACAAGTACTTGCGTCCCCCAATGGGTAACTATTCGGAGCAAAGCCTGGAATATACCAGCCAGGCTGGTTATACTACCGTCTTCTGGAGTTTAGCCTTTGCTGATTGGGACCCTAATAATCAGCCTGGAGCTAACTTCTCCTATGAGTATGTTATGAAACATGTACACCCCGGCGCAGTAATTTTACTCCATGCCGTATCCAGCAGTAATACTGAAGCCCTGGATAAGATTATTAAGGATCTTCAAAATGAGGGCTATACTTTTGCTACCTTTAATTCCTGAGAGGTGGCTAGATAGTACTTCTTACCATTAGAGCTTTGAGTTAGAATAATAGATAAGGTCGAGTGCCGATTTTAAATTCGTAAGAACATAATATCAGCAACGGAGTAGCAATGAGAAGAATTTTGAAAAAACTTGATCATCATCAGGAATTAAATACAGAAGAATATGGTCAGCTCATGGAATATGCAGCTCAACTTCGGGTTAATTCCCCGGAGTCATACGAGCTGTTTTATAATAAATACGCGTTAATTCTTTATCAGGAATTCGCCACTTATTTACCTCGTTTCACAAGCGGTATCGATGATTTAATTAATTTTCTGATATCTAATCCGGAAATAGTATCTTTATTAAGTAACAGCTCTGTGCCCTTAAGCTATTTCCCCAATGATTTACACAATTATCTTACCTATACTTTTAATGGCCGCCTCGATACTGATTCTCTGGCCCCGGTATTAAATCTGATTAAAAAGGCTGGAAAGGCGGTTTTCGAACTACCCCAGCCCAGAGATAATGATATCGTATTAAAATATGAAGATTCTAACCCTTATAAAGAGACTGGCCTTAAAACTCACTTTGACCGGCTGGGCAAATATAGCTTTATTACCCGATTACAGACTTACCGATACCTTACCAGAACAAAAGCTAGTTTCGATAAATTTGAATACCTTTACCCGGACAGGCTCGGTAGTATTTTTACTAACAAGGATAAATCCATTTACTTTTATATTTTTCTTACAGAGGCAGATACTAATAAAGCTCAAAACGCATGCCAGCTTTTAAATTTAGCTTTTTATTAATATAGCTAAGTACTTTATATATTGTTGGGAAGTGCAAAAATGAAGGAAGTTCTAGAAAACTACACGCAAATACAATCAGACGACCTTTTTACTCTGTGGAAAAAGGAACTGATGCTGCGTGGTCAGATCCGGGAACGCCATAGTGACTTAATTTTGCGGGTTAATACTACTGACGAACTCCATTTCCTACTGCGCTCCCTCTACTTTGGCGATAGAAAGAGTGACTTCTGGCATATATTATTTAACAGTCTGGATGTTATGCCAGTAATTACCTGGTTACTTAATTCACCCCGCTGGTTGATAAATGAGTTTCTGACCTATCTTCCTTGGTTAATAATTGATACCCACCCTGAACCTAGCCAATTGCAGTTCCTGGTAAATATATATCAAAAAGATTTTCATCAGGCTTTTACCTCTATCGTTAATGTTATCGACCCGGAAACTTGTGATTACCTCTTATCAAGAAGTGCTAATCCGGAATTACGCAGCCTGCTAAAAGAGCGAAAGTCTGACTTAATTACCCGTAAAAAAGATTTGTTTTATGGATTAAGCATAGACACTAAAAAAACGGTTTCTTATGCTACGCTCTATGGTGACAAAATCGAACTTTTAAGCAGCGCTATTGAGAGTCTGCACAAAGGAAATATTAGTAATTTTGGCGCCCCCTACGGAGTCGAACGTTTTAGTCTACTTCTGGAAACGTGCGATATAATTTTTCAGTGTGGCCTGGTGGAGGATTGCCTGGCAATGCTCTTCGATTTATACGAGGATTATCAACAAAAAAACCGCTTGGTAGCAATAATTGAAGATGAGAAAATCTATAAACAATTGAGCAAATTATTACGCAAAGTCATACCAATTTATGCACTTTTGCTTAACCCTCTAAACACCTATACACTAACCATAGATATTTATAATAAATACTTCCCCCGTTTTAGCCCAGAACCTGCTTCAGTACAGTACCTTAATATTTATGCAAGTATTATAACTGGTTTAAATACATCTACTAAAAACATATTTTACGAAATTCTTTATAAAACAGAAACCATAGACAAATACCGCCCCGACGAAATCCCCCTGTTATATCAGGAGGAAATAGCTAACGGGGTTAGTGCTGATCATCTGCTAAATTTGCAAAACCTTGTAGAGCAAAAACTTTTTTCTCTACCTCATGAAGCTTTTATATGTATGGAATACATACGCCTGATTATAGCTAAAAGACTTGCTCAGCCTGAAAAGATGTATATATCCGAACTCCTCCGCCAATACCTATATATGTGGAAATGGATTCCTAATCAGCTTTTTATCCATCAGCATTTATTTGAACAGTTGGCCCCGCTCGGTTGTGAGCAATACCGCAATGAAATCAACCAGGTACTTACATCTGTCCAGAATTATAACGATGATGATAAGCTGCACAAGGAGCTCATAAACCGGCCCGAATTATTTAAAAAAAGGGATACTAATGCCAGACTGGAAGTTCTTACTGGTAAACTAATGGGGGTTCTATCATGAGTAATAAAATGGACATAGATTATAAATCGTATTTTAATAACCTAGAAGAACTAATCGGACGACTGCGGGAAGAAGTTTCTGAAATTAGCCAGCCAATTATAAAGAACAACGGGCAAGTTCTTCCTGATATCGATCGTTACATATATGAGCTTAATCAGTTCTATTATCAAAGTTTTCACGAGCATTTTTTCCCCGACTACCAGAAAAAGATTAAAGAAGATGTATCTCACCTTCTAAAAGTCTGCCATCAGGAAGATATGCTAAGGAAGGACGTTCTAGCCAGTGTAAGGCGATATGCACGATTATTCAACCAGGTAAAAACTATAATTTCGTTCCTTCAACAACTACGGAAAGATAATAATAAAAAACTTTTATCTTTAAATACTGATAATGATTACCGGTTAATCGAACTATTTTATAGCTTAACCAAAGTCAGAGAAAACCTGCAGGAATTATTTAGCTTAAGCCAAAGCCTTACCTCTCTGGCAGAAGAAAAGGAGTTTCTACTGGCCATTCGCAATCATCCCGGCTACATTCCTGTTTTAAGACTAATTTCCTCTCTGGATATCACAAATCCTTATATATCTGGTTCCCTGGATAAAGTGCTTATTAACCTGCAGTACCTTAAAAAACTGCTAGCCAGACTGCAGGCTACCGGGCACAACCAGGAGTCACTTAAAGACCTTGCTGGTGAAATTAATAATGGGGTTGAGCGTTTCAAAAATAAGCCAGTAGATAAAGAGATTCTTGCTTTTTATGAACAAAATGTAGTTAACCAGCTACCTGTTTATGTGGAACTGATAACATTTTATATTGACATAAACAATCTTGAACGAATCAGCCAACTAGCTTATGAGTATGAACAAAACTTGTCCTGCTGGATAAGTTTCATTGAAAAAGGCCTGGCCTGGGCAGTAAAAGATGCTAGAGTTCTCCTGTCAGCTGTTGAACTTGCTCATACAAGCGAAGAATATGTACCGGAGCTACACAAAGATGTGTCTTCAACCCTTGTCACACTGCAAAAAATTATAGAGGAATTATCCAGCACTAGTAAGGCTGATTTTAACTATTTCAGCCAAAAAACTATGGAAATGCTTGATTTTGCTGTTCCCCTTTTCAAGGCCATTAATACTGAAAAGGAAATAATTCAGATTAGTCCACTGGCGTCGCTGGTAAACCGGATTGTATTAGAGTTAGCGTTTTTAAGAATTAACCTTGATCTATTAAGTGAAAAACATCAACAGGCTGTGTCAGTAATTAAAGATCTTGAAGATATCAATGTTATGCTGGACACGTACCTGCAGCTATTAGCTAATAATCAATCTGATTTGGAAAGAATTCTGGCGCCGCATAATATAGCGCGATTCTGGAAGGATCTTAATATAAAAATCGACCGGGTGCCTCTAGAAACGGGTAAGTTGTTCCCAGTTGACTATCTTTACCTCATAGACAAGCATAATATTGAGACTCGTATTGCCGAAGAAGAGGATAATACAGTTTTACATGAAGAAGGCGACATCTTTCTTATCAGGATAGACGATGAAAGTGAAACAGAAATCCCCTACCTGGTAATAGCAGCGAAAGGATAAACTGTATGCATTTAGGGATTGATTTTGGAACTTCATTTACTAAAATAGGTTTTACCGATAAGGGTAATTTTATCAGCTTGACGGGCGAGGCTAAGATTCCTACTGCCATTACTTATCTTCCTTCCCAGGATAAACTTTATTTTGGCAGCCAGGCCCTGCGTCTTAGCGAACCTGGTGCATATACAGCCCGCTTTTTCAAACTGTATTTAAAAAGAAACCCTAACTTTAGTATTAGCCAATTCACCCTGGAAGATATCCTAAGGCAATACTTTAGTTTTCTTAAAAATAAATGTGTTCAACCTCAGATAAATAACATTACAGGTGTTTCCATTTCCGTACCAAACTATTTTGGACTAAAAGCTCGCAATCTTCTTCTTAAAACCACGGCTGACCTTTTTAATTTAGACCAGATTAATCTTATTCCTGAACCCGTAGCTGCACTTATCGGATATAATGCGGTTCACCCGCAAGCGCCGCTTAAAGGAGATATATTAATTATAGATATCGGGGGGGGCACTACCGATTTTAGTTTTATCAACACATCTCATGATATCTATCAAGTAACTATAGAAAGTCAGTTTCAAATCGGCCATGATGCCTTTTCCGGTTCAGAAGTTGACCGGGGGATTTTACACCATATATTATTACCTGCATATCAGATGCAAACGGGACAAACATTACCTTCCGCCTTTTTAAAAGAAAAAAACCTGCCCTCCCGGGAGCAGTACCTCTGGAATCAGATGATGCAATATGCAGAAAAACTTAAAATTGAATTAAGTAATAGTGAGGAAACATACATAAATATACCTGATTTTTTTAATGGTAATTCCCTGCAAATAGCTTTAACCTCCAGCCTATTTCTAGACAGGCTGCAACTAGTTTACTCCCGATTAAAAACATATTTTAATGAATGTGTAAAGCCCCGAGCAGCTCTCCTGGGACTATATGATGAGAATAGATGGCAACTAGATTACATCCTTCTACTGGGAGGTGCCTCCCAAACCCGGGGAGTAGAACAACTTATTTCTGAATTATGCCCTGGAGTACCTCTTATCTGTCCTGATGACCGGGAATTTAATGTAGTTCGAGGTGTTTGTAACCTGCATGATCATGTTCCCCTTAGTATTAAAACTATTTATCCGTTCACATTTTATATAGAAAAGTTTGACTATAATAGTAAGGAGTATTTTCTAGAAAAAATACCCTTTGATACATCAAACCTGGAACTTGATATAAAAGGGAGTTATAAGCTATTTTCTTTGCCTGTAGACTCACCTTATAATCTTTCCTCAGATCCAGATCAGGCAATATTTAGAATCTATGAAGTTGCCGAAGAAGACCAAAATGCAAGTGCTGAAAGGTTTATGGGCCAGGAACTTGCTCTGCATTTACAAAGCGAGCGTAATGCTTTACCGGAGGTACTAGATATATATCTAAATCTGGCCGAATCAAAGCTGGAAACAAATTTATCCGGCGTAACTCAATCAAATAATGCCAAACACCTTTTTAGCGATTTGCAGTTAAAACAAGAGAACTTTTTAAAACTTATCAACCATTATAAGTTTTATAATTCTCGTCTTAATGAGGATTTCACCGAACACCTGCAGCAGATTAACCGGCAAGATTTAAAACCATACCAGGAGCATGCAGAAACTACCTATTATAAACTTATATCCCTCCTGCAGCTCTATAGTGGAAAGTAGAAGAATATTCAAACTAACGCTATATTATTTATTGCGCAGCCGGGATAACCAGGATTTATTTTTAGATTGTTCCGTTTTCCACAGATTTAGAAACTCGTCAATCTTCTTTTCCCTTTCCGTATTGCGATGCTCAATTTTACGTTCGAGATTGTCAAGCCGCTGCTCCAGCTTTTTATTCTGCTGGAGCAGTTCGTCATTCTGCAGCACAA
>JAQWBP010000027.1 GCA_028706315.1 Syntrophomonadaceae bacterium
TATAACATAATTGTATGGTATTAATTGGCAGTATGCCGCCTGGCTACTGTGCTCACACGTTCTGCACTGCTTGATTAACCATTCAAAGCTTATATAACAAATACTGCCACGTTGATTCAATTTCCTTTTTAACATCATTAACATTAGTAGTATGGTAAAAATGAGTTAGGGGTCCCGGATCTGCTGGTACCAAAAGGGGTAGGTTATCATACGGAAAGTATTAAACTGTATAAGTGCTTCAATTTTTGTCCTAAGTATATTAGGTGCTTTAGCGCTGCTTATAAGTAATTGCGAATTTAAATATTCATCAGCATTGTTAATTTATTCTATAGGGGTAACAATAAGTTCGTTATTTTGGGGTATTGGGTACGTTGTTGAAAAATATTTATCTCGAAAAGGCAATACTTAAAAACGATTAGAAGGGGATTATAAGTCCCTTTCGCCGCCGTACTACCTTTTTGATATACGGTTTCTGATATGTTTCGAATGGGCCAATAATGGATTACTAAAATCTACGGTGATAAATAACTTTTAAAGGTGGACTTATGAGAACATTTATGAAAATATTGCCCATCATAATACTGCTTATTTTTACACTAATGA
This sequence comes from Syntrophomonadaceae bacterium, assembly GCA_028706315.1. Lineage (GTDB taxonomy): Bacteria > Bacillota > Syntrophomonadia > Syntrophomonadales > Syntrophomonadaceae > STF2-222. The sequence goes on from JAQWBP010000027.1 coordinate 604, forward strand.
TAGATAATTATTTTGCAGGATACTTATTGTCAAAAGGACTGACGTATAAAGATACCAGTTTAGTAACAATTATGACACTCGGAGGTTTCTGCCTAGGGCTATTGGCAATGTATATCGTGCAGCGTTTGAGGTGAGCAAGCAATAATAGCTCATATATGAAACATTTCGTTAGGAGTATTTTGATATGGAGTTATTTCCTACCATAGTAACCCTTAACCAAATAATTATGTTATGTATTACAGGATATAAATTTTTACATGACCCAGAGTGGGAAGAAAAAAAGCTGCTGTATAGTTTGGTATGGTTCGGTTTATTAGCCATGAGTGTTTATATTATTATTTATATATCTATACTGTATTATTAGTTTGTAATAAGTATGAATAAATTACCGGTATTTGTTACGCATTACAAATAAAAAAGCGCAACAGTGATCAGTGTCAAATAGGGGACGGGGGCTGACATCAGTTTCCCATTATCCATATTAATTTCATAGATTCTTAAAGACGTTCAGCACCTTAAAAGAATGGTTACAGGAGGACTTAATTGAAAGGTTAGTGTTAGGGGATATGAAGAAAATGGATTTATGCCAAATATGCCAGAAAAATCAGGTGGTCTAAAGTAATTTTAATAAACCACCAGAAAAGCAAAAACCGCGCAAACCTGCGCGGTTACTTGTTTTCATTTGGCAGGGGAGACAGGAATCGAACCTGCAGCCCCCGGTTTTGGAGACCGATGCTCTGCCAATTGAGCTACTCCCCTGTATTTGCTTTGCGTTTCAGCAATGATTATTTTAGCACATAATAGTATAGGATTCAAGGATATTATTGGCGATAAAAGATTACCTCCGACTACAATTAGTTAAGGTTGAACATATAAAATATTCGCGGTATGATTTTACTTGAATTGTGAATATTTAAGTACATATGCTACTATTGTTGGAATATTCATAATAGAAGGAAGGTTTCCCTGCAAAAAGTTATACGGCGTCAGTTTAGTCGTTTTGGCGGGGAAATTAAGAAATAGTTATTAAACCTTGAGAAAATAAGGCGGTGAATTTGGTTGAAAAAAGTACTTGTATTGATGGGTGGAACTTCGCAAGAGAGAGAAGTTTCATTACGAAGTGGCAAAGCAGTTGCCGAGGCATTGCGTAAAATTGGCTACCAGGTTGAAGAAATGGATTTTGGGAAAGAGCAACTTGCTGCCATAAAAAATCTTAATCCTGATGTAGTCTTTATTGCTCTGCACGGTAAAAATGGTGAAGATGGCACTGTTCAGGGTTATCTTGATTTGCTAGATATTCCTTACACCGGTTCAGGTTTAGCTTCTAGTGCTATATGTATGAATAAGATATTAACTAAGAAAATGTTAAGTTATGAAGGATTGCCAACTGCAGATTTTATTATATTAAATCAAAAGACCTTCGATCATTCTCTGGAGGTAAAATCTTTAGTCGATAAACTGGGATTGCCAATTGTAGTTAAGGCAGCTACCCAGGGTTCCAGTATCGGAACCTATATAGTTAAAAAGGAAGAAGATATAATCGAGGCGGTAAAACAAGCTTTTCAATATGATGATGAAGTACTGCTGGAGAAATTTATTGACGGCCAGCAAGTTACTGCAGCAGTAATAGGTAATGAAGAACCTGAAGTTTTACCAGTAATAGAAATAACTTCTGTAAACGAATTTTATGATTATGAATCAAAATATACCCCCGGTATGTGCGAACATATTATTCCTGCCCGGATAAACGAAGAGGTAAAATGTGCAATAGAATGCATCAGTAAAAAAACCTACCAGTCATTAGGATGCAGGGGATTTGCCCGGGTTGATTTTATGATTGATAAAGATGGTAATTCATATGTATTAGAAATTAACACTATACCCGGTATGACGGCAATGAGTCTGGTACCTGATGCAGCAGCTGCTATAGGAATAAATTATGAAGAACTGGTAGACAGAATTATTAACTTGGCCCTGGAAAAATAACATATAAAAAAGGTTTTTACTAACACATGCCGAAATAAATATAAAAACATCGGAGTGTGACCAGGTAAATAATCAGATAAGAATAGCCTTAGGATGCGTATCTTAAGGCTATTAATCTGTTATAATATTTCTTAGTACAGGTGGTGAAATGTATTATGGAAAAGAAAATGCTAGAAATACAAGAGAAAATTAAGAATAATATCCGGTTATCCCGGGAAGACGGTTTATATCTTTATAATTCGGGGGATCTTCTGGATCTGGGTGAACTAGCCCGGTGGAAAAAATTTCAGGTTTCAGGTCGTAATGTATTTTTCAATGTTAATCGGCATATTAATTTGACTAATATATGTGTATCACGCTGTAAGTTTTGTGCTTTCGGGGTTGATGAGAACGGTAAAGGCGGACCCTACCTGATGAGTGTTGATGAAGCTTTTGATTATGGAGCCGCGGCAGTTGACTACGGTATAACTGAGTTTCATATAGTTAGCGCCCTTCACCCCCACATGCCTTTCGATTACTACGTAGATATTGTACGCAGGTTACATGAAACTTTCCCGGATATTCATATCCAGGCATTTACCGCGGTGGAGATTTTTTATTTTTCGCAAATTAGCGGCCTATCAATTCGCGAAGTTCTTTCAGCATTAAAAGCGGTTGGCCTTGGTTCCATGCCTGGTGGGGGAGCAGAAGTATTTAATGATGACATTCGCCAAAAACTATGTCCGCGTAAAGCCATGAGTGATGAATGGCTGGAAGTTCATCGCATTGCACATGAACTAGGCATAAAAACTAACTGCACCATGTTATATGGTCACATCGAAACTATTGAAGACCGCATTAACCATTTTATAAGGTTACGTAATCTAGAAGACGAAACACCTGGATTCCAGGCCTTCATTCCCTTGCCATTCTTACCGGAGAATACCAGTTTAAGTCATATCAGCAGGACTAGTGCAATTGATGATCTAAAAACTATAGCTATATCCAGGTTGATGCTAGATAATATTGACCATATAAAGGCATTCTGGATAATGTTAGGACTACCCATTGCGCAAATAGCTCTTGACTTTGGGGCTGATGATATTGATGGGACAGTTGTTGAAGAGAGGATAATGCATGCCGCTGGGGCACCAACCGAAAAGGGTATCAGCAAAGAAAAAATTATTAAGCTAATAAAAGAATCAGGATATATCCCTACTGAAAGAGATACTCTTTACAAGGTGATCAGGGCTTATTGATAAGGAGATTTAATTATGAGGCCACGAGTAGGACATATTCAATTCATTAATTGCTTTCCGCTTTTTTATGGACTTATTGAAAAGAAATTTCTACTAGAAATTGATTTGATTAAAGGCAATCCCACCGATTTAAATCGGATGTTAAAAGATAATCTTCTGGACCTGGGTCCGGTGTCTTCTATTGCTTATGCAAGAAATTATAAAGAGTACTACCTTATGCCTGATATTTCGGTAAGTTGTGATGGGGAAGTTAAGAGTATCTATCTGTTCTCCAAAGTACCTATCAATGAATTGCATCAGAAAAAGATTGCTCTTACTAATATATCTGCTACCTCACATGCCCTGCTGAGAATTATCATGGCTAAGTATTATAATGCTAGTCCGGAATATTTTATATCAACTCCCGAACTAGGTGCAATGTTATTAGAAGCAGATGCGGCATTGCTAATAGGAGATGATGCTTTAAGGGCCCGCTACAAGCATCATCAGGACCTTTATGTTTATGATCTGGGCAGTGAATGGAAGAAATTTACCGGACTGCCTATGGTTTTTGCCGTCTGGGCAATCAGAAAGGAATTTGCTGATAAAAACATCGAGCAGATTAAGTTGATTCGGGATACATTTACCGATTCCATCAGGTTTAGCCTGGAAAATATCTATGATGTCTCTGCTAAGGCATCACAATGGGAAGATTTTACTGCCGACTATCTAGTCGAGTATTTTAATACTTTACGGTTTGACTTTGATAAATCGAAACAGGAAGGTTTACTAGAATATTACCGGCAGGCCAAAAACCAGGGGTTACTGGAAGAAATGCCGCCGCTTAAAATATTGGAGATATAAGTGGTAAATACTTAGCCAGGAGGGAAAATTGAAACTTAGAAACTTGTTACAGGATATAATTGATGGCCGTCGTATGACGAATGAAGAATTCGCGTTATTATATCGTCAGGGTGATTTTCTGGAAATAGGTAGAGCAGCTAACCATGTGCGCGAAAAAAGGTTCGGTAATAATATTACCAGTTTTATTATTGACCGCAATATAAATTATACGAATATTTGCTCCTGTAAATGCAAATTCTGCGCTTTTTACCGTGAAAAAGGCGATAAGGATGCCTATGTAATTGATAAAACTACATTATTTGGTAAAATAGATGAAGCAGTTAGCCTGGGTGCTACACAGCTCATGATACAAGGTGGGCTAAATGAAGAACTGAAGATAGATTTTTTTGAAGACATATTTAAAAAGATTAAATCTCGCTATGATATAACTATTCATTCCTTGACTGCACCAGAAATAGTTTATATAGCCCGGATATCAAACCTTTCCATCAAAGATACTCTTTTAAGGCTTAAGAAGGCTGGCCTTGATTCCCTGCCCGGGGGAGGGGCCGAAGTATTGCATGATGATGTCAGGAGTTATATTAGCCCTAACAAAATAAAAACAGCCGAATGGCTGGGGGTTATGAAAACAGCCCATGAGATCAATATGAAGACAACAGCTACCATGATGATGGGCAGTGTCGATAAACTTGAGCATCGCATTTATCACCTGGATGCTGTCAGGCATCTCCAGGATGAAACCGGGGGATTTCGTGCCTTTATTGTGTGGACCTACCAGCCGGGTAATAATGAGTTAATGGGAGAAAAGATTTCCTCAGCTCAGTATTTACGCTTTCTGGCCTTAGCTAGGCTCTACCTGGATAATATCGAGCATATCCAGGGCTCCTGGGTGACACAGGGTGAACGAATTGGGCAGTTATCGCTGCTTTTCGGTGCAGATGATTTGGGCAGTATTATGATAGAAGAAAATGTAGTTAGAGCAGCTGGGCTGGTTTATAAGATGGATATGAATAAAATGGTTCGTCTTATTCGGGATGCAGGACGGGTACCGGCATTGCGTAATACAAAATATGAACTGTTGAAAGTATTTTAGGAAATTTTATCTACTAACTGTTTTTACTTAACAAGATTACAATATTAAAAGGGATTTTAATATCCTTTTCCGAAAGTAAGGGATAAAGTATATGGTGAACATTCCAATTTGTGATTTTGCTTATATTGGTGGATCGAGCACTCTGAATTTAGAAATACCTGAAAGTTTGGCGTTAGATTTTGTTGAAGTCAAGCAGTCGGGATTATGTTTTGATACACCTTATGGTAGGAGTCCTGAATTTAAACACTTAATTATTCATGGGGATTATAGGGAAAAAAGAATTTTAACTTGCAGGATGCATGGTTGGAGACATGGCGCTAATAGAGCTGATGCTTCCAAGCAGGTATTCTGGGTCTTAAAAAACTCGGGAGTTAAGAAAATACTTGCAGAAGGTGGGGTAGGGGCAATAAACCACCTGCTTAACCCTAGAGACTTGGTTATCCCGCATGATTATATAGATTATTCTGTAAGAAAAGATGTTGCCCTCGATGATAAGTATCTTCTAGTAATGCGTGATGCTATTTGTCCTGATATGTGCCAGCGACTAATCAGTTTTAGCCGGGAAAAATGGCCGGCCCGGGTCTTTGATAGGAGCATTTATGTTAATACAGATGGCAGACATTTTGAAAGCCCGGCTGAAGTTAATATGTTCAGAATTGCGGGTGGAGATATAGTAGGTCAGAGTATATGTCCCGAAGTGTACCTTGCCAGGGAGATAGGTGCCTGTTATGCTGGTTTATATATTGTGGTTAACTATGCTGAGGGAATAGTAATGCCGTGGCAGCACGATGAGCTGGCCGAAATATTTTATAATGAAGGTCAGATACTAGGGAAGATAATGCTGGAGTTTTTGCGCGATCTTCCTATTGAGCAAAACTGTTCCTGTCGCGATTTGAGGAAAGACACATTACTCAAAAAAGTGTATTAATATACACCTTTAATTCTTTTATGAAGTTAATTATACGATTCCGCTGTAAAAAGTCATACGGTGTAGAGGCATTAAAGCATACTTTTTGCGGGGGAATTAGGATTAAATGATAAAGTTAAGGAGGAAAGTAATGGGCAGATCAAATGCTAGTACCATTAGACTTATAGTATTCCTGGCTACAATTGGCGTAATATCCATAATAGCGAACTTGTACGGTGAGTGGCTGTGGTTTGATTCAGTCAACTTTAAAAACGTTTTTACCACCATTCTGCTTAATAAAGTCGGGCTCTATGTAGTTATCTTTTCAATTTCTCTTCTGTTGTTTTATATTAATTTAAAGGTTACCAGAAGACACCTTGGCAGTCCTGAAAGACCTGATGAGACAGACGAGGGAAGAGAGATCATCTACCTGGAAACCGAAAAGTCTCCTCTTAAAGAACTAATGCAGAGTAAAGCAGGTAAGTGGCTACTTATCGGTGTAAGTATCGTAGGAGCTCTGCTGGTAAGTTCAATAGCTGCTGATAATTGGATAATTGTGCAGCAGTTTATTAACCGGATGCCAGTTGGTTCATCTGACCCCATATTTAATAAAGATATTGGTTACTATTTTTTCAATCTTACTTTTTACAAATTTATCTACAATACTTTAATGATGATCTTAGTTCTGATAACTATAGTAGTTGCAACTATTTATCTCCTTAATGCATCTTCCAATCTATTATTCGGAGATTGGAGACAGTTTACATTTGGGAAGGTTCATATAGCTGTACTGCTAGCCGTTATATTTGGCCTTAAGGCATGGGGTTATAAACTGGCTACCTATGGAGTGCTTTTCTCTCCGGAAGGTCTTGTTTATGGAGCTACCTATACAGATATTTTCGCCAAACTAATAGCATATAAGGCGTTAATTGTTGTTTCGTTGATAGTTGCGGTGGCAATACTGGCTAATGTTTTCGTTAGAAGGCTTAAATGGATAGTTTTTAGCATTGGTGCATGGGTTGTTATAGCTGTTGTTCTCGGTGGAATTTATCCATCATTAATGCAGAAATTTATAGTTCAGCCCAACGAATTCAATAAAGAAAGGCCCTATATAGAAAACGCTATTAAGTATACCCGCCAGGCTTACGCGCTGGACCAGGTAAAATTTCAAAAGTTTGATGTAGATTATAATCTTGATATTTACGATGATTCTAATAAGCCAACTGTTGATAATATCCGCCTCTGGGACTGGCAGCCGATTAGAACGACTTATAAGAATTTGCAGCAGTTGCGCAGTTACTATGTATTTAATGATGTAGATATAGATCGCTATACTATTGATGGCAAGTACCGTCAGGTTATGCTGTCACCACGCGAAATCGACGCCGAAGAATTACCAGCTCAGTCACAAACCTGGATTAACCAGAAGTTGATGTATACTCATGGTTATGGGGTAGTTGTCAGTCCGGTTAATGAAGTAGCAGAAGAAGGCTTTCCACAATTCTTTATTAAGGACATACCTCCGCGCTTTACTACGGATTTAAAAGTAGAGCGTCCCGAAATATATTTCGGACAAAGGGCAAATTCCTATGTTATCGTGAATACTGAGCAGAAAGAGTTTGATTACCCCATGGGTGCAGAGAATGTTTATACTACTTATGAGGGTAAAGATGGGATAAAAGTTAACTCGCTTGGTCGTCGCTTACTACTTGGATGGGTATTAAAAGATTATAAATTAGTATTATCGACTGAGGTTAAAAACGACAGCCAGATTTTAATGAATCGAAATATTGTAGACCGTGTTCGTAAAGTTGCCCCATACCTGGGCTTTGATTCAGATCCCTATATAGTTATCAATAAAGGTGGGCGGCTTTATTGGATGTTAGATGCCTATACAGTTACTAATAAATATCCTTATTCCGAACCGTTTGACCGGATGGGTAACAACTACCTGCGTAACTCAGTAAAAATAACTTGTGATGCATACAGCGGTGAGATGCACTTTTACGTAGCTGATAATACTGATCCGATTATTCAAACTTATGAAAAAATATTCCCCGGATTATATAAACCGTTGTCAGCAATGCCTGAAGGCTTACGGGAACATGTGCGTTATCCTACCGATATGTTTGCAGTACAGGCCAATATGTACCAGACGTTTCATATGAGTGATCCGTATGTGTTCTATAATAAGGAGGACCCGTGGATAATACCGAACGAAATAGTAGATGATAAGTCAGAGAAAGTTGCTCCTTACTATATAATTATGCGCTTACCAGGTGAAGAGAAAGCAGAGTATATTCAGATGCTGCCTTTCACTCCTAAAAGCCGCCAGAATATGAATGGGTGGATGTGTGCCCGAATGGATGGAGATAATTATGGTAAATTATTTGTTTATAATTTCTCCAAACAGGAAACCATCTATGGCCCTGAACAAATAGAATCCCGGATTAACCAGAATACGGACATTGCTCAGCAATTAAGCTTATGGGATCAGAGGGGGTCAAGGGTATACCGCGGCAATCTGCTGGTAATCCCCATGAATAATTCGATTTTGTATGTCGAGCCACTTTACCTGCAGGCGGAAAACAGTAAGCTGCCAGAATTAAAACGGGTTATTGCTGCCTTTGAGAATAGAATAGTAATGGAACCTACGCTGGATCGAGCACTGGTAAAATTATTTGGTGATGGTCCAGAAGCAGACATTAAACCTGGCCCAGAAGAGATTGAGCAGCCTGATAGTACTACAGAGCCGTCAAATACTATCGAAGAACTTGCTCAATTAGCCAGAGAGCACTATGACCGGGCCCAAAGTCTGTTGCAGCAAGGTGACTGGGCTGGTTACGGAGAAAATATTAATAAACTAAATGATGTTATCAAAAGATTGGAAGAGACTTTAGCAGAATAACGAATTTGTACCAAATAAGGGCTCAAGTATTTAATAAATACTTGAGCCCTTACTAAATATTCAAAGTTGGTTCCACTACAAAAAACAGCGTTAGTTATTGGTTTCTAGCGAAGTGAGGTTTTTAGCTATGGAAAACAGGAGAAAAATAGTATGTATTGGTGATAGTATTACTTATGGATTTCCTTTTGGGCCTCATGAGTCCTGGGTTAAGATGCTTGATGAGGTCATGGAGGAAAAAATAATCAATTTAGGGATTAATGGTAACACCACTGGCGATATGCTCAGACGCTTTGAACGGGCGGTGTTCAGGCATAATCCTACCCATGTAATTATCATGGGCGGTATAAATGATGTCATCTGTGGTGAGTCTTTTGATAGTATTACCTGGAATATTAGTAGAATGGTAGACCTCTCCCTGAAGCATAATATTAAAGTTATATTAGGGCTCCCGACTGCTGTTGATGAACCTGGTTGGGAAAAAATGATTCAGAGGATACGTGATTGGATAATCGATTATGCGGACCAAAAACATCTAGCAGTTATAAATTTTGCTAGAGCTTTTTATGATGATAATGGTGAACTTCGCCATGAATTACTTCTGGATGATGGGGGACATCCGTCGGTTAAGGGATACAAAGCTATGTTTGAGCAGATTGATCTTAATGTTTTTAACTAAGATTCCTATATGGACAGTGCCCCCCCATGGTAGAGTTTAAACACTAGCATAGGGGGGCTTGTTTTATTAATTATACAGATGCAGGGACTTTTTCGGCGGGCAGAGGGTTAATTACCAGTACATTTTCTTCTGCATCATCTAGATGAAATACTTTTACCCTGGCAGTCGCATCATTTTTAGCATCACTATATCTGGCCACGATAGCTGCGGCAAATTCCAAATCTGCTGTTGTAACATTATTATGATCCTGTAAAAGTCCCAGCGGTCCAGGCCGATCTATTACTTTGAACAGATAGTCGCTAGCTGTTGCCAGGCTTTGCAAATATTCATTTTCTTCATGGTTCCTACCTACAACCAGTAAGTTATTTGCACCAATATAAATATGGCGTCCTACTCTACAAATGTTCATTTCACTAATTCCGCTGTCTGGCTTTACCTCCAGAAGTTTCCTAAGCCGTCCGGCAAATTTTGCTTCAGTAAGCAAGCACCCGCCAGCAGGAGTAGGATAATCATGTATTCCAAAAGTTTCGGCCAGTTCCATTTGCCGACTGCGACCTCTGCCACTTATATCAAGTAGTTGGTTACGATCAATCCATCCCTTCTCTTCGGGAATTGTAGCTGGTAGTAATTTCGCTGAAAGAGGGCGGACGATTAATCCCTTGCAACCTGAAAGTTTGTCTACTGCATTTAATGCGGATTTATTTTGACTCATAGGGCGCTGGCCAACAACTTCTCCAGTAATAAGAAATGAGGCACCTGACTCTTGCATAAATTCACTTGCCTTCCTGAGCATATAGGCGTGACAGTCTATACAGGGATTCATATTTTTGCCATAACCGTATACTGGGTTTTTTAGAACCTTATCAAGGTATTCGTTATCCATATCTAGGATTTTAAAATCAATTCCCAGGTTTTCGGCTGCTTGAGTATTTCTAGCATCATCGCCAAAAAAGGGACTTTTAAAATTTACACCTATAACTTTAATTCCCTGTTGTTTTATTAAAAATGCGGCCAGTTGTGAATCTAGCCCACCGGAAAAAAGGCTAATAGCTTTCATTCTCCAAGACCTCCTCAAGAAATAGTTTATCACTTAATACTTTAATACCATATTGTTTAAGTAGTGCAGTTGTAACTCCGTCTCCCGATATAACCTTTCCAGAAAAATTACCGTCATATATTTCATCCACACCGCAAGAAGGACTACGACTTTTTAAGACTGCACAGCTTGCCCCGGTATTTTTGGCAATTTGCATAGTTTCATAAGCACCGCGGATGAAGTTATCAGTTAGATCCTGATCTACTTTACTAATTACCTGCCCCTTTCCTTGCAAAACATTTAAGCCATCACCCCCGGATATTTCTGCCGGGTCCCGGGGTGTAGGGAGACCACCCAGTTGTTCAGGGCACACCGGTAGTGCTTTACCCTGCTTTACCAGTTCCATAAAAAATGGATGCAAATTATTTTTGCCATTATATTTACAGTTAATGCCACAAAGGCATGCACTTATTAATATCATAATTTTAGCTTCCCCCTCGGTAAGAATTTTATTTTTAGGTATTTTTAGGTAGTTCAGGATCACAAAACTAACCGGAATTTTTTTCAATGTTAGCAAAGCGTATATTTCATACATATTATATGATACAAAACTAATGTGGTGGAGATAAAGATATGAATGAATTTATTAAAGTAAAAGTTAGTCCTAATGCCAGATTAGATAATAGGACTATAGTAATCTCTCAGGAGTTAGCTAGACCTGCCGGCATCGAAGATAACCAGGAAATCAGTTTTTTCGTTGGCCAACATCAGAGGAAACTGCAGGTAAAAGTAAGCAGTTCTGATAAGTTGAAAAATAGTATAAGTATGAATCCGGCAGTGATGCGGAGAAGTTTTCTCCGCTCGGGTCGCAAGTATGGTATAAGGGTTGATCGGGATGAAATACATCTAGGGCCAGTCGTAGGCATTATGGCAGAAGCGTTCCCTAATAGCAGCAAACCATTCGGTAGTCAAAGCTTTTTCTTCAAGCAATTATTGAGTGCAGGACGTAGGCTAGGAGAAATTTGCTTTGTTTTCAGTCCTTATAGTATTAACTGGAACAGGAAAAATGTATATGGGTATATGTACACATCCGGAGCCTGGAAAAAGGCTGTATTTCCCCTGCCTGATGTTATTTATCCTCGGGAAAGGGGATATTCACCAGCTATGAGAAGAATCAGGAGAAAATTGACGAACCAGGGAATCCAGTTTATCAACCCCCTTTTGATAGGCAAATGGGAGACACATAAAATCATTTCCCAAAACGAAATGCTGGTTCCTTATCTGCCTGACACCAGGCTAATACGCAATTTTGACCAGGTGAATAGAATGATAAAAAGATACCGGGCTGTTTACTTAAAACCTGTAACAGGATCGCAGGGGAGGAATATCATAAAGGTTGTAAAAAGAAAGAATTCCTCGCGCTATCAATATCAGTATCAGATAAATAATCAGTCCTACCGTGGTACTGCATCAAGTCTTACCGGTCTGCGCAGTTCGTTACGGCGAGTAATGGGTAACAGGAGATATATCGCACAAAAACAGATAAATCTATTGAAAACAGAAGGGCATATCATAGATATACGTATACTGGTACAAAAAGATCATACTGGTCAATGGAGTACTACTGGTATGGCGTGCAGGGTAGGGAAACGTGGCTCAATAACTAGCAACATCTCAGCAGGTGGTAGTGGGCGTAAGGTGCCAACTGTTCTAAGAAGAAAATTCACTGATGAAGAGCAGGTGCAATCTATTATTAATAACATACAGTTTGTGGCGGTAGAAGCAGCAAAAACAATTGAAAATGCGATTGGAAGTTCGGGAGAAATGGGAGTTGATGTAGGTATAGATAAAGTAGGAAAGGCATGGTTTATTGAAGCTAATCTGCGCCCGGCCAGACAAGTATTTATTCTAATAGGAGAAAAGAAAACTAGGCAAAAATCAGTTGAAAAACCCATGTCATATTGCAGGTACCTGGCTGGATTTCGATAGGAAGTGAGGTAGAGGGATGAAAATAACCGGAAAAATATTTATTTCTCAATCCCTGATAAACAAACTTGCAATACCGGTTCAACCGTTTGTACAGGTAAGGGTAGGCAGTCTAATAGTAACAGCTAGAATGGTAATGAAAAAAAATAGCCGAAAAAGTTATATGTTATCGCCGGACCTTGCCCGGGCATTATATATAAAAAAACACAGGCGGTTAAGGATTCGCTATGACCAGGAAAATGATAGTATTCATCTTGGCCCTACTATTGGTATTCTTTCCAGTTATCTTCCTAATAGAGAAGAATTCGATCCGCGCAGTACCCAGGCCGAGTTAATTTTTTTAAGCGATATGGGAAAAAAGCTTTCCGGACAAACTTATATTTTTACTCCCGGTTCCATAAACTGGGCTAATAAGACTGCCAGGGGATATACTTATCGGCATGTTTCGCCAGCGCGCGGAATCTGGGTATCTTCTATATATCCACTGCCTGATGTAGTTTATGATCGTATATCCAGCAGAACTAGCGAAGGCAGGAAAGTCGTAAAATCAACAAAGCGCAGGTTGATGGAAATATCCAGCTTGAAATATTTCAACCCATCTTTTCTTAATAAATGGAAGGTTTATCAAATGTTAATAGGCAACCCTGAATTACAGCTCTACCTGCCAGAAACCCGCCAGCTAAACCTGGAGAGTTTGGAGGAAATGTTAGAAAAATATCCGGCCTTATATTTAAAACCAAGCAATGGCAGCCTGGGCAAAGGTATTATTAAAGTAAGACATGATAATAAAGGAAATTTACGCTATGTTATTTATCGTGGACGTAGAATACGAAGCCAGGCAAGTAATGCAGAGGAATTGTTTAAAAAGACCCGCAAGGCTCGAAAAGGTCGAGCTTATATTGTGCAAAACGACCTAAATTTGGCTACTTTTACTGGTGCGCCATTTGATATAAGGATTATATATCAGAAGAATAGTAGAGGGGAATGGCAGATTAGTAAGAAGTTTGTACGTATTGCTCCGCGCGGAAGTAGTATATCGAATCTCAGTAGCGGGGGACGGCCTGAGAAGAGCAGCCGGGTTTTAAAACGCCTGTTCCGTAAAAAGAGTGTAATAAATGAGAAAAACGCGGAGATTAAAAAGCTTTGCAGTATTGTTGCTAAAACACTGGAAGAAGCTTGTAATGCCAATTTCGGTGAATTAGGCCTTGATATAGGTATTACCAAAGACGGAAATCCATGCTTAATCGAGGTGAATTCCAAGCCCCGCAAGACAACTGAAACTCAGCTTTCTGCTGCTATCGTAAGAAATACGTTTCGCAGGCCACTAGAATATAGTATTTATCTTGCCGGGTTTAATGGATAATATAAACTCTGTTACACGGACATTTAGGGTTCTGTAAAAGTAGTGTCTTCGTTCAAGGTATAGCATATTTTTTTCTAGATAGAAGTTTGCATTTGTAGTAAATATTATATAATTTAAGTATAAGCTGTTGAAGGGAGTGCGACCATGAACGAAGATACCCAGATGGGAAAGGGAACTAGGTTTGTTGTTATAATTTTTCTAGTTGCGGCAGTAATAGGTATCGGTATGCTTATTTTCAATAATTATTATGCTAATGGTGATGAAGATAAGATTGCTCCTCAAGAGCCGCAAAAAGCCGAAGAAAAAGCTGCACCCAGGAATGTAGTTATAGGTCCGACTAATATTGCTGATATGGTGGAGAGTGTAAGCCCAGCTGTGGTCAACATAGAGACCAGCAGAACAGTTTCAGGTGTTGATAATGACGACTTTTTAAATGATCCATTTTTTCGCTATTTTTTTGGAGATAATATGTTAAATCCAGTACCTAATATTCAAAATGGTATTGGTACTGGCTTTATTATAAGTTCAGATGGATATGTAGTTACTAATCAGCATGTTATTGATAAAGCGGATAAAATAATGGTAAATACTGGTGAGAACCAACAATACCCGGCCCAGGTGGTAGGACAAGATTATGAACTGGATCTGGCTGTACTCAAAATTAAGGCCGATAAAAAGCTCACTTCGCTGGTACTTGGAGACTCAGACAGTCTAAGGGTTGGTGAATGGGTAATAGCGATTGGCAACCCTTATGGGTTGGATCATACGGTTACTGCCGGAGTAGTAAGTGCCAAAGGCAGGCCAGTTCGCATTGAAGACCGGGCTTATAAAGATCTTATTCAGACTGATGCTGCCATTAACCCTGGCAATAGTGGGGGACCTCTTTTAAATACTTCAGGACAGGTAATAGGTATTAATACTGCTGTTAATGCTGAGGCTCAGGGCATCGGGTTTGCAATTTCTATCAACACTGCTAAAGGGGTTCTGGACGAATTAATCGAAAAAGGCAAGGTTATTAGACCATATCTGGGAATATGGCAGCAGCCTGTGGATGATCAAATTGCTGAATATCTGGGGATTAAGCCGCAGGGAATAGTAGTGATGGATATTCTTGACGGTGGGCCGGCTGCCAAGGCAGGTTTAAAGAAAATGGATGTTATTATCAGTATAGATGACCAGAAGATTAACAACTATGACGAACTGCAGCAGGTGCTTAAGAAGAAGGAAGTGGGGGATAAAGTTATGATGGAAATTATTCGAGCAGGTAAGCTAGTGCGTATTCCCCTAACCCTCGCGGAAAAACCTTGATTAGGTAAAGGAAAAAGATCTAACATAACGAATAGTCTTAATTAGGTTTACAAAGTAATGAGGTGGGTGGTTCCCACCTCATTATTTATAAATCTATTATATTAGATGGAGGTAGAATGTGATGAAGGTTAACAAGATAGGTGTTCTAACCGGAGGTGGTGACTGCCCTGGTTTGAATTCTGTCATAAGAGCAGTAACGAAAACTGCTATTAATTTATATGACATGGAGGTTATCGGATTTGTAGATGGATTTAAGGGATTAGTGGAAAACAGCTATATCAAGCTGGACTTGCCGGGTGTATCAGGTATAAATCATAAAGGGGGGACTATCCTTGGTACTACAAATCGGGATAACCCTTTCCATTTTTTAACCCTGCAAAATGGTAAAGAGGAATACCTTGATCAATCTGATCGAGCCATCAATAACCTTAAGAGTCTGGGCATCGATGGTTTAATTGTTATCGGTGGAGATGGTAGTTTACATATTGCGCAGAAGTTTTCGGACAAAGGTGTATCCGTAGTTGGAGTTCCCAAGACTATAGATAATGATTTATCGGCAACTGATGTAACTTTCGGTTTTAATACGGCCGTAAATACGGCTTCTGAGGCCTTGGATAAATTACATACAACGGCCGAATCCCATCACCGGGTTATGATTCTTGAAGTAATGGGTAGATATGCCGGATGGATAGCACTTCATGCCGGTCTTTCTGGTGGGGCAGATGTTATTTTAATACCTGAAATCCCCTATAAAATTGAAAAAATTATTGAGAAGGTTCACCAGCGCTATCAACAGCATAAAAAATTTAGTATTATTGTTGTAGCTGAAGGTGCCTTACCTGAAAACGGAGAAATGGTAGTACAAAAACTGGTACCTGAGAGCCATGATCCTATAAGGCTGGGAGGAATCGGGCAAAAAGTCGCTGAAGACATAGAAAAAATTAGTAATGTAGAAACCCGGGTAACGGTTTTGGGCCATCTGCAAAGAGGAGGACAACCAGTGCCCTATGATCGAATTATGGCCACCCGTTATGGGGTTGCTGCTGTCAAGGCTTTTGTTGACGGGGAATATGGGACCATGGTGAGCTTACAGGGAAATAAAATAATTACTGTACCTATAAAGGATGCAGTGGAGGAGCTTAAAAAAGTTGAGCTTACAAGTGAACTTGTAGAAGCGGCACGTGCTGTAGGGATATCTTTTGGTGATTAGGAGTGGGTTTATATGAACTTTTGCACTAAAAAGTCTTATGGGGCCTGGATTGGTTTAATAATGGGGGCAGTCCTCTTTATTTTTAGTTTCTGGGGAATAGGTTTTTCGCTAGGCGAGGGGGATAAAGTATTACAGTTGCTTTTGTATATCCCGGCATATATTTTCCTGGCCATATACATATACTTGTTGATTGGCTCATTTTCTATGGAGTACAGTATCGATAAATATGGGGTACTTATACACTGGGGAGTTAGAAAAATACGGATACCATGGAGTGAGATTAACGAAGTTATATATGTAAAAGGGAGCAGCAACCTCTTTTCCATGCTGGGAGCAAGCTGGCCTGGTTACATGGCGGGATTATATAATGCCAAAGGATTAGGACCGGTAAGAATGTATGCTACCCATTATGAAGAAGGATTTATTTATTTAAAAACTAATAAAGGTTTTTTTGGGATTACACCTGAAGACGGCAATATGATTAATATCATCGCCGAAAATGCCGCAAAGGAAATAACAACAGTAGACATGGAAACAATGCCAGAAGAAATTAAAGGTGAAAATATACGGGAAGACAATTTATACCAGATACTTTACCGTATAAATATAATATTTCTGGCAGCTTTTGCTCTTTATATAGCTATATTTTTCCCTGGCTCTGGTGCCCCGAATTTTATCATATTATTGCTAGTTCTAGCTGTAGCACTATTTCTCTTTAGTCTGAGTAATGCTGCTCGTTTATATCAATTTAGTTCTGCGGGAGGTTATATGCTGCTAACAATAGGAATAGCAGTTACAGGCATATTTTTTATATTATCTTTATTTGAAATAACTTTGTAACCTTATAGGTTTTGTTTATTGACAGAGGTTCTTTATATTACTATTACTGTTAAGTTCAAACGTCATTCTGTTACAAAGATTTTTACTAGCTTCGTCATATATATCAGCCATGTTAATTAATTCATCTCGGACCTCACCATCAGGATAAATTCCTCCCAGGCGCCGGTAGAACATGGAGGCGCAATGACGAATCTGCAAGTATATAACCATAACGTTAATGTTTTCATTACCGGTAGAACAGCCAGAAAGGGCTAATTGCTCGCGAAAGCTTTGGAAACAGTCATTTAATTTATCGCTTAATAAATCTAGTTTAGATTTATCCAGGCTTAGCAG
Source organism: Syntrophomonadaceae bacterium (assembly GCA_028706315.1). Lineage (GTDB taxonomy): Bacteria > Bacillota > Syntrophomonadia > Syntrophomonadales > Syntrophomonadaceae > STF2-222. Next base: position 18,331 of record JAQWBP010000027.1, read on the forward strand.
TAAATAGATGCCCCCTGATTCATAAAATACGCTGAGGTGGTAATTAAGTATCCAATAATAATTTTTTTTAAGCATATTATTCTGTATCGCTTGGTACTTAAGCAGATATTTTAAAGTCTCATTATTTTTATACTCACTTTTTTCAGTCAGCGATTTTAGTCGCAACATTATTTCCGCGTCTAATTTTATGGCCAGATAATATACATCTAAAATATCTAGAGGATAATATATCTGTACAGTATCTGAGTTAATATCCGGGTATATCGCGGTGGCCCGCTCTTTTGTTATCAAAATACTTATCTCCTTTCTTTAATGTTAAGATGTACAATTTCCTCCTATATTAACAGGGAAAATTATGTTAATTGCTAATTATCTCCGCGCGAGGGTGGCAGGGAGACGAAAGATGCTGGCATTTTAAATTTGGTATATATATAATAAGGTTTGAGCTATCTTGGGAAGGGACTGGATAAAAAATGCAGTTAGGAATTATAGGAATGCCTCTTGTTGGTAAGACAACTATTTATGACCTGTTAACAGAAAGCCAGGCCAAAACACACAATACAGGTAAAGCTAATACGGCCATGGGTAGGATACCTGATAATAGAATAGATTATTTATCTAATTTTTATAAACCGAAGAAAACTACTTATGCACAGCTAGAAATTGTCGATATTCCTGGACTAGTACCGGGGGCAGATAAAGCAGCCAGCGTTTTTTTAGATACGGTTCGTAAAGCAGATGCGTTATTGCATGTTGTACGGGTATTTAAAAGTGATAGTGTACCTGTATATAATAATGAAATTAATCCTGTGCAAGATATTGAAACTATTAATTATGAGCTGTTGCTTGCTGATCTGGATTTAATTGAGAAGAGAATTGAAAGAATTAATGATAATAAAAAAAGGAACAAGATGCAGAAGGAATTAAATTTGCTGGAGCGGATTAAAGAAACTTTGGAGAATGAAATGCCAGTTTCTTCTGTTGAACTAGATGCTGAGGAAGAAGAGATAATGAGCACTTATCAATTCCTCACCACTAAACCATTGTTAATTTGCTTGAATGTAGCTGAGGATGATTTAATTAGTAGTAATTATGATGGAAGAGATGAAATACTCACTTATCTTAAGAAAAATAACTTGTCGGTAGTTGAAGTTTCTGCTGGGATTGAAAAGGAATTAATGGAACTAGAACCAGAAGAAAAAGAAATGTTTATGCAAGAAATTGGAATTAAAGAACCTGGTATCGTAAGAATAACACGAACTATATACGATAGCCTGGGACTAATATCGTTTTTTACAGTGGGAGAAGATGAAGTTAAAGCCTGGACGATTAAAAAGGAAACTATAGCCAGAAACGCTGCAGGTAAAATTCACTCTGACATAGAAAGAGGTTTTATAAGAGCTGAAGTAATAGCTTATGATGATTTAAAAGAATTGGGAAGTATGGCAGCAGTGAGAGAGCAGGGCTTGTTCAGGTTAGAAGGTAAGGATTACCTGGTTAAAGATGGCGATATTGTTCATTTTAGATTTAATGTATAGGTGATAATATTATGAAATGTATTATTATAGGGGCTGGAAAAGTAGGTTTCAGTATTGCCCAGTTACTATCTTCCGAAGATCATGATGTAGTTGTTATTGAACAAGATGAGGATAGGGCTGCTGTTGTTGACGAAGCACTTGATGTGCAGGTAGTTGCTGGAAGTGGTGCATCATGGGCGGTACTCGAAACTGCTGGAGTCAAAACAGCAGATATGGTTGTGGCAGTTACTGAGCTAGACGAATTAAATATGATTGCCTGTCTACTGGCCAAGCAGTATGGTGTAAAAACTACGGTGGCCAGGGTCAGGGATCCGGAATATGCGGAAACTCCACATTTTTCGCCGGAAGCCTTATTAGGTATTGACCTGATTATAAACCCGGAAAAGGTAACTGCATTAGAAATTGCCAAAATTGTTAAACACCCTGAGGCTCTTAATATAGATTATTATGCTGATGGTAGAGTTCAGTTGACGGAACTACCGATACTTGATGATTCTCTTATAAAGGATAAGCAATTAAAGGAATTAGATACTTCAAAGTTTGTTATTGTCTCGATATTGCGCAATCATAAGATGATTATTCCGTCAGGTGAAGATGTCATTTACGCTGGGGACCGTCCCTTTGTAATAGCAAACACTAAAGATATGCCTGATGTACTAAAATTGTTTGGTATACGCAGACAAAAAGTGGAGAATATCACTATTCTCGGGGCGGGGAGAACTGGTCGCTATCTGGCAGAAATTCTCGAAGAGCAAAAAGCACCGGTGAATATTAAAATAATCGAGAAGGATACACGCAAAGCTATGGAGTTATCGGAAAGTCTTAAAAACAGTCTAGTTATAAACGGAGACGGCAGCGACCTGGATTTGCTGGAAACAGAAAATGTTGGCCAATCAGATTTATTTGTTGCAGCGACTGATGATGATAAATTAAATCTACTCTGTTCACTCATAGCAAAAAATCTTGGTGTAAAAAAAACGATAGCAAAAGTAAAGAGATCGGACATTATGCCGTTAATGGAGCAGATTGGTATAGATATTGTGCTTAGCCCCAGAATTCTCACCGCAGGTGCGATTCTAAAGTACATAAGGAAAGGCGATATTATATCGGTCACTGTGCTCGGGGAAGATCGAGCTGAAATGCTTGAATTACTAGCACTGCCCGGATCTTTAGCTGTAGGTAAGCAGCTAAAGAAACTCAAATTTCCTAGTGGAGCAGTTATCGGGGCCATTGTCCGTGGTAATCAGGTTATAGTCCCTAGTGGGCATGATGAAATCAAGGCTTTTGACCATCTAATGGTATTTACCCTGCCGAAAAGTATTCATAAAGTTGAAAAACTATTTAATAACGGGGGTAAATAGCAGTGATAAGACCTGCAGTCGTGCTCAATTATATTGGGAAAATAGTCGTGATTATTGGTATAGCAATGATGACATCGGTATTCTGGTCGATTTATTATCAGGAAGAGATTATTTGGAGGATAGTACTAGCTGCGCTTATAACAATAATTGCAGGTTTGCTTTTAAGTAGAATAGATAAACACGGCAAATCATTAAATTACCGCGAAGGATTTGCTGTCGTTACCCTGGGATGGGTAGCGGCATCTTTTTTTGGTACCTTACCCTTTTTGTTAAGCGGATACATGCCATCATTCGCAGACGCAATTTTTGAAACAGTTTCAGGTTTTACGACTACTGGTGCTACTATTTTAACTGATGTAGAGGCCTTGCCGAAAAGCCTGCTTTTCTGGCGTAGTCTAACCCAGTGGCTCGGTGGAATGGGGATCATGGCTCTGTTTATTGCTATAATTGTAGGTATGGGTACCAGAGCTAACCAGATTTTTAGGGCCGAAATACCGGGACCAGTATCAGATAAGATAAGTCCTCGTATCAGAGAAACTGCCAAAATCTTGTGGACCACTTATGTCGTAATGAGTGTGGTATTATTTTTCCTTTTGTATATCTTTGGCATGGACGTATTTGATGCTTTTTGCCATACATTTAGCACTATGGCTACTGGTGGATTTTCCACCAAAAACCAGAGTGTTGGATTTTATAGCAGTCCCTATATACAGTGGACCATCATTATTTTTATGTTTATTGCCGGTACTAATTTCTCTTTGCATTATTTTGCTTATAAAAAAAGGAGTCTTAAAGGATATATACAGAATAGAGAATTTAAGCTCTATTCTGGAATAATACTGGTCGCGGCTGCTTTATGTGCAGTAGGTATGTCACAGATACCGGCTATGGAAGAAAAAATAAGAACTAGCCTGTTCCAAGTTGTATCAATCATTACTACTACTGGGTATGGAACTGCAGATTATGACCAGTGGTCGGCTTTAGGTAAATCTGTCATTTTAATATTAATGTTTATCGGGGGATGTGCAGGCTCTACATCAGGTAATATTAAGGTAGGCAGACATCTTATTATGCTGCAAAGGGCAGCTATAGAAATAAAAAAAATGATTCATCCTAAAGCATTAATACCAGTTAGATTGGGTGGACGCGTTATATCAATTGATCTCGTGGTTAACGTTTTACAATTCTTCTTCATATATATGGCAATAATATTTATAGGAACTATTACTATGGGCGCTATGGGCTTAGACTTGTTAAGCGGGTTTAGTGCTGTAGCCACCTGCCTGGGCAATGTAGGTCCCGGGTTTGGTCTAGTGGGTCCTACACAGAATTTTGGTTTTATGCCTGATGTAGGTAAGTATATATTGTCGCTATTAATGCTACTAGGTAGACTCGAAATTTATCCGGTTCTCGTATTACTTATGCCTTCATATTGGAAAGAATAGTTATTAAAATTAAATACTACCTATAGAACTTTGTAAGGCCGGCTTTAGCCGGCCTTTATTAATTAAGAAAAAGGGTGTTGTTTGACACCTACTTTTTTCATACTTCATATTATGCAGTAACAGCATAATAAAAGGAGCCGGATGATGCGAAAAATTAATTTGCCAGGTCTATTTATAGATGAGCCATTGTTTAAGCAGATTAAGTCAGACAAGATTGAAATTAATGCTGGTAATCAATCTTGTCAGGTACAGGTATTATGCGATCCTTCGCTTCAATCAAGTAAAGCTGCGGCGAAAACTCGTATTAATCCTCGTCGGAATATAGCAAGAAAATTATTACTTCCGATGGCTTTCCCCATGCATTATTATTGTAATCTCCCGGTCGTAAAACTGGGCCCGGTTGTAGGTATTTTCACCTTATCAGGTAAGAATAGAAAAAAACCGTTAACCGGGAAAAAGGCCAAATTATACGCTGAACTTATAAGTTATGCCAGAAAATGCGGAGTGTTTGTGTACTGCTTTTTCCCAGGTGCTGTAGGGCTGCCAGGTAACACGTTAAAAGGATACAGCTTAAACCAAAAAGGCGAATGGATAACCGGGGATTATCCCTGGCCTGATATTATTTATAATCGCATTCGATCAAGACGGGCTGAAAAAAAAACATCCATACTTAATCTAATTGATTATTTTAAAAATGATAGCCGGGTGTATTTTTTTAACACCAGGTATCTTAATAAGTGGGAAGTTTACCAGGCGCTCATAAAATACCCGGAAGGTAAAAGCCTTGTACCTGAGACAGAATGCTTTACCAGGGCTGCTCTTTATAACTTCATAGATAAGTATGGCGAGGTATTACTAAAACCTAGTGGTAGAAGTCTGGGTAAGGGTATAGTCAAAGTTATCTCCAGACGAGAACGTTTTCTTTATGCCAGAGCAGAATCATCAGGGGGGAAATGGACTACATGTAATTCTTTAGATGATCTATATAGTAGCCTTAAAAACGCCAATAGTGAAGAGGAATATCTATTGCAGCAAATAGTACCACTCGGCACATACAAGGGAAGAATCTTTGATCTACGTACCCAGTATCAAAAAAATGGGCAGGGAGATTGGATATTAACTGGTACCGGGGTAAGGGTAGCCGGTAAAGGTCGTTTTGTTACCCATATACCTAATGGCGGTCGGGCTTTATCGTACGAAAAAGTAATAGGTAAAATCTTTACAACTGCGCAGAAAACATATTTAGATTCCCAGTTAGATTCGATTGGTGCAATTGTGCCTGCTATTTTAGAAAGAGAGCTAGGTATTAATCTGGGGATATTATCTATGGACATTGGTGTAGATACAGATGGCAGAATGTTAATACTTGAGGTTAACTCTAAGCCATCTAGCTTTGATGAGGACGATATTAGAAAGCAGCACCATAAATACTTGGTTGATTATTTTATTTATATTTGTGGAGAGAAGAATAAGAGGAATGGTTCGAAATGAACATAAGTATTTTATATCCGCTAGATAAGATCGGGAAAAAATTATGCGAGCGCCTGCAAGAAGAGTGGGAAGAAGTTTACTGCGATGAATCTATGGTACGAGGCGAAAAGTACCTGGATATAAGAATTAAGGATAAAAATTCCGATATCATTCGCATACTTAATTCCGCCGGGGTTATTAATAATTGTATTAATAGAGATTTAGTTTCCAGTATATTAAATATGAATCGTATCTCCTATGATAACCTGGCAAATGAGTTAATCAATAGATATTATGAAATAGCTATTTTTGATTTACAGACAGTATATATCCGCACTCGCATAAATAAAGCAGGACAAAAATTCAAATACATTAAAGAAAGTGAAAACAGTAAAATTGTCGAAGTAGCTAAAAAAGTAGTTCACCTGCTAGGGCTTGACTTTGCTTGTATCACCATAGCCTTAACGGCAAAAAGGAAAATAAAGGTGATGAAAATCAACTCCGCACCAGTGCTTAGAGAAAGGGATATAAACTCGATTGTGAAGCGGATACATAAAATATTTTTGTATGAAGATAAAGACATAAAGCTCGGTGCAGATCCGGAGTTTATGATGATTAATACTAAAACAGGCAAAATGGTTTCTGCATCACAATTTTTCCCCCGTGAAGGTATTATTGGCTGCGATAACATTAGAGTGCCAAATCGTCAGCAACGTCCAGTGGCAGAAGTAAGGCCCAGACCTGATACCTCTCCTATGGAATTAATGACAAATATAAAGAAGGCACTAGGAACTGCCAGTAGAATGGCTCCCTATCGTAATGTTAAATGGGTGGCTGGCAGTCAGCCCATACCAGGGTATTCCATAGGTGGGCATATCCATTTTAGCAATATTGAGCTAAATGCTGCACTATTAAGGGCCCTGGATAATTATATCGGAATACCTGTTTTCTTGATTGAAAATCAGGAAACAGCAATAAAAAGAAGAAGAAAGTACGGGTATATCGGAGATTACAGGCTTAAGGACTATGGAGGTTTTGAATACAGAACTCCGGGAAGCTGGCTGGTATCACAAGAAATAGCTACTGCAGTAATCTGTCTAGCCAAAATAGTAGCCAGTTGCTATCCAAGTCTGTCTAGAAACTATCTTAACAACGTTGCAGCTCAGAAGGCCTTTTATTCAGGCAACCAGGCATACTTTAGACCAAGTTTTTTATCCATATGGGCAGATATTCAAAATACTGACTTATATGATTTATATGCTGAAGAACTGCAAGTGCTGTACACCATGATAATGGATGGAACTTGCTGGGATGAAAAAATGGACTTTCGCAAAACCTGGAAAATAACTAGTGGTGCCAAAAGAAACTATGGCCAGAAGAAAACTAGTACTAATGCTACTGTGCAAAGCCGACCTACGACCAGGAATACACCACGAAGGATATCTAGTCGCAGTACACGTTCTACCAGAGTTAGAAGTTCTAGTAACAGGGCTGTATCAAGAGACCGAAGAGCCCCCAATCCTACTTCGGGTAGAATTACGGGCTCTGGTCGGGTAAGAACAACTGTTACAATACGTCAATAAATTATTTCATGTTTAATTGTTGAAGAAGAGTGTTTGCTGCCTTTAACTGATTATTGACTCTGGTTGATAATGTCTGTTTAGAACATGTTTCGAAAATAAAACTGTTAACCCCTAAATATTGTGCCGTGCTGCGGGCCAAACTGCCTTTCACTGGATACCGCAGCAGGCTGAATTGTTTATAAGAACTACTAATGTTACGGTTTAATTTACTAACAATAGTGCCGGCAACCTTTTTGGTTGCAGAGTTAGGATAGTAAATCAGGGATTGTCCTACTGAACTGGTTGACTTATTCTTAGCATAGTCGTATCCCTCATGCATATCCATTAACCAGTCTACATCATACTTTTTAACCGCACTATAGATAGCTTTGGCCAGGGTCGTATCTGCTGATTGAGAAGAACTTTGGGGGAAAGCACGGTTTAAGTTACTACCGCCTTTGGCAGATCTTCTGTGCTGTGCGACTGCTAATTTATTAGCTTCAGGTATTACCAGAAGGGTACCTCTCTTGATGGAGTAATCTTTTACAGCCGCCGCTGCCTTATAGCCGGCAGTTTCATTACCATGTACTCCACCTACAATCATTACGACCGGACCTGGTTTATTACTGCGGATAATATACATATTAGTAGCATATTTTGTTCCACTCGCTAATACTACTTTTCCATTTTTAGTTTCGTTACTAGTCTTAGAAACAGATTCATCAGTAACTGCCATTGTAAGTATCTCTTCGTCTTCCGCACCTGTTTTAGTACTGGTAGCGGTTTTTTCTTTTGAAGAACTACTATCATCAGCGTTATTATTGGCAGTAGTATTATCCATTTTAACTGTATCTGTAAGTGAATATGTATAAGATGATGTAGATTCGGGGCTAACTCGCTCTACATCAGTTGCCAGGGAACGGCTTACAGTTAAGGCCTGGGCTTCCCTGGGATTAGCATAAACGGTAGACATAGCAAACATTACTAGCATAAAGGCAGCAAAGATATGAATTAACTTGTGACTTACTTTATTCATAAAATATCATTCCTTTCCTCAAAAATTCTTTTCTAGCAAAAAAGTAAGCAATAACAAGTTAGCACATTTATTGACAAAATTCTGCCTTTTTTACCCGGTAATTTATGCCATATACCGGTAATTTTAAAGATTTTGACTAATTATGTCATAATAAAACCCCGTTATTTCCATATCTGCAGCATGATTATAAAGGGTATCTTTAATTGCGTCAGTAAATAATACCAATTCTGCATTATTATAACTAACTGCTGTAAACCCAATTATGGATCTTTGCCACAAATCCTGGTATTTTACTTCACTAATGGAAATATTGAAACGTTTTCTAATCCGATCAATAATGCTTTTAATTATTTTTCTTTTTTCTTTTAAGGATGAACAATAGGGAAGGAATAACTCAGCGTGGCCGTAGATAATGTACATAATTATTTCCTCCTTTTGTATTATTATGTAAGTGGAGAAATCGTGCTATATTCTAGCAAATTATTGGGTATATGACAAATGAACTGGTAAAAGATTCGACAAATTAACTAAAAAACATCAAAATAAACCAGGAATATACTTGAAAAATATATTATATTTGATAATATAAAGACGGGTGGATAATGCATATAAGAATTATTAATGGACAAGTAAAGGCAAAGGAGGGCCAGAAACAATATGAATATAGAACAATTTGAGGTATTTAGAACCATAGCTCAGGCTAAAAGTTTTACCAAAGCAGCAAAGATAATGAATTTTACGCAGCCGGCCATTAGCTCACAGATTAAACTTCTGGAACAAAACTATAAGGTCATTCTTTTTGAACGTGGCAATAGTGGAGTTAAATTAACCGAAGCAGGCAAGAAGTTTTATGAATATGGGGATAGAATCCTTGCTCTATATGGTGAAATGGAGCGTGAGATCGCCAAAATCACGGGAATTAATAAGGAGAATATTAACATAGGGGCCAGTCATACAGCGGGGAATTATTTCTTACCTTCATCCATAATTACATTTAAAGAAATGCACTCTAATTCTTATATTCGTATGGATATAGGGCACAGTAATGAAATTATTAATAACATAAAGGAAAGAAGTATTGATATTGGCGTAGTCGAAGGGAATCTCGCTTATGATCGGGATCTGCAGATATTTAAAATACAATCTAATGAGCTGGTTTTAATAGTTCCGCCACGTGGTAAATGGCTTGATGTCAGGTCTGTTACTATCGAGGACTTAATGAAAGAACCCTTTATTGCTCGTGAGGAAGAATCAGGTATAAGGCATTTTGTAGGTAATTATCTGAAAAGCCAGGGTACTAATTTCGATGATTTTAATATTGTCACAGAAATATCTAATTTCGAAGCAATAAAACAGGCTGTAATGAAGAATAAAGGCGTCTCTATAGTACCCCTGCCAGTAGTACAAAGAGAACTGGCTGAAGGGCATTTGCTACGGGTTGATGTAAAAAATTTAGAGCTCGAATGGGATATGCAAGTCATTTGCCGGGCTAACGAATCATTAACCGGGTTAAAAGAAGAATTTTTAAAATTTATTACTGACCCAGATTATGTCTGGAAAGTAGATAATGAACAAAGTCTTAATCAAAAAATGCGTTTTATATAAATTATAGTTATACATCCATATAAAAACCATCAATTTAGTAATAAGTTAATAAGGTGATATAATTCACATAGCAATTTCAATTCCTTTCATTTTCAATCTTTTTCTTCCCGCTAGGTTACTAGCGGGATTTTTAGTTTATATCATCAATGTCCGCGATTGCCATTTACACGATTGCCATTTAATAGGCATTTTTTCACCACTTCTCCAACTTCCGATAATGAACATTATGTAAACTAGCAAGATTTCAGGCTGGGTTAGACCTTGGATTACTACGAGCTATTTGCTTTTTTATCTACTTCCCTTGTTTATGATGAAAAACCAAATGAGAATTAAAAGAACTAGTCCTTTACGGTGCACAACGCTAGATCTTAGTCTGGTGCGTCTGTAAACTGCATTCAGGCAGGCTTTCGGGTGTACTCAATAGATTGGTGCTAAGGAAATGGTTTTAGCGCTTACTGCAGTGCTTAACGGCTTTTGCCAGGATTTCGGGTATTTAGCTTAATCTGCCGCTGAACTTTGTGAAACATTTCTCTAGAAACAATCGGTTCGTGCTGCCCCTGGGTCTCTAATGGACCCCAGGTTACTTTACCCGTATAAAACTCATTAGTAAGGATATTTCTTATAGACATGGAGCTAAACTGCTTACCACGCTTAGTTTTGTAACCCAGGTCATTAAGGTATGAACACACTTTAGAAATGCTGCCCAGTGCCAGATATTGACTAAAAATAAGCTTGACCAGCTCCGCCTGGTCCTCATCTATTACTACCACCGGTCTATCAACCCCATCATGCTTCCACTTATAACCCAGCGGGGTCTCCCCCGACCCTTTTACCCCTGACCTGGCTTTAGCCCTTCTTCCCCGGGCCAGCTTTAAGATAGTATTCATACGCTCATACTGGTCTAAAATCTCCATCATTCCATTTATCAGGTAATCATTAGGGTTATCAGTATAAAGACTATAATTAGGCTGTTCTATGGAGATAATATCAGCCCCGATTTTCTCCAGCTGATATTTAATAAGTACCCTTACTGTATCACTGCGCCATAATCGGCTCGTATTTAAAACTACTAATTTTTTAACACCATTGATATTAGCAATAAGGTCAGTTAAACCATCCCGCTCTATAACAGTACCAGTTACCCCCAGGTCATAAAACATTCTTATAAGCTCCAGATTATTTTCTGTACAATATTCCATAATTGCATGTTCCTGGGCCTCAGCCCCATAACCACTTTTTTCCTGAGTCTCAGTTGATACCCTAACATAACCAAAAACTTTTTCCATTTTTACTCTCCCCTACCCTATCAAAATATAGCCATTTCTTACCTGATAATCATATTATATGGCTGTTTTTGGTTATTGTAAAGTGTGATAAATAACATTATATAACCAACTAATAAATGGGAAGAATGTTGCGCTTTTAATAAAAACCATAGGACTTACCAAGTTCAGCTTCGATTAGATACGGATGGGTTAGGTTTATTCAATACACCGGCAGATATGTAGGTAGTAACACACGCATATGAGAAGCTGCGTTTTCTAATCTGCAATACAACGGCCAACATACCCCAACCATTGCTGCTAATGACGATGCTTATTTCATTATACTGAATCCAATAAAAAAACCCACCGATTTTCCTAGCGGGCTCCATTGTTCAAGTTCATGAGTTTTGCTGTTACAATATGAGCGTCCCGGTGTAACGCTAAAGTTAATGATTTAAAAACCTAATAACACTAAGAACTTCGGGGGCATTGACGCCCCCGATTAGTTTTTTTATTTAGCTAATAAATTATATAACACCTGGGTCATTTCGGCTCTGGTAGTAGTAGCATTAGGGGTTAGTTTGCCATTCCTGCCGGAAATGGTGCCGGATTTCAGCAGTGTGCCCATCG
>JAQWBP010000028.1 GCA_028706315.1 Syntrophomonadaceae bacterium
CCGAACACGGCAGTTAAGCCCTCCAGCGCCGATGGTACTGCAGTTCAGCTGTGGAAGAGTAGGCCGTTGCCAGGATTTAATTTTTTCTGAAACAAATTCAAGTGGGGACGGTTCTTGACTTGACTTCCTTGGAAGTCAAGTCAAGAACCGTCCCCACTTGAATTTTAACAATTTTGATTATATACACATATATTAAGGTAAATAGTTTATAAAGGAAGCAGGATAACAGATGTCAGATGTATGCTGTGAAAAAAATGAGACTATAAAAGGAATTTTATTGCCTCGTTGTTATTTTTGCGGTCAAGTTCCCGATGAAGGAATTCGGGGTGGGGTAATAATTAAAAAAGCGTTTATATGCCGACAATGTGAAATCCAAATCGTTGACCTGCAGATAGGTTCGCCTGTTTATGAAATAGTAATTAAGAAAATTAAAAAGCTCTTTTCGAAAGTATAAAAAAGCGGGTAGCAAAACAGCGGGGGTGGTGAAAACGTCCCCGCTGTTTCATGTTACAATTAGATAAATGATTTCATATAAAGAGGTAACGGTAATGGATAACACTACTCCCATTTATTCAGCACTACAGAAATACAGCCAGGAAAATAATTTACGCTTGCATATGCCGGGACATGTAGGTGGGGATGGTGTTAATGCTGGTGAGCTCAAGCTGGCAGCAGGAATTGATGTTACCGAAGTGCCAGGTCTGGATGACCTGCATTTACCTCAGGATGTTATTAAGGAAGCCAGTGGACTTTTGGCCAAAGCTTTTGGTGCTGCACAGGCTTTATTTCTCGTTAACGGGGCAACCTCAGGTATTCATGCCTTGTTTTTAAGTCTGGAAAACAGAGGAGAGACGATACTCGTACCCAGGAATGCGCATCGTTCTTTTTATGGAGGGCTGGTCCTTTCCGGTTTAAAACCGGTCTATATACCTTGCCAGATTGATACCGATTCTGGTACTGCAACTTCAATTGATACTAAAGCGCTGCAAAAATTATTGCAGCAAACCCCGAATGCGGCGGGGGTATTTATTACCAGTCCTAATTATTATGGGGCTATATCTGATATTGAAAAAATCTCTTCTACCTGTGCCACTTTTAATCTCCCCCTTTTCGTTGACGAAGCCCATGGTGCCCACTTTTATTTTCATCCCCATTACCCCCAACCGGCTCTGCACAGTGGCGCTGACGCGGTCGTACTGGGGTTACATAAAACCTGGCCAGTTTTTAACCAGGGGGCATGTATCCTGGTGTCAAAGAAATTTGGTCGCTGGGAGGACTTATTTGCCTGTTATAGCCTTTTAACTACCACCAGCCCTTCCTACCCTATCCTGGCTTCTATTGATTTAGCCCGGGCGTTTATGACTAGTGAGGGAGAAAAATACCTGGACAGCTCCTGGCACTTGTCACGTGAATACCATGAAAAAATAAATACCCTACCAGGATTAAAGTGCTACCAGGAGGAAGATTGGGCGCAATATACTGGAGTCAGGCAGGCAGATCCTTTAAAAGTGCTAGTTTCTATTAAAGGTCTTTATATTGACGGCTTTCAGGTAGCTCATATATTACGTAATAAATATCATATTCAGGTGGAAACCCAGGGAGCTAATTTTATTCTGGCGATGTTTGCCATGTTTCATCAGCGCCATGACTGGGAGAAGTTTTATACTGCTCTACGAGAAATTGCTGTTATCTATGCAGGGACTAGCAGAGGTAAAACATTAGCTGCCATCCCTCCGCTTCCAGAAGTAAAATTAAGCCCCAGAGAGGCGTTTCTAGCCCCGAAGAGAAGAAAGGTAAGGCTGCAGGAAAGTAAAGGCCTTATCTCGGCAGAAATGGCAGCTGCCTATCCGCCTGGTATTCCCTGTATCTTACCTGGTGAACTCATAAGTGATGAAATCGTTGAATATTTAGAGTATCTGATTAAAGCAGGAGTTAAAATACACGGTCCTCGTTATGCTAACCTGGAATATATTGAGGTAATTGAATAAAAATAGCTTAGCGAGCTAATTTATTATAAACTTAATAGCAGGGATAAGCGGAGATATGATAATTTAGAGGATGGATTTATATATGAAAAATAACAGTTTATTTATCTCACTGGAAGGCATAGATGGTTGTGGCAAAAGTAGTTTGATAGAAAAGCTAATTACCCGTCTAGCTCAGCATAGTGTATTATGTATAAGAGAACCGGGAGGAACAGTTATTTCTGAGAAAATCCGGGATATGCTGCTGGATATCAAAAATAAAGGCATAATACCCCGGACTGAGGCTTTACTCTATATGGCAGCACGTTCCCAGCTAGTTGAAGAAATTATCAACCCGGGTCTGGCAGCAGGGAAGATAGTTCTGGCGGACAGATATATAGATTCTACGGTTGCTTACCAGGGATATGGCCGCGGACTAGAGATAAACTTGCTTAAGACCTTAAATCAGTTTTGTACAGGTGGGCTTAAACCACATCTGACCCTATTGTTAGATATTACTCCAGAAGAGGGAGAAAGAAGGCGGAGAACAGATATACCCGACCGGTTAGAGAAGGAAGGCATAACTTTCCAAGAGAAGGTCAGGGAAGGATATCTGCAGCTAGCCCGAGAGGAACCTGATCGGATAAAAATTATTGATGCCGCTAAAGAAATAGAAGCAGTAGCTGATGAGGCCATGCATTATATACAGCCTCTCCTGGATAAAGATCCTAGCTGAGTAGGCAAAGAGGCTAATTTTTTAGATTAGTTAAAGGTATTTATGGATAAATGCGCCTGGCTGAGGGCGAAAAGAGGAATAGCCATGAAAATTGAAAGGGAAAAGAGAGACCTGAATCAGTATCCATCTCTCGAAAAAACTAGTTTTCAAGGGATAAAAAAAGGGACCCCTTCTTCTTTTGAAAGGGAATTAGCCCAGCGGACTGCAGGAGAAAGCCGCTACCGGATGCAGGAAATACTGCAGGAACTGGACAGGCTAAGCGAGAAATTAGAAAAGAGTTTAACTATTAATGACCTGATGCTTTATAAAAAAATGGTGAAAAACTTCTTACGCGAAGCTACTACTCAGGCTTACCTGCTAAAACAGGAACGAGGTCGCTCCAGGCGCGGCCGTACTATGCTGATAACTATAAATGTAGTTGATGCGGAAATTGAGAAATTAATCAACGATTTTATCAAGCAGAAAAAAGATCCAGTTGATGTTCTTACCCTGCTGGATAAAATCCGCGGAATGCTAGTTGACTTAATGATATAATTAACAGGTGATAATATGGATTATTTTTCACATATCGTGGGACAGGCCCAGGTAGTGAATCTACTTAAGAGCAGCATCGATAGAGCAACTATCAATCATGCTTATATTTTTCTGGGACCAGAGGGAATAGGTAAGATGCTTACCGCTCTGGCTTTTGCCGCTGATTTACTTAATAGGTCTGATGAGGATGCTCATGTCTACCTTAAAGATAATGTACATCCTGATTTGCTGATTATAGATAAACTCGAGGGCAAGAACCTTATCGGCAAAGAGCAGATTAGCCGGGATATAGAACCCTGGCTGGCACTTAAACCGTACCGTGCTGCTCACCGGATAGTAATAATAAAAAACAGTCATTTATTAACTTTAGAAGCAGCTAATGCTCTGCTAAAGACCCTGGAAGAACCGCCTGGGTATGGGGTAATCATTCTGGTAGCAGATGAGTATAATCTGCTGGAAACCATAGTCTCACGCTGCCAGCTAATCAGATTTGTTCCTGTACCTGATGCAGATATAGAAAAGTTGCTCATAGCCAGAGGTTATGAGCAGGATAAGGCTTACCGCGCTGCGCGCTTAGCCCATGGCAGTATAGCAACTGCCTTACGATTTATCGAAGAAGCCGAGTTCCGTGAAATATGGGAAATCTCTCGGAGTATTATTAACGATCTAAATGATGGGCAGGTAGTTGAAGTATATAAGTCAGCAGAAAGAATGGAAAAAGATCCGGAGTTAATCGTTAATATGATGGAAACAATATTAAGAGATATGTATATATACCAGAAGACTGGTGACGAAAAATTCTTAACTATACCGGATAACCTGGAATTTACTAAAGCAGCCAAACACCTGGATACGGTGAAAATGATGACAGTTATCGAAAATCTAGGCTCATTGAAAAAGTATTACCGAAAAAACGTCAACTCTCTGGTAATTAACGTAAATATAACTTATGAAATATGGCAGGCCCTAAACTAATGCAGCCAGAGAGCTGCTAACGGGGAAGTCCTAGCAATATTCGATTTTAGGGTTTGTCGGAGATATTACTTCAAGGCCCGATCTTTCGGGTAACTTTTGGTAATATTAAAAAGGCAAAGGGAGGTCATACTATTGGCATGGGTGGCAGGCATAAGGTTTAAACCTGCTGGTAAAATATATAACTTTGAATGTGAAAACATTGAACTTACGGCTGATGATGCAGTAATAGTTGAGACTGTGCGCGGGGTAGAATTTGGCACTGTAGTAGTGGGAAAAAGAGAAATGAGTGAAGATGAGTTAATACTACCCTTAAAATCAGTTATCCGTAAAGTTACAGAAGAAGATAAGCAAACTTACGCAACTAATAAGCAGCAGGAACAAGAGGCTCTGGAGATATGCAAGTCGAAGGTTCGCGAGCATAACCTTCCCATGCATTTAATTGATGTGGAGTATACCTTCGACCGGGGTAAAATAATTTTTTACTTTACAGCTGAAGGACGTGTCGATTTTCGTGAACTAGTTAAAGATCTGGCAGCAATTTTTAAAACCCGTATAGAGCTCCGACAGATAGGTGTAAGAGATGAAGCCAAAATGCTAGGTGGTGTAGGGACCTGCGGACGTATCCTGTGCTGTAAGTGTTTTCTGGGAGAATTTGAACCAGTTTCTATACGTATGGCTAAAGAACAAAATTTATCCTTAAATCCTACAAAAATATCGGGAATATGTGGGCGCTTAATGTGCTGTTTAAAATATGAATCAGCATTATACAATTCCAAGCGGCAGGGGGAAAAAGTCAATGGAGAAGACGCTCCAGGAACTAAAAACGATAATCCGGGAGTTGATAATTGAGGTTGGCGAATTGAAAGAAAAGGTATCATATCTGGAAAAAGCTAATCAAGAAAGTACTTATGTATCTCAGCCAGCAACATATACCCTTAGCCTGGAGGGAGAAAGTTACGAAAATCTGGGTAAAATCTATAAAGAAGGTTTTCATGTCTGTCCGATGTCATACGGCCGGCCACGTAATGGAGACTGTCTCTTTTGTGTAGCTTTTATGGAAAAGGGGTAAGTAGTGGGAAGTAAAAAAGAGCTGGTTTATAGTGATGAAACGCTGGATGATCTGATTCTGGGCGACTTTAAACTCATTCAGGCAGTCCAGGGCTACCGTTTTTCCCTAGATGCAGTCCTGCTGGCTCACTTTCCTGTCCTGGGCGGGGTTCGTAACGTGGTCGACTTTGGTACTGGCAGTGGTGTTATCCCCATTTTACTTGCGACTCGTTCCCCGTCAATTACAGTTACAGGGTTAGAGTTACAGGAAAGCATGGTGGACAGGGCTAATAGGACAATTAATTACAATGGCTTAGGAGAAAAGATAAAAATAATTAATGGCGACATAAACAACGTTAATGACATATTCCCAGCCAATTATACTGATCTGGTAGTCAGTAATCCTCCTTTCTGGAAAAAAGGGGAAGGCAAAATAAGTCAAAATGAGGAAGAAGCTATTGCCCGGCATGAAATCTCTCTTGATCTGCCCACCTTAATAGCCGCAGGCGCCTATGTACTACGTCAGGGTGGGAATATGTGTATTATACATAGAGCGGATAGATTATCGGAAATTATAAATATTTATGAAAAAAATAAATTACATCTTAAAAGACTACGGACTATACATACTTTTTGTGACCGAGAGGCTAAGCTAGTACTAGTAGAAGGACAAAAAAATGGAGGTGGCAGTTTTACTATCCTGCCGCCGCTCATTATCTATAAAAAACCTGGTGAATACTGTGATGAATTGCAACAGCTTTATCAGGTAGATTGATGTTGGAGGAAGAAGACTAAAATTGGGTAAATTATATATTTGCGGGACCCCAATAGGGAACCTGGATGATGTAAGCATAAGACTTTTAAAAACCCTGCGTAAAGTAGACTTAATTGCCTGCGAAGATACTAGGCAGACGGTGAAGATTCTAAACCGCTTTAAAATTAAAACTCCTCTCACCAGTTATCATGAGCATAGCAGCAAAGGAAAAGAAGATTATCTGCTGGAAGAACTTTTAAGTGGTAAAAATATAGCACTAGTTTCTGATGCAGGCATGCCGCTGATATCAGATCCGGGAGAAAACCTGGTAAAAAGGGTGATTACTGCCGATATTGACCTGGAAATTGTCCCCGGGCCGTCAGCCTTAATATGTGCTCTGGCCCTTTCGGGACTTGATAGTACGGCTTTTATATTTGAGGGATTTCTTCCTAATCGGAGTAGTAAAAGGCGGGAGGCCCTTACTGCCTTGCAAAAAGAAACCCGAACCATTATTCTTTACGAAGCCCCGCATAGATTAAGCTCTACTCTGAAAGACATAGAAGAAGTAATGGGTGGTGATCGGCCCATCGTAGTAGCTCGAGAATTAACGAAAAAATATGAAGAAATGAAAAGGGGTAGTGTAGGCGAACTGAGGACATTTTATGAAGAAAACCCTCCCCGCGGGGAGATATGTATATTAATTGCCGGGGAAAAAAATGAACGGGCAGAAGTTACTCTGGAAATGGTGGCAGAAGAAATTGATGAATTGCTGGAAAAAGGGCTAGATAAGAAAGAAGCCTTCAAGATGAAGGCTAAAGAATACGGTATAAAAAAATCCGCTATTTATAATTATCACATAAAAAGAAAATAATATGTATTTACCCGACTTGTTTAGTGAGTTCAGTCAGGCAGCCCCTGCATAGATTCTTACCTTTATAGTTAAAAACTTCATCTGCATTGCCACAGAATATACAAGCAGGTTCATATTTTTTTAGGATAATTTTCTCACTGTCGACATAGATTTCCAGAGCATCTTTTTCTTCTATGCCCATGGTGCGTCTGAGTTCGATAGGAATAACTATACGACCTAGCTCGTCGACTTTTCTTACTACACCTGTTGATTTCATCATTGCTACAACCCTCCTCGTGTGCAATCTTTAGAATTCCACTACAAAGTATACCAACGCTGGTAGAAATAGTCAAGGAATTTTCAACATATAAGGACAAAAAATTAACTTTTTGGGGATATAATAGGCGTTTATGTATATAATGGGCATATCTTACTATAATAGCCACGTTTTTTTGACGCAGACGACCGCAGACTTTCCCGGTATTATTGATGTAATTTTAGACGCAGATTTTCGCTGATTTCTTATGATTCACGCAGATCTTTTCTCATAATAATTTATAAAAATGCAAAGCACTTTTATAAAAAACAAAGGAAAAAAATCAGCGGAAATCATAATAATCTGCGGTAATCAGCGTCTATCTTAATTCAGAATTCGCAACATACTGCCTTGTCGCGAGCAAATGAAGTGCAAATAGTGTAAAATATTATAATGATTAAGTTGGTAAAGGTTTGGTTAATTATATAAATACATAGAAAACAGGAGGTAACATCGTGCAGGAAAAAAACCGGTTTTACATTACTACTCCAATCTATTATCCGAGCGACAATTTGCATATAGGACATGCTTATACTACAGTTGCTGCGGATTGCTTAGCCCGGTTTAAACGAATGCAGGGGTATGATGTATTTTATCTTACTGGTACTGATGAGCATGGCCAGAAGATAGAAAAAATAGCTAATGAAAAAGGCATGCAGCCTTTAGAATATGTTGATGGGATAGTAAAAAATATTCGCGAACTCTGGGATACTCTTTTGATTACTAATACTGACTTCATCCGTACTACGGAAGAGAGACATGAACAAGTCGTGCAAAAGATTTTCCAGAAAGTTTATGACCAGGGAGATATATATCTTTCCGAATATGAGGGATGGTACTGCACCCCCTGTGAGACTTTTTTCACTGAGCGCCAGTTAGTTGATGGTAAATGTCCGGACTGTGGACGAGACGTAGAAATTGTAAAAGAAGAAAGCTACTTCTTTAAAATGTCCAAATATGCGGAGCGGCTTTTACAACATATTGCAACCCATCCCAATTTTATACAGCCGGAATCCAGGAAAAATGAAGTAGTTAATTTCATCAAAAGCGGACTGGAAGACTTGTGTGTATCCAGAACTACCTTCAAATGGGGAATTCCAGTACCGTTTAATGACAAACATGTAGTTTATGTGTGGTTTGATGCCTTGATAAATTACCTGAGTGCCATCGGATATGCCAGTGATGAAGAGAAATTTGATAAATACTGGCCAGCCGATGTCCATCTCATGGCCAAGGATATTATCCGCTTTCATGCCATAATCTGGCCGATTATGTTAATGGCGATAGGGGTACCACTACCTGACAAGGTGTTTGCCCACGGGTGGATATTACTCGAAGGTGGGAAAATGTCTAAATCAAAGGGAAATGTAGTAGATCCTAATGTATTAGTTACCAAATACGGTGTTGATGCTGTACGTTATTACCTGGTAAAAGAACTTAGCTTTGGGCAAGATGGCCTTTACTCAGAAGAAATGCTAGTCAACCGGATTAATTCTGACCTGGCCAATGACCTGGGTAATCTGGTCAGCCGCACTGCCGCTATGATTATAAAATATTGTGGCGATCAAATTCCGCAACCAGGTGTAGCTGAGCCGATTGATGAAGACTTAAGAAATACTGCCTTAGAGATATATCAAGAAGCTACGAAAAAATTAGAAAAACTCGATTTTTCCAATTATATTATTGCTGTCATGCGGCTAGTCTCACGAGCTAATAAATATATTGATGAAACGGAACCATGGCGGTTAGGTAAAGATGAGGAGAAAAAAGACCGTCTGGCCAGCGTAATGTATAACCTGGCGGAAGTTATCCGTATAGCCGTAACATTACTGACCCCGACTATGCCTACTCTCCCTGCGAGGGTCAACGAGCAGATTAATGTATTTGCTGACCTAGATCATTTGACCTGGAAAGAAGCTGGACAATGGGGAGTTTGCCAGCCGGGCCGCAAAGTTATAAAAGGACAGGCGCTTTTCCCGCGTGTCGACATAAAAAGTTTGGAGGAGATAGTTATGGAACCTAAAGAAACAGAAGTAAAGAAAACGAATGAAACAAAAGCAGAAGAAACCAAACCGGAGTATATCACTATTGATGAATTCGCCAAAATGGATTTAAGAGTTGCCGAAATTATCGAGTGTGAGAAAATGGAAAAAGCCGACAAATTACTTATATTAAAAGTAAAAGTAGGCGAAGAAGAAAGAACCGTAGTTTCAGGTATAGCCAAATACTACAAACCTGAGGAACTAGTAGGGAAAAAAGTGGTCTTGGTAGCTAACTTAAAACCGACTAAATTAAGAGGGACCCTTTCCGAAGGTATGATCCTGGCTGCATCAGATGAAAATAATGTTGAAGTTTTAACTGTTGAGCAAGTATCATCAGGCAACCGGGTAAAATAGTACAGGAAAATAACTACTTGATTCCACTGCGGAAACCCCTAAACTATCTGTTTGAATGCACCCTCCGGGCACAACTGATGTTCACTCCCGTTCACGATTAAGGTCGCATAAATGTGGAGAGCGACGTTAACGGAGCATGGCCGAAACACCCTGCGAAGGCGCAGCGGTGGAAGGGGCGAGCGACACGGACGTCGCGAGCGGGTAGTGAACATGGATGTGAATTTACCCGGTACCCTGGAACCGCAAGACAAGCAGATGGTGTTTCCCATGCGGAGAGTAGTCGCCGGAATATTTATGAATTCAAACTAACGCTGTATAACTTTTTACAGGGGAATCCTACTTGAGTTTAGCATTTGTCAGGCAGATGCCTGCTAACAGAGAAGGGAAGATAAAATGCTAATAGATACACATGCACATCTGCAGGATGAACAATATAAAGAAGACCTGCAAGATGTGCTAAAGCGAGCCGAGGATGCCGGTCTAGAAAAGATTATCTGTGTAGGTTATGATTATGCATCATCCTGCCAGGCATTAGAATTGGCGCGAAAAATCCCCCAGGTTTATGCGGTAGTCGGCGTACATCCGCATGATTCCCAGGAACTAAATGAGGAAATCCTGGCCAAACTATTTGAAATGGCTAAAGACCCCCGGGTAGTAGCCATTGGGGAAATCGGGCTCGATTTTTACCGGGATTTATCCCCTCGTGAAGATCAAAGGAAGGCCTTTATTGCCCAGATCAAACTAGCCCAGGAGCTTTATAAGCCAATTGTAATCCATGACCGTGATGCGCATCAGGAAGTTATGGATATTATTAAAAAAGAAAAGGCAGGCAGAAGTGAAGGAATTATGCACTGCTTTTCGGGATTTTTGCCCATGGCGATAGATCTAATGAAACAGGGGTTTTACATATCATTTGCTGGACCCCTTACCTTTAAAAATGCTAAAAAGACCGTTGAAGTAGCAGCTAAAATGCCTCAGGATCGGATACTGATTGAGACGGATTGTCCTTATTTAAGTCCGGAACCGTTCAGGGGCAAGCGTAATGAACCTGCCCGTGTTAGTTATATCGCAGCAAAGCTAGCTGAGATACGCCAGAAGAGCGTAAAAGAAATAACATATATAACAAGTTTAAATGCGAGAAAAGTGTTCAGAATAAAAGACTAGGGTCCGTAAGGGCCCTTTTCTATTTTAATTATGAATTAAGGTCGGAATGTTCCACATTTCTTTTATTTTATTAATTAGACGCGGGTTCGCTTACGCTCACACGCAGATTTTTTTATGATTACCGCGGATTATTTTTTTGACACAGACTAACGCAGATCGTTACGACTTCCGCAGACTTTTAATGGACACTGATTTTCACTGATTATTATGATTGCCGCTGTTTTTTCCTTTTATTTTTTCTGTGAAAAGTGCAAAGCACTTTTATAAATTATTAATAAAAAATCTGCGGGAATCCTTTAAAATCTGCGTGCGAACGATAGTGAGCCAGCGTTGAATAAAATGCAATAAAAGAAATGTGGAACATTTCTACCGCAATTCAACATTAAAAATTAGAAATTAAAAATTAGAAAGTATTTCAGAAGATAGTGTAGAGAACGTGATTTCTTTTTTCAGCAATGTTTTTACCTATAATGGAATAAAATAATAATAACCTGATAATAATCATTATATGCAGCTATTGTTGTTGGGCAGGTAAAAGTAATACATGTTGAAAAATAAAATTTGACTTTGTATACCAGGTTTGTCTACAATATATTAGGCGTTTTTTGCCCTGGACAGGTTTTATTAACCTGACAAAGCAAAGGAGGAGAAAAATGGGTATTGTATGGTCCAAGAAACGCGCTTACCAGGTTGCAGCGATCCTGGCAACCGTCTTATTTCTGGTAAGTATGTTCTTTGCCCTGCAAAAACCAGTTAGCATTCAGGCAGATGGGAAGGTCATCAAAGGGCGAGTCTTTTTCGCCAGTACTGTCGGTGATGTCCTAAAAGATACTGAAATAAAAATCGGCCAATATGATAAAGTGGAACCATCTCTGAATAGTGGAGTAAAAAGGGGAACATCGATTATAGTTACCCGGGGATTTACCATCAAAATATCTGCTGATGGAGAAACCCGAGAAATTATAACTGCTCCTATAACTGTTAAAGAAGCTATTAACCTGGCAGGAGTTAAACTGGGAGATGAAGATATAGTTAAAACAGTTCTAACTTCGCAAACTTTCCCCGGTCAGGAAATAGAAATTATCAGGGTTACAGAAGAAAAAATTACAGAAGAAGAACCAATTCCGTTTCAGGTGGAAAAAACTACAGATCAGACCCTGGAAAAAGGCTTGAGTAAAACCTTAAAGCAGGGTAAAAATGGAATTGCGCTTAATACACTAAAAATTATTTATCATGACGGTAATGAGGTAAAACGCGAAGTCGTAGATAGTAAGACAGTAGAAGAACCCCAAAATAAATTAATTGCTATGGGGAGCATAACCTCAGTTTCTCGTGGTGCCCAGAGACTTAACTTCCAAGAAGCTAAATACATGCATGCATCAGCTTATACTTATACTGGCAACCGCACGGCTACCGGTAAAAATCCTACGGTAGGAACGGTGGCAGTTGACCCCGCAGTTATTCCTATGGGCAGTCGTTTGTATATTGAAGGTTATGGGTATGCCCAGGCAGCAGATACGGGAGGTTCGATCAGGGGAAATAGAATCGATGTATTTATGGAAGATCGTACTCAATGTCTCAATTGGGGGGTTCGAAACGTAAAAGTTTATATACTCGAATAAAATAGCCAAACTTAATCAATTATGGAGGAGATATACTCCTCCTTTTTTATTGCCAACTTTTCCCTCGGTTGAAATACGTGTAATAACAAAAAATGAACTTAGTTGAGGGAAAAGGAGGTGAAACAGATTATGAGGAAAAAAATAGCCCTTTTGGTATGTATAAGCTTTCTTTTTACAGTTATGGTAGGTTGCCAGGGAGCAGCAAAAAAGCCGGCTGTACCTGAACGTAAGCCAGATACTACTACGGATACTTCTGACATGACGGCTAGTGACCGTAGAGTGATGGCCAGCAATTTATCTAGAATGGCTGAGCAAGTAGAAAACGTTGATAAGGCTACGGTAGTTGTTTCCGGCATTGCAATCACTAATAACGTACAGGATACTACCCGTACAACCCCGTTAAACAACAAAACAGACAATCCTAACCAAAGCAACTACTATACCCAAAACAAAAATAGACAAAACAATATGGGGCTAGTAGTTATGGTCGGACTGAACTTAAATGATAAAGCCGAAAAAAATACTAGTTTGGCTAATACCGCTAAGAAAAATGTAGCTAGCAAGCTAAAAGCGAGTGATAAGAGAATTTCACAGGTGCTGGTTACAACTGATCCTAACTTAATTAAACGCATTAATGACGTTGCTGCGGGTATCATAGAAGGTCGTCCTATTCAGGAATTCCAGCAGGATATCAACGATATCACTGATCGCGTAAAACGTGAGAAACCTGTATTACAGTAAACTTTCTATAATATATATAGAAAAAAATGTATGCCCGGGTGTTTTAACACACTCGGGCTAAATTATCCTGCTAATAAGCAATATCCTATCATTAGGGGTGCTAACTGAGTGCCAATTTCATAAACTACATCATTTTATAGTATAATAGCTATAAAAAAAGAGGGTAAAAGATGTCAAGGGCAGCAACCTTATCAGGATTACGGCAAATACTCAACGAGTATGGCATATACCCCAGCAAAAGATGGGGACAAAACTTTCTGATAGATAAAAACATATTAAATAAAATTGCAGATTCAGCAGAGCTTAGTCCGGAGACCTACGTAGTAGAAATTGGTCCGGGCATGGGCGCTCTTACTGCTGAGCTGGCGAAAAGATGCCGGGGAGTTCTGGCTATAGATATAGATAAAAGATTGGAAGAAATACTACATGAGGAACTGGGCGAATTTGATAATATCCGTTTCTTATTTCAGGATATACTGGAGGTAAATATAGAAAAAGAACTTATGGCTGCTTTTAATCTAAGCCAGGTTCCACCTTATCAAATTTGTGCCAATATTCCATATAATATAACAACGCCCATAATATTCCGCTTATTAGAAAACTGTCCGGGGATGAGTGCAGCTACCCTTATGATGCAAAAAGAAGTAGCCGATAGAATACTGGCCTCCCCGGGAGGAAAAGATTATGGTTTACTTACTCTGATGACATCATATTATGCAGAAACTAGTCTAGTCATAAAGGTATCGCATAACTGTTTTTATCCTCGGCCCAAAGTAGATTCGAGTGTAATAAAAATAGTGCCACTAAAGGAGAAACGGGTAAAAGTAAAAAACGAGGTAATTTTCAAAGGATTGCTCAGGGCAGCATTCCAGAAACGAAGAAAAACTATACTTAACATCGGTACTTCTTTTTTCGACCAGGATAAAAGTTTGGTACAGTCTAAACTAGAGTCTCTGGCTATACCACCTGCGAACCGGCCGGAGACCTTAACTATAGAGGAATTTGCTTTACTGGCTGATGCTTTTTCCTTATAGGAGGTAGAAATATGATATTTACCAGCCCAAGTAAAGGAAAAATGGATCTGGAGCAGGTAGTTCTTGATATTTTAGCTTATGCAAGTGAAGATACCGAGAGCACCTACAAACTAATTGTCGGTAGTGATTCTCACCCTGCTAATACAGGGACTTGTTTCGTCAGTGCCATAATTATTCACCGTGTAGGTAAAGGTGCCCGTTATTATTATAACAAGCAGATGGAGCAAAAAATTAAAAGTCTAAGGCAGAGAATATTCTATGAAGCTTCTCTCAGTCTAGTACTGGCCGATCAACTCTGTAAATGCTTAAAAAAACATGGGCATGACATGAAAGTAGAAATTCATCTGGATATAGGCACGCATGGCGACACAAAAGAACTAGTTAAGGAAGTTACCGGCATGATTATGGGCAGTGGCTTTGATGCAAAAATAAAGCCTGATGCCTGTGCTGCCAGCAATGTTGCCGACCGGCATACAAAATAATTTTTATTTAAGCCAGAAAATGTATGATAAAAGCTCGAAAAAGCAGTATAAACTCATTGATGCAGGAAAAATTTCTATTTATACAGTTGACACGGATAATGATTTTTTATATACTATCTTATTCTGCTATTGACAACCGCTTTCATTTAGTATAGAATTATTAGCATAAATGAAAGAAGGTGGTAGCATGAATTCTCCTAGGGCTATTTCTGACATAAAAAAAGATTTAGAAGTATTTGTAGGCAGCAAAATTAGATTAAAAGCCAATCGGGGAAGAAACCGTATTATAGAGAAAGAAGGCGTGCTAGAATCTATCTATCCCAACATATTTGTAGTTAAACTTAACGAAAGAAAAATAGAAAGGCGCGTTTCCTACACTTATGCCGACGTGCTTACCGAAACAGTAGAACTGTTCGTTTATGATAACAAAGATTCAGAAATAAGGATTGCTGCGGCAAATCAATAATATTAGATAAAAATTATATAGCAACAAACTGCATGATATCATGCAGTTTTTCTTTTTCTGGAGCCGCAAGACAAGCAGGTGGTGTTTCCCATGTGGAGAGTGGAGCCGAATATGTGTGCCTCCTTAGTGGCGAGCTATAGCGAACATCAGTGGTGCCCTTCGGGTACATTCAAACTAATGCCATATAACTTTTGGCAGCAGAGTCATACATACCCCTAAAAAATAATATAAATTAAGCAATTACACATTTAAAGAAGGTGGCTAAATGGATCAGGCATATGATATATGGGCGCCAGTCATTGTGTCGCGTCTTCCTGCTCCACGTAAACTGGACGAGCAGAAGGCATTTGCAGTAGATAAAACTTATCAATCTTTTGAGGACCTCAGGGTAAAAGTAAGAGAATCCGAGGCTTATCTAAGCGGTCAGGCAGTAGAAATAAAGATTAAACTGAATATCCTCTGCCTGGTAGAAGATATGAACGGTAAGACCCATTTACTAAACCGGCAAGAAACGGTTAAAGATCGTGTCCCTTTAACTGAATTCGAAAATACCGTAAACAGCGAAAAAGACCTCAACTATATCATTGAGATCATAAATATTTCTGTTGAAGGCGAAATAACTAGCCAGCAGATAGCGGTAGCCTATTTCATCGATTACCTCCTTATGGCTGCCAGAGAACAACTAGTCCAGCTTTCCACTGGCACTAGCATAGAAGAGCAGCCTGACTCACTACGGGAGGCCTTTCTCAGTCTAAAAAATCAGCTTACCCATGTACAAGAGGAAAACCATGATTTACGTAAAAAACTCTTTTTATACATCAGGGATGTTTCCAGCTTAAAAAAAGGGGTACATAAAGTCGAAAATCGCAATGCCATACTGAACCGGGAAGTTAAATATTATCGTCAACTAGTAGGCGATTTGCGCCAGCAGTTGGATGTAAAAGAAAGACGTGTTTATCAACACCAGAACTTAAATACTACTTATAGTAATAATCACACCAGCCATGAAACGGAAACATTAAACGGATTGGGCAGCAGAATCAAGAGGATGTTTCTTAACAATACGTGATACAGCTAAATATACCCGGCGTCACTAACCTGCAAGTCACGCATAGAATAATTATAAATAGAAGCAAGGGAGTGAGGCCGGTGAAAATATTTTTTACTGATACAGTACACATTGTTAAATACGGTCTCGGTCAGGCATTTGCTGACCTGGGGCATGAAGTTAGATTTGTCAATGTAGTGTTTGATGATAACTGGAAGGAAAAGCTAGAAGATTTTCAGCCTGACTATGTATTAAGTGTGGGGGGGTGGGGTATCCGTGACAAACTCTTTCCTTATCTTCACCACCGGAAAATTCCGCATATCTACTGGGCGATAGAAGATCCACCTTATTTTCACGCCCTTTCGCTACCTTTTGCCCGTGAATCCGCATATGTTTTTACTACCTGTAAAGAAGCTTTATCCTTATACCGCAATTACGGCATAAGGGCTAAGTGGGTGCTTTTTGCCTGTCATCCTGAATTTAATCGGATAGTTCCGCCAGATAGCCGTTTTAACCATGACATAGCCTTCGTGGGGAACAATTATGAGGAATACCCAGAAAGAGTTGAGGCAAGCAGACAGACTATCGGTACCTTAATTGAGCGTGGATATAATATAAAAGTTTATGGCAATGAATGGTGGATGAGGGGAGATTATCCATTCCATATTGACCCCAAGTTTTATGGAGGTTATCTAGCAATTGAAGATCTACCGGCTCTTTGTGCCAGTGTACCGATAATCCTCGGTCTCCACTCAGTAGTTTCTTCCAAGACTATGATGAGCATGCGTACTTTCGAAGTACTGGGCAATGGAGGTTTCCATCTTACCCAATGGACACCGGCAATTGAAAATTTATTTAAAAACCATCATCACCTAGTCTGGACCAGGTCGGCAGATGAAACACAGCGCATAGTAGATTATTATCTGGCCCGACCGGAGGAAAGGCGGCAAATCGCCCTGCAGGGGCAGGCTGAAGTATATGCCTGGCATACCTATCATCACCGGGTTCAGGATATATTAAAGGTTATTGCAGATGGTAACCGGCAGCCTATTATCTCGCCGCTGGCCAAAAAAAGTCCCCAGATAGTAGTTAAAGATATAGTACAAGTACAAGTAACAACCGAAAGACTAGATACGACCAAAATTTATGCACCTAAAAAATATAATATTCATATGCTTAATTACAGGAAAAGCAAAAAAAGCAAAAGGTAGGGATGTCCGGAATGATATGTTAGGGAGGAAAGTTATATTATGCCCAAAAAAACTAAAACAAACGGTGAAAAGCCCAAAATACGTTTTAAAACTTATAAATTTAAAGTTATCCCCACGGGAGATACTAGCCCTGATAGCGTACTCTCAGTTGCTGCGGCCAGGAAAAGTAATGTAGATATTAACAAAATGTGTCCAGCATGTGGTACCAGGGTAGAGAAAGATACACTAACCAGTTGCAGTTGCAGTGAAGAAAACGTATGTAATGAGTGTTGTTCTATCTGCCAGGGAGGGGAAAAATAAACTACTATAATGCGGAGGGATCTTAAATGTCAAATATTAGTTGTATTTTGTACCCGCCTACGGTGGAATTTAATTATCTAGTACAGCGTCCACAGCAATTGATGAAAAGTTTTTCCTTATTAAATGTACCAGTTTTTTATCTTAACCTAGTCAAATACATGGCAGATAAACAGAATATAGAAAAGTTTAATCCTTATCTATATATATTTAATAATGTTGACCCGCGTCCATATCTACACAATGTAAAACCAGTAGTATACTACAGTGCCACTAGCCATGTCGAGGTGGTAAAAAAATACAAGCCTTCACTCATAGTATTTGATAGTGTTGATGAACCGAGTGAGGAGTTTGCGCAGTGGAGACCACATTACCACCAGGCAGTAAGTACTGCTGATGTGGTTCTGGCTACATCAGATAGCTTATACGATGCTGCCCGGGAAATAAATCCCCATACTTATCTGGTACCCAATGGATGTGATTATGACTTCTTTTCTCTGGCCGCCAGTAAGTCTCTACCAGTCCCTGATGACATGAAGAATATTTCTGCACCTATAATCGGCTATTTTGGGGCTCTAGCCAGCTGGTGTGATCTAGAATTAATCGAACAAATTGCTGACCAGCATCCTGACTGGAGTATCGTGCTAATTGGGCCCCTTTATAATATTTCTACAGTACCCAGCCGTCCTAATATACACTGGCTCGGATTCAAACCTTATAATAGCCTGGCATCTTATGCCCAGCTATTTGATGTAGGAATAATACCTTTTCGACAATCTACTATGACCGAGTCAGTCAACCCTATTAAAATGTGGGAGTATATGGCGACAGGTATGCCCATAGTGGCTACAGCTATTCCTGAAGTCAAAAAATACGAAGAATTACTTTACCCTGCAGAAAATGGAGCAGAATTTATACAAAAAATTCAACAGGCGCTAGTAGAAGACACTCCCGAAAAGCGCAGTCAGAGGATGGAATTTGCCCGGAATAATTCGTGGTCAAACCGGGCTCGCCAGATTATTGAAATTATAGAAACCCGTCTGGTGGAAAAAGGATATATTAACCGGTCTAGCGTATTGCCGCTGGCCGAAGCCCTGCCTTATAACCCAGGTATACATTATCCCTTTCCCTCGCGGGTTTTAAAAGTTTCAAAAAATAGCTTTAGCTATTCAACTGGTAAGGTAGTCGTTCCATTTAAAAAGAGTGACTTCCCATCCACCCAACAAACAGTGAGGGAAGTGCGAGTGTCAGACCGGCTACCTTATAAAATTAGCACCGGGAGAGTAAGATAAAGTGACTAATAAAGTAATGATAGGCTGCCCGGTGCGCAACCGGGCCTGGGTTTTACCTGCCTATTTAAAACATTTGCAGGAGCTGCAGTGTGACGAGTATTCAGTAGAATACTGCTTTATTATTAATGACTGTACGGACGAAACCCCGCAAATACTACATGATTTCGCTGCTAAGCAGAGCCGGGTGGTTAAACTCATTACGGCTGATTCCACCCGGGCTATAAAACCTGGTTTTGTCAGAGGAAGCTATAACTTTTCCCACCTGGCCTGGTTAAGAAATATCCTCTTAAAAGAATTTCTAAAATCAGACTGTACTCACCTCTTTTCTGTAGATAGCGACATACTAGTTCGTTCTAACGCCTTGCTAACTCTCTTAGAAGACAACTGTGACATTATATCAGCTCTAGTCTGCAACGGGCACCAGCTAGGGGATACGAACCTGTACAATATTCTGCAAAAATCTGCCGACGGCTCCTTAGTTCACATCAAGGATTTCCCTCGGGATAGAGTTTTTGCAGTCGGCTGTACCGGGGCCGCCTACCTTATTCACAGGAGGGTGGTTGCAGACCTCGGAGTGCACTATTCAGCTCAATGGGGTGCCGAAGATATCGGATTTTGTGAAATAGCCCGGCAAAAAGGACTAAAAACATATTGTGATGGCCGGGTCGAATGTATCCATCTCATGGACGAGATTTAACAATAAAGTCTAAAAAAACTCACCGGATAATCACACTTTATCATCGTCCTTCATAGTATATCCTAGAAAAATACCATTTCAGTTTTCACAGAAACACCTGTTTAAGCAGGTAGAGATTACTGACAAGGGAGGGGAAAGTACTATGTCAGAGCTAAAGTGTGAGTTTCCGGAAGGTTGTAAGTTGGACTTATGGGCCAAGGTGATCAAAGCAAAATTTATTGATAAGCAGGTAAAAGTCCTGGATACAGTGTTCTGCGTACCTGATGAACAGGTCAATGGCAAAGTATCCTGTGTCGAAGACATTAAAGTAAAGGTACTTAAAGTATTCGAGGATCTATGTTTTAACCGGGTAAAAATTTTCGTCGATTATGAGGTAATCTTGTTTGTGGTGGTAGAAGGAGAATACCAGATAATCACAGTAACAGACCGATACGAACAGTCCATCGAGCTGGAAGAATTTGATCCGCCATTAACCCATGAAGAATTCAGGGACGAAATTGAACAGTCAGAAATAATACTTAAAAACTGGACATTTGACTACGAGATAAAAGGAAACTGTGAAGATCCCAGTAATCCATGCCAACTAACTACACCTGTGAAAGGAACCTGCATCGGTCTCAGGGTTTTTGTCGACATTATCGACAAACTGGGTAAAATGCATGACATTATCGTCTACGGCGAACTTGATCCGGAAGTTGATTTTTAGGCCGTACTGGCCATCCAGAATGCCCGGCTCCCCTGCCGGGCATTTATATTGTGCTAATAAGGAGGGGATTTAATGGCTGTAAGAATAGATCGCGTGCAGAAAAATTTAATGCGCACCCGTCTGGAAGATGTCCTGGCTGCACATAAAGACCTGGGGGAAAAAATAGATACTTACCTAAACGATACCGAGCATGAGGAATACCGCCAATTCTGGGAGCGTCTAGCCGGGGGAAACCAGGAGAATATCAAGGTAGTTAGTGGCTTTATGGTAAGAAAATGTAACCGCTGAATCTAAAACTTAACAAGAGCGGGCGCTCTTAAAAAAAGGGGACAATTACAATTAAAAGTTTGGGAATTGCTCTGGGTGGTGGAGGGCTAAAAGGGCTAGCCCATATAGGCATACTTCAGATTATTACAGATAATAACATTCCGATTTCTCTACTCTCAGGTACTAGCGCGGGCAGTATAATAGCAGCTCTTTATGCAGTAGGCATTTCACCGTACTCCATGGAAAATATCGTTCTCAAAATAAAAAAAGAAGATTATATTGATTACAATATCAGCAGTTTATTAAAATATATCGCCAGCCTTTTCTTCTCGGGGATAAACACCACCCTGGACGGATTAATTCAGGGCAAACGATTAGAAAAGCTTTTATATAAATTAACCAGGGGTAAATACCTGAGTGAGGTTAAAATACCCCTGGCCATTACCTCCTGCGATATTAATACCGGTAGAGAAGTTATTTTTACGAACCAAAATATTGAGGTCGAATCTGAAAATACAGTTATCATCAAAGAAGCACTGCTTAGTACAGCAGTAAGGGCCAGCATCTCTATCCCTGCTACTTTTACCCCTCTTCCTTTCCAAGGTATGCAACTCGTGGATGGCGGCATAAGAGATATGGTTCCGGTCAGTATACAAAAAACTATGGGAGCAGAGTACATTTTAGCCGTTAACCTGGGCCAGGCAAGATATACAAACCCGGTCGCTGGCATACCAGGGATAATCTCACGGACTTTAAATATTTTAACTTATGAGACTTCTGATGCTGAAGAAGGTATGTTTGCTGATCTAGTGATTAATCCTGACTTGAAAGAAGTCCGGCTGGATGAACTAGATAGAGCAGGAGAGATTATCCGGGCAGGCAGGCGGGTTATGCAAGCAGAAATTTATAAGCTAAAAAAGGGTTTAAATATCTAGCTGAGTAACAGAAAGGCATCTGTTTATAACCGTAAGGAATCAATGACCATACAATGATACCGCTCAGGTTTATTTCCGAACAACTCGGATATACCGTGAAGTGGTTGGGTGATATTAAAAGTGATGTGCTGCGAGCAGATATATACAACTAGAATAAGTCAAAAGCCCTTTTTGTTTTTTAACTGTCTACTTGACAGGGTGCAGTTCAAAACTTGTAAAACGGTCGTCTTTCACTGGAAAGCAATAATTTGGAAGGGAGTGATTGTACTGAAAGATCTATGCTACAATAGTCTTGAGGTAGAGGCTATTTAGTAGGCAAGGTTAACAGCAGTGCAACTTCATGATCCAGAAGTGATTAACCTCTACAGTGAGAGAAATGGAGGTAGGCACGTGAAAAAATGTACATTTACTGTCCTGATTGAGAAAGATGAAGATGGTATGTTTATAGCTTCAGTACCAGCTCTAAAAGGTTGCCACAGTCAGGCAAAAACTATGGATGAATTACTAACACGAATTCAGGAAACTATTGAGCTTTGTCTGGAAGTGGATAAAGAAGAATTGTACTTGAATCAATTTGTTGGAGTCCAACAGGTTGAGGTACAGGTATGAGTAAACTTATCATTATAAGTGACAAACAAATGGTTAAATTGCGAGATTTTTAAAGCTTGTGATTTAGCCGTTTTTTTGTTTTCTGGTAAGCATGGTACTCTGGCCAGCAATAATTTAGCCTGGGCCAGGAAAGATATGCCAGCCGGTGGCTGGCATACCAGGGATAATCTCACGGACTTTAA
Source organism: Syntrophomonadaceae bacterium (assembly GCA_028706315.1). GTDB lineage: Bacteria > Bacillota > Syntrophomonadia > Syntrophomonadales > Syntrophomonadaceae > STF2-222. Next base: position 22,326 of record JAQWBP010000028.1, read on the forward strand.
ATATTTTAACTTATGAGACTTCTGATGCCGAAGAAGGTATGTTTGCTGATCTAGTGATTAATCCTGACTTGGACGAAGTCCGGCTGGATGAACTCGATAGAGCAGGAGAGATTATCCGGGCAGGCAGGCGGATTATGCAAGCAGAAATTTATAAGCTAAAAAAGGGTTTTGCGAGATATGCTTATTTTTATGGATTTAGATTGGACATCATTGATTCCAAAGTTCGAGTATCCAAAAAATTCCCAATGTGATATTCCTGGATTTTTCGACCACACAAATAACCTTGATTTTAATAACGGGACAACTATTTTGATAACAGGGTCACTGCATGATATTCAACAAGATCAAAAAGCGTTGCTTGCTAACATGCCGTGGGATATTGTAATTGATTTTGATGGTGTATCTCAGTTCGGCGGGTTGCGATCGGCGGTTATGCATGAGAAAATACGATCACAATTGTTGACTCAAGATGTGGCACGCAATTTAATTCTAACGAGGGGGGTCACGACGTGGCTTACTTGTGGCGAATTTGTTACCCCAACGCATGCTTATAAGTCAAAGTCTATATCACTTATTCCACAGAAACGGGCATTTTTTGGTTTGCCTTATAAACAGTATTATTCCTATATAGCTGGAATATTACGAGATATTGTTGGAAAGGCATCTGAAACGCTTAATCCTGTAACTATTGTCTACTTATATTCGGATGATGGTATAGCAGAAGAATTTATTAAGATTTGCGAGGACTTGCTTGATAGCACATCTTATTCTTTTACTGGTGTATATTATCTTCCCGATGCAAACATCCAAAGAATTGAGTGGTCTGCCTTTCGCGCATATCAACGTAGCGGAGAAGACTACAGTTCGCGTTTCAAGTTTTTCTCCTGTGATTTGGAAAGCTTCTTCTCTGGCCTAATGAGCTATCAAGGACAGTTTTCCTATCGGGATAGTGAAGAATCTGGTACATTATTACCTTCGAACGAGGGGCCAAAATCTATATTAGTAAACGATGCGAGTAATCTAAATGATTACTTTGAGGTGCTATACAGTAATTGTGGAACCGAAACCCCTGAAACAGCGCAGAAGCTATTGGTACAATTCTATTGTGGTGGGGCAGCTCCGTGGTGCGCATTTAGGAATCATGAGGTTGCGGAACTCATTCGTCCGGCTGACTACGAACGGCACATTAATAAAATTAGGAGTCAGCTCGGACGTATTCCAGACGCGAATAAAGATAAGATTTTTCATATTGAGCATACGCCAGGAATTGGCGGTTCTACCCTACTACGCCAAATTGGTTGGTCGCTTCATGAAGACTACCCTGTATTATTAATAAAGCGATATGAAAAGGTAACGGTTCAAAAACTCATTACAAAGCTGTACGACCAACTGCACAAAGGGGTGGTCGTACTAGTCGACGAAACCTGTGAACACACCGAAGATCTTGAACAAGATATCAAAAACATTCCGCGAGCTTGTGTTCTCGTTGCCTCTGTAAGACAGAGAATGAATCCGCATTCAGAGGTGCAAAAAATACCGTTTCCTTGCATTACCGATAAGAGTGAAGAACAACTCAAAAAACTGTTCAAAAAATATAGTCCTTTAACCAAAGAAGAACAAATAAAAAAGGATTCTGAATTTTATGCATTTATAAGACAAGATCAAGCATCCATGCGATGCCCTTTTATGATTGGGTTGTACTATATGGAACGAGATTTCAATGGGGTTTCTGATTATGTCGAACAAATTATCCACAAGGTATCCGATGTAACAGAATTGAAGACAATGGCATTTATTTGTTTGGCTGACTTGTTCGGACAAGTCAGCCTTCCTATAACACTAATCAATAAGTATCTTGGTATCTCTCAAAGAAGCAATTATCTGGATACTCATCCATACGTTACAGGTGCTTTCTTTAGAACTATACATAAAGACACAATAGTCTATCAATCCAAGCACTATCTAATAAGCCAGCACCTTTTAGATAAGTGTAGCATGAAATTATACTATGGTAGTTATCAAGAACATCTTTCGGAGATTGCACTGGACTTCATTGGTTTCATTTTTGAGGCTTGCAATATAAAGTTTTCTGAGACATATCAGGTAATTCTCGAAAGAGTGTTTATCACAAGCCGAATAGGAGATATCACAAATGGACAGTCTGACTTTGCGCGCATAATAGAAGAAATTCAGATTCCAGAGGCACGCAGAAAGATTTTACTTAGATTGGCGGAGGACTCAGCATCTTTAGCTGACCGGTGCAATCCTTCGGAAATTCCGTCATTGTACATGATGACAGCACATTTTTACGGGCATTTGAGTCGGTTGTGTTCTAAACGTGGTGCTGGGATTGACAATAATGATGATGCTGTAAAATTTAGCGAAAAAGCTATTGCGTATATGGAACAGTGTGGGAAAAATGATCCTTTTGTTTATCATATGCATGGTGATGCTAGACTAAACGCATTAAAGCGTAAATGGGATGTGTATAAGTACCAGCCCGATACATTACCAACAGCCGCTGATTATTCTAACTTTGAAGATGAAATCGAATCTATCAACACTGTTTTTGATAAAGCCGCTTATGCAGGTAGCCTTGATTATGCGCTGACCTCCCAAATGGATATGTTGATTAGTTATCTAAGATTTGTCTTCCAAAAAAAGAAAATCCAAAACAAATCCGACCTCTATAAGTTAAGTGAAAAACAGGCAATATACCGAATGGATGTAGAAGAATTAATATGCCAAATTGACGAAGTTCCTTTAGGCGAAATAACACGTAGCATATTTATTCGCTTTGAAGACGAATATCGCTCCGACATTATAATGCGTGACTATGGAAAGGCTATTGAATACTATCAAAATAAACTTGATGAATTACAAAAAAGGCCTGAATTAGTCACCGAAATTATGATAGCACGGCAAGGATTAATTAACGCTCGACTTGGAAAGTATCGGTCACTGTCAAGCAACGGAGAAATATATTATTCAGAAGTCAGTGATAAGGATGTAGAAGAAATCTTAAAGTTATTGGAAGCTACCATGGAGCAAAGCTTTGATGCCAACCGCTATCAGGAACGGCAACGTCGAATTTCGGTATATAGCAGGTGGTTTCAACTGTCAAAATTTTCGAATCGTTCAGTAGAGCAAGGTATACAAGTTGCTCTGAAATGGGAAGCATTAGAAAAACTAGATGATCATCGGACTGATCCACGTCCATACTATTATCTCTATATTCTCTACTATCTCAGCGTCCTTGATGGCAGCAAATCTAATTGGGTTAAAGCTAACCATTATCAAACACTCTCATATCAAAAGGCTCAAGCTAAAGGCTTTCGTATGGATTCAATTAGAGATTTACTTGTTGAAGGCACTGGAATGAATAGAATCCTTGATATTAGGCATATTCCCAATATTGTTGAGGAACTGTCCAAGGGTAAGTTGCATCCACTAGCCTTAGGTGGTCACTTTAAGGAAGTTCAAACAAAGAAGGGATTTATAGAAATTCGTCAACCAATTTGCTGGCTTAACAGTATTGCAAAATTTAGAATTGGTGAAAACAACTCACTTGGAACAGCCGACAGGGTAATTTATTGGGAAAAAGCTTGTATATAAAATTTTCAAACTTGGTCTTCTATTATCCATAGTAAGTTATTGTAACCGTCAAGTAATAATGAACAAAAAATGATAAATAACTTTGGACACCTAATTGTTGCCAAAAATGGTTTGGCGATGTTTAATACGATAGCTGTCACCAGTTAGATGAATAACCTCACTTTTGTGGATTAAACGGTCTAAAATAGCTGTTGTAATTGCCGGATCACCCAGAATATCACCCCACTCTTCCGGACCTTTGTTGGATGTAACGATAATGGAGGTCTGTCCGTAGAGCTTGTTTATCAATTGAAAAAAGAGGTTTGCTTCGTGGCGGTCAATGGCCATAAACATCAGGTCATCAATGATTACCAGGTCAGAGCCTACCATTCGCTTTATCTTTGATTTAGAATTGCGGCTAATTTCCTCAGTTTTCAGGATACGGATCAATTCATCCATCTGAACAAAACTTACCCGGTAACCGTGATTAATGGCTTCAATCCCCAGTCCAATGGATAAGCAGGTTTTTCCAACCCCAGGCGGGCCTAAAAGGATTAAATTGTAGGCCTGTTCCAGCCAGAGAAGTTCTCGCAATTGGTTGAACTGCTTTTTGCTTAACGACTCTTGCTCGGAAAGATCAAAATCATCTAAGGTCTTACATTCAGGGAAGGCGGCTAATTTAAAGCCTTGCCATCAGCTGGACAATATATATTGTGAAAATAATTTAATGCATCTGCCTGAATATACTGAGCAGTATGTTCATTCTACAGTTGGGCCAGAGGTTATTAGGCCCTGATTTAATTAATTTATTGCCATAATGTAATAAAAACATAACACATTGGCAAAAATAAAGTCCAATAACCCTATACTTGTTATATAATAGTAACAAAGGAGGCTTGCGAATATGGATCGTTGGACTCTGGCGCAGCGTATTCGTTTGCTACGAGAGCAACATGGCAAAAGCCAGGTGGAAATGGCGGATATGTTGGGTATTTCGCGGCAAGCATATGGACGTTTAGAAAACGGTATACGCGATGTGTCATTTATAGAAATTCAGCAAATTACCAATTACCTTGAGGTTGATTACAGGAATATCCTTGAAGAAGGAGAAACACAAAACGTGTCTCTGACAGCGTTATGCAGAGATGAGCAATGTTCAGACAATGCCGTGGTGTTTGAGAAAATTGAGCATATAGTAGGTGTGTTTTTGGTACAAGAAAAACTATTTTATCAAATGAAGGATAGAAAGGGCTAATAAAATGTCTAGATCATTTACAGGTGTACCAATTAATGATTTACGTGACCAAGCCGAAGATAGGGCAGAACGTTTGAGGAATGAATACGTGTTGGGGATAAGAAACATCCCTGATCTTTTCCGCTTTACAGAACAGACCTTGGGCTACTTTTTAATCAGATATCCTTTTGGGAAAGAAGCTATCGAGGGTTTTGCAGCAATCTATCAGGGGCGAAGACTGCTAGTGACGAACTCATCGCATATTTTTTCCCGGGAAAGGTTTACTCTTGCTCACGAAATAGCCCATCATTTGTTTGATTTGGAGGAAGATAAACAAGCCATAGAAAGCGATAAAGAAACTGGTCAATTTAATGAGCAGAATCCTTTGGAATATAGGGCTGATTGTTTCGCCGCGGCTTTCTTGATGCCACAAAAAGGTATTAGAGATTCGCTAAGAGAGCTTCGTATTGATAATAATGATATAGGATTTTTTGATATCATCCGGCTACAAGTAGAATTTGGGGTTAGTTATCGTGCCATGGTAAGACGCCTGAAAGACTTAGGTATCATTACCTATAATCAAGCACAAACGTTACGAGATTACTTTGGCGAAACTGGCCATGGTCTTGAGTCATTGTTTAAAAGGGTAAATGCTAGCAAAGAATTGCTTCATCCATCGGAAACTGTTTGGATACCCACGAAGTATATGAATTATCTTATTTTTAATTATGAGAACGGCCATATTCCGTATTCCGCGTTATCTAAGGTACTAGAAATAGTTAATTTAACACCTGAAGCCATCGGCTTATCACTCCGAGAGGAAAAACCTTTCCCTGAGGAGGTTGATATCGACCAACTCATACAGGAACTAGAGAATGAAGTTTGATGTAGCTGTAGCGGATGCCAATATTTTTGGGCATCTGTACCGAAGTAATGCGGAGTGGTTATTAGCTGAACTGTTTGATCGTGTTCTTATCGATCATTTCATCATGGAAGAAATTGAGCGTAAGCAATCCAGTATTATCCCTATGATGCAGGAGGATTTTGATCGAGGTTTTTTACAAATTATTAGGCCGCAGGATTTGGACAAGCAAAAGTTATATGAATTGTATAAGTACTATTTAGATGACATGCGGTATCTTTTTCTTCCTACTGACGAAGGGGAGAAAAGAGGGATTGCATTAGCAAAGGCTACGGGAACTTCCTTCTTTCTTACTGATGATGAGAATTACATGGAAGGCCCGTATTATGCTATTAACAGAGGCATAATAAGTGGTTTGGCAGCATTAGCCTTTTGGGACTTACTTTATATCGGTATAATAGTTGCTAAAATGTCTGTGCCTGTCGGTAAAAGGCATTGGGATGAAATTGTTTCCAAGGGATATGAGCCACCTTACCGTGGAACATTTGGCTCGAAAATGGGTCAATCCGTAAGGCGATTTAAAGATACACAATGGTTTACAGAATTGGTTGAAAAGCAAAAAGTAGACATAAAACATAGAAACTATATGCTACTTACAGCCATTCGTGATAATGGGTGGTAGTTAAATCCCAAGGCTTTCTGGACGGATATAGATGAGTAATAAAGTAGGGCTTTAAATGAAACTCAAAAAAATAATAACACTTTTGTTAACTGCGGTATTTATGCTGACGCCTGTACGCTGCTTTAGGTACCGGATCGTATGCTGACCCGGTACCAGTAAAGATGGAGAAAGGCTATAAGTGAGAGGCTAGTAAAAACCGAAGTACCAATATACATAACTCGATAGAGCAGGAGAGATTATCCGGGCAGGCAGGCGGGTTATACCGCGTTTTTCAGCCTTTATAGTCTTTTAAAATATGCCGTATGCCGATTTAAATACGACACAGTTTGTTAAAACTGCGTTACTAAGTTAAAGGTCAAACATCTTTATGACAATTAAAAAACCGATTGCTCCTCCTATTAGCCAGATAATAAAGAATGTTATCAAATGTTCAATATCGATGTGGCCGGTAATTAAATATTTCCCAATTCCATACAACACAATTCCCAATAAACCGCCTAAGGCCATAAACAAAAATCTTTTAAGGTTATTATTTGAATTTGCGGATTTCTTCATAGAGAGATTGGTTACCTCCAACAATTATTATTTATGATTATATTATACATAAAAGTTGATGGAGAAGAATTGTATGACGCATTACAAATAGAAGACGCAGCAGTGCCTAGTGTCAGATAGGAAACGGTAGGCTACCTTACCAGTTTCTGTTATCTCTATTAGTACTGCGCAGCTAATATACCACCTTAATCTTCATCATTCTTTTTGGTTTGAAGCAATGATATTAAACTATCCAACTTAGAAAATAATCGCTTTTTATCATCGTTTTGTTTCTTAAGGTACCAAATTATTAGTGCCACAATACCAAGCAACATGAATATGTTAATTAGTTGATAAAAAAACATAGGCCAGATATTATTATTCAATTAAAGTACCTCTCTAATATGCACTTTACGACCTTATTTTACCATGAAGGATGATTAATTAAAAACACCATCGCACAGTACAAAGATAAGGACCAGCCGTTTATAGGAGGCGTTATTATGCACTCAATTATTTACGAAAATCCCAAGAGCGGAGAGCGTATCAGGGTCAAGAGAGGTTTTAACTGGTTAGTTTTAGGGTTCGGCCCGTTATGGTTTCTATTCAAGGACATGGTACTTACTGGCTTGATTTGGCTAAGTGTTGCCTTAGTTGTTGGCTTATTTACCGCTGGTATTGGAGGAATACTGGTATGGCTGATTGCCAGCTTATTTGCGAATGGGCAGGCAGGCGGGTTATGCAAACAGAAATTTATAAGCTAAAAAAGGGTTTAAATATCTAGCTGAGTAACAGAAAGGCATCTGTTTACATATAATATCCACAAAGTACTATACTAGCCCAAGTACTAAGTTATGGCAGGGAGGAGGTTAAAATGGCTACTGATAAATTCGAGCATGCAACCTTTTACCTGACCAA
>JAQWBP010000063.1 GCA_028706315.1 Syntrophomonadaceae bacterium
TTGACTTGTACACTAAATCATTGCTATCATTCAAGAGGTAAATAATATATGCCGATGTGGCTCAGAGGTAGAGCAGCTGATTCGTAATCAGCAGGTCCGCGGTTCGAATCCGCGCATCGGCTCCACTTGAAATCCCATAACCATGCGGTTTTCAGCGAACAGGTCAATTTCCAATTAGACCTCTTTTTTGCTGCTCGTCGCCAAATCGTCGCCATAATTTCAAATACGTCGCCATATTACCTGATTCAAAACCTTAAATAATTAGGATAAATAGTATTCTGCCTTCTAGGTGTGGGACTTATCTAAAGACTAGTTGGCCATAAAATCATTCAAGCGATCCATGGCGTCCCTCTGCATATTTGGCAGTACATGACCGTAGACATCAAGGGTGGTACGGATACTTTCATGCCCTAAAATGACTTGCAGCTTTTTAGGATCTATGCCGGCAGCCAAAAATAGGGTGGCGAAGGTATGGCGGAGGTCGTGAAAACGCATTTTCGGGTGCCCTTCTTTGGTGATTAGTTTTTAAAGCGCTTACTGAGATTACAGGGGTCCAAGGGGTTTCCTTTTTCCGTGCAGAATACCAGGTCGAAATCGCTATATTGTCCTGCCTGGAGGAGCTTATCCTGTGCTTGGGCTTTCCTTAGTTCTTTAAGAATCTGCAGCAGTGGAGCGCCGGCCGGAATCTGCCTGCGGCCTTTGTCTGTTTTAGGAGCTTTGAAGCTGTATTCTTGGCGGGGGATATATTGTAACTGCTAGCGTACACTAATGGTGGCTTTGATGAAATCTACATCTTTCCAACGCAGGCCCAGTAGTTCACCCTGCCGCATGCCGGTAAAAAAAGCCGTATAAATAATCATGTAATCCCGGTGGTCTATGATCTTACCCAGTAAATCCAATACCTGTTCACAGGATAATGCATACATTTCCTCTTTCTTAAAGCGAGGAGCAGTAACGGCATCAGCTACATTATATCCAACTAACTGCTACCTGCAGGCATGTTTAAGAGCTTCGCGAATAATACGGTGATGATAGTTGAGCGTTCGGGGAGATAGCCCCCCGTGTCCATCTTTACGACCAGAGGTGAGTTTTTTAGTGTAATAATTCTGTAGATGCAGCGGCGATAGTTTGGTCAGGGGAATCATGCCCAGACCAGGGATAACGTGATTTTCCACTTCCATGCTATAACTGCGGATGCTTTTCGAAGACAAATTCTGGTCAACATAAGTAGTAAGCCATTGGACAAAATATTCACCCACCGTAATGTTGGTTGGGTCGATATAGGTACCGGTCTGAAGCTGATAAAGAAGCTCCGTCATTACCTTTTCAGCTTCGCGCTTGGGACCCGTCACCGACCTATAAATACGTTTTCGCTTATTACTAATAGCGTTCCGCCCCTGATCGATAACCACCGTCCAGCTTCCTTTACCGCGCTTTTCAATATGGCCCTCCATTTGCAGTCCCTCCTCTCTCAATGTAGCCGCTTGTACATTAAAAAATTCAGTCAGTCTGTAAGTATCTATCCGTCTGTGTTTTGTACCCTCTGCTTTGTAGCTGCTGCAGCATTATCCCCCCTTCTTATCCCAGTTTTGCCGCCAACGGGTTTGTATTGACCAGATACTTGAACGGTTTGTCCAGTTTTAATCTTCATAAAAATACCTCCGTAAAATATTAATTAATTCCTACCCAGAACAATATCACCGGTGTTTTCCAATTTGTAATGAACACAAGCCTTATTCGGGATATCGCATTTTATATGTGGTTTTATGGTGCCTTTGTTACCATCGTATTCATAGTAGATAGTCTGTTCTTCACATTTACTGGTCCAGTTCATGAGAAGATTCATTGCCAGACCAACTGCTGTTCCGGCTAGTACAGAATTAGGCCAGATTACTTGCGGTCTTATACCAGCATCACCATATGCCAGGGTTTCTTTAGCCAGAACTGCGGCATTAATAAAACCATAACATCTCATACAAGGGTATCCGGGGATGCTGGCAAATACCTGACCAAACATCCTTGGTATGTTGTTTGTATCATTTCTAACATCCATACCGATGTCGATGTAGGGAATTAATGCACGACGAGTCAAAGACTCGAGTTCAGCCCGATTCTGATAACCATCGAGGCAACCAAAGATAATATCGCAGGTTTTTAGGTCAGCGGGTTGATCTTGCCAGCGTTCACAGATAGATGATATTAGCGCATCTGGTAGCAGGCTTCGGATAAGTCTTTCCGAAATAAATAGTTTGAGGCGCCCTTCTTCTACATCGAGTTTTGTAGCACCAACCGTACGGTTTAGGTTGGTCTCAGTGATTTTATCAAAATCATATAACACATAATTTTTGAAACCAATGTGCGCCAGCTGTTGGACTATTTGTGAACCTCCACCTCCGAGACCCACTACCCCAATTACAACTGTCTCAAGTACATCATCTAAGTTATGGCCAAGAAAGGATTGCCGATTATTTTTTGTACTCATATCAAAAATCCTCCCGATGCGTTTAAAGATAATGGCAGGTTAACAATCGTATACCTAAAGATATCGATAGGTGATTCATGTTGAGGCGGCCATACCCTAGCCATCATTTTATCAGCACTCAGGAGTAAAAAGCCGTGTGTCATACCCGGGGAGGCATTTCTGAATGACCTTAAGAAATTAGGATGATCTGCACGGTCATCTCTACTGAATATGGGCAGACCATTTTTATTATGAATATGAGTATGGAGAATACCTTCTTTGTTCACATCGGCACGTTTCATTGCGAGTGCAATTGCCCTATGATCAATACGAGCGCCCACTGAACTATCTTTTATATAAAATTGATCTGGGATGGATTGGTATCCGGTCACTACCAGAACTGAATTACCGGCAGGTTTGGTAAAAACATAGCCGACACGTTCAAAGGCAAAGGGATGGGGGCGACGTAAGTCGCTCCGCATCTCCTGATGAATTGATTGAGGCGTGCGAAGTTGTATCATACTACTAGCCCCCTTAAATGGTTGATCACCATATTAAGCAGAGGAATATTAGCTACATTATTGAAGGAAAAAGCATGCCATTGCTGACCAAGAATGAAAGCTTGTCCATTCCAATTCAGCTGTTTAGGCGTTTGAATAATGTCTTTAAAAAATAAACGGGAGGTATAACCGCTGTGCTCCTGAGGGCACAGGATCACATCAGATACAGGGGGTGTGCAGCCAGGTGGCATTTTCTGATTCGGGATATGGATATAAGTGTAGCCGCTCTCTTCAAAAGCTTGAGCATTAGAACAGGTTTCTTTTAGTGCCTGAATTTGTTCATCTAATTGCTGCATCCTGAAGCCCTCCATTAAGAAGAAGCCCCGGAAGGAGCAGAAGATTTGAAACTTTCACCGCCATGAATAATGATTTTATCATCATCATTCAACGCTACTTCATAATCTGGCCTCTTATAAAGGATGTCGGTGGATGGTACGTTGCCAGCAACCTTGACTTCACTTACCAAATGTTGTCCGCGGTGGATTGAAATTGTTTTTTCGTTGACTGAAATTGTGACCATATCATTTCTATGATCGTTTTCGTGCTCGTTATTTAAGTTCATTATAATTCCTGCTTTCATAATATTTGGGTTTTGAGCTAAAAAGATTGCTAAAAATATTTTCAGCTTGGCACAAATCCAGCAGGAATATCATAATAAGCAGAGAATAATACTATAGTAATTGGATACATACTATGTTATAATCCTTGGGATTTGGCGAGATAGATGGAGGCCCAGAAACCTTGTCTATCTGCTTAGTCGTATACAAGAAGAATACTAATGTAAAAAGAGCATCTGCCAGGATGTTCTTTTTACATTTTTAATACAATCATACGACATCACCCCTCTCGAAATTGCTAAAGCTAATATGAATATCACCAACATATACATTGTATACAACAATTTAATAAAAGACAAGTATGATTATCAAGTTTACAAAATACGAATTTATGTATATAATATAGTAAATATTAAAATGAAAGCGTAGTGAAAGTATGGAGCAAAAAAATATAGGAGGTAACCTTAAAAGAATTCGAGAAGCCAAGGGGCTAAGTCAAGCGCAGATGGCCGAATTTGCTGATATTTCGAGGATTGCATATCGAAATATTGAAAATGGTACTTCAATTCCAAAAGTATCAACCTTACAGAGTATTGCTTCCGGTGTTGATGTAAAACTTCAAGATTTATTAAAGCCTGTTCGTACCTTAGAGAGGGTAAGATTCAGAGCGTCAAAAAAAATGAATAGTCGGGATAGGGTTTTAATCGAAGTAGCAAGATGGCTGGATGATTATAATGATTTAGAAAATATATTAAACGAGTCCAAGAAAGATTATAAGTTTGAATCTCTCAAAAATATTTTATCTACTATCAATATGGGAGATCAAAGGGCTAAATACGCCGCTAAAAAAGCCAGAATAATGCTAGGGCTTAAGCCAAAGGAACTCATTCGAGATATCGCTGGCTTGCTAGAAGATGCTGGGATAAAGTTATACCCGCTAATTCTAGTATCGGATGAATTTTTTGGTTTATCTGTTGCTGAGGATGATGGAGGTCCAGCTATTATCGTTAATGTGTGGGAAAGGATTTCCGTTGAAAGATGGATTTTCAGTGCTGCACATGAGCTTGGACATTTACTGCTTCATTTTGATACCTATGATATATCTGATAGTACTGAAGATATAGACCAAGAAAAAGAAGCCGATATATTCGCTTCTTATTTCTTAATGCCAGATGAGGTTTTTAAAGGAGAATGGGAAGGTGCTGCTGGCTTACCATTAGTGCAAAGGGTTTTTAAAGTAAAGCATATATTCCGGGTAAGTTATAAAACTGTACTATATCGGCTTTCTAAAAGCACTCCCTATATTTGGGGGAAATTTTATGCTTCCTATAAGGTGCAAACAGGTAAGTCACTAGGCCCTAAAGATGAACCGGAAGCTTTATTTAGTGATAATTTTATACGGTCGCCTGAGGTATTGCGCTCCAAGGAGCCCGACTCACTTTCACAATCATACTTTGTCGAAGATCGATTATATAGGTTAGTTCGTGAAGCAATAGAAGATGAAGAAATTACGATGAGTCGGGGAGCAGAAATTCTTAGGTTGGATCTTATAACTATGAGAGACATAGTTTCTTCGTGGGTATAGATAAATGAAAAGAAAGAATAGACCTTTTTTAATAATGGATGCGAACATCCTAATTGATTTCTGCGAATATGATAAGACCATTATTAAATTGATATGCCATAATGTGGGTCAAGTTTACTTAACTACTCCAATATTAAGTGAGATAAAAGATATTGATGAGAATGATTGTATTGAACTGGGAATCATTCTTGTTGAGCCAGAATTGGACCAGGTTATATTAGCAGCAGAGAAAAAAGGCCCCTTATCCTTTCAGGATAACTTGTGTCTAATAATTGCTAAACAGTATGGATGGACATGTGTAACGAATGACAAACCGCTAAGACGTATGTGCGAAACAGAAGGGGTTCCATTATTTTGGGGAATTGAACTAATTTGTATATTGGTAGAATCAGGTGGTTTGCCTGAAGATCAAGCCGCTGATGCAATACTTGAAATACAAAAACTCAATCCGAGATATATTACCGAGACTATTGTTAAAAATGCGTTTAAAAGACTAGGAATAAAATAGTATTCTCGTTTAAACACCGGAAACAGGATGGTATATTGCAACACGCGCGCGTGATATTATAACGTTATTGCTGATATAAAACCTATGATGAATTATCGGTCAGCAAATCATTACTGGGCTTAGTATGGTTTTGAAATTCTTATGTGATGGTTATGTGATTAAAAATAAATGGGTTCTTTACGATTGGGCGACGACGAACCACATTGCCACCTGTTTTTTAAATGCCAGATAAAACAAAACCGCGCTGTTACTTACTTTTTTGGTGGGACAGCGCTAATGCTAAAGATTATATTAGAAAATTGAGAAAAGAGATTCTGAACTTGATTTCTACTGGGGGACAAATTGTCCCTTGGTTGCAATGACTGCGCGTTGCCGATAATAAAAAAGCTGCCCACGAGGGTGGTACCGTGGCTGGAAACGCTAGGCGTGAATTGGAGGAAAAAAGCGGTACCCAGGTTTCGAGATCCGAGCAGCGGGTACCAGTTTTGAAGTTAGCTAACGGTGAGCAAAAAAACGCTTATATTACCCTAAATTAATGGGGTCAAGTCGTCGCCCAATCGTCGCCATAATTTCAAAAAAGGTACCCAAACAGCTGAACAGGGTTATAAAAGGGATGCCGTGGAAAGCCGATATTATCGGAATTTCTGTGACAGCAGTTAACCGAAAAAACACCACTCCATCAAATTCGTAATCAGCAGGTCGACGGTTCAAATCCGCCCATCGGCTCCAGAGAAAGTAAGGCCCCTCCGAGGTTGGAGGGGCTTTTGAGTTTCTGTAATTTTAGCAAAAATAGCAAAACGGGTGGTAGAAAGGTGGCATGAGGTTTTTAGGAATCAATTTCCGTGTACTCTGTAAATTTGTCCATGGCTTTTCTGAGAGGCTCCAATTCGATGTGAGTATACATCTTTTTGGTGGTGCTTATGTCAGCATGGCCTAATAAATCTTGAATGTCAGCTAGACCCATGCCGGTGGCCCGGCACATGGTGGCGAAGGTATGCCGCAGGGCGTGAAATCTGATTTTAGGGAAGTCATGCTGCTCCAGCAGTCTCTGAAAGCGTTTGGTTACGTCGGTCCCATCCATCGGGCTGTCATTGTAATTACAAAAAACCAGATCGTGATCCTGGTACTGGTTCTGGGACGATTCCGCAGCCGCATCAGCCTAGTCCTGGCCGTCAGTAGCGACGGCATTTTTAGCCGCTTCATCATAAATATCTTTGATCGCCTGCTGGTCTTTCATAACCGGCGCAGCACAGCATTGAGGGGCAGCGGCATGGGGATATCCCGCATGGATTCTTTTTCGGCTCCTTGAAGTAATACCCTCGTGGCGGGATATACTGTAATTGCTGCCGAACGCGGATGATGTCCGAATCCAGATCTACATCCCGCCAGCGCAGGCCCAGGATCTCACCCTGGCGCATGCCGGTGAAGACAGCGGTAAGAATGATCGGATATTCCGGAGATGATTTGATGCAGGTAATAAATTTATGCACTACATCAAGTATGATCTAAGCGTAGCCGACACCGTGCGGGAATTGGGATATCCAAGTCGTAAGATGTTAGTTCGATGGTATAAAGAGTATCATGAAACAGGCGGGTGTAACTGCTAAACTAAATTGAACAGAAAACAACAAATAAGAATGAACACTATTTACCACAATCCTCCAAAACCGCTATGATTAAGCTGGAAATTAAACAGCATTAATCATAGCAGAGGAGGAAGAA
>JAQWBP010000029.1 GCA_028706315.1 Syntrophomonadaceae bacterium
TATATGCTCCCAGTATGACCGAAAGCCCGGTCAAAGCTGCTGCTTTACGTGCTTTTCACATGGCAGAATGCCGTCCCGCAGATATTAATATGGTATCGCTTTATGATTGTTATACAATTACAGTTTTAATTACCCTTGAAGATGCTGGTTTTTGCCCTAAAGGTGAAGGAGGAAATTTTGCGGAAAGCACTGATCTTACCTATAAAGGTAAATTACCCTGTAACACTCACGGGGGACAGCTTTCTTTTGGTCAACCCTCTTATGCCGGGGGAATGTCACATGTAACGGAAGCAGTCCGGCAGTTAAGAGAAGAGGCTGAGGGCAGGCAGATAGCGAAAAATGAATTAGTTTTTGTAAATGGTAATGGGGGCGTTTTAAGTACTGAATCGTGTTTAATTCTGGGGAGGGGGTAAGATGATGGACGAAACTACTCAGATATATTGGCAGAAGGTAGAAACAGGAGAATTGTGGCTGCAGTTTTGTTCTGGTTGTGAGAGATATATTTTCTACCCGCGCAGTATCTGCCCTTTCTGTTTGGAGTCTTCTCTAGAATGGAAAAAGACCTCTGGAAAAGGAAAGGTTTACAGTTATACAATAGTAAATATTAGTGCATTACCTGAGTTTAATCTGGAAACTCCATACATATATGCAGTAATTGAGCTTGATGAAGGGGTAAAAATATCTTCAACTGTAGTACAATGTTCGTTAGATAAAATTAGCGTGGGACTGCCGGTAGAATTAACCCTGCTGGAGAGAAACCACCGTAAACTCTCAGTCTTCCGCCCGCGCGATTATTAATAGCCACAGATTACACGGATTTAGCGGATCTTTATTATTATAAATTTTTTAGACGCAGATTAACGCAGATTTTATATGATTTACGCAGACTTTCATTTTATTATTTTTTATAAAAGAGCTTGGCACTTTAAAATATTAATGAAAAAATCCGTGTCATCCGTGTAATCCGTGGCGATTAAAAAAGATCTGCGTCTGAAAAAGAATTAGCGAGCACATAAGTATAATATAGACTGGAATAATAATGAAAAAGGATCTGGAGGATGTTATGAAACTGGCAATTTTTGATTTTGATGGTACTCTTTTGAGCCGTGATACGCTGCCTTGCCTGGGTGATGAGTGGAAAAGGCAGAACCGTTCAAGATTCCGGTATCTAAATACTTATGCTACCATAGCACCAGTTGTATTATTATATAAGGCTGGATTTATAACACGGGAAAAGATGAAGTATCTGGCTTTATCGAGGTTTAACCGAATATTTCGGCATATGACCAAAAAAGAAATTAATGAATTCTTCTCTCGGGCCTATCCTGGTTTGAAGAATTTATTTAATAGCATAGTTCTTGAAGAAATGAAAAATGCTCAGGATGAAGGCTATCATTGTGTACTCCTGTCCGGGGCGTATAATGACCTGCTCCGAATAGTGGCTAAAGATCTGGGAGTTCCTACTGTTATGGGTTTTGAACTTTATTTTAGCCATGATGAAAAAGTTGATTTAAAAAAGGAAATATCTTTTGTAGACGGGAAGAAGAAACTTGATCTGCTAAAAGAGTCTTTTTGCCGGAAAGATATTGATTGGCAGGCTAGCAGGGCTTATGGGGACAGCTATACTGACGTGTTCATTATGAATCTGGTCGGCGAACCTGTAGCTGTAAACCCTGACCCGGGTCTTTTAGCGTACGCCCAGAATCATAACTGGAGAATAATTCAGGAGCAGTGTTCGTAGATAAACCCTCCATGCCACTAGGCCATAACAACCTACGAAAATTATAATGTAACCTTGTTAGGAAAGGCTGAAGGGTTAAGAATGTAACCCGTTGTGATCTTCATAACCTTCAGCCTCTAAGATAGGCTTTCTAATACTAAAAAAGAAATCCGCGGCAATCATATTACATCCGCGTCAATCCGCGTCTAAAATGGGGTTACCACTATTGTTTGCTAATTAACTTAAAGGGGGATTATTTATGTTTGTTGGTAAGATAGATGATATTGAAAAAATACAGGTTAGTGCCCCAGGTGCGGCTAATGCTATAAAACAGAGTCTCATAGGCCCTGCACAGGGCTGGGAAGGTTGGGTAATGAGGCTTTTTACGCTGGAAAGTAAGGGACATACGCCCCGGCACTCGCATCCCTGGCCCCATATAAATTATATAGTCGGAGGGCAAGGAACGCTTTTCCTGGAAGGGAAGGAGTATACGGTGGAAACCGGTGGTATAGCTTATGTACCCGGAGGAGGCGAACACCAGTTTACTAACCTTACCGACAAAGAATTTTCCTTTATTTGCATAGTGCCGGAAGAAGGAGATAAATAGATGAAAATACTTGTACTGGCGGAAAAACCGAGTGTAGCTCGGGAAATCGCCAGAGTTTTAAATTGTAATAGCAAAAACAGGGGATTTATAGAAGGCAAGAATTATGTGGTTACATGGGCTTTGGGACATCTGGTAACCCTGGCTGAGCCTCATAATTATGATAAAAAGTATAAAAGTTGGCGTTTAGAGGACCTGCCCATGCTGCCGGAAAAGATGAAACTAAAAGTCATCAAGCAGACTTATTCGCAGTTTCAGGTAGTACAAAAACTCCTGGGACGTCAGGATATAGGAGAACTGATTATTGCTACAGATGCCGGGCGTGAAGGAGAGCTAGTAGCCCGCTGGATTATGGCTCAAGCTCATAGTAAAAAGCCGTTTAAACGGTTGTGGATTTCTTCCCAGACGGATGCAGCGATTAGGGAAGGCTTTGCTAAATTAAAACCGGGCAAAGATTATAACCGACTCTACCATGCGGCAGTCTGCAGGGCTGAGGCTGACTGGCTGATAGGCCTAAATGTTACCCGGGCATTAACTTGTAAATATAATGCTCAGTTAAGTGCGGGCCGGGTACAAACTCCTACTCTGGCTTTGATTGTGCAGCGGGAGGAAGAAATTAATAAGTTTAAACCGGTGAACTATTGGACCATACGGGCTAATTTTGGGGATTATTTCGGCGACTGGCGGGATAAAAACGGGCAGAGTCGGATATTTGAGCAGAATCGTGCTGGTGAAATAGCTGCCCGTGTCCAGGGGAAAGCAGGTATAATCAGGGATATTAAAACAGTAGCAAAGAGTGAATCGGCTCCGCTGGCGTATGATTTAACTGAATTACAACGTGATGCGAACCGTCGATTTGCTTTTTCTGCGAAAAAGACGTTATCAGTTTTACAGGGGTTGTATGAGTACCATAAACTAGTAACCTATCCCCGTACTGACTCCCGTTATATTACATCAGATATCGTACCTACCCTGCAGGCCAGGCTCCAAAGTATGGGAAAAGGGCCTTATACTGATCTTATTAAACCGCTGGTTAACAAAAAGCTGACCCCGGGTAAACGACTCGTGGATAACAGCAAAGTAACTGACCATCATGCGATAATACCAACTGAACAGCCATTAGTAATGGATAAGTTAAATGCTGACGAAAAAAAGCTATATGACTTGATTGCCCGGAGATTTATTGCGGTGCTTTATCCACCTTATCGTTATGATCAGACTACTTTAATAACTGAAGTTAATAGTGAGCTGTTTTATTCTCGCGGGAATGTAGTAAAAGAACGAGGATGGCGGGTAGTTAATACCCATACCCCGGAGAAAGAGGACACTGAAAAAGAGGTACTGCCAGTTCAGAAGTTGATTGCCCAGAAAAAAGGGACGCTTAAAGAAGTCCGCGACTGTAAAATTAATCGTGCTCAGACCCGGCCCCCAGCTCGTTATACCGAAGCTACGCTTTTAACGGCTATGGAATCAGCGGGGAAATTTATTGAAGATGAAGAGTTAAGGGAAAGCATCAAAGGGAGTGGTCTGGGTACACCGGCAACGCGGGCTGAGATAATTGAAAAACTATTTAGCACTTTCTATGTTGAAAGACGTGGCAAGGAGCTGGTTCCTACATCTAAAGGTAAGCAGTTAATTAGTCTGGCACCAGAAGCTTTACGCTCTCCAGAGCTTACGGCTAATTGGGAACAAAGGTTAACTAGCATTGCAGAGGGTAAAGGGGATAAAGACCAGTTTATTGCTGCCATCAGGCAGAATGCAGCTCATATGGTTAAAAACATAATTGCTGATACTAAGACTTTTAAAGCTGATAATTTAACTAAAGATAAATGCCCGGTTTGTGGTGAATATATGCTGAAGGTTAACAGCAAAAAAGGTAAAATGTTAGTTTGCTCGGCTCCGGCCTGTGGGTATAAACAGAGGGAAAATCAGGAGGGGGGCCTGTTTAGTAAAGATAAGCATGTAGGCAGGCTAAACCAGCAACTAATTCGTAAATATAGTGATAATGATGACATCAACCAGAGCCTGGGGGATAAACTAAAAGCAGCACTGGCACAAAAGCAAGCGGAAAAGGATAAGTAGCAGGGCGACAAGGGGGGAAAACCATGGCGAAAAAAGGTAAACGTCCGGTACCGGTTAATCCGCCTAAAGAAGAGGAACCTATAGTTATTAATCCTAATCGGATTAAGATACGTGATATGCGGGGTATTTTACTGACCGGATGCGGTTACCATAAGGATAAGAAAAAAGCGCAGAATAAGTATGCCTGTCGGCGCAAAGGCCAGGATGATTCTGGCCTTTAATTTTTTGTAGTTATCGGGGTGAGATGATGCTTAAAGAAATTGCTGAAGATATAGCTCAACATGGTGGCCGGGCTTTTTATGCAGGCGGTTATGTGAGAGATTTAGTAATGAAAGTACCTGAGGAGTACCGGGAAGATATTGATATAGAAGTTCATAATCTTAATATAGAAGAGTTAAAATCGATTTTGTCTGCTTATGGAAGTGCTCATGTAGTGGGTAAGTCGTTCCCGGTAATTAAGATAAAAGGATATCCGGAATGGGATTTTAGTTTGCCGCGTTATGCGGGTATTTCTTATAAAGAGGCTTGCTCCCGCAGAGATTTTACTATTAACGCTATGATAGTCGATGTGTTAACCGGGGAGCTCTTTGACTTTTTTAACGGACAAGAAGATATTAAAAACCAGGTAATCAGGCATACAACTGATAAAGTATTTGCGGAGGATCCTCTTCGGGCTTACCGGGCTGTGCAATTTGCCGGCCGGTTGGGTTTTTCTATAGATACAGATACGGTAGAACTTATCAAACAGACAGATTTATCAGGTCTAAAGGCGGAGCGAGTATATGGTGAGCTGCACAAGCTGTTATTATTGTCAGAAAAGCCGTCTAGTGGGCTGAGATGGATGCAGGAAACAGGTATTTTAGAAAAAGTGCATCCGGAACTTTATAAATTGCTCAGGTGTGAACAATCGCCAGAGCATCATCCTGAAGGTGATGTATGGGAACATACCCTGCTGGTAGTAGATCACGCTGCCCGTCTGAAGGGAAAGTCCAGGAATCCGGAAGCATTGATGTTTGCTGCTTTGCTGCATGATATTGGTAAGCCGGGTACTACCAGAGCCAGGGATGGGAAAATTACTGCCTATGGACATGATGTAAGTGGTGATAAGCTGGCCCGGTCTTTTTTGCGTAAATTTACTGCGGGCCAACACTTAGTTGCTGAAATCGGGACTCTGGTTCGGGAACATATGCAGCCGGTGTTACTTTATAAACAGAAGGATCGAGTAGGTGATAAAGCGATCCGGAAGCTGGTTAACCGGGTTAATTTATCCGAGTTACTTCTGTTGGCAGAAGCAGATTTTAAAGGCAGGACATTCGAGAGGGACTTTGACCTTATCAGCAGTTGGCTGCTGGGGAGAGTTTATGCTTTGGGTCTGAAACCAGATGAAAGAATTGAGCCCATGGTAGCAGGAAAGGACCTTATAGCCATGGGGTTTAACCCCGGAAAAAGGTTTACCAGAATACTGGAGTATGCTTTTGAGCTTCAACTGGAGGGCCGGGATAAGGATGAAATTAAGATAAAGATCAGAAACAAGTATAAGCCAGGATAAAAAATATATGGTGCTTTTTACCCGTAGATATTTAATGGCAAAAGGCTGCGAAGCCTTAAATTCAGCAAACACAGCCATGATGCCAATAATTACTTTAAAAAGAAACATGTTACTGTGAATGCGATAATTGCACTAAATCCTAGAACTAATGCAATAAAAATAACACTACGAGAAATAGGACGGTTGAAAATAACCTTATTCTTAATTTGATAAGCTGTTGATATTAGACCTCCAATTATAACTATTAGTATTAAATCCCAATTTGATGTTATAAATGGGTTATTGGGGTTTAGCCCTCTTATAAATACATCCAGGAGAACTGCAAATAACATAAAGCGACCAGTATATGCATCTCCTTGATATACAACAGTTTTTGTTCTTTCATCAACGATACCATAAATAGGAATATCGCTGCCGCCCTCATTGCTTTTTTTATACATTTTTTTCTTCCTCCTCTAGATAGAATAAATCTTCAAATTTTTTTTGTAAGCATTGTGAAAGGATTAGTGCCAATTTAGCAGTTGGACAGTATTGACCAGTTTCGATGGAACCTATTGTTTGGCGGCTCACCCCGGCCATCTTCGCAAGTTGCTCTTGAGAAATATTGAATTCGGCACGTGCAATTTTTAGACGATTTTTTAATTTTATTTTGTCATCCAAAAAAATACCTCCTAACAATATTAAAATAACATAAATAAAGGGATAATGTAAAGTGAACTTGGCAAAATGCAAAGTAATAATTGCATAAACTTTTTTGAAATACAGGTGGAAGATATAAAATAAATGATAGGAAAGAGGATAGATTTAGTAAGCTTTTTTATTGAAAATAGTCTTACTAAAGATAAATTATGAAAAAAGATAATGCTGAACAACGTTACATGGGAAATCTTTTGGAGTTACCCCCTATTTCTCATGATGAAAATGAAGAAATATTTGAGGCCCTTTTACCTGATAAGGGAGTTTTAATTGAACGAATTATATCTATCGGGCAAGCATCACCGGAAAACTTCTGGTATGATCAGGAGCGTGATGAGTGGGTAGTTGTTTTACAGGGCAGTGCAAAACTAACCTGGATAGACGGGCGGCACCTCGAATTAAAACCGGGCGACTGGGTATTTATACCGGCCCATGATAAGCACCGAGTTGAATGGACCTCCAGCAATCCCCCATGTATATGGCTGGCCGTGCACGGGGCATTAATAGAAGATTAAATGGTATTTAAATGGTACCATTTAGGAGGAAAAATATATATGCCAAATTTTGTAGCATTCTTATTTTATGTACTTGTTGCAAACTTATCACCCGGACCAAATACTATTATATCAATGTCGAATGCCAGCCAATATGGATTTAAGAAGAGCCTAATGTTTAATGTAGGCATATTCTTTGGTGTTTTGATCATAGTTGCTCTATGCAGTGTTTTCAGTATGGCGCTTTACAGTCTTATCCCATCAATAAAATTAGTTATGTCCTATATAGGTGCAGCTTATATATTATGGCTTGCATGGAAAACCTATAGGAGCAAACCTCAAAGTGAGCATGCAACCTCAAAGCATACAGATAAATTTTTATACGGACTACTTTTACAATTCGTTAATCCCAATACTATCATTTACTGTATCATGACTGTTTCAACATTTATTGTGCCATACTATAGCTCTGTACTAATACTGACAGTTTTTTCTGTAATTCTCGCCTTTATTGGCTTTCTGGCAACTTGTTGCTGGTCCTTATTTGGCTCTATATTTCAAAAATTCATTATAAAAAATACCAAAGTTGTTAATACTATTATGTCGCTGCTGCTTGTTTATTGTGCAGTTTCATTGTTTTTTTAATCAATAACTATTCTTACTGCAAATAAAAAACATCCGCTTCTATCTTTAAAAAGATGATATCACCCTCCCTGCGACTGCACTGTTCAAGTTGAGTCCCCTTCTCTCGGTATTTGTTAGCTCCTGCATAATCTATCCATTAGAGGAAATGAGCATTATAACAAAATGTTATTTTAGGTATAAATCCAAATGTGTTATATTATTCTATAGTAAGAAAGAATAAAAATACTGGGGTTGGTGACACATGATAGTTATCGGATTAGATATTGGCTCTGTCGCTGCTAAAGGAGTAATGCTGGATAATTATGCCCAGCACCAGATAGTTATACCAACAGGGTGGAGTCCGAGAGATGCCGGGGAACAGCTCATTTATAAGCTGCTTAATGCCTCTGGATACGGCCGTTCCGATATTGATAGTATTGTTGTTACTGGATATGGTCGCATAGCGATGGAACAGGCTAATAAAGCTATAACTGAGATAAAATGCCACGCCCGGGGAATTGCTGAACTGTTCCCGGGAGTAAGAACGATAATAGATATTGGCGGCCAGGATAGTAAAGTAATTAGTATTAATGGCAAAGGTAAAGTAGTAGATTTTGCCATGAACGATAAGTGTGCCGCAGGAACAGGGCGTTTTCTGCAGGTTATGGCTACTGCTATGGGAATTGATATCTCTGAGATGGGTAGTAGCGAAGATGGTTCACAACTAGTTAATGTTAATAGTATGTGTACTGTTTTTGCCGAGTCAGAAATTATTGGTCTGCTGGCCAGGGGAGTTCCCAAAGGGGGAATAATTGCCGGACTACATCAGTCGGTTGGGAAAAGGGTAGCAGCAATGGCCCGGCGCGTTGGAGTCAAAGATGAAATTGCATTTACCGGAGGGGTAGCGATTAATGCCGGGGTAAGAAGAGCTCTGGCTGAAGAACTAGGCTGTTCCGTGATTGTGCCGGATGCCTGCCAGTTTACTGGAGCACTGGGAGCAGCTTTGCTGGCCTGGGCTTCCTGATGTTTCGGAGGTGACAGAAGATGCTGGATAAACATATGCAGATTCTTGATATTGTATATAAATATCCGTGTACCCAGGAGGTTTTTCATCGGTATGATGCATTAGTAGTAGAATGTATTATGTGCGAATATCTCTTTTCGACCCTGGAGGAACTTGCTAAGGTTTGCCATTTAGATGTGCAAGAATTAATCCAGGAGTTAGAGCAAGCTATAGATAACGCAACATGTGTTGATAAAGTAATTTGAAAATATTATAACCAGACACTAAGAAAGGGTGAATATTAATGACTAAAATAGTTGATGCCAGGGGACTTAACTGCCCTCAACCAGTTATTTTAACTAAAAAGGCTATGGAAAGTGAAGATGGTGCTAATTTAACTACTATAGTTAATAATAAAACCGCATTGGAAAATGTAAGCAAGCTTGCCCAAAGCCAGGGTTACAATTTTGAAGTTGAAGAAAAAGCTAGTGATTTCCATATTCATATGAATAAAGATTTAGTTAATGCTGAAAAGGATATTAAAGATGATAAAGATATTGCTATCCTGGTAAAAAGCCAGTATTTTGGCGAAGGTGATAAGGAACTGGGAGAAATACTCATGAAGAGTTTCCTTTATAGCCTTAACGAAATAGAGGGACAGCTAAAACATCTAATATTTATGAATAGTGCTGTTTTTCTGGGCATAGAAGGTTCTCCAGTTATTGATCACCTGCAAGCTCTGGAAGAAAAAGGAGTAGAAATTTTATCTTGTGGCACCTGTCTGGATTTTTACAAAGTAAAGGATAAACTGGTGGTAGGTAAAGTAACTAATATGTATACAGCTATGGATATTTTAACTGGTGCTGCCAAAGGCATAACTTTTTAGAAAGGGGTTCAGCTTTATATGGAAACCATATATATGGATAACGCTGCAACTACTTACCCTAAACCAGAAAGTGTTTATGCTGATGTAGATTATTTTAATCGTTATCTGGGTGGAAATCCTGGACGGGGCAGTAATAAAGCTACTTTGAAGGCGGGTTCAATTTTGTTTGATACCCGGGAGGCTCTGGCCAGGTTATTTAATATAGATGATAGTGCTAGAATAGCCTTCACTAGTAATGTAACTGAAGCTTTGAATACTGCGCTCAAGGGAATTCTTAAATCTGGTGATCATGTTATCACGACTAGTATGGAACATAATGCCGTTGCTCGGCCTTTATACACTTTGGAGCATAAAGGAATAGAATGGACTAAAGTACAGTGTGCTTCAGACGGTAGTTTAGACCCGGAAGATATTCGGCAGGCGATTAAACCTAACACCAGGGTAATTTGCATACTGCACGCTTCTAATTTGGTCGGAACTATTATGCCCATAGCCGAAGTAGGCAAAATTGCGCGAGAGAATGGCATCTTTTTTATAGTTGATACTGCTCAGACCGCAGGTGTATTAGCACTTGATGTTGTTGAACAGAATATAGATATTCTTACTTTTACCGGACATAAAGGACTTCTGGGTTTGCAGGGAACTGGAGGCTTATTTGTCAGGCCGGGTATAGAATTAATCTCTCTTAAGGAAGGTGGAACTGGCTCATTATCAGAATACCTGGAACATCCGATATTAATGCCAGATCATCTGGAAAGTGGTACTCAAAATACACCAGGGATAGTTGGTTTACATGCGGGGATAAAATTTATTGAGGAAACTGGGAGAGAGAATATTCATAAGCATGAGCAGGAGTTAACAGAGATGCTAATAAGTGGGCTTAAAGAAATGCCTGGGGTTATAGTTTATGGCCCTAACGATACCCAGAATCGAACTGCAGTTGTAGCTTTTAACATAGATGATGCTGATTGCGGCCAGGTAAGTATGGCCCTTGATTATGAGTATGGCATTATTACCCGCTCCGGTTTACACTGTGCACCACTGGCTCATGCGACCATCGGGACTATGGAAAGAGGTGCATGCCGTCTCAGCCCGGGTTATTTTACCACTAAGGACGATATTAAAAAGGTTTTAGAGGCCGTTTATAATATTTCCCATGAGTATTAAGAAAAATTCATAACAGGGGCATAATTTATCCCAGAAGTTGGCATAAAAATTAAGCTGTTCAGGTATTGCATTTATCATTTTATTCTTTTATAATAAAGCTACGGTGGCGGAGAGCTTAGGAAAAGTAGAAATCTTGAGTTACAAAGTCATTAGTTATTAACTCTTAGAAACAGTTTAGTCAACGGGTAACCTTTTAGTTAAGAAATGAGTCTAGTTTTAACCCTTAGTTAGGTCATTAATAAATTCAGGCGGTTGTGAGAATCATTAAAACTTGTGGTTGTTATCTAATTAACCCAGTATTTGTCTCCGCCACCTTAGTATTTTGAAATAATATCCCCTGTATCTTACAGGGGATATTTTTTTATGGATAAATAGTTCTAATCGACTTTATATATCTTTGCATGAACTATTACATATTTGCTATGTTTTCGTTTCTTAATATTTTTTATGTTATTATTTAGGAATAATAGTCCAATATCTTTAGTAAAGATACACATGTCTTTTTGGAGGTACCATTAGTGGGTAAAGATAATATTAAAGGTTCTGTATGCCTGGTAACTGGGGGCAGCAGGGGAATTGGAGCTGCTATAGTTAAGGCGGTGGCAGCAGAAGGCGTGAAAGTTGCAGTAAATTATTTTTCCTCAGAAAATAAGGCTTTGGAGCTGGTTAGCAGCTTGCAGGCGCAAGGCATGTCGGCTCTGGCTGTAAGGGCTGATGTACGCAATTCAGCAGATGTAGAGGCGATGTTTGCCTCCGTTGAAGCTGAGTTTGGTAATATTGATATGCTGGTTAATAATGCCGGTGTTTCCATGCGGGAGCTAGTTACTGACACTAGTGATGAACAATGGCAGCAGGTTATGGATACTAATTTAAAAGGAGCTTTTTTGTGTTGCCGGAGAGCTTTGCCACATATGATAAGGCAGCGCTATGGGCGGATAGTAAATATGGCTTCTATATGGGGGATAACCGGGGCATCTTTTGAGTCGGTTTACGCGGCTTCAAAAGGTGGACTTATTGCATTGTCAAAATCACTGGCCAGTGAACTTGCTCCCTCGGGGATAACTGTGAATGCGATTGCTCCCGGGCCGATAGAAACGGATTTGCTTATTGCTGAATTAGATGATGATGAAAGGGCTAGCCTGGCAGAAGATATTCCTGCCGGAAGACTGGGGACTGCAGCTGAGGTGGCTTCAGCTTGCCGATATTTCCTTTCTGATGATGCAGCATATATTAATGGGCAAGTACTGACCATTGATGGAGGATGGAAACCTTGATAGAAGGATAGCTATACGGATAACATAGGTAGAAAAGAGGTAATTATCATTAACAGGATAAGTAGAAATGATCCTTGCTGGTGTGGAAGTGGTATAAAGTACAAGAAATGCCATCTGGAACAGGACGCCAGACTTTATGAACTAGAGCAGGCCGGATACCCTGTGCCAGGCCGACATCTGATAAGGACAGAAGCTGAAATCGATGGTATCAGGAAAGCTGGTCATCTGAGCAGCGAGATTCTCGATATGGTGGGCGAGAAAATTGGGCTGGGGATTACTACTGCGGAAATTAATAAGTGGGTTCATGAATATACCGTTTCACATGGGGCTATTCCTGCTTCACTAGACTATTATGGTTACCCAGCCAGTGTTTGCACTTCGATTAATGAGGTTGTATGTCACGGCATTCCCGAAGATAGAAAGTTAAAAGACGGGGATATTATTAATGTAGATGTTACTTCTATACTTAATGGTTTTTATGGTGACACCAGCCGCATGTATATAATAGGAGAAGCTTCTGAGGAAGCCCGCAAACTGGTCCAGGTTACAAAAGAATGTCTTAATATAGGTATAGAGCAGGTCAAGCCGTTTAATCGTGTAGGGGATATTGCTTACGCTATCGAACAGCATGCTGAAAAGTATGGCTTTTCGGTCGTTCAAGATTTTGGTGGACACGGAATCGGTCTAAAATTTCATGAAGATCCTTTTATAGCCCATTACGGTAATAAGGATGAAGGTATGGTGCTGGTACCTAATATGGTCTTTACTATCGAGCCTATGCTTAACGCGGGCAGATATCAATGTAAAGTTCTAGCTGACGAATGGACTGCAGTTACTGTGGATGGCTCACTATCAGCCCAATGGGAACATACCGTAAGAGTTACCGAAGACGGCGCAGAAATACTTACTAAATAACTTAGGACTAAAATAGATGCAGCAGACAGGGGGACGGGCGTGACAGCCTGATTGTCCCCTTGTTTATTGTCATGAAATCTTGACATTGTCTTAATATTATCGTGATAATTCCCTTTTATAATAACTAAAAATTAACGATTAGAGGAAGGGAATTATATAATGAGCAATTCACTGAAAGTTCCAAAAGTAGCTATGAAGAGTAAAAAGAAAACCAGGTATTGGCGCCTGACCATATTAGTTTTTGTACTAATAATTACAACGGTACTGGGACTTCTGCACCAGTATGGACAATTTAAAACAGTTGGAATAGATGCCTTGTGCCCCTTTGGTGCAATTGTATCTGCGTATGATTTAATGTTTACGGGGGTAATACTAAAAAGAATTGCTCTGAGCAGTTTTATACTTTTAGTTGCAGTTATAGCGATAGCTCTAGTATTTCGTAGGGCATTTTGTGGACTTATTTGTCCTCTGGGTACTCTTCAGGAATTATTTGGCAGGATGGGTAAGAAAATTTTGGGGCGTCACTTTACCATTCCTCGATGGTTAGATCAGCCAGCCAGGTATCTTAAATATGTAATTCTTTTATTGGTAATTATCTTTACGATATTAACCGGACAACTGGTATTTAGGCCTTATGATCCATGGATAACTTATCATCATATTACATCACCGGAACTTTTCACCGAGTTCTTATTAGGTTTTATTATTTTGTTACTAACGATTGTAGGTTCATTTTTCTTTGACCGCTTCTTTTGCAAATACTTATGCCCTATGGGTGCTTTTCTGGCTCCATTCAATAAACTAGGGTGGTTCGGCATTAAACGAAATAAGGAAAGTTGTATTAATTGTCAAGCATGTAATCGGGTATGCCCTATGCAAATAAATGTGGCTCAAAGCAGTAAAATAAACCAGCTGGAGTGTATCGGTTGTAATGAATGCGTAAATGTCTGCCCTGCAAGGGATACTCTTTATGTAGCTGGCCCGAGGGATAAGAAAAAAATTACGCCTGGATTAGTAAATATTTTGGTAGTTGCTATTTTAATAATTATTATTGGTACTACTACGGCGACTGGTGATTTCCAGTGGAAAATTCCGACCCTGAAGGAACAGGTCATTCAGGCTGGTGAAATTGATTCTTCATTAATTAAAGGGAAAATGACTTTGCAGGAAATCGCAGATGCTTACCAAATACCTGCTCAGTTTTTAGTTGAAAAATTAGGGGTTAACGAAGAAGACTTTCATAAACCTCTGAAGGAGATAAACGAAAAATATGGTCTTACGACAGAAACAGTAAGATTAATTGTAGACGAATATATTAAAAAATAAAGCAGGTACAGCAGATAGGGGGGCGTTTCCTGTGTTACCTTTGAAAAATGACACAGGAAACGTCCTCCTGGTCTGATAGAAAAACATTTGACAGAAATAATTATTGGTAGTAAACTACCCTAAAATGTTTAAAATTTAATATTGATGAGATGAGATGAGATGAGAAGAGGAGAGAACGATTAGATGAGCAGGGATGAGTATCGTCATGCCAGCACATTTATGCGTGCTGGTTTTATTTTGCCTGTATCCGGGGCAGAAGTGTATCCGGATATAGATTCTTTTTTTACAATGGCTGCAGACTATGATTACATTCCGATTACAGGGCAATTGAAGTTAGAAAAACTGGATATTGTAAAACTATTCAAATTATTAAACAGGAAAGAACCCTCCTGTTTAATAGAAAGTTTGTCTCCTAATAACAATGCGCGTTTTTCTATTATAGCTTCTAAGGCACTGCATACCTTTATTTCTTATTTAGATAATCCTCAAGGTACTGCGCAACTACGCGAATTTTTTTCTTTGGTTCGTGTACCTGAGCTTGACTATCCTGGTTTTTTTGGAGGACTCATAGGTTTCTGGACTTATGAAGCAGGCGTGGGCTTTCAAGATCTTAATTACAAATCAGATGGTTTGATGGAATATTTCTTTTTCATGCCGGCTGAAATACTTATTTATGATTGGTTAAATGAGGTACTGACTGTTTTTTATTGGATTAGAACATCTCAAGCAGGGGAACTCGAGTATGAAAAAGCCTGCCGGCTAATAGATACAATTCTGTCAACTGCTCGTGGATGCATCAGAGAACAGAAAACCGGCTCGCGAGTTTTGCCCATAGAAAATTCTATATTGGAGAACATTGATAATGAATTCGAGGTAAATATCTCTAAGGATAAGTTTTGCTCATTGGTAGAAAGATCTAAGGAACACATAAGACAGGGTGATATATTCCAGGTAGTACTTTCTCGCCGGTGGAGGAAGGAGAGTCAGGCTGATCCGTGGGAGGTATATTTGCAGCTGCGCAGATTAAATCCATCCCCCTATATGCTTTATTTTCAAATACCGGAATTTATATTAATGGCGGCTTCACCAGAAGTGCAGGCCAAGGTTGAGAACGGAAAGATAACGAGTAAGCCTATCGCAGGCACCCGTAAAGTTACTGGCAATCAAGAAACTGATGAAATTATCGCCCAGGAATTACTTAAGGATCCGAAGGAACGATCCGAACACTTGATGCTGATTGATTTGAGTCGTAATGATGTTGGTCGGGTTAGTAAGGCTGGATCTGTACAGGTCAGCAAATTTATGAAAATAGAAAAATATTCTCATGTAATGCATATAGTATCGACGGTTGAAGGGCAAGTCAAAGAAAATATAGATTGCATGGAAGCATTTAAAGCATGTTTCCCAGCGGGTACACTTACTGGAGCGCCAAAACGTAAAGCAATGGAATTGATAAACATGCTGGAAAAATCTCCGCGTGGGCCATATGGAGGATCGGCTGGTTATATATCATTTAATAATTGTTTGGATTCGTGTATTACTATCCGTGCTATTTTATATAAAAATGGAGCTTACTATTTGCAGAGCGGTGCAGGTATCGTAGCTGATTCTAATCCAGAATCAGAACATTACGAGACTATAAATAAAGCCCGAGCCCTTATGATAGCTATAAAGGAAGCGGAGGTGATAATGACCAACAGGAACACTTCTTTGCAGACTGTCTTGTAATCATTGGCCAGAGTAGAGCAGAGATGAGCTGAGTTAGACGAGAGGAGCGAAAAATAATGCTTAATAAATATTTGAAAAAAGTTATCGCCGGAGAATATCTGGAGTCAACAGAAGCATACGATATGGCCAGAATGCTTCTGAACGGCAATATTTCGTTAGTTAAAGCTGGAGCCATTTTGGGAGCAATGAGAACTCGTAAGGAAAGTGTGGAAGAAATTCGCGGCTTTGTTGAGGCAATTTATGACCAGGCCGTAACGCTGGATAGCGATGTTGAACTCATAGATACTTGTGGTACAGGTGGAGACGGACTAGGTACTTTTAATATTTCCACCTTATCAGCTTTGATAACAGCCAGCTGCGGTATACCAGTAGCTAAACATGGAAACCAGGCTGTTACTAGTAAAGTAGGAAGTGCGGATGTACTTATGGCTCTAGGAGTTAATGTAAGACTGACCCCGGATGAAGCTCGGCGGTTATTAGATAGAGTAGGTATTACCTTCCTTTTTGCACCTTACTATCATCCTATCCTCAAGGAAGTTGCAGGATTACGCCGTGAAATAGGTGCTGCCACCATATTTAATTTACTGGGCCCCCTATTAAATCCTTTTCCATTAACTTATCAGGTGGTAGGAATTGCTGATTCTATCATGCAGGAAGTAGTGGGTAAAGTGATATTGCAGCAAGGACATAGAAAAGCCATGATAATTAATGCTGAAAATGGTATGGATGAAATTAGCCCCAACTGTAAAACCCGCGTTTATTTCATAGAATCCGGGATTACAGGTTACTACATTATCGATCCCCAGGAATTAGGAATAGAAGCATGTCCGCTGGAACAGATAAAAGGCGGGGATGAAAAAGAAAATGCCCGGCTGATTATTGATGTATTAAAGGGTAAAACGGGACCCTGCCGGGATACAGGAATCTTAAATGCGGCTGCGGCAATTTTTACTGCTGGTAAGGCACGGGATCTAGAGGAGGGCATGCTGATAGCAAGTGAAGCAATAGATTCCGGCAGAACCAAAAAAACTTTGGAGCAAATGATCAGCTACAGCCAGGATGGGGTGATCCCATGTTAGAGAGAATTCTAGCGGCTAAGAAGATTGAAGTTGAAAAATTAAAAAATGAATTAAACCCGGATTCAGTATTTCAATCTAAGCTATCATTCAATCCTATCACGTATTTTAAAAGAAAAAGCAAAAAAGTAGGAGTTATCGCCGAGGTAAAAAAGGCTTCTCCAGTAAAAGGAATCTTATGTAAGGATTTTGATCCGGTAAAACTGGCCGAGAATTACGTTATAAACGGTGCAACCGCTATATCTGTAATAAGTGACCAACAGTTTTTCGGCGGCGACAAGGAGTATATACGAAAAGTCCGGCACATAAATAATTTACCGGTTTTACGCAAGGATTTTATTATTGATGAAATACAGCTTTTGGAAACAGCAATATTGGGGGCTGATATGGTCTTAATCATTGCTGCTTTACATGATTACGGAAGTTTACTGCACTTGACAGAGAAAAGCCTCCAGTTAGGGCTCCAACCAATGATGGAAATTCATGATAGAGAGGAGCTAAGTCTGATTGAAGACTTACCAGTAAATATTATCGGCATAAATAATAGGAACCTGAAAAGTTTTAAAGTTGACCTGAATACCAGTCTGGAACTGGGAGAATATATGCCAGGTAATTATATTAAAATCAGTGAAAGCGGGATAAAAAGCAAGCAGGATATGCAGCTTTTAGCTGATTATAACTTTGATGCAGCCTTAATCGGGGAAGCTCTAGTCAGTTCTTCTGACCCGGGTAAAAAACTGAAAGAATTACTAGCATATCAGGAGTTGGATTATGACTAGAGTTAAAATCTGCGGTATTAAAACCCTCGAAGAAGCATTAGCAACTATTAAATATGGAGCCTGGGCCTTAGGTGAAGTATTTGCCGAATCATCTCGCAGCATAGCCATCGAGGATGCGGCGGCAATTAACCAGATTGTCGGCGGGCAAATTACTAAAATAGGTGTATTTGTCAATAAAGATATTGATGAACTTAATTATATAACCAGGCTCTGCAAACTGGACATGGTACAGCTGCACGGAGACGAATCGCCTGAGTATATCGAAGCAATAAATGTACCTGTGATCAAGAGTTTTACAGTCAATGGACAGATAGACTTACAGCATATAAAGGAATGGCGAGCCTGGGCTTACCTTTTTGACAGTTACTCAGCAGATAAAAAAGGCGGTACAGGAAAAAGCTTTAACTGGGATTGGCTTTATAAATTGGGAAATTGCCCGAATATGATTCTGGCAGGTGGGCTTAACAGTATAAACGTATGTGGGGCTATCGAAAAATTACACCCTATGGCAGTAGATGTTTCCAGCGGGGTTGAATTCCCCCGGGAAGGCAAGAATCCAGATGAAATTTGCAGGTTTATGAATGCGGTGAGGGAGGCAGATAAATATGTATCCTGATAAAAATGGTTATTACGGGAAATACGGGGGAAGGTGGGTTCCGGAGACCCTGGTCCCTGCCCTGCGGGAAATAGAAAAGGCTTAT
The DNA here is from genome assembly GCA_028706315.1 of Syntrophomonadaceae bacterium. Classification (GTDB taxonomy): domain Bacteria; phylum Bacillota; class Syntrophomonadia; order Syntrophomonadales; family Syntrophomonadaceae; genus STF2-222. The sequence goes on from JAQWBP010000029.1 coordinate 18,625, forward strand.
GAAGAAATGCAGAAGGATATCAATTTCCATAAGGAACTGAATTATTATTTAAAAAATTATGTAGGCCGGGAATCACCTCTTTATTTTGCCCGGCGGCTCAGCCAGTATGTAGGCAGGAAAGTCTTTATAAAACGGGAAGACTTAAATCATACTGGCTCTCATAAGATAAACAATACTCTAGGGCAGGCTCTTCTGGCCCGAAAAATGGGAAAAAAGCGATTGATTGCGGAGACAGGTGCAGGCCAGCATGGTGTGGCTACAGCTACGGCTGCAGCAGCTTTAGGATTGCAATGTACTGTATATATGGGTGCTAGAGATATGGAAAGACAGAAGCTGAATGTTTTTCGGATGCAAACCCTGGGTGCTGAAGTTAAAAAAGTAGAAAAAGGAAGCTGTACGCTCAAAGATGCGGTAAATGAATCATTCCGGGATTTTATCAGCAGCTTTGAATACTCACATATGATTATTGGTTCAGTAATTGGGCCGCATCCTTACCCCATGATAGTACGTGACTTCCAAACTATCATCGGCAGAGAATTAAAAAAACAATTCCTAGAGTCCGAAGGGTGCCTGCCTTCTCATATCCTTGCCTGTGTGGGCGGAGGGAGTAATGCTATGGGCGTATTTTACCCATTCTTGCAGGAAACGACCGAATTAATAGGAGTAGAAGCTGGGGGAATAGGTATAGAACCTGGCCAGCACTGTGCAACCTTATCCATTGGGGATGAAGGTATCCTCCATGGAGCTCTGACCATGGTCTTACAAGATAAACATGGGCAAATTATGGATACTCATTCTATATCAGCCGGTTTGGACTATCCGGGAGTAGGTCCTGAACATGCTTTTTTAAAACAGGAACAACGCGTTAAATATGTTAATGTCTCTGATACAGAGGCCCTGACGGCTTTCCTTAAATTAAGCGAATTAGAAGGTATAATCCCGGCACTGGAAAGTTCCCATGCTGTAGCTTATGCCATGAAAATAGCACCTGATTTACCGGTGAACAGCAGGATAGTCATTAATCTTTCCGGGCGTGGAGATAAGGATGTTGAAGAAGTAATTAGATACCTGGAGGGGAAAAGTGATGATAAAAATACGAACTAAAATGCAGAATATCAAGGAAAGAAAACAAAAGACTTTAATTCCTTTTATCATAGCTGGCTTACCTGAAGAAGATATTGGGCTTAACTGTATAAAAGCGATTGAACAGGGTGGATGTGATATTCTCGAATTAGGGGTACCTTTTTCTGATCCTGTGGCTGATGGAGAAGTGATCGAGAGATTTCATCACCGGGGAATCCGTAAAGGATTGAATCTGGCAAAAAGCCTGGATTTTGCTAGTAAGATTAAAAATACTACCCATCTTAAACTAATATTATTTTCCTACTACAATCCCATTTATAAAATGGGTCTGGATGTATTTAAAAAAGAATGCAGGGATGCAGGTATAGATAGCTTGATAATTCCTGATATGCCCCTGGACGAAATGCCAGTTTTGAAACAATATGGACTGGAGGCTATTCCGTTAGTAGCACCCAGCAGTACCGATGACCGTATACAAATGGCGGCAGAACAAGATCCCGCCTTTATATACTGTGTTTCTGTTCGGGGAGTTACCGGAGTAAGGTCTGTTTTTCCGGAGCAGGAAATAAAAGATTACTTGAAACGAGTTGCTTCTATAACGAATGCCCCGCTGGCTATGGGTTTTGGTATATCAAATCCTGATCAAATAAGAAAATTCCATGAATATGCGGACGCTTTTGTAATTGGCAGCTACCTGCAACAGCTTATTGAAAGAAATGAGAGTAGAACTAATGAACTGCCCGGAATCATAGAAAAAACTATAAATGGATTTATGCAGGCCACAGTGTAAATAGGACTATAGATTTGTACTGGGGAGGAATGACTATGCTGGGATGCAAATTAGCGTTAAAAGAAGATAATATTGACCAACGTACGATAATAAATATACCCGGGGGTCAAAAAACGGTCACTATTGGCGAGGGGCATTGTACAATAATTGCTGGCCCTTGTGCGGTTGAATCACGAGAAGCATACCTGGAAATTGCACTAATAATGAAAGAAATGGGTGTACACATACTAAGGGGAGGAGCATTTAAACCTCGTACTTCGCCATATTCTTTCGCGGGATTAGGTGAAAAAGGCTTAAAAATACTGGCTGAAGCCCGGGAACTTACGGGTTTACCAGTAGTAACTGAGGTACTTGATATTCGGGAAATGGAAAAGGTATGTTATTATTGCGACATAATTCAGATTGGTAGCCGCAATATGCAAAATTTCCCGTTATTAAAAGAAGCGGGACGGTCAGGGAAACCAGTTATTCTTAAACGTGGCTTTGCCGCAACTATAGAAGAATGGCTATTTGCCAGTGAATATATTCTACAGGCAGGTAATAATCAAGTAATATTATGTGAACGAGGTATTCGTACTTTTGAAAGCATGATGCGTAATACGGTAGATATAGGTGCAGTTGCCTTATTAAAGAACTTATCTCACCTGCCCATAATAGTTGATCCTAGTCATGCGACCGGAAAACGTGAACTGGTAAAACCAGTCGCCCGAGCAGCGGTATCAGCGGGAGCAGACGGTCTGATTATCGAAGTCCACCAGAATCCGGACAAAGCTTTATCTGACGGGCCACAATCTTTAACTCCCGATCTTTTTGCAGACGTGGCCCGAGACATAAAGAAACTGGCACAATTATATAATAAAGAATGCTAACAGCAGACAGGGGGAGGTTTCCGGTGTCACCTTTCAAAGGTGACACCGGAAACCTCCCCCTGTCTGCTGTGCTATTTAACGAATGGCAATGTATTTAAAGACTAACCAGAAGTGACAGAAGCTGCCAGCCAGGATAAACAGATGGAAAATTTCATGAAACCCAAAAATTCGCGAAGTAAGGTGCGGCCATTTGGCAGCATATATCACACCTCCTATGGTATATAGTAATCCTCCGCCAAGCAGCCAGAAAAAGCCTGCCAGCGAAAGGGCTTTCAGCAGCGGTACCAATGCAATTATAACCAGCCACCCCATCATGATGTAAAAGAGAGTTGATAACCAGCGCGGAGCATTAAACCATACTAGTTTTAAAATAATTCCGGCCAGGGCTAAAGTCCAGATAGAGATCAAGAGCGCCCAGCACCATGCACCTTTAAGGGTAATTAAGCAAATAGGAGTATAGGTACCGGCTATAAGGACGAAAATCATCATATGGTCAATACGTCGTAAAACTGCTATGCCTTTTTCTGAGAGATTGAGAAGATGGTAAGTAGCACTGGCACTATAAAGCAGGATAAGGCTTACCCCAAAAATAACTAAGGATACTATATGGCTCATATTTGCTCCGGCGGGAATCTGGCCTAAAAGCAAAAAAAGCCCTATAGTAGATAATACCGCCCCGGCTAAATGGGTAAAGCCACTCACCGGCTCGCGTGGAACCATGATATGTTTCCATTTTTCGGTGAAAGATAATTGAATTTTTAGTTTTCTTGTTTGTATTGGTTTTATTTCAGTTTCTGGTAAATGCATAATTTAGCCTCACAATCGTTAAGTTTAAACTAGGGCTTTGGTAGTATTGTTAATTTATAGTATAAACTATATTAGTGTATTTAAACGCTAATAAATTGTATACAATAAAAGGAAAATGATGACTTTATCCCTTGACTAAAACTTAAAGATACAACATCCCTAATTACTATTTTATGAAGGAGAAATATATGCAAGATAAGATTTTAGGCCTGATTGCCCGTGAAAGCGGTATTAATTACAACCAGGTAGTGAGTACGGCTGAGCTGCTTAATAATGATAATACTATACCTTTTATTGCCCGGTATAGGAAGGAAAAAACCGGGGGACTAGATGAAGTTCAGCTAAGGCAGATAAATGAATTACTGCAGTTTCATCGTAAGTTGGAAGAACGAAAAGGAGAAATTATCAGGCTAATTGATGAGCAGGGTAAACTTACTCCTTTGCTAGAGGATGATATTACTAATGCCGATTCCCTGACCCGGTTAGAGGATATTTACCGGCCTTACCGGCCCCGCAGAAAGACTAGAGCTTCTAATGCTCGGGAGAGAGGGTTGCAGCCTCTGGCCGACTTCCTGCTATCTTTTCCAGAGGGTAATCCTGAAGAAACAGCTCAGCAATATATTACGGAAGGTGTACCATCCGTTGAGGCTGCTCTGCAGGGAGCCATGGATATCATTGCAGAACAGGTGGCTGATGATGCTGCTATTAGAGGATGGGTTCGAGATTATACGTATAAGACGAGCATAATTAGAACTAAAGCCCGGGATAGTGAGGTAGACTCTGTTTATTCTATGTATTACGATTATCGGGAGCCAGTACGGCAATTACCTTCACACCGTATACTGGCCATTAACCGGGGGGAAAGAGAAGAGTACATTAAAGTAGAAATTGAGGTTGATCGAGATACCATTACATCCAGAATAATTGAACGCTATATCAAAAAGGATAATTCACCGGCGGCAGAACTGGTGAAAAAAGCAATAATAGATGGTTATAAACGCCTTATTGAACCGGCAGTAGGCAGGGACATTCGTAATGGACTGACAGAAGATGCCGAGGCGCAGGCCATAGTTGTTTTTTCTAAAAACTTGCGCAGCCTGCTTTTGCAGCCTCCGGTGAGGGGAAAAACAGTGCTGGGGGCTGATCCGGCCTTTCGTACCGGCTGCAAATGGGCCGTAGTTGATGAGACAGGTAAGATGCTGGAAACAGGTGTTGTTTACCCGACACCGCCGCATAATAAGGTAGAACAAGCTGAGCTTGAGTTTGCACGGCTGGTTAAACAGTATGGAGTCGAAGTCATAACTATTGGCAACGGAACTGCCTCACGGGAAACCGAGCATTTTGTGGCTAATTTTATTCAAAAACAGGATAATCCTTTATCCTATATTATTGTTAATGAAGCAGGGGCCAGTATTTATTCGGCCTCGGAACTGGCGGCCTACGAATTTCCCAACCTGGATGTTTCGGAACGCAGTGCAATATCAATCGCGCGCCGTCTGCAAGATCCTCTGGCGGAACTGGTAAAAATCGAGCCACAGTCCATCGGGGTAGGCCAGTACCAGCATGATATTAATAATAAAATCCTGGCGGAGAAATTATCTACCGTAGTAGAATCGGTAGTCAACTACGTGGGTGTAGATATTAATACAGCGTCACCAGCACTGCTAAGTTATGTTTCGGGAATTAATGCTACAGTAGCTGAAAATATTGTGAAATATCGGGAAGAAAACGGTAAATTTAATAATCGTCGTAAACTTCTGAAAGTTCCACGTCTGGGGCCTAAAGCGTTTGAGCAAAGTGCTGGCTTTATGCGCATCGCTGACGGGGATAATCCCCTGGACATGACAGCAATACATCCGGAATCTTATGACCTTACTGGCCAACTGCTGCAAATGATTGGTGCAGATAGTAGTCTGATTGGTAAACCTGAGGTCAGGTCCAGCTTAAAACAGCTCGAACTTAAAGGGGTAGCCAGCCAATTACAGGCTGGTATTCCGACCCTGCAGGATATAGTAGAAAACCTAATGCGTCCGCAGCGGGACCCCAGAGAAGAACTGCCAGAGCCATTATTCCGCGGTGATGTCCTGAGCATTGAAGACCTGAAAGTAGGCATGGAGTTAAAAGGTACAGTGACCAATGTGGTAGATTTCGGCGCTTTTGTTGATATAGGGGTAAAGAACAGCGGGCTAGTACATATCTCCGAGATGTCGGAAAATTATATACGTCATCCTATGGAAGTGGTATCAGTAGGTGATGTAGTCAATGTCCGCGTACTATCTGTAGACATCGACCGCGGTAGAGTAGGCTTAACGATGAAGCTGACTCCAATAACAGAATAAGGACGCAGACTTTTTAATAGCCACAGATTGCACGGATTTTTTGACGCTGATCTCCGCAGATTCTATATGATTAACGCAGATCTTTTTATTAATTATTTACTTGAAAGTGCTTTGCACTTTCGTAAATGAAATATTAGAAGAAAAAATCAGCGTGAATCATAATAATCAGCGTCTAGTTAAAAAAGCAAAAGTCTGCGTTAATCATATAAAATCAGCGTAGATCAGCGTCTATTAAAATTTACCTCAAGGCCGCAGGGAATTTAATACTGCGATTACGGTGACCCCGACATCAGCAAATACTGCGCTCCACATAGTTGCAATTCCGACTGCGCCTAATAAGAGGACTACTCCTTTAATTCCCAGAGCGAAAACTATGTTTTGCATAACTATATGACGAGTCTTCCGGGCAATTTTTATAGCACTAACTAGTTTCGAAGGCTCGTCCGTCATTAAGACTACATCAGCCGCCTCGATGGCGGCGTCTGAGCCTAGACCGCCCATAGCCACACCAACATCTGCTCTGGCCAGGACGGGAGCATCATTAATACCATCTCCCACGAAAACTAGGCTGCCATTTGAGGACTTGCTGCGGTTAATAAGCTCTAATTGCTCTACTTTTTCGTGGGGGAGTAATTCGGTATAAAATTCGTCAAGTTCTAGAAGTTCTGCTATTTTCGCTCCGGCAGAGCGGCTATCCCCGGTAAGCATGGAAATTCTTTTTACTCCCAGCTGTTTTAAATCTTGTAAGGCCTGAGGAGAGTCTTCTTTAACTTCATCCTCGATTACCAGATATCCCGCATATTTATTATCAATAGCAGCATGAATTACCGTACCGGTAGTATTAGTATTTCTACGGGAGATGTTCTCTTTATCCATTAATTTGTCGTTTCCTAAGAAGATTTCTTTACCACGGATGATAGCTTTAATTCCATAACCGGCTAGTTCCTCATAAGCTTCTATATCATATCTAAGGGGTTCTTTACCGAAAGCCTCAATGATTGATATTGCTACCGGGTGATTCGAGTTACCTTCAGCAATAGCTGCGTATTCCAGCAGCTCATCACCGGTAAGCCAGTCTTCATTATTAATCTGGCTAACTTTAAAAATCCCTCGGGTGAGTGTACCGGTTTTATCAAATACTATAGTATCTACATTATTTAATGCTTCGAGGTAATTGCCTCCCTTGACTAGTATGCCATTCCGGGATGCGGCACCAATTCCAGCAAAAAAGCTTAAAGGAATAGATATCACCAGGGCACAGGGGCAGGATATTACCAGGAATATCAGAGCACGGTATAACCATTGACTAAAAGTTGCACCAGTAATCACTAGTGGGGGTATTACAGCTAAAAGCACGGCTGCTCCTACCACAGCTGGAGTATAATAACCGGCAAATTTAGTAATAAAGTTTTCCGTGGGTGCTTTTTTACTGCTGGCGTTTTCAACCATTTCTAAAATTTTGGCTACAGTAGATTGATTAAATTCCCTGGTAACTTTTAAGCTGATTAATCCGTTCTTATTGATGAAACCAGATAATACCTCGTCAGATAACTGCACCGAACGGGGCATTGACTCACCAGTTAATGCCGAAGTATCTACCATGGACTGTCCTGATATTACTATACCGTCCAGCGGAATCTTTTCTCCAGGTTTAACCAGAAGTATATCACCTATTCTAACTTCTTCAGGTGAAATTTTTTTTACTCCCCCGGGGGTTTGCAGATTAGCAAAGTCGGGCCGTATATTCATCAAATCTGTAATTGATTTTCGGGATTTATTAACTGCCATATCCTGAAAGAATTCACCAATCTGGTAAAAAAGCATCACGGCGATACCTTCAGCAAACTGTTGAATAGCTAACGCACCAACTGTAGCTAAACTCATCAGAAAATTCTCATCAAAAACCCGGCCCTGCAAGAGATTCTTGCCTGCTTTAATTAGCACCGGTGCTCCAGCCAGCAGGTAGCTGATTATATATAAAGTAATATTTACATTAGGGCTAAAGTCAAATACGAAAGTAGTTGTGAGAAGTAATGCAGATAAAATAATCTGGCTAGCTTTTATAAAATTAATATTTTGGCCCCAAGTAGAGTAAAAACTATGTCCCTGTTCCTGGTCCAAAACTTTAATATCAGGTTCATGTTGTTGGGCGATGCGGGTAATATCTTTAGCCACTTCTGAGCTAGCATACTCGTCCTCAAGTGCGACAACTAAACGCCGGGTGGTGAAATTTAGCGAAACCTCTGTTACTCCGGGAAGCTCTTTTACTCCTTTTTCTATAGCTGCGGCACAATTTGCACAGTTTAAGTTTTCAAGGGTCAATTCCTTTTTTAATGCATTACTCATATAAAAATACCTCCCCATAGCAGACTATTTTTCGTTAATATGGAGCAGCCCCTGGTCAAATATATGTTTTATGTGTTCATCATCCAGGCTGTAATACATGACTTTTCCGTCCCGGCGGTTTTTTACCAGACGAGCCTGTTTTAAGACTCTTAACTGGTGAGAAATAGCTGACTGGGTCATACCTAGTAAGGAGGCAATATCGCATACACACATTTCTGCAGCGAAAAGTGCGTATAGAATTTTTACCCTGGTGGTATCACCAAAAACTTTAAAAAGCTCAGCCAAGTCATAAAGAGTTTCTTCTGCCGGCATCTCTTTCTTTACCATATATACAATTTCTTCATGTACCAGGTTGCAACTGCAGCCTATGTTTTCTTCTGTCATGGTTAGTATTGTCTCCCTTTTATAAATATAATTAAACATATGAACAATTGTTCATATGTTTAATTATATTATTCCTTGTGTAAAACCGTCAACCATTTTATTAGCAGCAGGGTTATAGTATAGGGAAAAGAAAATAAAAAACAGCAATGAAAATTAATCATTGCTGTTCCACCGGGCTATATTTCTTCTTTAATATACTGATGTAGTTCTTCCTTTTTAGGTACTTTACCGGCTACCTTAACTTTATCATTGATAACTAAAGCCGGAGTAAACATAACTTTATACTCCATAATTTTCTTAATGTCCTGTACTTTTTCTACATTAGCGGCCACGTCTAGTTCTGCCAGTGCATCGTAAACTTCTTTTTCTAATTTAGTACATTTAGCACAACCAGTTCCCAGTACTTTAATTTCCATATCGAAAACCTCCTGTTTATTTGTTTTACTAGTATTGAAATATTTTTGCTAAATAATTCAACCTTAACGGTAGACGTTATTTTTATGCAAAAAATGCCCCATAAAGCCAGCCGGTAAGAGTTGCCATTATAACCACTAGTATAAAATAGGCTGCAGTTTTTTTAAATCCCATTATGCGATTTACTACCAGCAGATTCGGTATACTTACTGCCGGACCTGCCAGTAACAGAGCTAATGCCGGCCCATCGTTCATACCCAGATCCATAAGACCTTTCACTATCGGAACCTCGGTAAGAGTAGAAAAATAGAATAAGGCTCCGACTAGTGAAGCTAAGAAATTAGCTGCAAAAGTATTTTCACCTACATAGTTTGATATCCATTCTGCTGGTAAAACCGATGTTACCATTCCTACTATGAATACTCCGATGAGCAGGGTAGGAACTACCATTTTTGCCAGGGTCCAGGTTTCATGCATCCATGAACCAAATTCACCCTTCTGGAAGTAGTGGTGCACCATTATAGCAAGTGAATTAATAAGACTTAAGTCTATGGCCACCTTGATCCAGGGGGCTAGCTTGCTGGTGCTTACTATTAATATAGCAACCATTACGCCAAAGAAAATTACCAGGAATATACCAGGTTTCTCAGACACAGCATTTTCGGGTATACTGTCATCTGCAATGCGCCCGGCCTCTTCTTTACGAAATAGAAACGCCATAATCAGACCAATAACAATTGAAAATACCACTGCTCCAACACCGCGGGCAATTCCCATATGCCAACCTATAGCGCCTCCGGTAAGGGCAATAGCCAGTATATTAATAGCTGGTCCAGAGTAAAGAAAAGTTATCGCTGGCCCTAACCCGGCTCCCAGATTATAAATTCCGGCGAAAAGTGGTAAAACGGTACAAGAACATACGGCCAGAAGCATACCTGATATTGAAGCTACACCGTAGGCGACCCATTGTTTGGCTTTAGCGCCAAAATATTTAACTACAGCTCCTTTGGTAACCAGGACTGCCATTGCCCCGGCGATAAAAAATGCAGGTACTAAACAGGTAACCACGTGGGCTGATAAATAATTTAAAAGCTCACTAATTCCACCGTTTAGCATAGTTAATAATACTTGCATGGCTCTTTGCCTCCCTAATATTAAATATAGTGCGTATAAAAGTACTTTGATAACCTAGGTTATGTAGTCCTAGTCTACTAAAGGTGAAATCCCAGCAGTAATTCGGACAAGTTTAATCAGTTATCACTAAATGAATAACTATACTATATAAGCGTAAGCTTATATAAGCATTTTATTATTAATATATTAATCAGTCAATATAATTTACAAATCTCTTTTTAAAAGTTGCACTAGATTTTCACTGCTTATAGTGGATGAGTTAAAGAGTCAGTTACAGAAAATTATCTGGATAGAGAGGAATTACAGGTAGCAGCTTCATGGCGAGGCAAACGTAGTGATACAACAAGGGTAACTAGTGCGATGATGCCAGCAGTGACAAAAACCCATTGAACCATAAAAAGGTGAGCACCGGTACTCCATAAGAGCATCCAGAATACAACAGATGTCATACCGGGTGCCAGATATCCCTGCCCCCAGAGGGAAATTCCTACCATTATAGCTGCGAGCGCGCCTATGCGGGTATCTGCCAGGAAAATTAGGGCAGTAAAAAAGAATACTACCAGAAAACCGGGCAACTCCCGCGGAAACTCAAGACTTCCCCGGGTGACTTCACTTACATGATGAACTTGAGCGAGATAATTATTAAAAGACGGATCATAAAGGCCCGCATATAAACCCATTAACAAGTTAGCAGCAGCAAAT
>JAQWBP010000064.1 GCA_028706315.1 Syntrophomonadaceae bacterium
ATCAGATTATCATTTAGTGTCGTCTGCCTGCCTGCTATCATAGACAAATTGGTTATTTCTTTGAAAGACCTAAAATTCGAAAATCTATAATCAATTAACATTATTAAAACCTCCTCTTTAGGGAATGCTTTATTACCTTTATTATACCCTAAAGAGGATATTTTAACACCTTAGCTGAGGTTTTTCCTCAGATCCTTCCGATAAGCTATCCATATGTAACCGTAATGTAAAGATCAACAAAAAAGATAAATAACTTTGTGTCCAATTATAACATTTTTGGAGTATTATGGTTAATGCTATTCATTCTTATTTGACGTTTTCTGTCCGTTTTAGTTTAGCAGTTACAACATGAAGATCTTTTTACCTCTTCAGCGGTACCTACGGCCTCACCAGTGGAATGCCCAGGTTGATAAATGTAAGCGGTAAAATAAAAGGGATAAAAAGGGGGTGCGGACAATAAAAACGGAGAAAAATAACCATAAAAAAACCACCCCCTGTAAAATGGATTGGGAATTCATTGTTATTAGGTGAGGTGGAATAAATGAAGAGATGGCCAGTGTATCAAGATATCCAAGTATACCTCTATGGGCAATAATAACATTCGTGTGCTATAAGTTTACGAATATCAAATGGTTCTAATTTTGTATACCGCTGGTTCTATCTAAAAGTATCGTTCTGGGACCCGGCTTCAGAGTTAAATTAGTTTATGTATTATATTAGTCCATACCTTTTTACCGGGATCGTAGTTATCAACAGTAAAAGGAAAACAACTTAAAAGATGTCAAAGACGTTCAGCAAGTATTAAAAGACATGTTCGCAGACACACTCCAGGAAATGCTCGAAGCTGAAATGGACGATGAGCTGGGTTATACCAAATATGACTATAAAAATAAGAAAAGCAATAATAGTAGAAATGGGCATAGCCAAAAAACAGTAACATCCGATTATGGAGACATAGAACTGGATATTCCACGTGATCGACAGGCCGAATTTGAACCTAAGATCGTTAAAAAGCACCAGCGGGATGTCTCTGGTATTGAAGACCAGATATTATCTATGTATGCCAAGGGTATGACGACCCGAGATATTCAGGATCACCTTAACAATCTTTATGGTATGGATGTTTCTCCTACCTTGATTTCTAATATAACTGATAAAATTCTGCCACTGGTTAAAGAATGGCAAAATAGGCCGTTAGAAGATATATATGCTGTTGTATTTATGGATGCAGTACATTTTAAAGTTAGAGAAGAAGGCCACGTAATTAATAAGGCAGCCTATGTCGCAATAGGTATTGATTTGGATGGACAGAAAGATGTTCTGGGCTTGTGGATTGGAGAAAATGAAAGTGCCAAGTACTGGCTCAACATATTAAATGAACTTAACAATAGAGGGGTTAAAGATATACTGATAGCCTGTATTGATGGTCTAACTGGATTCACTGAAGCTATTAATGCAGCATTCCCACAGACAGAGGTTCAGAAGTGTATTATCCACCAGATAAGAAATTCTACCCGTTATGTTGGATATAAGGATAGAAAAGCATTTACAAGTGATTTAAAAAATATTTATCAAGCGGTAAATGAAGAAACTGCTTGGGAAGAGCTAGATCGGTTTGAAGAAAAATGGGGCGCCAAATATGCAATAGCTATAAATTCCTGGCGCAGAAACTGGAGTGAACTCTCCACTTTTTTCAAGTATCCTGCGGAAATTAGAAAGATCATATATACAACAAACACTATAGAAAGCTATAATCGGCAACTGCGTAAGGTTACAAAATCAAAGAGCATCTTTCCTACAGATGATGCTCTGCAAAAGATGCTCTATTTAGCTACTATGGATATTATGAAAAAATGGACTACCAGGATCAGGGGTTGGGCAGCTATTTTATCCCAGCTATCCATATATTTTGCAGATCGTCTAGAGGGGCATATTGATTAATGATTGAGGTAGCAACTGGGGTTTACACAAAAAACTTGACACACCCTTATAGTATAGAAAAAGTTGAACATTAAAAAAGTAATGGGAATAATCCACACTACCCACCCTCTCAAACTTTTTAATTTACCTCAGGGTATTCATCATAGGTCCTGCCCTCAAGTAATCTTCCAGCCTTCTTTTTATTTTTACCGCCAATCGGATACCATCTCAAGCATTTCAAATCGGTACTCAAGCGGAAGGTTCGAGAAAACAAAGGATTTATCTTCTGCTAAAACTGCGACCTGACTGTCGTAATCGAAGGGGAGAGCATCCTGAAAGCTGTTCGCGTTGGTAATAAGCGCGGCCTGTACGGAAAACTTATTGTATTGGTATTCGTCAAGCGCACGTTCCGTTTCGCGCTCAATTGCATTTTTGTAGGAAGAAGTAATCAGCAGGTAGCCAGAAAGGGATAGAGCCATGCTTAATACGAGTGTTGCACAAAGGAATATCTTGGCAAACAACCTCACATACTATCCCTCCAATCGGTAGCCAATGCGAAAAACTGTCTTGATGCGCTCCTCCCACCCGAGTTTTTTCCTGAGGCGTTGGATATGAGAGTCCAGTGTCCGCGTTTCTCCGGAAAACTCCTCTCCCCAAACTTTTTCATAGAGACGGTCACGGTATAGCGCCACATTCTTATTACGTACAAGTTCAACCAACAAATCAAACTCTTTAACGGTCAAGTCAATGATCTGCCCATCTTTTTTCACCAATCGGGCCTCAGTGTTGATAGCAACATCATGGAAGGATAATTGCTTTTCGCATTTACCGCATCGGCGCAAAACCGCTTCCACCCGTGCAGACAGCTCACCGATTTGAAAAGGCTTGACGATATAGTCGTCGGCTCCGAGTTTCAGTCCAGTGATTCGGTCGTTGACCACGCCCTTTGCAGTAATGAAAACCACGGGGGTTCCAAGCGGCTTGATATATTCGAGCAACTCATAGCCGTCAATCTCGGGCAACATAATATCGAGCAAAATAAGATCGAAATCTTCTTTTTCGATGATGTCGGCAGCCTGCTTTCCATCAAAAGCGCAGGTACAGTGATAGCCCTCGTCACTCAGATTTATGTATATCAGATTGGAGATTGCCTGTTCATCTTCAACGATAAGAATATCGAGCATGTACGATACCTCCTTTCCAACATATGTCCACTCTATCACAAAGATGCGTCATAGTTGTATCATAGATACATAGATATCTTCTGCAATCGATTCGCCTGGCTTATCCTCCCGATGACTCTGCCATGGTTATATATTATAACGCAACTATGAAATGATGGTGGGCAAAGAGAAATAAAAGAAGAACCGCAGCGGTTGCAAGACACTGAAAGACAAATCCCTATTGACATCTAGGATAGATAATAGATAGGAATTTGCTTTTTTCCCTTTTTAGTATATCACTGGTTAATATTGTAACGCTATCATTATTAGCCCAATATTACCCATGAAAATTATAATTTTCATGGGTAAAACCGTTAATATAGCAGATTTATATGAAATCTAACTTGACTATTGCAGCAGATGGAACTGACCAGCAGATCCTTATTTTAAAGTATGGGCATGGAAAAATAGACTATAAGAAATTCACCATCCTGCCGTAAAATAATCCTCATAGCCAGCTATTGTCCAGGTCGTCAATATATTATAAATTTACAAGCCTGCTGAATCAGTCCTCATAAGGCGTCCACTGAGAATATTCATCTTCAAACGGCATTGGTATGACATAATCATCAGAGAATTCATCAAAACTGAGCTGAGGAAGTTCCTCATAGGAACCCTCTTAAGCTTTTACCCTACGGGCACTTCACCCTGCGGGTACTACCGGTGGCAGATGATTCCAAGGCGCACCCGGAATAGACGGAGTGACCTACCTCACCGTTACCGGTGACGCCCTTGCCCTCGGGTTATCTTCCCGCTGGTTAGGCGATAGGGTTTCTTTCAACCCATCGGCTCAGCAAACATGCTGGTCAAACTAAAAAAAGCAACTGGTTTTACCCAATTGCTTATACAATTATTATTTAAATTCCATTACTATTTAATCCCCGTATAAATTCTCATCGCGTCCCGTAAAAACACTGCACAACCTAGTTTAATTTTATCATAATATGCTTTAAACCGTTCGTCATCGACATACATTTGAGTAAGTGCCATATGCGCTTCTTTAGAATAATCATTCCAATAATTTAGCAACCATTGTTTATGAAGTTCACAAGCTTTTTGGGCTAGTTCACTTGCTGGATCACCGTTTTCAAAAGCTAACTTTATTGCTTCATTCACTTCTTTGATAATTGTTCTGTAGCCATATATACTTGTTTAGAAAACTTCTTACCCAGTCCGAGTTGGTCTTTGAATAATCTCTTAAGCTCCAACCAATAGCTTTGTTTATGAAAAATTCTTCACTGCCAAAATTATTGACAAGTATTTGCTCTAGTAATTCTGTATTCGTTTTTTCTTTCCTACCTAGCTGATGATCAATAGCAATTCTTCTTAACCAAAAATCATTATCTATTGACCATTCCAACATAAGAGAATTAATTCTCTTATCAACAAAATGCGCCCCCAAACATCCAATCCGCACACTCAATCTATCGATTTTTCCAAAACATCTAATCTGTAGTCGCACGCGATTATGCTCTTAAACCAGAAGATCTGAAAGAACTGTCCCATATTTTTCTTTGCAGAAACTATTGATATTTTCGCTCAGTTTGCGTATACTATTAATGTAAGGAAAGTAAAGAATGCATTGTTTACGAAAGGAGCGATAACAAATGGAGCTTGCAAAGATAACCTCGAAGGGACAGATCACCATTCCCGTTGATATCCGCCGAAAGCTGGGTGTCAAGGAGGGTGACAAGGTTTTATTCGTTGAGGAAGCCGGAAAGATATATATCCTCAATTCTTCAATGGAGGCCCTCAAAGAAGCGCAGGCCGCATTCGCCGGAGAGGCGGAACGCGCCGGACTGAAAGACGAGGATGATGTAGTCGCCATGATGAAGGAGTTTCGGTGGGAAAGAACGGTAAAGTAATATGAGGGTCATGCTGGATACCAATGTGCTTATCTCCTTTCTTTTATTTCCAAATCTGCGCATAAATACCATGATGAAGCGCATCTTCACAGAGCATGAGCTTGTGCTGTCCTCCTTCGTCGTCAGGGAATTGAAAGACGTTGTGCGGCGCAAATTTCCGGCAAAGGAGAAGGCCGTGGATAAGCTCCTGCTGAAAATGAGTTACGACCTTGTTTACACGCCTGAGGAAATGGACAAAACGCTGTTCAGCATCCGTGACGCGAATGATTACCCCGTCCTCTATACGGCAATCATTGAGGATGTGAACGTTTTTATTACCGGCGATAAGGACTTTGCCGACATTGAGATCGAAAAGCCAGAGATATTGACCCCCGCCGACTTCATGGCAAAATACCTCTGATTGAAAACCGAATACCGTAAACCCTTTGAGGGACACAGTTTTTTGCTATGTCCCTCTATTTTATTGGCTTTAGCCAACCCGGACTTAACCGCCGTTAAAAATCCGGATGAAGAGAAGGAAATGAAAAGATTTGCCCATCAATTTATCAACGAATTGTGGCAAACCGATGCTCTACAGTGTTTATCTCAAGGTAGGTAAGAGCAAAAAACAGACTTACTTAATAGCTTTCCTTGATGATGCGAGCCGCTATATTACCTATAGCCAATGGTCTTTTAGCCAGAATTTCTCTGCGCTTAGAGTGGTACTTAAAGAAGCGGTTGCCAGAAAAAACCACTCAATGAAGACCTTGAAGAAAGGGGGGAACCTGTAACTCAACCTTTAAGGCTGTTGAATTAGCTCGTGATGTTCAGGCACCGGAGCCCCCCGCGATACCCAGATATTTGTAATGACATTGAATGACATTGTAAAGCGCCATTACATAAATGATTGATGATTGGCATATAATGTTTTATAATTATAACAACTATAGAAAGGAGTTGATTCTATGGCTAAAACAACCAATTTAAACATTCGTGTTGATGAGGAATTAAAAAGCAAAGCTGAAGCCATTTTTAAAGAGCTTGGTCTTAACATGTCTACAGCTATAAATATGTTCCTACGCTATTCCGTCCGCTATGGTGGTATTCCTTTTGACCTCCGCATAGAAAAGCCCAATGAAAAAACACAATCGGCAATTGATGATGTCGATAATAACCGTAATATGAGCAAAACCTTTGACAATGTCAGTGCGCTAATGGAGGACCTAAATGCTTAAAATTGCGTAAGATCTGCTCTATTTGCGATTCCGAGTTCTCGGCTCCGGTATCTAACAATTCAAAACCTCCTATCTACTAATAACACTAATCAGACTAACAAAAGGTTTCATTGGTATAAAAACAATTAGTAACTTTTCGTGCTGTCTTCCTAAATATATCAACAAAAAGGATAACTAACTCTATGTATTAGGGGAACGGTGTTATTGACAACATTTCCTGGCATTTGTGTCAAGAACAGTCCCCGCTTGATTTATGATAAAAATGACTTTACGTCTTCCAATGTCTCTAAATCAAATATTGCTTCTGCCAGCTGCTGTAGCTTTTCTGCAGAAAGACCCCTCACTCTGCTTTCCATATCAGCAGGCATATTAGTAAATTTCTTTTTCAACTGTCGTATTAGCAGGTCTGCCTGCCCTTTAACGATACCTTCCTTACGTCCTTCCTCTTTACCTTCAATTCTACCCTTCTCCTGCCAGGATGTGGTTATTTCCATCATTTTCGCAGCCTCCTTTTTATCTATCCTCCCCAATTCTTCTGCCAGCTTCCTTTCTTCTTCCTCATTTAACTTAAGGTAAGTCTCAAAAAATCCGGTTAATAGTGTCATCCGGGCGAAATCCAGTCGCATGTTAACTAACATACGTAAAAACTTCAGCTTAACCTGAACCCGATAGTAAATCAAAACAAACTCAAATGCCTCTCCCCCTGCCAGACACTTGACACTCCCCCATACAAGCCATTACCATTAAATTCGTCAACAGCATTCCGGGTGGACAGCATAACGATTAAAAATGCAGGCAGTGCTAGCGCAATTATTTATAAATGAGGTTGCACTCAAGTAACTCCCGATGTGACTGCAGGCTGTAATGCCAGTGC
Organism: Syntrophomonadaceae bacterium; assembly: GCA_028706315.1. GTDB lineage: Bacteria > Bacillota > Syntrophomonadia > Syntrophomonadales > Syntrophomonadaceae > STF2-222. Next base: position 7,097 of record JAQWBP010000064.1, read on the forward strand.
ATTACAAGCATTCCTGTACCCGCTTAATAAGTAAACTAACACAAAGTTTAATATTTTCCTTAGTATAAATACGTAGATTACCTTTATAATAACGGTCAAATAATATCTTTTTCATATCCTCCACTG
>JAQWBP010000007.1 GCA_028706315.1 Syntrophomonadaceae bacterium
ACTCTTCCAACTCTTCCAACTTTCCACCTTCCAACTTTTATCTAGTTTTGAGCTTTTCGCTGCGTCCGTATATAATATTGCCATACTTAGTAGAAAAAAGGAAGATAGTGGTTGCCCTTTGGGGGTAGAGGGGAATGAATTCCCCTCTACACGGGGCGGGGGATACCGGACATATTCCGCCACGCACCCCTGGGCACCTACACGGGGCGGGAGTAGTGTAGCCGGGAATTCATTCCCGGTATCCAGTAGCCCGGAATTCATTCCGGTATCCAGTAGCCCGGAATTCATTCCCGGTATCCAGTAGCCCGGAATTCATTCCGGTATTCAGTAGCCGGGAATTCATTCCCGGTATCCAGTAGCCCGGAATTCATTCCGGGTATTCAGTAGCCCGGAATTCACCCTTTACGGGCACAGGCATTCCCGGTATCCAGTAGCCCGGAATTCATTCCGGGTATCCAGTAGCCCGGGAATTCATTCCGGGTATTCAGGGGGATCCCGGTATTTAGTAGCCCGGAATTTACCCTTTACGGGCAGAGGCATTCCGGGTATTCGGGGGTGCTGAGTATGGCTTAGTTCACGAGTAAGGAAATCCATAAGCAGGAATATTAAGCCTGGGGTCGTATTTTATTTTAAGGGGAGGTAGTCGAAATGCGCATGGCTAAAAAGAAAGTTTTTATCGGAATAGGAATTGCGGTTAATTTGCTTTTGCTGCTGGTGATTTTTGCGAATTATCAGCTGAATAATATAGTTGACAGCTTAAATATGCCGCTAAGTGTAAATGAAGATACTTCCCGGTTAGGACCGGAAGATGAGAATCAAAAGTGGAATATAGATGCGGTAAAAAAGGATGCTCTGGACTGGGCAGGCCATCGGGAAGGTAAGTCAGCAGATACTCCCGGGGCGGTTAAAAATCCTCAGGGTAAACAGGATAATGAGATTGTCAGAAGTGTACAAAGTAAGCTCGACCGTCCCGTAGAGAAAAAAGACCTCCTAAAAGCCGGGGTAATTATCCTACGTAAGCTGGATACCGATGAGATTCAATTTTTATATAACGTGGGAAAAAGCAGCAGCCCCACCCGGGAAGAACTCATCCTTTCCCGGGAGATACTTTTAGGTAAGCTCACCAGCGAAGAGATTAATACCCTGCGTCAGCTGGGCGGCAAATACGGCAAGTCCCTGCGGATTCTCGATAATGATGTCCCGATCCAGTAGCCACGGAATTCATTCCCGGTATCCAGCCATATTCCGCCGCGTAGCCCGGAATTCATTCCGGGTATCCCACCGGGGGTAGAGGGGAATGAATTCCCCTCTACACGGGTCGGGAGTGTAGCCCGGAATTCATTCCCGGTATCCAGCCATATTCCACCACGTAGCCCGGAATTCATTCCGGCGGTATCCCCCCGGGGGTACCGGGGAATGAATTCCCCTCTACACGGGTTGGGAGTGTAGCCCGGAATTCATTCCCGGTATCCAGCCATATTCCACCGCGTAGCCCGGAATTCATTCCGGGCGGTAGAACCCTGGGGATAATTTCTAAAGATATAAAGACGCTAGACGGTTATATTTCACGTCTAGCGTCTTGTATTGCTGCTACATTTGACTATACATCCTTAATATCATCACCGCTGCCTCAGCACGGGTGGCGTTAGCTGCGGGAGCAAATAGACCATTATCCCGACCTGATACAATATTTTGCTGTACTGCGGCAGCTACACTAGTTCTCGCCCAGGAAGAAATAACGTTCTGATCAGTAAATCTTGCCAGGCTGGCAGTCACTGCCTCAGTCGTCGGTTCAACATCTTTCCCTTTATAGGCTAGAGCCCGCTTAATCATCACCGCCATCTGTTCACGGGTAACCGGGTCCTGGGGGGCAAAGGTAGTGGCAGTATAGCCGCTGACCAGACCTGCATCGGCAGCTGTATTTACAATGTTAAAATACCACTGGTCAGCAGGTACATCATAGAAACGCCCTTTATACAGGGTACCAGGCTGCAAGCCTACTGCCCGGGAGAGCAATGTAACAAACTCGGCCCGGCTGATGTTTTTCTGCGGAGCAAATTCGGTAACGCTTACACCTTTTACCAGATCCATCTCTACCATTTTGTAAATATCCGCTTCAGCCCAGTGCCCATTTAAGTCATTAAACTCAATCTGGGGCAGAGGCTTTTCTGGTTCTGGTTCTGGCTCCACTACTGCCGTACTATCCTGAGTTTTATCTGCCATAAGGGTGTATTTACTAAAGTGGGTAGTAGTAAAAGTTACTGTGTCTTGCTTAGTATTAAGCTCACCCTTTAGCTGCTGCCATTCCTTTTTACCGTCATTATAGTAAAAAGCATCCAGGGTTTCTTCGTCCAGTCCCTCTATATCAGTTTTTGCATAAGAGAGCACCACGGTTACCGGCTTAGCAAAAGTTACCCCACTGACGCTCTCTTCGGTAGTAAGGTTAATTTCATAAACTGGTCCGACTACCGTTTTATCAGCGGCAATTTTGCTTAAAACTATTTTTGCTTTGCTTTCGCTGAGCGTTTGGATACTGATATTTAATTTATTATCTTTAGATAGTTGCAAGGCTCTAGCTGGTATGGTCAGTTTTACCCCGTCTCTTGTTACCTCTATGTCTTTGCCGGCCTTGTTGATGTCTTTAAGAACATCCGCCTCAATACTCAGCTCATCATTTTTTCCCAGGTCAAGAGATATTACTGGTTCATTCCGGTTGAGCTGTTTTTTGATTTCTTTGGTTACGGGGGAAGAAGGCGTAATTCCTCCGCCTCTAGGACCAGTAGTAGTCTCAGAAGTGCTGCCATTGTTCAGTACACTGGCTTTGACTGCATTTCTCAATGGGATTAGATTATTATGTAAAGAATTATTTTTTAAGGTATAATCAATTTCTTCTGGGAAACTGTCCAACATAGCCTCAAAAACTGCGCGGTGTTTTTCCCAGATTATTACCTCTTTTAAGGAATCGAACATAACCGAATTAAAATTAGCCTCGGTTAAAGTTCCCCGGTTCTTTACCTCGGTATCTAAGTCATCTAAAAAGTTCCTGATTTCAGCCTCAGTTGCCCCACCGGCAATAATTTTTTCCACATACCCACTATATTGACCTTTGAGTTCATTGTAACTGGAGCTAATATCCCCGGCATAAACTTCTTTGACCTCGGGATTAACCATCATAATTCCCAGCGCCAGAAATAATGATACAAATATAACTACAACCCGGGAGAAAATATTTTTAACCATCTTTTCCTTCCTTTCTTTTTTAACTTTAGCCATTAGATGCTCGCAGTAGACATGCCAGATTCCACGTTTTACCTTAACCGCCTGGCTTTTTGCGCTGCACCTCATGGCAAAAAGTCCCCCTGCATAAGGCGCTGCAGAGGGACTTTTTATCTAAGGTACTAACCTAGGGTAATGCGAGTACGATTACGGTCACTGCTTCAGCTCTGGTAGCGCTGCCCTGAGGTTTAACCGTATTGTCAGGGTAGCCTTTGATTATATTATTCTGGGTAGCTGTGGCTACTGCACCTTTAGCCCAAGCTGAAATCTTCGCATTGTCCGCAAAGGCTGTTTCATCGGTAGCTGCAGTTAATTTCGCGGCTTTTACAATCATGACCGCCATTTGCTCACGGGTGATAAGATCATCCGGACCGAACTGGGTGTCACTATAGCCGTTAACAATACCATTAGCTGCTGCAACTGCTATATAATCTTTAGCCCAATGGTTAGCAGTATCGTTAAATACTTTGCCGCCAGCTGTTTCCAGCTCAAAGGCTTCAACTAAGACCTTCGCAAATTCTGCTCTGGTGATAGTATTATCCGGTTTAAAGGTTTTGTCCGGATAGCCAGCAATCGCTTCTAATGCTACCAGGTTCTTAATATTAGCTTCTGCCCAATGTCCGGCAATGTCAGTCAGGACTACCGGAGTTGGAGTTACTACATCATCTATAATTTCTTCCTTCTCGATAGCAATCAGGGCAAATTTAGTAAAGTGGTCGATTTCCCCACTTACTTTCCCGTTCTTAAGGTCAACTTTAATATTGTCGAGTTTTTCCCAGGTATCAGTTTTTTCATTCAGCCAGTAAATAGCCAAATCATACTTATCAGTATCTACCTGAGATTGCCTATATTTAATTGTAATAGTTACCGGTTTCTTAAAGCTGCCTGATTTGTTTTTAGTGATTTCTAATACATCACCAACCAGCTTACTCTTTTGCGGCATAGTTAAATCAGATGTATCTCTTACTTTTTCTACTTTTACTTTAATAGTTTTTGCTACTGCATTAGCTGGGATGTCAATGGTAGCACTGTATTTTTCTACTGATCCGCCTTTAGTCGTGATGGTGGTTCCGGTGGAACCTCCGCCGCCGGGGCCGCCACCGGGGCTGTCGGACACTGTTTTAGCTGTATAAGCAATAAATTGAGTAAAGTGTTTGGTCCAGATCACCAGGTCATTATTTACATCAATTTTGCCGTCTCCATACCCTGTAATGTCTTTTGTAGCTGCTTCTAGGGTATCCGCGCTAATTGTTTTGTCGATTGCAACTACTTTTCCACCTCTTACATAAACAGCTTTTTTGCCTGCCTGTCCGGGAATGAGCAGTCTTACCGGTTTACTAAATGTAAGTTCAGTATCCCCAAAGCCTACTTCGATTACGGCATTAACTTTTTCTGCATTAGCCGGGGTAGCTGCCGGTTCTGATTTTACAGTCGGGAGATTTATGGTTCCAGTCCAACCTGCCGGGCCAGTAATTGTAGTGCCGAAAGGTATAGTTAGGGGAATTTGGACTTTTTCACCATTCAGAGTATCCGTCACTATAGCTTTGACTTCAACAGGAACAACTGCTTGGCCTGATTTTGGTGCTAATTTTATAGCCGGATTATTTACATTCTCATCAAATGTAAGTTCAGTAGACTCTGTTAGTTCAGATACGTCATATTCTGGTTCCGTTACTGTGATCTTGTCTGGTTCGTTGACCTTTACCTGGAAACGAACTAGCCAGTCATTTTCTGCTGTGCAGCCTTCTCCGCTCCTATAAGCATAAACTGTAGTTTCTCCAGGTTTTACAGCAGTTAACTTTATAGTACTAGTAGAATTATCTACGGTTACGATATCGGCATTACCAGACTTCCACCCTACGAAAGTACTTACGTTTACATTTCTAAGTATTAACTGATAGCCAACGCTTTCACCTTTTTCGAGGAGTCCAACATTTATCGTTCCATTAGAGTTTTCAATTTTTTTACTCGTGTCCCCTTCTTCATAAACATCAATCTGAGAACGAACTGCGGCTTTAGCCAGAGCATATTCGGCCTTAAAATATGGGTCTACTGATTGCGCAAGTGTCTGCTGCTGCTGAATTAACAAATCTGTACTCCAGCCTATAGCAGTTAGTTTTCCTCTAAGTTTAGAATACTCGCTCTCAGCTAAAACTTTATTCATAGCATCTTTGGTATAGCCAGATATTACTTCAATTACTTCTGCATTACTTTGACCTTTTATATCATTATAAAGAGTAGCGGCAGTTACTACTTTCGGTAATTCCTCCCGTGTAGCTACCATAAAATCATATAGTTCCTTAACAGATATATCATCACCAAATAGTGTTTGAAAATCTCCCTTATAGAAATCTTTAAAACTAGTTAGGTTTGTCTGCAACTGATCCGCATCAGTAGAATAAGAAATTGTGGCTATTCCTTGGGCGAAAGCAATGACTGCATCCTCAGCCTCTGATTTGTTGTTACCGAATTTTTCTTTAACAAGCTTTTCAGTAATTAATGGGGCAATAACCGGGGACCAGATGGGATCGTCCGTACTTAAATTTCCCAGCTTAGTTCTGGCAGCGTCTATCGCCTGGTGATCACCAGCATCTAAATAAGGATAAATAACTTGAATTTTGGCAACCGCTTGTTCTATAGCATAGTCACTATCCGTTGCTAAAGCTGGTGCTGCACTAACTAATGGGCTCATACATAAAAAAGCAAAAGCTATTATCATGAGCCATGTAATAGGTCTACTCTTCATTTAAAAATTACCTCCTATATTATAAATCAACTCTCCCTTATAAAAATGTCAAGAATTTGTTTATGTAGTATGGTTCTCTTATCCCTCCTTCGGCACTCATAACCTATATCCGCTCATTACATTATTTTTTAGAAGAAATTAGCAGCGTTCCCTATTAAATCAACTTCTATCTGCCAAGACTTCTACTATTATTAGGCTATATGTCCTACTTAGTCATATAGTCTTCTACGAAATAAACTATTCTTCCTTTTAAGTGATATTATCATAATCTCCTTAAGGTGTAAATGTTTGTCAATAGAAGGGAACGAGGGGTATTTACCTTTTTATAAGCACATAAATTTTCCCATATTAGCAGAATAGCCCGAAACTTTAAGTTCGGGCTAGATTTTAGCTAAGTAACCTTATACTACATTATACACTATCATTATTGTTGTTCTCATTAAGTATCAATTTTTCCGAAAACTGTAATCTTATGCAACCGCACTACCATTTATGAAAATTCCGCGAATTTAGTTTCTTTAATTTTCTATGGTTAAACCCCTACCCTGTAAATATCCGAATAATTCACTCTTTATCTCTGCAAGTACTTCCGGGGTTTTTCCTTCACAACGCACAATAAGTTCCGGTCCAGTATTAGATGCCCGGACCAACCCCCAGCCATCCGGGAATAATATCCTGGCTCCGTCAATATCTATAATTTCGTATTTGTTACGAAAATGCTCCAGAACCTGATTAACCTTCTTAAATTTCTATCATCAGCCCTAAAATAGTATTTATGTGTAAATTTTCTATACCTTTATTTTTGTTTTAGCCGAAGTATACTTATTAGCCATTCTAATTCTTCTACCCGCAAAAGCTTTATTAATATAAAATAGAGCGATACCCCTATTACCCCGCAAACACCTAATATTACTACATCTCCTAATATACCAATCCCAGTAAACTTTCCTACCATAATATAGTTAAATAAGTAGTATACTGTAATTCCCATAGCAAGAGTAGCAATCATAACTTTACAACCGGTTAATAAAGCTCCTCCCAGACTGCCAACTTGCCTACGCAAACTCCAGAGCAACATAAATAGCCCTATAATTATTGAAATGGAAGTAGCTAAAGCTAGTCCTCCATGAGCCAAATACCTTATTAATATAAAGTTAAATACTATATTCAATACCACTGTACCTATTCCATTTAGCATAGGAGTCATGGTGTCTTGTAAAGAATAAAAAGCTCGCAATACTACTTCTCTCAGCGCTATCGCAGGAAGCCCTACAACATAGAATGTTAAAGCACATGTGGTCAATTTTGTAGCTTGAGCATCAAAAGCCCCATGCTCAAATAAAATCCTCACCAGCGGCTCTCCTAAAATAATTATACCAACAGCAAGAGGCAAGCATATAATAAACAGCAAATTAATGCTATATAGTATACCTCTTCGGAAACGTTCAATATCCTTAGTAATGACACTCTCAGCAAGCCCAGGATATATTACACTAGCAATTGCCATAGCAAATATCCCTACAACTAACATGTTTAATCGGTTGGCAAAGTTTAAGGCAGTTATGCTACCTTCTATTAGCCCTGATGCCATGATTCGGTCAACCATGGTATTAATTTGAATTGCTCCTAAACTTACTAATACAAGTGGTACTGAAGTAAGAATTTTTTTTAATGCAGCATTATGCCTGTTAAGATTAAAACTAAAATGTATCCCTAATTTTTTTATATCTAATACCTGAAAAAGCCACTGGCAAATTATTCCCAATAAGGTTCCTATTGCCAGCCCAGTGATTCCCATAATTTTGCCTAAAATGAATATAGACCCTAAGATAATAAGATTATATGGAATACTGCTAAAGGCAGGATATATAAATCTCTTATGCGATTGCAATATACCAGTAGCAATACCAGCCATTACCATAAATATACTCATAGGAAACATTATTCTAAATAAATATATAGCTAACGGAATTGCCTGTTCCGAAAATTGAGGAGCAACCAATCCTACTATCTTTTCAGCAAAAACTTCTGCAATAATAGTTACTATTAATAACAAAATAATTAAAGCAGAAGTTAATAAATTAACTATTTTTATTTCAGATTCTAGTCCATCCTTTTCCCTGTATTCCGTTAATACAGGAATCATAGAGGTAGTTACAGCAACCCCACCTACTTGAAAGAATAGATTAGGAATAGTAACAGCTATTAAATATGCATCCGTAACTAAAGAAACACCAAATACCGCTGCAATGGACATTTCTCGAATAAATCCCAGTAATTTACTGATAGCCGTTCCTGCAACTAAAGCTGTTGTATTATATATATATTCAGAACTCTTTCTCATTTGTTTCCTACTCTACTTTAAAACTTTTTTTATTTCTGATACTACACGTTTACAATTTTTAGTATCAACAAATGTATTATATTTCTTCTGGGCAATTATTCTTGATTCTCTAAACTCATCTTTACCTGCCAGAACTGTGTCAAGAACATTCATCAGGTCATTCCAATTTTCACATTTAGGCCCTACAATTGCTTTATCATAGTCTTCATAAAGATCACGATCTCCAATGACATATTCTTTCAAATCAAATGGCGCAAAAATAATGGGCCGGTTTAACAGTAAATAATCAAAATAAACTCCTGAATAATCCGTTATTAACACATCAACATATGGAAGCAACTCATTTATATCAGGAGCTGCTTCCTCAGAGAGCCATACTATCTGTGATTCCTTAAGTTCATTAATAACGGGTTTTAAAGCTCTATGTACATAATGCCATTTAACAAGTAAAACGGCATTATGTACTGCTAAACAACGCTCCATCCTATTCCGGTCTAACTCTGAAAATAATTCTATAGCTTCTTCATTTCCTTTTCTCCAGGTAGGCGCATATAAAATAACCTTTTCAACTTTCTTGTTCTCTTTGAGAAATTGTATAATTGAAACTTTCGCTGGATTTGAAGCAAGAATAACATCTCCCCTGGGAGAACCTGTAACTTTAACATTTGATTTTGCAACTCCAAAAGCAGTTACAAAACGTTCGCTAATAACAGGACTTGGTGACACAATAATATCCCATTCAGGTAAACGATAAGGAAATATTCTTTGTAATACATTAACAATAATTCGATACTTTTTAGAATATTCATCTAATCTAATCTTCTTTAAAGGACTTCCATGCCACAATTGTATCTTTTTAGCACGGGAAATACCAAGCTGGTTTATATCTTGAGTACTCACATTTACTATTACTGTTCCTGCTAAACATGAAAGCAAATACCCTTTAATACTATTAATGAGATATGCTTCCCCATTTCTTTGACGAACCATATTTACTAAGCTATTTTCCCTGCTTAACCAAACAGCACGGATATCTGGTTCATTTGCACAGACATATTCAAATAAATATCGACTGCTATCTGTGTATCGATGGCCTTCCCATGCACCAAACAACCATAGTTTCTTATTTCTAGGAAAAATATAACTTAACCAGTACAACGGTAAAAATATAAATAAATATACTGGAGCTATTAATAAATTTCTTATTACTTTTTTAATTTCTCTAAATTTCATAACATTAGCTCACTTCTTTTTTAATATTCTGTATATGTAAATAATATTGGTATTATTAAATCCCATACAATATTGATATTTGTCTGTCAAATCTTTCAAATGAGTAATACTTCGCAATAAGTTGCTTAGATTTTTCGCTTTGTAATTGATACTCCGTTCCATCTTTTAAGATATTTAAAATACCTGCAGCTATTTCTTTTTCATCTACTCCTCCGACAAAATATCCTCCCTGGTCATCTGTTACCCCATTAATTTCTTTAAAAACTATCGGTAAGCCAAATGCCGCTGCCTCAAGCACCGAATACGGTGGCCATGCTTCCCATAGTGCAGTATGGACATAAATATCTGAATTAGATAAAAATGTATACACTTCATCTGTACTTAGCCATCCTGTGATTTCAATATTTACTTTCAGTTTCTCTGATTCTTCTATAAATTGCTGCTTTAGATCTCCATCTCCAACCCAAACAAAACTCGCCTCCGGTAAAGATTGTTTAATTAAATTGCATATTCTAACAAACTCCAGGGGATTTTTTGCATTACTTAGTCTACCTACTGATATAATGACCGGCCCTTTATCAGAAAAAATATTTTGGATGTTAGACTCATTACAAATATCAACACAATGTTCAATTAGTTCAGGCTCTTTTACTATTTGCTTTGCTTGCTCTTGTTCAGCCAGACTAGAAGCAACAATCTTTCCTCCAAATCGGGCACCCAGAAGTTCAATTTTTCTATACAATAATCTTTTTACTTTAGAAACATCTGTACGTAAAAAAGAAAATCCATGTGGTGTATAGAACACCTCTGCAGAAACAGCAGCAAGGCAACAGGCCACCCTGCCTAAAAATCCAGCTTTAGAGGAATGTAAATGCACAATATCCGGATTCAATTTCTTAATTACCTTGATTAATTTTATAAGACTCATAGTATCAGTTAATATACTAATCTCTCTGCACATAGAGAGATAGATGAACTGTATCCCCGAAGGGAATAACTCTTTAAAATTTTCAGGTGTATCTGGACGAATCGAATAAATCACGGTTACCTTTACAGATTTATCCTTCAGCGCTTTGCACATGTTTACTAAATATGTAAGTACCCCCCCTGCAGGGCATTCTACAACATGTACACTGTGCTTTTTCCCCGGATGTGGTAAATTCATCTATCCAATTCACCTTCTTCTTCCAAATTACTTTTTTTAGTTATGATAAACTCCCTCGATTTTGATGTAGGAATACGAAACAATAACCAATAGAGTAAAGATATAAGAGCAACAGAATGCTTTAATACCGAACCGTAGTCTGGTTCAAATAATGCTTGTGTTGCTATAAAGGATAATATAAACAGAACAATCTGTTTATTATTTTTACCATTCTTTTTGATAGCAAATAAGGCGCGAATTAAACAAATTGAAATAAAACATTGCCATATAACATAAGCAGCTTTAGATATACTCATAAATTTAAGCAAGTGAACCGGGAACATAATTTTTAACAACATACTAAACCAGTTAACAAAAAAAGTCCCTATCCCCGAAACATAGCATGTATTATTTATAATGGAATTTGCATCAGAACTGCCAATTCTTCCCGCATTAGTTAATACTCTAACGTTACCAATGCTCTCGAAAGCACCAAATTTACCATCGATATAAATAGATATTATAAGCAGACCGATACATATAAAAAAAAGTTTCAGCCACTTTTTTTTGTGAATTAATTCCGCTGATAATTTACAAAATAGAAAAATGCAAAGTGTAATGCTCCAATAAATACGTACAAAATAACTATATGCAATTAAAATAATTGATATCCATAACCATGCTAATTTCTTCTGAGAATTCAATGCCGGTAGAATAAATACAATTGCCAAAAATGCAATAAGTTCTTTACTCAATTGGCCAAGATATACAACCCCAACCAGCCATAAAACTACAGCAAAAATCCAATAGCCCCTTCTATGCAATAGCGGCGGATATCTCAGCATTACTAAACTGATAGTTAGCCAGTAAGCCGCAAATGAAACTATCCCAGCTAAGTTGTTTTTAATCAAAGGAGCAAATCCTAATATGTGATAAATCCATGCAGTAACAATAAAAGAATTTCTATCAAATTTAACTTCATCCAACACAAGAATATTAATACGCTCTGCGTCAAAAAAATATTTCGCAGGAAGCATTTCAGGGAGAAACAAAACCAACAGTAATCCAACCATAAATCCAAGTGAAACAAAGCACATATATAAATTGGTACTTTCTTTAACACTATGCAATCTTACATGCTTTTCCCTGAAATTTACCATACTAATCGTGAGTATCTACTCATTTATATTTTTACTCCTTTAGTCTATTTCTATGGGAACAAGAAGACTCCAGCTATCTTTACTCATTTTTTAAAAAATATTCTCGTACTAACAGCCTTAATGTTAACCATCATATGGCTTATTCAGGACAGGCAAAACTTCTTAGAATGCATAATACCAAAAAGGTATGTGAAAGATCGCACTCTATCTAAGCGTACTAATTAAATATCGACCCAATTGCTGAACTCAGTATTTTTTGAGCCATAGTGTTAGTGATTGTGACTAAATTATTATCTGCCCTTCCTGGTGTAATATAATCTACTTCCACTTCATTAAATTTCTTCTTATCCATATATTTGTTTAATAATTTATTAATCCCAACATTCAGTACCAGGGTATTCATAGTGGCTGAAGCATCCTCAATGGAACTGCATCCTAAAGCTTTTACAATTATGTCAATTCGATCAGGAAAATCTTTGCCGTTCACTTTAATTATCTCTGCTAAAGTTATACTGGCAGCAATCCCATGCGGTATCCCAAAAATTCCTGTCAAAGGATAAGAAATAGAATGAGCTATTGCTGTTCTGGTATTACTAAAAGCTAGTCCTGCTTTTAGGCTAGCATAATGTAATTCAGCTCGTGTTTCCTTATTATATGGGTTTAACATCACCGTTTTTAGATTTTCAGGAATTACTGAAATTGCTTGACTTGCCAGTGTATCCGAAATTGGGTTAGCATTCTTATTCCAAATAGCTTCCATAGCATGTGATAATGCATCTAATGCTGTTGTAACTGTTATTTCTTCCGGCAGCGTTAAAGTAAGTTCAGGATCAACGATAGTAACTTCAGGGTACAACGCTATATGTGCAAGTGAGTATTTTTGTCCGGTTGCTTCATCCCATATAGTAGCCCACATTGTTACTTCGCTGCCAGTTCCTGCAGTTGTTGGAATAGCAATTAAAGGTAACGGCGAAAATTCTTCTGGGAACAAATTCCCTTCCTTTAAATGTAATGATAACCAGTCCTTCTGCAAACCCGGATGATGTATTGCAGCTACAGCCTTAGCCGTATCAATAACACTTCCTCCTCCAATAGCAACCAGAACGTCAGTATTAATAGCATTAATTATCTCTGACGCTTTTGTTACGGATGCAATAGTAGGATTAGGTAAAACATCTAGATATATCGTTGTAATTTTATCTCCGCAAAGATTTTTTATCTTATCAATGGTACCTCTGTTTTTCATCCCCACAGTGGAAATGATGATGCATTTCCTATTTCCGAGTATATCTGGTAGCTTATGTATACTACCTGATCCCATAAAAACCTTAACAGGATTATAGAAGTAAGTCATTTATGGCCCAACTCCTCACGGTACAAATTATTCCGTATTTAGCTATCAGTTACTGTTTTTTAGCCACATCATAAACTGTTCTTTTACTTCAATAGGCGTAAGGTTAGGCCGTCCCAGTTTTGGATCAGAACCTAAAGCAACTTTAACATGAATAAAGGATGGCCCTTCCGTATTTATTGATTCTTTTACAATTTTATTTAGGGTATCAATTTTGTCTACACGCCAAACATTTTTATATCCACATGCAGATGCAACTCCAGCCAAATCTGTGGTTGATGATACAGTAGCTTGACCTCCTGTTGATTCATGGACTTCATTATCTAGCACTATATGTACTAATCCTTTGGGTTGGTAATGGCCAATCGTTGCAAGAGTGCCCATTTTCATAAGTACAGCACCATCTCCATCAAGTACTACTACTTTTCGCTGAGTAGTTGCCTGGCAAATACCTAATCCAATTCCTGCTGCACATCCCATAGAACCAACCATATATATTTGATTATTTCTATGTCCAAGAGAAAACAACTCTCTTCCGATCTTCCCTGTAGTAGCTACTATCGTTTCGTTACCAGAAATATTGTCTTTTATGGCCTTAATAATTGAAAACCTTGAAATTCGCTGGTCTGGTAAACAAGCAAAATTCCCTGCCGGGCTATCTCCACCGATGTACTGATTTGGGGATAACTCCCCTGTCAACGAATATGCTTCTACTGAACCCTTGCTCATAACGAATGCATATGGAAGACCGTTTGAACACATATAGTCATCTGCACGTTGCAGAGCAGCTTCAATTTGTGAAATGGTTTGTGGAAAAGGTTCCCATGGTATTCTTAAAACATCTAATAGTTCCCCGGTAATTTGACCCATTAACTCATGCTGGGGCTCATCGTTTAGCCCTAGTGCCCCGCGATGCGTTACTATCAACATTGTAGGGATACGAAAAGGGAAGTTTAATGAAGTTAAAGGATTAACTGTATTACCTAACCCTGAATTCTGACACATCACCACAGTTTTACGACCTGCTAAATAAGCTCCTGCAGCAATCCCCACAGCTTCTCCCTCACTAGTTGCTCCGATATAATCTAGATTAGGGTCCTGTAAAACATAGTTTATCAACGGTTTAATAAATGAACATGGTACACCTGTCCAAAAATTATACCCGCGTTTCAAAGCCGAGTTCACAAAGTCTTGCGCTTTAATCATTTACTTCACCTTCCATACGATAAATATCCTTTTTTTAAATTCCATTAGGGATCAAAGTTATAATCTCTTTAATAGGCATAATTTTACTATTAACTTCATAAGCCCTTTCATTTTCAAGTATCATCTTTGCCGTTTCTACCATTGCTGGATATGCACTTCTTAATAGGTGATTAGCATATATTACTATGTTGACCCCTGCATCGATAAGCTCTGATTCATATATTACGTTATAGCTAGTCGGTACGGCTACGAGCGGTACCCTCCGTTCCAATTTCTTATATTCACAACAAAACTCTAAGAATTCAGCCGGTTCCTTTTCTTTACTATGAATCATAATCCCATCTGCTCCAGCTTCTATGTACGCCTTTGCTCTATTAATGGCATCGTCTATACCTTTTTTTAAAATTAAGCTCTCAATTCTTGCAATTATCATAAAATCATCGGTTATCTGCGCTTTTTTGCCCATCGAAATCTTGTAGCAGAAGTTCTCTATTGAATCTTGTGTTTGCGGTACATCAGTTCCAAAAAGGGAATTTTGTTTCAAGCCAATTTTATCCTCAATTATTATAGCGGAAACCCCAAGTCTTTCCAGAGACTTAACAGTAAAGACAAAATGTTCAGTTTTTCCACCTGTATCTCCATCATAAATTATCGGCTTTGTAGTAACCTCTAGTATTTCATTTACAGTTTGCATTCTCGATGTTAAATCTACTGCCTCAATATCGGGTTTACCCTTCGCAGTTGAATCTGTTAAACTGCTTAACCACATACCGTCGAATTCCCTGGGACTTGTTTTTTGAGTTACTTTCAAATTCTCGATAATTAGACCAGATAAACCATTATGAGCTTCCATAATCCTAACTATAGGCTTTGCATCTATTAATCTTCTAAGAGTTTTCATTCGAATTTCTGGGGTTGTCCCAATCTCTTTCAAGCTTTTGTTAAGTTGTGTGGAAGATATCCCTTTTGTATATTCCACCTCAACAAGTTCTCCACCCCATTCTTTTAGTGTATCAATAACCTTCTGGCGAACTTCTCTTTGAACCCCATCTCTCCAATCATCCCCATGGACTACGTAGTCCGGTTTATATGTTCTTAGATTAGGAACATAATCCAAGGTCTCCTGTGGAACTACCCTTGATACTCCTTTGATATTTTCTATAACTGTTCTTCTTTGCTCGAAAGACATATAGGGAAGCCGTTTATAACTGGCAATCGCCTCATCTGTTAACAGCCCTACAGTTACTTCACCTAGTTTCCTTGCCTCATTTATCACGTTTAAATGCCCCGGATGCACTAAATCAGCACTCATCCCAACGTAAACTTTTTTGGGGTTCCCACTCATAAATTACTCCTCCTCGAATATTCCGAAAAACACCGCTTAGTATGTTAAACTCAACTATAGATGTGTTTATCGAATATGTCTCTTTTATAAAGGGGTGGTATTTCGTGTTTAATATGTTTCTATTTCTTCTGGCATTGCATTGTATTGCAGATTTTCTTCTACAGTTACCGCCCAAACTTAGGATCCTAAAACGGGCTTCTTTATTATGGATAGCCGTACACGCTTTAATATGGACATTTATAATTACCGCAGGTTTAATATATCTACAATTTTTTTCTATTTGGAAAGTTTTCTTTTTATTCCTTTCACACTTTTTAATTGATTACTTTCGATGTAAATACGTCAAAGATTCTTTAGCTTTCGGTCCTTTGCTTATTGACCAAGCATTACATATAGTTACGATCGTTTTAGTAATAATTCTTTAGAGTTGCTCACAATATTGGGCACCATATCTTTTAGGTAGAAGGATATGTAAGTCACTATATATTCACTTTTCTATTCTATCAAGCAGTTAATATGCACCCTTCTTGCCTAAAACTACCCCCACGGTACGAAATAGGAGTGAAATATCAAGCCATAATGACCAGTTACGAACATACCAGGCTTCTAAACGTAACCGTCCATCAAAATCTATTTCGTTTCTGCCGCTAACCTGCCAAAGCCCTGTTATCCCAGGATTACCAAGAAGTATAGTATCTGCATATACCCCCATTTGCTCCTTTTCACGTGGCAAATAAGGCCTTGCCCCTACTAAGCTCATATCGCCCTTCATAACATTTAAGAGCTGTGGTAGTTCATCAAGGCTAAATTTTCTCATCCATTTGCCGGAATTCGTTACCCGCGGGTCATATTCCCTGAGTTTTGCATATGTTTCCCATTCCTCTCTCGCCTTTGGATTCTTCTCCAAATATTCTTCTAGTATTTTATCGTTTTCCTGATACATCGTTCGGAATTTATAACATTTAAACTGTTTTGCTCCTTTGCCAATTCTATTGCCAGAAAAAACAGCAGGCCCGGGAGAATCCAGCTTAATTATTAATGCTAAAATTAGCATTAGCGGCGCTGCCGGGATTAACATAATAAATCCAATAAATAAATCAAACAACCTTTTTGTTACAATATTTGCCCTGCTAGCCAGGTTATTCCGGGTACGGAAGGCGATTATTTGCTCATCAAAAAAATAATCTACTTCCCCACTTATACCTGGAATTCCAAATAAATCTGGTACAACTAGTATCGAGCGGGTATAGGGCTGTAATTGATTAGTTAAAGCTACCAATTCATGTCCTGGTAATTCCGGAGCGGCAACTACCACTCTCCTTATCCCTGTAGTATTCAAAATACTGGGTGTCTCAGTAAACCGGCCTAATACTGGATATTTGTTTCCATTCAGTTTAAGGCTCCTTTTTTTCCTTTGAGTATCATCCGATACAAAACCGGCTATAGTATATCCCAGATATTTATCATTAGCTAGAGCTTCTGCTACTATCTGCCCAGTTTTACCAGTTCCCATTATGATAAGTGATTCTTTCCATATACCTGCTTTTGCCAAAATAGTTTTTCCCAGATACCTGCTCAAAGGAAGGATAAATAAAGTAATGATATATGCGCCAACCAGTACGGTTCTGGATACCTCTCCACCGAGTTTGGCCAGGGAAACAGCGGCAAGTACTAATATAAAAGCCAGAGAAACAGCACCTAACATGCGTTTAATTTCCCTCCAGAATGGCAACCGTTTGGTGTAAAGTCCGGCATATGCCAGACATAATATATTAACGCCCAATACCCAGTATATTTTGTCTGCTAGTTCAGGGGGCATGGCTGCAGGAAAAGCCGGAAATAATCCAGGTAAGATATGTATACGAAAATGATAACTTAAAGCCAGTGCTGCAAGAAGCCCAGCTATGTCTATTAACACTAGACTAGTAACGGCAATTACTTTTAATACTGATTGTCTAAAGCTAACCATTGGGGCTGTTAGGCCCTCTACCGGTGGTTCAATAACTATACCATTTTCTGCTTCACATATCAGCTTAGACATGTTCTCTCCCTCCCCAGAGTTACTTTACCTTTAACAACTTTTCGAAAAGTTCACTTGCTCTGCCGGAAGACATATCTTTTATAATCTGGTCCGGCTGGTCTGATTGTCCTGAACGAGCCAGAGCAGCTGCATACCACACCATATCATCCTCATGCTCGGTTCCTGTGTATACTGCATAGTTAAGTGGTGTATATTTCATGTAATCAACCTGGTATACAGTTCCTGATTTTACGCTTCCGGTACCAAGGTTAAAGTGCCGATGAATAACATCTTCAGGTACTCGTTCAATATTAGTATAAATTTGCCAATCACTAGACGAGTTAGATTTAAAACCATCCCAGAATAGCAAGTCACGTGGTACAGACTTCTCCTTTGTATGCCAGTGAGACCAGACTGCCAGCTTATTATGTACACGCTCCCCAGCAGGGTTATCTTTACAGTTAAGCACCTTATACCTTAATTCAAATTCATACTCACAACCTGGTTTTACCGGTATCTCCTTAGCTATAGTTATAGCTGTTGGGAAGTTTACCATGTCTTTTTTAGCTTCTATTTGCACACACTTACCATTAATCGCATCTTTATCTATTACTACGCTAACTTTCCAGTTTTCATCTTCAAATTCTGTTTTTCCAAAATCGACATCATCAAACTCTAATGCCAGTAGATTAGTAGCTAGTGGTTCAAGCTTATCTATTGTTGCTTGGTAATCCCCCAGTAAGTAGGCTGCTTTACCAATAGACATCCTGCGTTCTGGGGTAAGTCTTAGCTCTTTACCCTGCCATATATCACGATCAGGATTTAGCTTATCTTTTTGCTTTTCAATTTGTTTTTCTATGTTAACTAGTTTTTTACTGTATTCTTTAGCTTTATCATACTGCCCGGCTTTAAAATAGTTGTCAATTGTCCCCCATAAAACTTTGCCTATTCCTATATAAGCATTTATATCATTAGGGCTAGTTTTAAGTGAGGCCTCTGCCTGTCTGATTATGCCTTCTACGTTTCCAAGTTTGGAACAGGTATTTAATAGTGAATTTCTTATACGAATATTATAGGGGCTTAACTTTTCTGCCTGTGTAACTTCATTTATTGCTTTTTGGTAATATTGCTGAGCTATTGCCTGGTTAGTATTGCGTAACTGGTTAACTCTGATGGCATACACCTGTGCCAGGTTAGCATGGTATGTGGCACTATGCGAGTCCAGGTTTACCGCCTTTGTATATTTTTGTTCGGCTAGCATAAGTTTTTCATTCTGTTTTTTAGCATCTTTTGAATTAGCAAAATCCTGGATGACTTTGTCACCTTGCTGGCAGGCACTATGTGCTGCAGTATAGCTGCTGCCGCAAACTAGAATGACTAGTGCCAATACTGATGCTATAGCAATATTTATAACTGGCTTTTGAGGTAAAAATTTATAAGTGACTGCTTCGATATTATTTGTTGAATTTATAAGGGCAAATAATACCCAAAGTAGTATCGCTAAAGCTGCCAGAGATAAGTCAAAATCAAAGCTGGCATGCAGACCAAAAGCTAAGGCAGTACTAACAGTTCCCCAGGTAAGTATCCACTGGTCAGTTGCTTTAACCTGGTCATTTGCATCTATAGGCTTTTGTTTACGAGCTTTATAAATCTTATATACAGCTATGAGCAGCAGTATCCACATGGATAAGAAGGCTAATAAACCAATGGTACCTGCCTCTACCCATACCTGAATAAAATGGTTATGGGCCTCGGTAGTCCAGAAGAGATAATCCTGGTACTGATGGTAGAGTGCATTCCAACCACCTGCTCCTGTGCCTACTAGGGGATAGTCTTTAACTATGGCCATACCCCAGCGGGCAAAGTCATAGCGGGTTATATAGCTGGTATCTTGTAAGTCAGTTATCTGACTTATTTCTGTTGTGATATTTTCCGGGGTAAGGCTGGTGCTAGTTGGGGAAACTGCACCTTTTAATGGAATTAGTACAGCAATTATACTTATGGCTAATACTCCGGTAACAACAAGAGCTGCGATCTTTTTCCCTTTATTTTGATAGATATATTGCAATATTTCCCATAAGCCCTGACCAGCTAGAATGATTAATACGCCGATAAGTACCAGGGGTAAACCACTAGCCTGGGTTTCTCCCGTTATGGCCGGAATGAAACGTGAGGCAGTAATTACTGCGGCCGCTATGGCTATACCCAGGTTATAGATGGATTTTAGCCGATATATTCCGGGCATACCGATTAAGAGTAAGACGGCACCGGCTGCGAATATGAGCCAGGCACCTTTGGATACTGCTCCTAATACTACCAGTATCATTATGTATGTAGATAGGCCATAGACAAATTTCATGACCAGATTTTTTTCTCGTATCCAGAGAGTTACCCCAATAAAGCTTAATACAGCTAGATAGGCAGCTGTGGCGTTAACATATTGCAGAGTAGACATGATTTGCTTGCCATCAAAAGCTGATGGGTAATTCGAATACCCGGTAGCAGCCATTATTCCTATTACAGCTACACCAACACCGGCGGCCAGAAGTACCCGTAATATATTTTCATAGGCCCGGTAGTCTTTTACTACCTGGGTTACCATCCAGTAGACCATGAAGAAATTAAGGGCTTTTAAAAAACCATAAAAAGCTTCGCCTGAATGAACGGCGCCGAGTAAGGAGAGCAGGTAGGCTATGGCATAAGCCAGTACTGCTAGATCCAACGGACTTTGGATTAAGGAGTAGTCTTTGCGGTGGATTTTATCAGCCCAGACCAGGATGAAGGCCAGGGCGGTAAATATGTGGTAGACGAACATGTCTTCAGGAAAGAAGAGCCCCCGGAAAAATGGGGGGTAAAAAATTATAAAGCCCACTGCAATGAAGGCTGCTATTGACAGCCATTTATTTAAATGCGTAGATTTATTTGCTAATTTTATTTGTTCTTTTTTTTGTTTCTTCCTCTTTTTTGACATTCTACTTCTCCCCAATTTAAATGGCCACAGATCACACGGATTGCACTGATGATTACACGGTTTTTGGTCCCTTTATTTCTTTCTGCTCTTCTCCGTTGCGCATGTATTCCATGAAGAATACTGCAAAGGTGGAGAGCATTAGGCCAAGGACGGCAGCTATGGCTATATTTAATGCCTTTTTAGGTTTTACTGGTGTTTCTGGGGCAATCGCATCAGCTACAGTTGTTATGTTATTTTCGGCTATGTCTATAGCCTGGGTTATTTTTAGATCAGCTATTTTTGAGGTTAAGAGAGTAACTACTTTTTCTCTTCTGTCTACCTCATCCTGTAGTTTCTTTTCTTCAATCTGGTTATTTATAAGTTCACCTTCGAGTTCACGGATTTCGGCTTCTAACTGGCCAGTTTTCTGTCTGGCAGTAGCTATAGCTGATTCAGTCCCGGCCAGTGCTGTTGATTTTTCATTATAAGAATTAACTGCGGCCACATACGCTTCGTTAAGATTTTCGCTGGTTACCTGGCCGTTTTGTATGTCCAGGCCATTAGTTTGTAATGATAATATACCCTGGGCTGAACTGTTCGTAGTTATAGTTGCCGGGGTATTTTCTATATTCTTTTTTTCCTGCTGGATGCCCTGTCTAAGAGCACCCTGTTGAATTTCGGCACCTATGATTTGCGATTGGAATAGAGCTAGGTCTTCGTTTTTCTGCTGCAGCTGAGTAGTTAAGAATTCAATAGATCTTGACTGTAGTTTATAGTTTTTGAGATCCTCAGTAGCTAGCTTTAATTGTTCTTCTTCCTTGGCCAGCAGCTCTTTTTCCATCATTCCCAAAGAACGTTCCATTTTGCGAGCATTTATGATATTAACATTAGCAACGACTTTTTCCCTGATGGTATTGGCAACAGAGGCTGCCTGTTCAGGATCGCTGTTGCTCACAGTAATCGTTATCAGGTTAGTGCCTTTAGGGTTTTCAGTTTTTATGCTTTCACTCAGCTCGCGTCTTTTACAATCTAACCCCAATTCCTTGATAGTAGCCTGCAGTATGGAGGGTGATTTCACCTGATGCTGACAGGCCTCCACACTCATCTGGGGTATTTCTCCCAGTTCCTGGACGACATCTTCAATATCACCTGTCGCTTGCCGGGTATCCTGCTGTTGGTTTACTGATATAACGGTGCTGGCCTCATAAACGGGATCAATTACAAAAAAGCTTAGGATTCCGCTAATAAGCATACAGATTACGGTTACAGCAATGATAGTAAATCTTCTTTTATGTAAAGTATTAAATATTTCTCTGAGGTCAATTTCTTCGAAGTCGGTATGGATAGGGTTGTTGTTGTCAGGTTGGGTCATGGTGCACCTCTTTTTGGTTTTTTTCTACTTCTATCGGTATATTTTAGCATATTTTGATAGGGAAAGAAGGACTAATTTGTGTTTTGTATGCGGGCTGCGGGGGGTTTACTTTTTTAATAGCCACGGATAGCACGGATTACGCGGATTTTTTCTTCCCTTTTAATGGCCACGGATGGCACGGATTTCACGGTTTTTTATTCCTTTTTAAATAGCCACAGATTACGCGGATTTCACTGTTTTTCTTTTATTATATATATTGCCGGGAATGCCTCCATTCCCGGCAATGTGGTTGGTATTATTATTTGGTTAACTTACCGTTTGTGTCGAAGGTTATTATGGTTCCGCCGGTTACATTTTGGTAGGTGCCGTCGGCGGCGGGTAGGGAGGTGGTGTTTAGTATGGTGCCGCTGCTGATGTAACCGTTATCGTGGAAGGTAACTGCGGTTTCTTTTTTAAATATGGCTTTTAAGGCTTCGGTATAAGGTAGTGAGGTATCGTCAGTTAAGGTACCTGTTTTAACGTAGCCATCAGGGCCGAAACTTATTGAGGTATCTTTTTTGAATTTAACGGTTCCGACATAACCGCCCTGGTGTTCTAGTTCGGTATCTTGTTTAAGGGTACCAGTTATAACATGGCTGTCCTCGTTTAATTCTACCGTAGTGTTTTCTTTGAGCATAACTAGTTTGTTGTCCCGGTAGGGAAGGCTGGTACTATCTCTTAATGTTCCGCTGGTTACATAACCTTTGTCATTAAAGATTACCGGGGTATCGCCGGCAAAGGATAAGGCGTTATATTCTGCATAGGGAAGTACAACGTTACCGGCTATTATGCCGCTGGCCACATAGCCTTTTTCGTTAAAGTTTATGCTGGTGCCAGCTTTGAAGTTTACCACGTTACGATCACGGGAGGGGATTAATGATAGCTCTACGTTGTTAATATGAGCGTATTTTAAGCCAACTTCATTTAGTAAGGTACCACTTTTAAGGTTGCCATTGGCAAAGAAGGTGGCTTCTGTCCCCGCTTTGAATCTGACCTGGCCACCGTTGGCACTGCGGTCAGCAGCAGGTGATAACCAGCAGTCATCATTTATAATGCCGCTTTTTACATAGCCATTGTCATAGAGGTTTATAGTAGTGCCTTTTTTAAATTCAGCGGCACAACCTGCCCGGTATTCCAGGCTGGTGTCTTTGTCCAGAGTGTATTCGGTTACGATAGGCGGTTTTTCTTCTTTAACTGGTGCAGTTTTACTACCTATATAGACTATGCGGGCGTTTGCATCCCAGTCGACTTTTTCCCCCAGACTTTCAGCTATAAAGCGGACGGGGACCATGGTATGACTGTCGATTATTATTGGAGCGGAATCCAGGGTTCTTTCGTTTCCGTTGATGTAGGCTAATTTGCTGTTGATGCGTATGGAGACTTTGGTGTCGCCTTTTACGGCTGAGACCAGGTTCATGTTAGCATCCCAGTCGATATCTGCTCCCAGGGCTTCGAATATGCCCCGCATGGGGACCATGGTGCGGTCGTTGATTATGGTCGGGTAGACATCAGTTTTTAAATCAGTACCGTTGATTTTTACCTTGATAGGGTTGGCTGCATCTGCACCGGCCGGGGCAAATGCCACGGATATTACCAGGCACAGGGCCACGGTTATAGCAATACAGGCTTTTTTCATGTTAAGAACCTCCTATTTTTTTAATAGCCACGGATTACGCGGATTACACGGATCTTTTTTTTCTTTTATTTTTTCGGGGTTAGTATTTTGCGTTTTATTTTTATTTCATCGCCAAAGTTAATAATTAAACCTACTTCTTTTTCTGTAGCTTTTAAGTAGTTTATAAGTTGTGCTTCATGAGCTTTAGTTAATTCACTTATAGCCTTTAGTTCTACGATTACTTTGTCTTCTATTAAAAGGTCAGCAAAGTATTCACCTACTATTTTTTCATCATAATATACATTTATTGGATGTTGCTGTATTGTTTTTAATCCTTGCTTTTCTAATTCAACTACTAAAGCATTTTCATAAATTTTCTCTAAAAATCCTGCTCCTAATATGTTATACACCCTGTAAGCGGCACCTATGATTTCTTTTGTCAGGTTTTCGTATAAGAGCTTTGTTGTGTTTACCACAATGGTCTCCTTTTTTAATAGCCACGGATTACACGGATTTCACGGATTTTTCTTCCTTTATTAATAGCCACGGGTTACACGAGTTAGGATCTGTGTAATCCGTGGTATCTGTGGCTATTTATTTTCCCATGTATTCGGCGATGCCTTCGGCTATACCTTCGGCGGCTAGGTTTTTGAATTCGGTTCGGGTTAGTAGTTCAGCTTCTTCGGGGTTGCTGATGAATACTACTTCGGCTAGAACCGAGGGCATCTGGGTGTTCCTGAGTACGGAGAAGTTAGATTGTTTTACTCCCCGGTTAATGCGTTTGAGGTTACTCATCATATGTTTCTGGATTACAGTTGCCAGTCTTTCTCTTTCGGCTTTCTGCAGGAAGAGTTCCGGATTATCAACTGGAGCATAGTAATGCGTTTCAGTTCCCTGTTTGTCATTCGAACCATTAGCATTATTATGTATGGATACGAATAATGCGGCATTAAGCCGGTTAGCTATTTTACTACGTTCTTCCAGGCCTACAGTGGCATCCGTAGTACGAGTATATTCTACTTCTATACCTTTCTTTTCCAGAATCTTGCCCACCCGCAGGGCTATATCGAGATTAACATCTTTTTCTAAAAGTCCGTTACCTCTGGCTCCAGATTCTGTTCCTCCATGACCAGGGTCAATTACGACCAGATTCTCTTTGACAGGTTTGATGTTTTTCTTGCCGGTTAAAATGATGTTCAGGTCATTGCCATCTCCGCCGGCACCAAAGGCATATTTGCCTAAATCTTTTGTTTCTATAATTAGGATAGTGTTTTTTCCATCTTCTTTTACAGTCATGCCATCTAATAGTTCACTTTTGTATTCGTATTCTCCGCGGGCTTTACCCATGAGGACGTTTTCTAGTGTTACTTCGAGGCGATCGTTCTTTTCGCTGGCACTCGATTTAACTGGAGCGATAGTCTTTATTATTACTCTTTCTCCGCCACTGCCAAAGGGCTTTCTTTCGACTCCAGAAATGAAGTTCGGTACGGTGAATATTTCTTTGCTGCCGCCAGTTTCACTGCTAGTCAGGTATTCGGTTCCGGAAGGGAATTCTATTTCTACTATAGCATTATCTCCCTCGTTTCTACCTTTAACTTTCATGTCTTTTCCGGCTACTGTTTCTTTTATAAAGTTTAGTCCGTCGATTTTGCGGTCTTCAAATGTATAAGTTACGTTAGTTTTAGTTTCTTTTATATCAGCTTTAAGTTTTTTCCCGGATGCCATAATTATTTTTATGCCATTTTCATCTTTACTGCTGGAAAGCCAGATTACATCTGCCGATGGTTTGTCTGGTTTTACTATCGGGTCTGGATCTGGTTTAGGCTTTTCCGGCTCCTGGGAAGTAACCGGAGGAATGACCGGCTCACCTTCCTGCCAGGCGACATCTACCATCCAGCCGGCCAGCCAAGCTCGGGTTCCGCCGCGGCTAACCTGGTACCAGCCATCTTTTTCGTCCAGAACTACTAGTTTTTCACCCGGATAAGCCGTGTCAATTTTATCATAAGCATTGGCTGGGCCCGAGCGCAGGTTTACCTGGGCTTCATTTATTTCGGCCACTTGATATTTTTTATCATTACCGGAGTTTACTGGATTATCAGGTTTTGCCGGAGGGGTAATAACCGGGCTGGTAATAGTAATAGTCCGGGTATTATTATCCCATCCTACCTTACCCCCAAAGGCTTCGCCTACAAAGCGCAGGGGGGCCAGGGTGCGATCATTTACTATTTTAGCTGGTACATCAATTTTTTGGGTAATGCCATTAACTACCGGGTTAGTTGAACCTATGGGTAAAACTACCGTAGTAGTGCCTTTAGTCGATGTAACGGTACGAGTATCATTATTCCAATTTACACTGGCACCCATGGCTTCGAATATAGCTCTTAATGGTACCAAGGTGCGATCATTTTCAATTACTGGCGGTACTTCAAAGCTCAACTGTTTACCATCCAGAAAAACTACTGGTGCATTAGAGCTATTACCTGGTTGCGGTTGTGGTACTGGTTGTGGCTGCGGAGCCGGGCTGCTGCTTTCTACTACTTTAACTAACCAGCCAGCTACCCAAGCAGTGCGGCCATCAGCCAGCTGAATTTTATACCAGTTAGCCTCCTGACCTAGAACCGAGAAAAC
Organism: Syntrophomonadaceae bacterium; assembly: GCA_028706315.1. Lineage (GTDB taxonomy): Bacteria > Bacillota > Syntrophomonadia > Syntrophomonadales > Syntrophomonadaceae > STF2-222. Next base: position 26,430 of record JAQWBP010000007.1, read on the forward strand.
TGCCTGATCTCCTACCATCCCCACCTGGTCATGGTTAGTCCCGGGGCCACTGCGAACATTAATGGGACCTGAGAGTATTTGGATCTTTTTTTGTCCATCTACCGACGGTGCTGGGTTGTTTTGACCACTTGCATTTCCTGGGGTAGTGCTAGCATCAATTTTTTGTGCCAGGAAAGTAGCTATGTAGTGCGTATTGCCGCCATTATCTGTTACTTTGTACCAATCATTTTCCGTACTTATGAGGGTAAAAATATCTCCTTTTACGGCTGAACCACTTTTATCATAAGTAGTCCCCGGGCCAGACCTTAAGTTTACCAAATCTCCTGTCACTTTTACCTTGACTGTTTGTTTAATATTAATCAGGGACGTAGAAACCCAGCCGGTCAAGTTGCCCAGCTGAACTTTAGACCAGCCATTCTGACTAGCTAGAATGGTAACTTCGGTATCCTGGTAAATGGTGCCAGCGATATCGAAGTTGGTACCTGGTCCTGACCTGACATTTACCACACTGCCGTTTATTACGCCCGTATCTGCCCGGGCCAGGGGTGGCTGTATGAGCAGGGTGGCAGATATTATAAAGACTGCAATTACTAAATAGGTTATTTTTATGTATGCTGATGTATGTTTGAAATCCATTTATTAACCGTTCCCTTCAGTAGTTTTTTCCGTAAGGTGTGATTTCACTATATAAAAGCCGCTATTCGACATTTTCCTGTGTTAGTCCTGCTATCCTAGTGAGGAAAATCGTGGCAACCATTCACTATGATATACTATCTTAAAGCTATATTTCTTACATTTCGGTTACATTTTTTATTTTAATATTAGCTATAAATTTAAGGGCCCTGCTGGTAGCAATTTCAGCATATATTTACTTATTCTACCAGCAAGGTGCATTTCCTGCTAAATATTTTCTTTTTAAGCGTGATTCCACTGCGCAAGTATTAATTATGCACCGGGCTCGGGTAATTCAACGCGGAATGCGCGGATTTTTCAAGGAATGACGCGGCTTTGTCTTCGGCAGTAAAGAAAAAGGAAATGCGTTTAAGCATTTCCCTTTTTTAAAATTCAAAATTCAAAATTATTGCCGCTCCGGCAACTAGATGTAGCCCTCGGGGCCGGTTCCGCTGCCTGAACCGTTATTGTTCTGGGTGGTATCAGGTACCGGCGCATTTACTTCAGCATGATTGCCCCTGTGCTCGTGGCCGGGGCTGGGTAGTTTAGAGCGTTCTTCATTAATCCGGGTCTGTTCTTCCGGAGTAACGGTATTTTCGCTGCTTTCATCCTCGGTTTTAGTCTTTTTTGGCGGCGTACTTACCGGATAAGGTGATTGCTGGATGGCGGCGGCAATAGCCTCTCCGGCAAACATTTTATCAATTAATTCGGTCGCCACTTTTTTGTCTGCTACCCAGTAGCTCTCGGCCAGATTGCCGTCCTCATCGCGTACATCATAGAAGTACCCGGGCAGAGTCTGGGTCAGAATTGATTCTTTAGTAAATCCAGGTGCCCAACTGGCCATGCGAACCATATCTGTGAAGCCCAAATCAGTGTCCAGATAAGGTTTAACTTCTTTAAACAGTTTAGGAATTTTAGGAATCGTTTTAGCCTGCAGGGCTTGATCGGCTAAAATCTTGATAAATTCCTGCTGTTGGGCTGTCCGCTGAATATCACCAAATTCATAATCCCGGAAACGGACGTAACCTAAGGCCTGTTTACCATTTAACTTCTGGGTTCCGGATTTAAGATCGATGCCCTCGTAAGGTTTGTACATGCGCTGGGGTACATTAATAGTTACTCCCCCCAGAGTGTCAACTACCTTAGTGAAGGCTTTAAAATCCATTTCTACATAATAATCTATTTTCGTATCTAAAAGTTCTTCTACCAGTTGTTTCGCATATTTGGGGCCGCCGACATAGTTAGCGGTACATATTTTTTCGTTAGAGCTGCCTTTTACTTTTACCTTAGTATCGCGAGGAATGGATATGACCGCCATTTTATCCAGCTTGGGGTCGATGGAAACTAACATCATGGTATCAGAACGGGAATGGGTTTCTCCGGGCCGGGCATCAACTCCCAGCATCAGTATGTTAGTCCGTTCTCCATCCTGCTTTTTCTCGGCAACGGTTTCTTCCTCATCCGTATTAGCAACAGTTTGTGCTTTATGAAAAAAGTTGCTTAATCCTGATCCCATGCCAAAAAAGAGGCCAAAAATCAAGCCGGATACCAGCATAAATCTAAAATATGGTTTAACCTTACGCATAATGACTCCTCTCCAACTTTCCCCTGTTTGGCAGGCATTTATATTAGACCAGCTTTTTTTACAGCTTTAGTCGGTGAGTCTGGCCCTGCCTTACTATACCAGACCTGGCACGAGATTTTTCACCGGTAAACATTCCTATTTTATCTGCTGCCAGAACTACAATGGTCAGCAGCAGCAGCGCTATTATCAATGTAAGGTTCGGACTAGTAACAAAAGTTAGAAATACTGCTACGGCACTGAAAAACGCGCTGATTCCATATATTATTAATACACTGCGCCGGTGGCTCATCCCCAAGGCTAAAAGCCGATGATGTAAGTGAGCCTTGTCCGGCAGAAAAATCGGAGTTCTATTATTTATCCGCCTGATAATAGCGAAAAAGGTATCGAAAATCGGAATTCCCAGTATAACTATAGGTACAAATAATGATATTACCGCAGCGCTTTTAGCCGTACCCATTATAGACAGGCAGGCCAGCACAAACCCCAGGAAGTTAGAACCTCCATCTCCCATAAATGTTTTGGCCGGGTGGAAATTGTACGGTAAAAATCCGGCTAAAGCGGCTACCAGGATGAAGGCGGCCAGAGCCACAGTTATCTGTCCCTGCATTAAGGATACAATACCTAAGGTAGTGGCAGCAATGCCTGAAACACCTGCTGCCAGGCCATCCAGGCCATCTATGAGGTTGATAGCATTACTTACCCCTACTATCCATAAAAACGTTAGTGGCAGGCTGAGTATTCCTAGTTCAAACCAGCCATCAAACGGGTTAGTTACAAAGTGAACTACTACGCCATAATGTATAGCAACTGCTGCAGCAATAATTTGCCCGATTAGTTTTACCAGCGGGGAAAGTTGAAATATGTCATCAAGCATCCCTACGATAAATATAATCACAGCACCATATACTACCCCCAGCAGGGGTCCGGCTACTTTACCAGATAGCAGCAGGCATATAATAAAAGCCAGGAATATGGCCATTCCTCCCAGCCGTGGCATGTTATGTTTGTGCACTTTACGCTGGTCGGGTTGGTCTATAGCTCCAACTTTATAAGCAATTTTTATTACCAGGGGCATAGAACAGAACGCTATGACAAATGCTGACAATAATATCGCTACAAATAAGAGAATGGGCATTATGAAACAAACCCCCCATAATTTCATACTAGATCTATTTTATCACCGGATATGGTTGCTTGTCTATATAGCAAGTTAAGGGTGATTTTGTAGAATTATCTGCCCGGGTTTGTGTTTATTCATAGGATACGACATAATAAATTATAAACTTTCATTAGATTCCCTAAAAAATTAGAACCAGGCAGTTAATATTGCCATATCGATTAGACAAATACTATAATTAGTACGTACAATATAAGACGCTAGAAACAGACGTAAGATGATTCTAGATTTGTGAGCGGAGATTTTGCCTCTCAGGGGTATAAGTATCTGTAGATCTTATCTGGATTCGAGAGACTTACGAGGAAATATGTCTGGCATTTAACGGTCAAGGAGTAAGCTTTATGAAGATTGCCCTGTCAGGTTATTATGGCTTTGATAATGCTGGTGACGAGGCTTTGTTATCAGCTATTACATCTACTATAAAGCGGCTGCAACCAGCGGCTCGTTTTGTAGTTTTATCGGGCTACCCGGGGAAAACGGCTCGTCTACACGGGCTGCGCGCGGTTAACCGTATTAATCCTTGGTCAGTCACCCGGGAGCTTTTAGAATCAGACCTTTTAATCAGCGGTGGGGGCAGTCTCTTCCAGGATGTTACCGGGCCTTTTTCTCTTCCCTATTATATAAGTGTAGTAGCTCTGGCGAAAATGCTGGGTAAGCCGGTAATTTTTTACGCCCAAGGTGTCGGACCCATAGACCGCTGGTACAGTAAATTGCTTATGCGCCTGATTGCTAACCGGGTGGAGATAATTACCTTAAGGGATGAAGATTCAGCCCGACTTCTTAGAGAAATAGGCGTTACCCGGCCTCCGATAAAAGTTACGGCTGATCCGGTTTTTACCCTGGAACCTGGAGCTGAAGCCAGCGCAAATATGCAGGAACTGCTGAATAGTTATTTCCCGTCAGGTAAAATCGTAGGAGTATCAGTGCGTAAATGGGAGCCTTTAGGGGAATACCAGCCTGATTTGGCTCTGGTATTAGACCGGTTAGTAAGACAAGGTTACCAGATTCTCTTTATTCCTATGGATTATCCGGCTGATTTAGAAGAATCACATAAAGTAGCCAGTTTGATGCAGGAAGAATCGGTGGTGCTGGAGCGAAATTTCAGCAGTGAGGAACATGTGGCCCTGATAGCTAATCTGGAGTTAATGATAGGCATGCGCCTGCACTCGCTTATTTTTGCCGCCAGCCAGAATACCCCTTTCCTGGGTATTTCTTATGATCCTAAGATAGATGCTTTTTTAAAATTATTTGATCTTAAGCCCTTAAGTAGGAATGTTGAAGAGATAAACCAGCAGGTTGATGAACTGCTGCAAAATAATGAGACCCGCTTAAGAATTGCCACCCGGGCTGCCGAATTAAGAGCCCTCGCCGAAGAAACCGCTCACTTGGCACTATCGTTGGTGTAGGACGTGCAATGGGGACGTGCAATGGGGACGGTTCCTGGTGCATTTTGAAAAAATGCACCAGGAACCGTCCCCATTGCACGTCCCCATTGCATCACGTTTGCATAATCAGATCGCCCATTACTTCTACCCGTTTTTCCCAGGAGTGCTGCTGGGAGAGGGTTAGACGGGCTGTGATTTTTTCCGGGGAGTCGTTGAGGGCTCTTTCTATGGCCTGGATGAATTCGTCCCGGCCTTCACCTATCTCTACCATGCCTTCCAACATATCCATCTCTGGCATAGGAGTGGAGACTATTGGTTTACCTGCAGCCAGGTATTCATAAAACTTGAGGGGATTTACCGCATTAGATAATTTACTAGTTCTAAACGGGTTTAGACATACAGCAAATTTTTTTAAGTAACCGGGGAGCTCTTCTTTGGCACGGCTGCCGATAAAGTGGACATTTTTAAGCTCGCTAAATTGGCTGATGTCCGCATCCAGCTCCACCGGTCCTACCATAATAATCGACCAGTCAGGCCGCGCTTCGGCCACCTGCTTAATTAATTCCAGGTCAATCCATTCCTTAATCCGGCCAATAAAACCGAGCACCGGCCCGGGGATATCCTTTACATCATCGGGAATAACCGTATCATCTGCCATGGCCAAGTTGAAGTTGGCCACATCAGCCGCATTGCGCAGCATGTGGATATTATCCGTAAACTGGCTTTTATCATCATATAATGGCTGGGCAGTAACGAAGACTAAATCAGATTTTTGCAGCAAATCTATTTCCATCTGTCTAACTAGCTCCGGGTTAAAACCTAGAAAAGCCGAATGTTCATCAACACAATCATAAATCAGGAGTTTTTCTCCCAGTTTTCCCGCCATATCAGCTGTGTTAGGTAAATAGGTAAGCAGGAGCGGGTCTTTAAAACCCAGCTGCCGGCATACTTTGCGTAAAGAGCAGGCCATTAAAGATTGATTGATCCGATTTATAAAGCGGTAACGGTTAGCCAGGGGTAAAAGCAACGGAGGTGAAAAAAGATAAAGATTATCTTTAAGTTTCCGAACTCCCTGCCGCCATAGGCGCCATTTATACCACAAGGTCTTATCTTTGAAAGGCGATAATATGCTTAAGGGTGTTTCTACATATAATATCCGGTTAGATGTAGGCATGCGCCACACCAACTGCTGGGTTCTGGCCCACAGCGGCTCAAAATCTACCCCGGCGATACACACTATATCTTGATTTTCCATTTTTCTCATGTCAGTTCTCCTTATACCAGTTAGGGTGACAGTTCGTGCCAAGGGGACGGTTCTGCTGACACTTTTTCAAAAGTGTCAGCAGAACCGTCCCCTTGGCACGAACTGTCACCTTTATTTTGCGATTAGCTCTTCATATATGTTTTCCACCTGACAGGCCATTTTCTGCCGGGTAAAATTATTGACGGTGGCCTGGCCATTTTTACACAGGAAACGGGCCAGATCGGAATCTATTAATACATTCATTATTTCATTAGCTAGGGTCTGATAATCCCGGGGCTTTACCAGCAGGCCATTGACGCGGTGCTCAACTATTTCTGGTATCCCGCCAACTTCACTAGCTACAACTGGCACATTAAAATACATGGCTTCCAGTATCACCATGCCTAGCCCCTCCATGAGTGAAGGAACACAAACTAGATCAGAGAGAGCATATATATCTTCAACCGGGCTGTAGTAGCCGGGCATTTTAACTTTATTTTGCAGCCCCAGTTCTCGCACTTTTTTCTCCAGTTTAGGCCTTTCAAATCCTTCCCCGACGATTAAAAACTCTGCCTTTAAGCCAGTATCCACGATTTTGCGGGCTGCCTGCAGAAAGTACTCATGCCCTTTGACCGGGTGTAGGCGAGCAATCATGGTTACTACTGGTAAGCCGGGCTCTATGCCCAGCTCTTTTTTCATCTCATCTGGATCACGGGGCTGGGTAAATTTAGATGTATCTAGCCCGTTATGAATGATAGCGATTTTCTCATCCGGGACCTGCATAGTTTTAATTTCATCAGCTATGGCCCGTGATATAGCAATAAATTTATCCGTATGGTGGTTAGTCATCATGGTTATACAACGAGCAAAAGCCGCTTTATACCAGGTATCATAATCATAGCGCAGTACGCTGTGTACGGTAGTTACGACCGGCAGTTTTTCTTTTTTCGCCGCTATCCGGGCCACCAGATTAGCCCTGACTCCATGGGTATGGACAATATTGATGCGGTTGGTACGGATATACTCCTGCAAAGGAGCAATAGTAGATACATCCAGCCGATGCCGCATAAGGATAGTACTCGCCTTAAATTCCTGCTCCTGGGCTACCTGCACAAATGGTCCCGGGCAAAGGCAGACTAAATGGGGCTCATATTTATCCTTATCCAGGAGATGCATGAGAGCGAGAACTAACTCTTCGGCGCCCCCGATTTCTCCTCCCCCAATGACATGGAGTATTTGGATTTTACCCATGTTCATTTCCCTCCATGGTTTTATCCTGAATTAGCGGCAGAGCTGCCAAAAGTCCCAGGAGAAACCAGAAATAAGTTGCCATCAGCGGGAATTCAAACATATTCTCTACCATATTATGACCGAGCACCGCTACTAAACCGACAAATATACCGGTACCCAGAGTTTTTAAATAGTTATCCTTAACCTGCTCAATCGAACGCCGCCCTAGTCGCAGAGCGGAAAATATTAGTAATAGAAAAGCTCCCAGACCCATGAGTCCCGTTTCTGTAGCCAGTTTTAGATAAAAATTATCTACACTATAGGCGCTATTAGGGAAATTAGCTATAGCTACACCGCCGCCGAATCTCCCCAGACCCAGGCCAGTAGCGGGATCTGCCTCCCAGTAGTCAACTGCCTGCGACCACCGGGCGATTCTGCCACCCTCTGCTGCAGAGGCTGCATACTCAGGACTTAACATATAAGCCACCCGGTTATAAACGGAAGGCACAGCAACTGGAGTTATCAGAGCTAGTATTACCAGGGCGATAAGAATCCTTTTATCAAGCCATAACGCCAACAGGAGAAAGGCGAAAAAGAATACTATCCAGGCGCCGCGGGAAAAGGTAAATATTAGGCAGAGCATAGATGTTCCGGTAATACCCAGGTAAACTCTTTTCTTAAACCAGTGTTGGGCAGCCATAAATGAACCAAACGCCATACTAATATGCAAGATAAGAAAACTGCCCAGTACATTCGGACTGCCGATAAAGGAAAAAGCTCTGGTGCGCAGGCTTTCTTCGGCTTTATCTACCCAGGTGGAAGGGATTTCTGCCCCGGTGACATACTGGAATATGCCGTATAAAGCTACTATCAGGCCTACGGCCATAAAAATATCACAAATATTTTTAACCTGCTGCCGGCTGTTGATAAGGTTTAAGCCGACAAAGAACCAGAAAGTGTATTGCAAGAGCGCCCTGAGTTCCATGAAGGCTACCCCCGGTTCCGGGCTTTTAGTCAGATAGATATAAGTTATTACGGCATAAAAAATTAGTAAGGGGATTAAAAGGGTGCTGGCCCGTGGTTTTAGCCCTTTAATTCCTGCCAGCAGTATCCAAGTGCCAACTAGAAGGATAAATAAGGTTTCATCCCACAGACTGGCCATAAAAGATACGCCTGATAATCTCAAGAAATAGTCTACCAGCACATAGCCAGTTACAATATATAATAGATAGCGGTTAATGATTTCTAATATTCGCTGCATTATATCTACACCTTATCAATAAATTTATTAGTAGCGGGGAATTTACCTTCAGGGCCCCCCGGGAATACCCGGAATGAATTCCGGGCTACGCTACGCGGTATGTGTAGAGGGGAATTTATTCCCCGGCACCCACAACATCTCGGTGCCCTTTAATCCGTCCGCGCCCACCAGGCAATACACCGGTATATAATACTTCCCCGCCATAGGCCGGGGGCATGTTTTAAAAGTGGTAGTAATAAACCGGTTACGGCCAGGAGTATGCCTATGATAATTCTCCCGGTTTGATAATCATGCAGGTTAATAATCAGGTCAAAACCAAAGTAAAAGAATATAAATAGACCTATAAAGCCGACCGGGTTTTTTATTAGCATACTACCAGTTTCCTGCTTTTTTACCCCTTGTCCAGCTTTCTGCAGCCATTTACAAAGGCTATTGACCAGCTTATCAGCCCCGCGGTAGCTCCAAGAATTTTTATAGTAATGGGATATATCGGCTGGAGCAGTAATTAGCCAGCTAAAAAACCAGCTGCCTGCCAGCATCCGATAGATTAAACTATGTTCCCAATAATGCATTACGATTCCTCTTTCTTAAACGATCTATATATATTAGGTGGTTTACCGGGGAATGCCTGTGCCCTTAAGGGTAAATTCCCCTCTACGTTTGTTTGTTGCATTGTATTGTAGTACCCCCACCGTGTAGCCCGGAATTCATTCCGGGTTCTTATTATTTATGAATTTTTACTTCAAGAATTTCGCCTTCAGCCTCAAACCGCTGGGTTTTAACAATATATTTGTCTAGGCCGGCACGAACTTGCTGCCCGGCCAGATTAATTTCTGCTCCCGTATAGGAAACTGGACCTTCCAGGGTGAGATAGACATCTTTTCTAAAAGGGTGCTCTTGTAATACTAGTTCACCATCAGCTCTAGTATTTGAATCCCGGGCATTAACTACTTCTAGTTTTTTTACATAGACAGGCTGCAGCTGTCCCCGGGCCAGCATCTGATCTCCCTCATGTATCTGCTCGGCCACTTCCGGGCGCATGTATGGGCAAAGAACTTTGATCGTCGCTGTAGGCGTTTCAGCCACCCCGGTGTCTTTATCCCGAGTGAAAAATCCGACTGCTACAATTGCTATCACTACAATAACAATGAGGTCGATAATATTTATTACCCCAAATAACCTTCCTTTATCATCGATCACCAGTTATTCCTCCTCAATCTAAGGCTATATTCTCTAGTATAATATAGCATATCCGTTCCTGCCGCAAGTAAAACAGAACGAAACAAAGGGGGGCAGTTCTTGGTGTCAAAAAAGTTAACACCAAGGACTGTCCCCCTGTTTTAACGTTTAAGTTAGTCGCGCCGACGTAGGGTTGGGAAGAGGATTACATCTCTTATGGATGGTGAGTTAGTTAGGAGCATGACTACACGATCTATGCCTATTCCCAGGCCTCCGGCAGGAGGCATCCCATATTCCAGAGCATTTATGTAATCTTCATCCATCATATGGGCTTCGGCATCGCCACCAGCTCTTTTTTCCACCTGCTTGAGGAAACGACTTTTTTGGTCAATAGGATCATTTAATTCAGAAAAAGCGTTAGCTATTTCTCTTTGCAAGATGAAAACTTCGAACCGGTCAGTAAATTCCGGATGCTCGGCATTCCTTTTGGCCAGTGGGGATATTTCTACCGGGTGCCCATAAATGAAAGTCGGTTGAATTAGCTTGTCCTCCACAAATGCCTCAAAAATTTCATTTATTAATTCACCTCGGGTAGCAGCAGCTTTGACTTCCATGCCCAGCTTTGTGGCAGCCTGACGAGCTTGGTCATCAGTTGTAAGGGTCATGAAGTCGAGCCCGGTATGTTCTTTTATGGCATCTAGCATCGGTATTCTCCTCCAGGGAGGGGTAAAGTCGATCTCATGTCCTTCTATCTCCGCTACCATGGTGCCATTTATTTTGTACATTACTGAAGAGATTAGATCTTCGGTAAGTTCCATCATGACCTCATAATCAGCATAAGCTTGATAAAGTTCCAGCATAGTAAATTCAGGGTTATGGCGGGTAGATATGCCTTCGTTGCGGAAATTACGGTTTAGTTCATATACTTTTTCTAATCCCCCCACAATAAGCCTCTTAAGGTATAATTCCGGAGCTATCCGGAGATAGAGTTCCATGTCCAGGGCATTATGGTGGGTAATAAAGGGCCGGGCTACCGCGCCACCTGCAATCGGGTGCATCATAGGTGTTTCAACTTCGAGGAAGTCCTTGCTTTCCAGGTATTTGCGAATTTCTTTGATAATCTGGCTTCTCTTTACAAATACTTCTTTTACTTCTGGATTAACTATTAAGTCTACATAGCGCTGGCGGTATCTTAATTCTACATCTTTTAGTCCGTGCCACTTTTCGGGCAAGGGATTTAGGGATTTAGAAAGGTAGTCCATATCTCTTACATGAACGCTAACTTCGCCTTTCTGGGTGCGGAAAACTTCTCCTTCTATACCCAGAATATCGCCTATATCCAGCTTTTTAAACAGCTCGTATTTTTCTTCACCTACATCATCTTTTCTAAAATAGAGCTGTATAGAACCAGTTATATCTTCAAGGTTAGCAAACCCTGCTTTACCATGGCGCCTTTTGGCCATTATTCTGCCGGCAATTTTTACTTTTTGCCCTTCTAGCTCGGTAAAATTTTGGGTTATGAGTGCGGCCCTGGAAGTACGTTCATAGCGGCTACCGAACGGATTTACTCCCATTTCCTGCAGTTCTTCCAGCTTTTCCAGGCGAACTTTCTTAAGTTCATTCATATTCTGTTCTTGGTCTGACATTAAAACACTTCCTTACTGCCTGTAAAAAATTACCAGGCATAACTAAAAACAAAACCCAAGGGGTATTTAACTGACTCCCCGGGTTAAAACCATTTCTTATCGTTCAACTTTTATTATCTTATATTGTATAATTCCGGCCGGAGCTTCGACTTTAACCACAGTGTCTACTTTTTTCCCGATTACCGCTTTTCCTACTGGTGATTCATCCGATATTTTGCCGTCTTTGAGTTTTGATTCAACTGATGATACCAGAGTTACAAATACTTGCCGTCCTGATTTCATTTCCTGTAAGGTAACTTTAGATCCGAGCGATACAACATCAGTACGGATATCGTTATCTTCCATTAAGCGAGCCTTTTTAAGTATTTTTTCCAGGGTGATGATCCGGCCTTCGATAAATGCCTGTTCATTTTTCGCATCTTCATACTCGGAGTTTTCTGATATATCACCAAAAGCTATGGCCTGTTTTATCCGTTCAGCAACATCTTCCCTTCTGGCTGATTTAAGATGTTCCAGTTCCGTTTCCAGTTTTTCCAGGCCTTCTTTAGTTAATATAACTTCTTTCTCTTCTACCATGTAATCGCTCCTAACTTAATGATAATAACTTATAAAAGCGAGATCTACTCGCTTGCTGCTGCTTTATACCCTTTTACCATAAATTGTTCTGACTCTAATTTCCTTTATGGTATTATAAAGACCTCATATGACCTTGTCAAGGAAGAAGTCCCAGAACCCGAGCTGTTCCCCCGCCTCCTCCAGCTGAATGAACTTGTTCCCGGCATTTATCTCTTCCGGCTTAATCTGTTCGGCATTAAGTGTAATATTTCCTGCCTGCAACTCAAGATAGGTTTCCATGATCGGGGCCAGGGTATACATATTAGCCTCCAGTCCGCTTTGCATGAGACTGTTTTCCAGTTCCGGAGCCAGACCCGCATAATCATTGGCGAGTTTCAGGCAAAAGGACCCGGGAGCATGAACTGCCATCTGGTTCTGATCTGGATCAAGCATAATAATGAAGTCACCTGCCTCCCAGCTGGCCGGATTAAAGTAGCTGGTACTAACGGCACTGCCTTTTTCGTAAAGTAGCCGGTAAGCCAGGATTTCGTAATGGGTGGGATTATAATTTTGAATAGAAACTGGTCGGCCAAAGCGAGCGATGTGTTCAATGAAGTTCATAAAATATTCAGTCTCCCCGGCAATGATTATTTTTTTAATAGCTCTTACTCCGAGCCATTTTTTAATATATGCACAGGCTAGTGCCTTGATAAAATTATCCCCAAATATTAAGGGGAAATCGTTGGATAATTTAAGCAATTGTTCTTTGAGCCGGCGATCTACTGCCAGAGCCGGCAGGTTAAATTCGCTGCTCATATGAATGGAATAGTTGAATAAGTCCTGCTGTTTGTCTTCCTCCAGCAGCTGGAAATTACCTCTTCCCAGCGGTAAAACTATGTTACACCCTTTGAGATGGACGTCAGCCAGATCTATTAACCTGGCGATGCGAGGGCGGAAAAAAATCGGGGCTAACTTTTCCAGAAAAAATTTCCGGTAGGCTAACCCCCGTTTGTCGGTATTTATAAGGTTAAAGAAAGCGAAATCAAGTTCAAGCATTAAATTTCTCCAGGTCTACCACCCCCGGCTTTATATCGAGCTCCTGCAATATATGGTAGTAGTCTGCTGGTGTTATTTCTTCCAGTGGGCGATCCATTATAGCTACAATCAAAGCTTCGATAACATTAGTTCCAAAGGAACGCCCGCCCATGTCAGGAGTAGTAGTTATCACTTTGCTTACACCTCGCTCTTTAAGAAGTTTCATGTCATCCCGGGTAGTAGTATTTGTTATCACCACCTGCCCATTTAGTTTATCTGGCAAGTAGCGGCGAATGTAATTAAAGTCTCCGGCTAAAACATCTGCTTCATAATAGTATTGTGAATGTTTCGGAATTATGACATTCTGCTTATCCCCGGTGGGATATAATTTATCAAAAGGCATTTTTACCACAAAAGGTGCCGCGATTTGCCCGAAAATTTTCAAAGTCTTCAGGGAATGTAGAGGCAGCGGAATTCCTACTGTGTAAATGAAATCACCCAGGGTGAGCCGGGCTCCTACTTCCTCAAAGGCCTCGGCCATACCAAAACGGTCTACCGCACATACCATGAGGACTTTTTTGTCTTTTAGATCATAAATTCCATCCCGCTGAATGTCTAAGATGCATTTGCGTTCCAGCGTGTTTTTTAGGCCACTGCCATCCAGCATGGGCGTTTTTTTAGCTTCCACCACCAGGCGCTGGGCATCTTTTATGATATATCTTTTCCCGGCAATATAAATATAGAGGTCAATGCCACCCATACCAAAGGCGTCTATCTTCCCATCTAGTTGTCTGATTAAGTTTATGGCTTTATCCCAGTCACCATCAGTTCCTATACGCTCTATATGGAAACTTTCTCCTAGAAATTCAGTATCAAAGGCATGATCCCTTTTCGAGGAACCCAGGCTAACGCTGACTATTCGTTTCACGGGCGTGAACCTCCTTAAGCGCTGGTAGCGCCTCTTTCTTTTTCTGTATTTTTTTATCTGGCTGCTTTAATGGAGCGCATTATTGTCTTTATTTCCTGCGGATCTACCCATTTGTCCTCGGTTATAGGTGAAGAACCAATCTCCAGGGAGATAACCTGCCCATCCAGAACTGCTTCCGACAACCTTAAACGTTCATCCGACCCGAGGAGAATAACTACTTCATAATTTCTCACCCGAGCAATTAAGTCCATTATTTCGTTTAATAGTTCTTTGCCGCTGCGGTTATTAACGAAGTCAAGCCTTTCTTTTTCGGTCATCAGGAAGATAAAGTCAACCCCGGCTTTCTCCAGCACCTCAGCTATTTCATCCTTATTAAGTATGGGAAAACCTAAACAGGCTACTGACTGGCCTTTACGCACTTCGCCAATTCCCTCCAGGCGGGATATGAAGGTGCGGTCAACCTGCAGGCGGTCTGCGGTCTCCTGCTGAGAAAACCCCCGGGAACGAAGCATAAGTATTTTTCTCAAGGTTTTGTCAATCTTCTGCCAGCTTATTATTTTGTCTTGAATCCGATAAAATTCCATGGATATTCTCCTTGCGCACAAAGTTGTTCACAATGATTTTTTGTTAATTTTATACTACTTTCTGTTTATTAGCAACTCCAGTGCGGGGCACGGGGGTTTTTTAATTTTTAATTTTGATTCCACTGCGAAAAGTATTAATTATGCACCGGACTTGAGTAATTCAACGCGGAACCCGCGGATTTTCAAGGAATTACGCGGCTTGGTTAACGTTAAAAAAGAGCTAAATAGGGATTATCCCTGCTATAATTTATATGGACCCGGCGGGGTTCTACCGCCCGGAATGCCTGTGCCCCTAAAGGGTAAATTCCAGGCTACACGAATATGCCTAATACCAGCAATATGTCCGGTACCCCCCAACCCGTGTAGAGGGGAATTCATTCCCCTACGGCGCCACCAGGCAACAAAAAAAGGGAAACGCTAGTTTCCCTTCATTAATTAAAAATTAACGCACTCGCGTGCACGTTCTTAAGTTAAAATTCAAAAATAGCTTTGCTGCCCGTATGTATTCGTTTGATAATAGTGATGAGTTCGCGTCTGGTGGTGGCCTGGTTTATGTCCTGGCGGATTTTGGCTGCTCCGGACATGCCTTTGATGTACCAGGAAAAATGCTTGCGCATTTCGCGGACGGCTACTAGTTCTCCTTTATAAAGGCAGGCTAAATCCAGGTGTTTAATAGCCATGGAGATCCTTTCTTCCGTAGTTGGTGGCTCGATTTTTCGGCCGTTTTCTACCAGCTCTACTGTTTCGCGGAAGATAAAGGGGTTACCCATGGCAGCGCGCCCAATCATGACTGCATCACAGCCGGTATAATCCAGCATGTGCAAGGCATCTTGTGCCGTCCATATATCCCCATTACCTATAACTGGAATGTTAACATGCTTTTTCATCTCTTTAATCATGTCCCAGTCGGCCTGGCCCGAGAAAAACTGCATACGGGTTCGGGGGTGCAAGGTTACTGCGCTGGCACCTTCCTGTTCTGCTGCTCCGGCCAAATCAATACAGGTGATATGATCATCATCCCAACCTTTGCGCATTTTTATAGTTACCGGGACTTTAACGGCTTTTACTACTTCTCTTATAATGGTTCTGCTTTTTTCAATATCGAGCATTAGAGCGGAGCCTTCTCCGTTTTTGATTATCTTAGGAGTGGGACAGCCCATATTTATGTCTATGATGCTGGCGCCCATAGTTTCAATAATTTTTGCCCCTTTTATCATGGGCTCTACCTCGGAACCAAATATTTGCACGGCAATAGGCCTTTCTTCATTAATCAAGTCGGCCATACGCCTAGTTCTTTCCTGATCATAAACTAGCCCCATATCACTGATCATCTCGGTAAAGGTCATACCACACCCGCAGGAGCGGGCTATAATGCGGAATGCTTTGTCAGTAACTCCTGCCAGAGGAGCAGCCAGCACCCGGTTATTAATTGCTACGTTACCTATAAGGAACATTTCTTACCCCCGGTTTAGTTCATATATTAGTCGTAGACCATCTAGTGTAAGAAATTCGTCTACTACATTTATTACGTCTGTTTCCCTGGCGATTACAGCAGCCAGTCCACCTGTGGCTACTACCAGGAGATCCCCTGCAATCTCTTTTCTCATCCGGTTGATGATGCCTTCAACCTGCCCGACAAAACCATAAACTATACCTGCCTGCATACTGGCTACGGTGTTTTTGCCAATCAGGCTTTTAGGCTTAATTAGTTCTACCCGGGGAAGTTTGGCTGCCCGTGAGACGAGGGCTTCGGTTGATATTCTTATGCCTGGTGCGATAGCTCCGCCCAGGTATTCCCCTCTGGCATTGACGACACAAAAGGTGGTGGCAGTACCAAAATCAACTATGATTAAGGGCCGTCCGCCATATTTATGATAAGCGGCAACAGCATTAACTACCCGATCTGCCCCTACTTCGCGCGGGTTTTCATATTTTATATCCAGGCCAGTTTTGATTCCCGGTCCTACTACCAGTGGCCGGCAGGAAAAATAGTTGTGGCACATGGTCTCCATTTCCAGCATTAGAGAAGGAACTACGGAAGCGATAGTAACTGCCTTAATCTTTTTTGCGTCGAGCTTGTTATAGTCAAACAGAGCATTGATCATGATACCATATTCGTCACAAGTGCGCAGGGTATCAGTGCGAATTCTCCAGTGGGTGAGGAGTTTATCACCATTAAAGACTCCCACTACCGTATTAGTATTGCCAATATCAAAAACGAGTACCATTACGCTCCCCCCTTTTTATTAAACAACGATGTTATCTGACGTTCTCCTTGCGTTACGTTCCGATAATAAATTACCAGCTCATAAATGTTGTTATACAGGCGTTTGTGAGGGTTTATCTAAACAAATGTTTAGGCTCTAAACATTTGTTTAGATAAATCGGCTTTAAGCCCGATATATCAAGGATCTGAGCCTGGGTTTTAATGGTATTTTGCCTGTCAGGCTGCTGGGCGTTGCGCTTTTTAGACGTTATGTCTTGTTTTTCACGGTTCCGATAATAAATTTACACCAGTTGAAACGTTGTTATATCGGCTTTTGCGGCTGTTCTTCTAAACAAATGTTTAGAATCTAAACATTTGTTTAGACGCCTGCATTTTTTGTTGAATTTTCATCTAAACATTTGCTTAGTCTCTAAACATTTGTTTAGATAAACCTGCTTTAAGCCCAGTATAGCAAGAGTTTAATTTTGCTGTTATTTATGACCGATATTTACCTATTGTCTAAATATTAGTTTTTTAGAGTCTTTTTCAGGAGTTAGTATTTTCAGGATTGCGAGCCCTGCTCGGGTCTAATTATATGAGAGTTTTGCTTTACAGTATATAATCTTAGTGCATAATCACCAGTTAATTTTTGGATAATTATGTTTTTAGGATTAATAGAAGTATTGAGTTTCCCTAAAAATGTGCAAAGGAGGTGATTAAATGATGTATGATGACTAGCAGCGTTTTTTAGAAATCGGATGACAACTTTGCGATTTGCCGATACTGCCTGATGACGAACCATAGAGCTTATAGAGTGGTAACGCTAATTTCGTTGGCCGTGGCACAATTTCACAGGAGCCATTCATAATTGCGTTTGCCATAGAGAATACGGCGAATCTGTACGGTGTCACCCTTCACAACATAAAACACAAGGTAGTTTTCCACAACCAGACAGCGGTAGCCCTTCACTTTCAGAGAATTGTTGCGCACATAAGGGCAACGCTCTGGCATCTGCGAAAGATTGCCGATTTTTTCGATAATCAGATCATAGTACCGGAGTGCGGCATCGGCAGAAAGGGTGTTGAGATAGTTGATGAGGTCCTTCAGATCCCGCTTGGCAGCGGGATATATCTTCACCTTATAGCCGTCCATGAACCGTATCCCTTAACTGCTTCGATATCTCAAAGAAATCCTCGCCCTGTGCCCCGCTTATGATTTCTTCCTCCGCCTCGGCTAGTTTTGCGTATAGGTTGATCAGCGCCTGCTGGCGCTCATAAGCCTCCACGCTCATCACAACCATATCTCCCACACCGTTTTTGGTGATGAAAACCGGCTCACGGGTCTGATGGCAAATTTCCGAAATATCGTTGGCATTGTTCCTTAAATCCGAAATGGGTCGTATATTTGGCATTTCAAAACCTCCTCACTCAATATTTGCACCCATATTATATCAGAATCTTGAGCATTTATCAACAAGGGAGGGGGTGGCCATCATCTACATCCTCATGTGCAAGCAGCGGTTCTAACAGCCTTGTTATTTATAATTACTCTGCTCGCCATTCCTTTTTTAATCCTTCCAGCATTTTATTCCCTGAATAGTTTCGGCTTTGTAAACTGCCCGTAAGATAGCCTGGGATAATACTTCTGCGGCCAGGTAACCTACTAGGTTAATATCGGCAGTTAGCTCCCCGGTAGCTAGGGCAAAGACGGTATCACCATCGAACATGGTATGAACCGGGTTAATCACTTTGACCAGGCCGTTTTGAGCCATCTGGGCTACTTTAGTAGCGCCGGCTTTGTCTAGCCTGGCATTAGATGCTACTACCGCAATAGTTGTATTAGTTCCGGCCCGGGGGTTAAGTATGCCGTTTTTCTCCTGCTCCCAGACCTGTGGAGTTCCGAGAAAACCTTCTTTTCCTCGTACACCAGCAATAATTTTGCCCTGATCGGGATCTATAACATCCCCTAGGGCATTTACTGCGGCTATGGCACCTATGGTTAAGCCGGATTCCAAAGTAATCGACCAGCTGCCCAGGCCGCTTTTTGTACCGTATTTGACGCCTTTTATCTTGCCTACGGTCGCCCCGGCTCCAGCTCCCACATTGCCTTCCCGCACCTGGACCCCGGCTTTCTGACACGCCAGGTAGCCCATTTGACGGTCAGGACGTACCCGCCAGTCACCAACTCCCAGATCGAAGAGAATGGCTGCCGGTACAATAGGTACTACGGTAAATCCTACCGGGTGGCCGGTGCCATGTTCTTCCAGGAAGTTCATCACTCCCCCAGCGGCATCTAGACCATAAGCACTCCCCCCGCTTAACAGAATCGCATGTACCTTTTCAATGGCGGTAAGCGGGGAAAGCAGATCGGTTTCCCTTGTTCCCGGGCCGCCTCCCCTTACATCAACCCCGCAGACTGCCCCCTCGGTCCCGGTGAGGATGACGGTACATCCGGTTAAAGCGTTAAGATCTTCTACGGAACCAACTTCGATTCCTTTTACATCAGTAATTGAGTTAGCCATTTACTTCACCCTCCAGCCGAAGCCTGAGCTTTAACCCCGGCTCCGTAAATCCTTACGCTTTAATTTCTCTTTTAACATTTAATCTCCTGCTCAATTCTAGAGCAAGCAGGGCGGCAATTACGATTTTGAGCAGGTCAAATGATATGAAGGGGAAGAAACCCCACTGTAACACTTTCATAATATTAACAGCCTGGCCGAGATAGAAATTTAGTATTATATACATATAAGGTAGTCCAACCAGGTATAAAACTATGATACCGGCACATCCGGCCAGGATAAAATTAATCAGGTTAACCTTTTTTATTAAGCGGGACTGTACCCAGGCACTGAGCGGAAAAGCCAGGAGAAACCCGGCGCTGGGCATTAAGAAGTAGGCCAGCCCTCCATAGGGAGGAACTGATAGAACCGGAAGGCCTATAAGACCCATAACTACGTATGCCAGCATGCTGAGAAATGCTGCGGTGGGTGAAAGTACACAGGCAGCAATCAGCATAATCAGCGGTTGCAGACTAAAGGGGATAACTACAACTGGTTGAAAAACTCGTACCAGGATAGTTACTGTGCACATTAAAGCAGTGAATAGGGCAGCCATTACCATTTCTTTAGTTGTAATCTTCATCTGTCTACATCTCTCCTCTTAGTTGTTAACCAATATAATACTACACGGTTAACAACTGCGCAATAAAAACGTGCAACGTTGGTTCTAATTTTATTTTATATTCTAACTAAAAAAGAGAACCTCACACCTCAGGAGAGTTCTCTTGCATGCTGTACATTTGATTATATCGGGGTACCGCCCGGAATGCCTGTGCCCCTAAAGGGTAAATTCCGGGCTACGCGAATATGGCTAATACCAGCAATATGTCCGGCACCCCCCAACCCGTGTAGAGGGGAATTTATTCCCCGGTATGGTTTACCCGGCGGGGTACCGCCCGGAATGCCTGTGCCCCTAAAGGGTAAATTCCGGGCTACACGATAGGGAAATAGAAAAAGGAATGCGTTCGCATTCCTACATTAATTAAAAATTTAAAATTGATTCCCCTGCGGAAACCCCTTTCCCAATGCAACTTAATGAATACGTAGTTTAAAAATGGTGTTAAATCTTTTGTATTTGGCAATTATAAATTCTAAATTATAGCAGGGATAATCCCTATTTCGCTCTTTTTTAACGTTAACCAAAGCCGCGTAATTCCTTGAAAATCCGCGGGTTCCGCGTTGAATTACTCAAGCCCGGTGCATAATTAATACTTTTTGCAGTGGAATCAAAATTCAAAATTAAACAGCTGCCCCAGCAGCTATTTTTATTGCAGGTTAAAGCTTATATCCAGGCTGGTTACTGAATGGGTCAGGGCGCCTACGGAGATAAAGTCTACTCCGGTTTTAGCTACTTCTACCAGAGTACTTTCGTTTATGCCTCCTGAGGCTTCCAGTAAAGCTTGTCCCGCTGTGATTTCCACTGCTTTTTTCATAGTTTCTATATCCATGTTATCCAGCATAATAATATCAGCCCGGGATTCTAGAGCTTCCTGCAGCTGATCCAGGTTTTCTACTTCTACTTCAATTTTAACCGTATGCGGTACTTTGATGCGCAGGGTAGATACTGCTTTTTGAATGCTACCTACTGCTTTGATATGGTTATCTTTGATCATAACCCCATCATAAAGCCCGAAACGGTGATTACGAGCTCCACCAACAGCTACCGCATATTTTTCCAGGACTCTTAATCCAGGAGTAGTTTTACGAGTATCAACTAACTCGGCTTTAAAGTATTTGATCGCTGCCGCCATGGCATGAGTTTTGCTGGCAATGCCGGAAAGATGTTGTAAAAAGTTAAGGGCCGCTCTTTCCCCGGTCAATAGGGTAGCAGTGCTGCCAGCAACTTCAGCTATAATGTCGCCCGGATTTATTTCACTGCCATCTTCCTTATATATAGTAAATTTTACTTCTGGGTCCAAGTATTTAAAAACTGCCTGGCTAACTTCCACACCAGCTACTACACCAGGTGATTTAGCATAAAAAATTCCCCGGGATTGATGATCAACCGGGATCAGATTCTGGGTAGTAATGTCTGCATGACCTATATCTTCTTCCAGAGCTCTTTTTATAAGCTCATTTAATCCCAAATATTGCATCCTATGCCTCCACATCCACAAATGTTAAATAACTAAAAAGCAAAAGTAGCTGGGTGCAATTCAAGTCAAGAACCGTCCCTACTTGACTTCGAATGACTTATGTTTTATCCAGTTTATGTCGTCTCTAGTCGGGTAATCGGAGCGGAAATGCCCACCCCGGCTCTCTTGGCGCCAGAGAGTTGCCTGAATTATTACATGGGCTACTGTTAACATGTTAACGATTTCAAAATAACTCAAAATATCGTCACCACAGGCCAGGTTACGGTAGAGGTATTCTACCTCCTGGTTAGCTTTTTTAAGCTCGGTTTCATTTCTTATTATACCCACATTTTCCCACATAATATTCTGGAGCCTGGTTTTAGCCGTAAAGGGGTCAATTTTTTGCTTTTCAGGACTATACACCTGACTATTATCAAATTCGTCAAAGATTTCTTCTTCCCGGATACGCTGCCGGCTAAGAATTTCTTCGACTTTATCAATGATTCTGTTCCCGAAAACAATTCCTTCTAATAAGGAATTGCTGGCCAGACGATTAGCTCCATGTACACCAGTACAGGCTGCTTCACCACAGGAATAAAGCCCATGAAGGTTCGTTGCTCCATAAGTATTAGTAGTAATACCCCCCATGGTGTAATGGGCCGCCGGTGATACCGGAACATAATCTCTAGTTATGTCTATGCCTCTTTTCAGGCAGGTGCGGTAAATGTTAGGAAACCGCTCTTTTACGCCGGGTATGCCCCTCATGTCGAGGTGAACATATTCGGTGTTAGACATAGCCATTTCATTTACAATAGCGCGGGATACCACATCCCGGGGTGCCAGTTCTTCCATGCGATGATACTGGTGCATAAAACGCTCGTTTTTAGCATTGTAAAGCAGACCTCCTTCTCCTCGCACAGCTTCGGAGATAAGAAAGCGCTGGGTATCATGGCTAAAAAGAACAGTTGGATGAAATTGTATAAATTCCAGGTCACTAAGTTGTCCACCGGCACGAAAACATGCTGCCATGCCATCAGCGGTAGCCACATCAGGATTAGTCGTATATTTATAAAGTTGTCCAGCTCCACCTGTAGCTACTATTAATGCCCGGGCTATATAGATCAGCTTGTCCCCGGTTTTGGCATCATAAACAAGTGCGCCATACGTTTCTTTACGCTGCTTACTGCCTAGTATATCTATTAAAAATTGGTTTTCAATAATGGTAATATCCGGATTACTTTCACAACTCGTGACTAGCGCTTGACGGATAGCTTCACCAGTAGCATCAGCGGCATGCAGGATGCGCGCTCTGCTGTGGGCACCTTCCCTGGCCAGGGAAATACTGCCATCCTTCATGTCAAACTTCGCTCCCGCCTGCATAAGCTCCCTTACTCTGTCCGGCCCCTCAGAAACTAGAACATCAACCGCCTCGACATTACAAAGCCCGGCACCAGCTTCCAAGGTATCTTCGAGATGTAAAAAAGGGGAATCCTCCTCATGTACGGCAGCGGCAATTCCCCCCTGAGCTAATCCGGTATTGGAATCTTTTATGGTTTTTTTAGTAAGTACTACTACTTTCCCATATTTGGCAGCCTTTAATGCTGTAAAAAGACCAGCAATTCCTCCACCTATAATTAGAAAATCAGTTGGTGTAATGGGAGTTTGCTTATCCAGACCCCCTATATATCTTGTAATGATCATTTTACACTTCTCACTCTAAACATATTTGCTCTAAAATATTAATTTTAGCTCTCCTTGATTTTACTCTTATTCTTATGCAATAGAAAGCATTTTTTCCAGAGATTGATGAGCTTTTTGCCGTATTGCCTCGGGGACTTCCACCTGATATTGCATTTCCCGGAGTGCATTAGCTAGTTTCTCCAGAGTAATATATTTCATATCCTGACACATGAATTCGGTACGGGCCAGATAAAGGTTTTTATCCGGGCACTTTTTCTGCACAGTATGTAAAAAACCTTCCTCGGTGCCAATGATGAATTCTTGTCCCGGAGTGGACTGCACATATTGTAATATACCCGCAGTTGAGCGAACTGCATCAGCTTTGGCAATTACCTCTGGCGGACATTCCGGGTGAACTACTACTTTAGCTCCGGGATGTTTTTGCATCTGCTCTTCGATCTCCTGTGCAGTTAAGATATTATGTACCGGGCAGTATCCTTCCCACAAGATCATTTCCCGCCCCGTCTGGCTCTGGACATATGCACCCAGATTACGGTCAGGTACGAAAATAATCTCACGATCTTCGGGAATAGATTTTACTACATTTACTGCATTAGAAGATGTACAGCAAATGTCGCTTTCAGCCTTAACTTCGGCAGAAGAGTTCACATAGCAAACTACTACCGCACCAGGATACCGAGCTTTTGTCTCCCGCAGCTGTTCAGCCGTAATCATATCAGCCATCGGGCAACCAGCTTCTATATCAGGTAGTAACACAGTTTTTTCCGGGCTTAATATTTTGGCGCTTTCCGCCATAAAACTGACCCCGCAAAATACGATTACATCAGCATCAGTCTCAGCTGCCTGTCTGGCCAGCTGCAGCGAGTCGCCAATAAAATCAGCCGCATCTTGTATTTCCGGTAACTGGTAATAATGAGCCATGATCAATGCATTAATTTCTTTCTTCCTCCGGGCTATATACTCTAGTGCATCTCTTGACATAACCAGCGTATCCTCCTATTCGTAACATCCCTGGCAAACCTTTTTAATCTCATTATTTTGATTGACATATACTAGCCGGGGTTTGTGCTTTTGGCATTCTTCATCTTCTAATATAGTATAAGTAAGAATGATTATTACATCGCCTTTTTGCACCAGGCGAGCCGCAGCCCCATTCAGGCATATTATCCTTGATCCAGCCTTTCCTTCGATGACGTAAGTCTCGAAACGTTGGCCATTATTATTATTGACAATCGTGACTTTTTCATTCGGTAATATGTCTGCAGCTTCCATCAAATCCCTGTCAATGGTTATGCTCCCTACATAGTTTAGATCCGCCTCTGTAACTACAGCGCGATGTATCTTTGACTTGAGCATGTAACGAAGCAATTGATTACACCTCCACAATCAGGTTGTCAATTAACCTGGTACTCCCAAATTTAACTGCAAGTGCTATTAACACCTGCCCCCTTATTTTTTGGAGATCCGCCAGATCAGATGCATTATATATTTCTATATAATCAATCTGCGCCTGCGGACAAGCTACGATCATTTGCTTAATCTGTCGCCTGACTGTTTCCACATTCGTCTCCCCACTCCGGATGCTCTCTTGCGCTTTTTGCAGTGCCTGCCACAATATCAGAGCTTCATGGCGCTGCTCATGATCAAGATATACATTCCGGGAACTCATAGCTAACCCATCTTCCTCCCTGACTATGGGCACCCTCACTATTTCCAGGGGAAAGTTGAGTTCTTTTACCATTTTTTCTACTATTAAGGCCTGCTGGGCATCTTTCTGGCCAAAAAAGGCCTTATCCGGCAGGCATATGTTAAATAATTTGCTAACTACGGTAGTAACACCCCTGAAATGCCCGGGACGCCTAGAACCGCAAAGCTTGCCGGGGATTTCTCCCAAAACCTCTACATAAGTATTATAGCCGCCCGGGTACATTTCTTTTATGGCCGGTGCAAATATGGCATCAGCTTTTTCTGCTTCCAGCCGCAATTGATCCCTTTGAATATCACGCGGATATTCATCGAAATCTTCGTTAACACCAAACTGTATGGGGTTAACAAAAATACTGACTATTACTATATCGCATTGTTTCCTGGCTTCTCTTACCAGTGA
Source organism: Syntrophomonadaceae bacterium (assembly GCA_028706315.1). Classification (GTDB taxonomy): domain Bacteria; phylum Bacillota; class Syntrophomonadia; order Syntrophomonadales; family Syntrophomonadaceae; genus STF2-222. The sequence continues at coordinate 51,556 of JAQWBP010000007.1, forward strand.
AAGATGCCCATTATGTAGGTAACCCATAGTAGGTACAAGCCCGATAGTTTTACCCTGTTTTTTGTTCTGCAGGGACCATTGTTGTATTTCTTTAATACTATTAAATACCTGCATTTTTACTCCTCTTTATTATGAAATTAATTTAATAAAGTTTTTCCAGCACTTCTTCGTTTATAGAAAAGCCGTGCTCTTTACCTGGGAAAGTACCTTCTTCAACTTCTTTTTTATAACTTTTTATAGCTTCCATGATAACTGGCTGCAGGTTAGCATATTGTTTGACGAATTTAGGTGTATGCCCTTTAAACATCCCTAAAACATCATTTATTACTAATACCTGACCATCACAGTAGTGTCCTGCACCAATTCCGATAGTTGGAACTGATACTTCTTCCGTGATTTTACGGGCCAGCCCGGTAGGAACACATTCCAGCGTTATAGCAAAAACTCCAGCCTCATCGAGGGCTTTAGCGTCTTCTATTAATTTGCTGGCTGTCTCAAAATCCTTGCCCTGAACTCTAAAACCTCCCAGTTGGTTAACTGATTGAGGCGTAAGCCCTATATGCCCCATCACGGGAATCTGAGCATCAAGTATAGCTTTTATCGTATCTATCCTTTCAGTTCCGCCCTCCAGTTTTACTGCCTGTGCACCGGCCTCCTGTAAAAATCTGCCGGCATTACGGACTGCTTCTTTAAAGGATACATGGTAGGATAGAAAAGGCATATCCCCAACTACCATGGCATGGCTAGTTGCTCCGGCTACTGCCCGGGTATGATGAATCATGTCATTCATGGTCACTGCCAAGGTATTCTCATAACCGAGTACTACCATACCAAGCGAATCGCCTACCAGTATCATATCAATCCCTGCTTCGTCAACCATAGCTGCAGTAAAACAATCATAGGAGGTTAGCATAGTAATCTTTTCCTGTTTCTGTTTTTTCTCTTTTAAGCTAACCGTAGATATTCTGGCCATATTAAATACCCTCCTTAAATCCCTGTCGTCATCGATTCGATAAGTACCATACTTTATTAACTAGCCGATGCTATACGTGCAATTTCCGTCATAAATACATTTTGAAATTCTTCCATACTGTCGGTATCAATAGTACCCTTTTCCAGAGCAATCTGGGCAGTATAAAAGCCCAACCAGCTGTAGAGTTTGATGAGTTCAGGTGCCATCTCTTCCAGGCAGGTCAGGTGTTTCAAAATAGTACCAAGATCCCCACGCGCAATCGGACCGGTTAACGCCTTTGGTATACCGATCTTCTCAACATTATTAACAGTTCCATTAATTAGTGGCATCAAAGCCTTTACAGCAGACTCCCGAGGTATACCTGTTGATTCTAAAAACCTTACCCCAAAGTCTATCAGGGTAACTAGATAATTAGAAACTACACAAGCCCCGGCGTGATATAATGGCTTGGCCTTTCGATCTATGAAGAAATATTCCCCCTGCAGGGTTTCAACGATGCATACAGCAACCTCATACGCGTCCTTATCCCCTTCAATGCTGAATACAGACCCGGGAAGATTTTCAATCGCCTGGTCTACACTAGCAAAGGATTGCAAAGGATGCACTGATGCGACAATGGCGCCAAATTCTTTAGCTCTATCAAGTATTTCTGATGACTGGGCACCACTCATGTGCACAATAATCTGCCCGAGGGAAAAGTCACTGCTATCAGCCAGATTATTGACAACATCCTCAATAGCGGTGTCACAGGTAGTGATAAACAAAATATCTGCCGAGTGAGAAACTTCTTGAGGTGATGCATAAGCCTTACATCCGATCCGTTCCACAAGCTGTTTTGTAGATTCGGATTCTATATCATGTACACCCGTAATCTCATAACCTTTTCTGGACAGTACCACCCCAACTGCCGTTCCTACCACTCCCGCCCCGATAATACCTATCCTGGCCTTCATTAATCAAACCCCCCTCCGGGTAGGTAAAATACCTTACCCTCGATAACCATACTGTCTTGCTCCCTTAAAGGGATACAAGCAGTAACTCAACGGCGGGAGACGCCATTCACATTCGCCTAATTTTTTCGTTTCCATCTCGGGCTTTAGCTCTACTCAACACCTCCTCTAATATGGCCCCATCATCAGGAAATACTAATTCCGCATCAATCTCCTGCAATGGGATCAGTACAAACAACCTTTCCCTCATGTAAGGATGAGGTACTTTTAATTCCTCTGAGTTTAACACTTCTTCCCCATATAAAAGAATATCTAAGTCTATAATCCGGGGCCCCCACTTTTCTTTACGCTGGCGGCCCATTTTAATTTCAATTTCTTGTAACCGATGTAATAGTTCACCGGCGGGTAGACTCGTAATTATTCTGGCGACCTGGTTGACAAAATCCTCCTGATCAGTCTTGCCCCAAGGGGCGGTCACATATAGTGATGAAACACTATCTAGCTTAACTCCTGTAATCTGGTTTATTTCTGCCCGCGCATTTTCCAAATTCTGCGCTTTTTCGCCGATATTCGAGCCTAGTCCGATGTATGCTCTTGTTTCCATTTGTTCCCCTTTAAATTAGCATATAGATTATTATAGAGCAAGAAGTTTATTCGGTAATTCTACTTATTAAATCGATGTTTATCGACATTTTTATCGAGTACCGGAAAACTCTTGCCCATATTTTACCTTGTTCGTTTTATAGTTACAGCAAAGTAGTCAAAGTCTCCCTCCACTGGCGCGTCTGGTTTGTATACGGTAACTTCAACTGCCTGCAGCGGGAACCTGGCTAATAACTCGGCGGCGATCTTTTCTGCCAGGGCTTCGATTAAATTATATGTTTCTTTTTCTACTATGTTCTCTACCTGGTGAAAAACCTCATCATAATTAACTGTTAATTTTAGATCATCTTTTAGCCCTGCTGCTCGCAGGTCAAGGAACATGCCCAGGTCAACTATAAATTCCTGAGGAGTTGTTTTCTCCTGGGTAAGAACGCCATGGCAACCTTTAAACTTTAGGCCTTTGGCCGTGATTTTATCCATTAGCTCTCAACGCCGGTGTCAAGGGGACGGTTCTCTTGACACCCATCTGCCATGATTTTATCCTCAGCTCTCAACGCCGCATCAGTTATTAGGGCTGCACGTTTAGTTGCAGTTACATCATGTACCCTGACAATGTCGGCCCCGTTTATAATACCCATAACGGCAGCTGCCAGACTAGCTTCAAGTCGTTCGTCTACTTCCAGTCCCAAGGTTTTACCGATAAAGGATTTGCGTGATACTCCTAGTAAAACTGGTTTACCCAGGCTTCTGAATTCGCGTAATCTGTTTATAATCGCCAAATTTTCCTCCGGGGTTTTTCCGAAACCTACCCCCGGGTCAATTATTATTTTATCTGCGCTTAAACCGGCCTTAACTGCCTGCTCAATCGATTCTTCTAGTTCCTCACATATATCGGCCACCAAATCGTTGTACGGCTCTCCAGCGCGAAACTGCATGCGGTTGTGCATTAATATGACTGGAGCCTGATGTTTTACCAGCACTCCCAGAAGGTCTGGATCAAGCTGCAACCGACCAATATCGTTAATAATGTGGGCGCCTTTTTCCAGACAAGCCTTGGCTACTCCGGCCCGGAAGGTATCAATGGAGATAATAGTCTTTTCCCGGGCTAAGCGCTCGACTACCGGCAGAACCCGGCGTATTTCCTCGGCCTCATCAGCCATTTCGGAATCCGGTCGGGAAGATGCTCCTCCAATATCGATGATGTCTGCACCCTGTTCCAGCATTTCTAGAGCATGCTTTATCGCTATTTCTTTATCATAGAACTTGCCCCCGTCGGAAAAGGAGTCGGGGGTAACATTTAATATGCCCATAACCAGAGTTTTTTGCCCGAATTCTAGAGTTCCTCCATTAGCCAACTGCATAGTTTGCCTGGCTGGCTCTAGGTTATTCAGAATAGCCTGAATTTCATCGGCCAGCTCCCGGAGCCCCAGAGGCTGAACCTTTAGCTTTTTTATTAGGAGGCGGTAATGTTTCAGAGTTCCCATCAAGAGGACATCCGTATGTCCTTGCCCAAACAGCGTATCTTTTTTTACTGCTGCTTCTCCACCCTTAGAGAGCATTTCTTGCTTAATTATATTAGCAGCCCTACACTGTATATGCTTAAGTTTTATACAATGAAATACTGCTTTGGGAACCATATAGGCAAAAGCCCGGGGGTCAATATCTATTTCGGCGAGAAATTTTTTTGCTTCTTCTTGGTTGTGAATAAATATCGCATGATTGCTACTCATATTAGTGCTCCTTGTTATTAGTAAGTGATTGACCTGCTTATATGGACTTGTCCGTGTAAGCTTGTTCAGCCATCAATATTCAAAGTTAGATAAGTTTATTTCCTGTTTATGGATTTTTGGGCACTGGCTGCGCTGCTCGCACTTTTGACAGACTCGGGAAAGATTGTCTGCCCGATGAAGTCTTTCGCCTAAAAAGCTCATATCCCGACTTATGTTACGATGTTCGTATATGGCCTGGCAAATTAAATCTACCTCATTAGAGCTAAAGAAAGCCCGGGGCAGTATTTCCCGCGCCAGCCGGGCACCAAAGGCAGCATGGTCAACTCCTACTTTATACTCTTTCCATTTACCAATGTCATGCAAGAGTCCCGCAGCGTAGATGACTTCCTTGGCCGCCAGTTTGCCACTCACACCACTATCTTTGATAAAGTAATTCAAATCATTATTTTCTAGAACCAGGATGTAAACTATTCTGGCTACATCCAGATGATGGTGGAAATCATGCTGGCAAGACTTGGGTTCCTGTTCCGCTTCGATATTACGCTGAATATATTCTTTGTAAAGCGTATCGTTTATTAATAACTCTACCCTTTTCAAATTATTCACCTCAATAAAGTTTATTATTATCTTTCCTGGTATTTATTATATTAAACGGCATTAGCAAAAATCCTTCACATCACGATAAAATAATGTGATAATACTGCAAAAAGCACCAAAAAGGCTGTTTTGATGTACTCTTTTTATGTGTTAATGTGACTAGAAAAGATTTAACCGGGCCCCTGGCCCGGTTATTTTAAAAAGAAATATCCGCGTTAATCCTATAAAATCCGCGTATTCCGCGTTGAATTTATATTTACTCAGCGTCCTCCTGGTTTTCACTCGCAACCACTTCTTCAGCAGCAGGAATATATTCCTCTCCGCTCATAATCGCTTCGAACTCACTGGCTTCCATGGTCTCGTTTTCCATAAGTTTAGCCGCTACTTGATGGAGTTTATCCATATTTTCCTGTAAAATATGTTCCGCTTTTTTATAGCTATTTTCCATATATATGCTGGCTTCTTTATCTATGGCGTAAGCTATAGCATCAGAATAATTTCTATCCCGGGAAATATCCCGGCCCAGGAAGACTTCTTCACTTTTATGCCCGAAAGTAAGGGGACCAAGTTCGTCTGACATACCATATTCGGTAATCATTTTGCGCACGATCCCGCTGGCACGTTCCAGGTCATTTTGGGCACCAGTGCTGATATCATTTAGTACTAGTGCTTCCGCTACTCGCCCACCTAACAGGGTAGTAATTTCATTGAGTAAATGCGATCTGGTCATATAATTACGGTCTTCTTCAGGCAGCAATAGGGTATATCCGCCTGCTCTTCCCCGGGGTATGATAGAAATTTTATGCAGTTTATCAGTATCCGGTAGAAAATAGCTTACTAAAGCATGACCAGCTTCGTGGAAAGCCACCAGACGTTTTTCCTTTTCGGAAATAACCCGGGTCTTTTTTTCGGGTCCGGCTAGTACTCTCTCGATAGATTCTTCCAGTTCGTTCATAGTGATTTCTTCTTTGTTACGGCGCGCTGTTAAGAGGGCCGCCTCATTAACTACATTGGCCAGGTCAGCTCCGGTAAAACCGGGGGTACGCTTGGCCAGGATCCCTAGATTAACATCTTCCTCTATCGGTTTATCTTTTATATGCACTTTAAGAATAGCTTCCCTGCCTCTGACATCCGGCCGGTCGATTAATATATGCCGGTCAAATCTACCTGGACGCAAAAGGGCCGGGTCTAGTATATCGGGACGGTTCGTAGAGGCCATAACTATGATCCCTTCATTCGTACTGAAACCATCCATCTCTACCAGCAGCTGGTTTAAGGTCTGTTCTCTTTCGTCATGTCCTCCGCCCAGGCCGGCTCCACGCTGTCTGCCCACGGCGTCAATTTCGTCAATAAATACTATACAAGGTGCACTCTTCTTGGCCTGCTCAAATAAGTCCCTTACCCGGGCAGCACCAACACCGACAAACATTTCTACAAAGTCAGAACCGCTAATGGAAAAGAAAGGCACTCCAGCTTCGCCTGCTACTGCTCTGGCCATTAAAGTTTTACCTGTACCCGGGGCGCCATATAGTAAAACACCTTTAGGTATACGCGCCCCAATTTTGATAAATTTCTGCGGATTTTTTAAGAATTCCACTACTTCTTGCATTTCTTCTTTGGCTTCTTCGGCCCCAGCAACATCATTAAAGCTGATTTTGACATCTTCGCCGTCCATTAGACGTGCCTTGCTCTTGCCAAACTGCATTACCCGATTACCACCACCCTGGGTCTGATTCATGATAAAGATTAAAAACGCTATCAGAATTATAATGGGTAGTAATGTGGTCAAAAGCGACATCCAGAAAGGTGGCGGTGGCACCTCCTGGGTGGAAACGTTAATTCTTTTCTCCCGCAGGAGTTTAATAATATCGCTTTCCCGGGAGACAGTGGTAGTATATTTGTTACTATTTTTGAGAGTTCCTGATATTTTATAGATATTATCATCTACTTCGACCAGCGCAGTGGCAACTTCGTTTTGTTCAACTTTGTCGAAGTATTCCAGCTCAGTAAACTCAGTGGCCCGCTGTTCAGGTCGAGATGCTACCTGCATTGCAAAAACAGCCAGCAGGACGATTAGAACATATATAGCTATATTTTTGAGAGCTTTATCCAAAATAATTCCTCTCCTTTGGAACCTTAAGAATTTTCGTCATATTTTAGCATACCCGCCAATCGTTTTCAATCTAAATGCACGCCTATGGATTTTTTAGACTACACCCTCCTTTTTTATTACAAGAATTCGTCTGGTGTGTGCGTCTACCAGCACGTCCTCAGCCAAGCGCATTCCGAGGATAGCATAGACTTTTTCTTCCGCTGCTAATAGGGGTATTTTATCCCTTGCGGCCGAGGGTATTTTTAAATCAATAAAAAAATCTTTTAGTTTTTTATGCCCCCCGAGCCCTGCCGGTTTAAAAACATCCCCGGTCCGGCGGGACCGCAGTTCGAGTTCAGGGCTCAGTTTATCATAATCAAGATAAATATCTCCCGCCTGTAGTTTGTAGTTTTCTCTTGGTACCAGGATAAATACATATTTCTCCCCGGTTTCAGTAATATATACTTCTCCCGGGATGGTAACTGGATAGGCAAAGGAAATATGTTTTTCCGGCCGGGTATCAATTACTAGGTGGTCGTAACAAGTACCAGCTCTGACGCCTTTTTTTAAATAAACTTTCTTACTTGATCCCTTTTTACCAGCCATATCCATGATGATATTTATATCGGACATATTCCAGCCTGGTTCACCTTTGAGTAGGGCCAGGGATTTTAATATTATGCGGCGCTGGAAAGCCTTATGCAGCCCTAATAGGGCCTGTCGGTCCAGGATAATATGATCAATAGCGTTCTTGATAATTATTTTATCCCATAACTGGTCAGTTTCATATTCTATGGCGTCATTTTCTTCTCTGGCTATATCTGCCAGCTGATTGAGATTTTGTATTATGCGGGGGTTGAAATCTGCCTGCAAACCAGGTATTAACTGATGTCTAATCCGGTTGCGCATATAGAATGGGTCATAGTTACTTTTATCCAGGCAATAATTTATACCATTGGCCTGCAAATAATTAATGAGTTGTTCTTTATCAACAGCTAAAAGCGGCCTGATTATGCTGCCATTGACTGGTAAGATGCCCCGCAGACCTTTGATGCCACTACCTCTTAAAAGGTGCATGAGGACAGTTTCTGCCACATCATCCTGATGGTGGGCAGTAGCAATGCGCTGTCCACCCAGGTTATTGAGCAGATCATTAAAAAACCGGTAGCGATATTCTCTCCCGGTTTCTTCTAGAGACTTTTTTTCGTCTGCAGCCAGTTTTTTAATATCTAGCTGCCGGGAATAGAAAGGTACCTGCCACTGCTGGCAGTATTCCCGCACGAAAAGTTCTTCCGCATCCGCCTCATCCCGAATCTGGTGGTTAAGGTGTGCAGCAGTAATGCTAAAATTCATCCTCGTACTAAGTACTTTGAGAATATGGAGCAGGGCCATAGAATCAGGCCCCCCAGAAACGCCCGTAACAACCATCTCTCCCGGGTTTATCAGACGGTGCTTTTTAATATAGTTTTTTACCTTTTCCTGCATAAATATTTACCTGCGTCTTAGGAATTTATAAGCTTTGTTGAAAAATTTCGGGTAAAACTAAAATATCCTTATACTAATGCTACCCAAGTTTAGCTGTATGTCAAACCCCTTTTGTAAAAATAACTCAACAAAAGCACCGCAGCACTTTTGTCGAGTTATTTGGAGGGAGGATACTCTTTATATATCTATGTACATGCAAATAGCAGTCATATCATCGGCAGGTTTGCCTTTGCACAGACCTAAGGCTTTGTTGATTATCATTTCCGCAATTATCTGGGGATCTTTTTCCTCGATAGCAGATAGAAATTGCTGCAGCCACATTTCACCTCCGGAACCCCTTGCTGCCTCAAGCACTCCATCAGAAACCATGACGAGCAGATCACGCGGACAGAGGCAGCGTTTTTCACTAATAACATCCAGATTATCTAGAATCCCTATCGGCAGGGAATTCGATGTTACTACCCCCACTTTTTTACCTCTTTTTATAAAGGAAGGGGCACTGCCAACTTTTATGAAATCAACTTCAGCTGTGTAAAGGTCAACCATGACCATATCAACCGTAGCAAATGTCTCGGCAGTCGAGCGGAGTAGGAGGACAGAATTAATAGTTTTTAGCGCTGTTTCCCGGCTGTAACCAGTACTTAAGAGATTTTCTAATAGTCTTACTGCCGCCTGGCTTTCATTGCAAGCTTTTTCTCCTACCCCCATGCCATCGCTTAAGGCCACTAATTCTTTGCCTTCTTTGAGGGTCGCTATGGTGAAACTATCACCACAGACAGTTTCTTTGCCTACCTGGGCAGCACCACTTAAAACTTTATAAGTAAAAGCCCGGGTCAGGGTAAATTCACATGGGCCTTTGCCCATAAACCGGGGGCATTCTTTGCTACATACCTCCATTTTCTCCCCGGTAACTCCGGAGACAAACATGGCCACGGCATTCTCACAAGCCTGTCCATCAGAACAAGAATCAGCCACTATATTAATGTAGAGCTGATCTCTGCTAGCACGTACCGGTACAATATCCTTTATTTTGAAATCCAGGCGCCGGCTTTCGCGCATTAATTTTTCCCGGAGGGGAAAATCAACTGTAGTATTAATATCTATCTCTTCGGCCAGATTTTTCATCACCTGGCTGACACCGTGCAGTTGGGTAGAAACTAGGTCGCGTGACTGATCGAGTTTATGGACCCAGTATTCATTTATGCGCAGATTATCAAAAAGGTAGTTTATGGTGTTAATTATTTCCCGCCCGTAGATACATCTTCGGCGGAATTCTACCGGGCATTCTTCATATTTTACTTCACTGCCTGCTTCCGCCAAGGCGAATATCTCCAGTATTTCCTGGGAGGTATTATAACAATCCTTGCCCCAGCAGGCATCGTAACGCGAACAACTGGTACAAAACCCCTGGGAGATTTCATCATACAGATAATTAAGATAAGCAGTTGGGTCTACTCCCTGCCTCGCACCGGCGTTTCCGATAAAGGTACTGCTCAGTTCCTCGAAAACACTGGCTAGATGTTCGATGCGACTGCGGGCGCTGGCTTTGATGCGTTCATCTACTAACTGCACTTCATTTTCTTTAAGGTTATGGATGGGACCTAGTGATTGCACGGGCACCTTTTCTTTAAGTGAGTGCGGCAATAAGAAAAATAGGACACAGGCTATGCCGCTTTCCCATATACCTAAAATGGTGGCCTGGGTTTCAGTGATAACTATAGATAACGCCAGGTTACCCATTAAAAATCCCACCATAACTCCTAGCCGGCCAAAGTTTTTAAATAGTCCGGCCAGCAATCCGGAAAAAGCATACAGCCCCACGCTCTGGGCAAAGACACTGGAAGTAATCGAAGGTATAATACCTGTCATTACCCCGACCATAGTTCCCCCGCCACTTCCCCAGAGGAAGGCGGCAATCAGAATGCCCAGGCGGCATAAAATACTGCTGATACTTAGCCCGGCAATGCTTATACCATTTAGCCCCATAATGATACCAACCCCGAGAACCATAAAAGCGGCAATATCTTCAAAGGTAAAGTTAACTAAAGCTTTCTTCTGTTTAAGGGTATCACTAGCTACTAGAAAAACGAAAGTTAATACGCCGGCTATCAAGGCCTCGAATACTATCACCATTTCCCCATAAAAGGTCATACCATTTATAAAAAGCAGGATAGTTTTAGACAAGAATATAGCCGCTATAGTAAGGATGGGCAGCCCCCACCAAACTTTATCCCGAGGGATACTAATGTAAGTTATCAACCCCACTAAAACGCACAGGGCAAGGATATTAGACCCCAGAGCAAAACCATTTACTGCACTAATAAACCCGGGAATGGCAAAGCACGCCATAAGCATGGCCCGCTGTTTTTCCTGATATCCAAATGCGGCCACACAGGCAAAAATAAAAGGTAACAGCTCACCTAACACGAATCCTCTCGCCATAATGACTGCGATAACTGCAAAAGCGATATTTTCCAGGGTTGCCACCTGTTTTATAGCTGCTGCTAATTCCGGGCTGCCAGCTTTTAAAGCCCTGGCCAGAGATTTTATAGTTACTTTTTTATTGCGAGCCTTTTGTCTGGCTGATGGCTCTATTATGCGCTGATAAGGGTATATTTCGATTTTATCAAGCATCATCATTCCCCCAACTCGAAAGTCTTGTCCAACAATTATAGCAAGGTTACCTGGTAAAATTTGTCATTAGAGGGAAGGACATTATTTTTTATTCGAACAAAATTCAGTTATAAATTCGATGGGGATACACTTTCTGCATGGATTCTACACAAAAAAAGAGATCACTTACAATTTGTGATCTCCTGATGGATTTATTTAATTACTTTTTAATTCACCTACAGGCTATGAATTAGGCCAGACTACCTTTACAGGGAGCCATGCGCAATAAAAGTGAGGCAGCATAGAACCTAACAGCTCTATAGCCCACCCGGTGGGTGGGCTCAAATATTTTAATTTATAAAGTCTATCTATTTTTTTCTCAGATAGATCAAATAATAAAAACCACCTACAAACAAAGCGCCACCTACTATGTTACCGAGGGTAACCGGAATTAGGTTGGCAGAAATAAAAGTTCCGTAGCTAAAGAAAGATGCTACTGCATCAGGAGCCATCGCGAACTTTTCAGCTGCTGCAGCAGGAGCAGCATTAGCAACAGTAATACCCATGGGGATGAAGAACATATTAGCAACACTATGCTCAAAGCCGCTGGCTACGAAAGCCATGATGGGGAAGAAGATACCAAAGATTTTACCGACAACATCTTTGGCAGCAAATCCTAGCCATACAGCCAGACATACTAGCCAGTTACAACAGATAGCACGGCAGAAAGCCTCTCCCCAGGTGAGGCTCATTTTGGCTTTGGCAATTCCCGCAGCTTTACCGCCAATAGCACTGAGCCCAATGGCACCCGTAGCCGGATCTGCCGCCATCCAGAAGCCCCCTTGAAAGATAATATAAACCAGCAGAAGGGAACCGAGGAAGTTAGCAAAAAAGACTACTACCCAGTTATAAAGCAGTCCACCCCAAGTGGCCTGTCCATTACATGCCGAGATAAAGCATGCCATGTTATTTCCGGTAAAGAGCTCCGCTCCACAAATAACAACCAGCATCAGGCCGACAGAGAAGACGGCCCCGAATAATACTATACCCATAGCTGAATCAGCATCAGGAGCTGCACCTACTTTAGTAGCCAAGTTAGCTCCAAATCCGATATAAACACCAGCCAGGATTCCTAATAAAACCATTTTCATGAATGATAACTCAGTTTTGGCTTTACCTGCATTAGCTGCAGCTGCCGCAATTTCACCCGGAGTCATAAAATTCATGCTCACATTCACTCTCCTTTATGTGTTTTTAGTTCACTACTCTAGAATGCAGGTTACCTCCCAACCCCTCCTTTCCCATCTTCAAGGTAACTGCCTAACTCATAGCCAGTGACATCTAAAACATATATACTAGCCTGCCCCCTCACCCCTATAGGCAGGTTAATAAACACAAAAATGGAAATTGTAGACTTGCCCAGTAAATGCTACAATGTATTTAATAAATATTTTTTATGGTAAATTCTATATTTTGCGTCAAAATCCCTTCTTGACAGGCAAATATTTCTATACTTATTCTCTAATGCTTTTAAAAAAATGATTGACATATGGCGTCCTTATTGTGTTTATAACGTTTGCTTATGCGCCGTGAATATTTACATAAATTTTGTACTAATCAGGTATTTTTTGATGACTGCCCAGGAAGTGCTGTTGCTAATATTTTCTTTGCTATAAATAATTATTTTAGTTTATGGGAATTTATACCTGTTTTCCTGAGTTATTTATATATGGAGGTGTTCGAATGTCGGAAGTATTAGTTAACCAAGATTATTCCCTGGTAGTACGCGACCTGGAAAAGTATGTGACCCTTTTTGAAGAGCAGTTCCCTCTGGAAGATTTCGCCAAAGGTGAGTTTAAGCAACACCCGGCGGTTACTTTACTCACCTGTTCAGATGCACGTATGCCGGTTACCGTCTTTGGCCCCATCTTTAACCGGATTTTTTCGGTAGAGAATATCGGTAACCAGGTAAAAACGTCTGCAGGTTCAGTTTTGTATGGGTTGTTGCACCTGCACACCCCAGTAATGATAGTGGCCGGGCATACTGATTGCGGGGCTATAAATTCTGCTAATTCTAATTTTGTCGACGAGCCGATGGCAATCAGAAATGAATTATCTATAGTAAAAAATTCGCTGGAAGATATCCTTTATAAGACAGGCTTTGTACCGGACGAGGATTCCGGACTAAAATTCAGCCAGCTGGCCGAGTTGAATGTGGATATGCAGGTAGAATATTTGTTAGCTCACCGTGCCGTAGCCAACCTGGTAGAAAAGAAGCACCTCATTATATTAGGAATTATGGAAGATTTACATAATGTTCACGGAAACGGACATGCCAAACTTTATACCGTAAATGTTAATGGAGAAGTTGATCCCGAAGTCATAAAGAGCTATAGTAACCTCGGATTTATCGCCGATCGGGCCAGAAGGTTAACCCAGGTAAAATAAAGTGCAATGGGGACGGTTCCTGGCGCATTTTTTCAAAATGCGCCAGGAACCGTCCCCATTGCACGTCTAATTCATTTCCCAGATTACCCCTTCGAGTAAGTCACTCTCACTGACGATTATCTCCTTTTTACCCAGGGTATCCATAATGAGTAACATAACCATGGCACCGGCAGGGATTATATCGGCCCTTTCCGGCTGCAGTCCGGGCAGTCTTTTCCTAAGGGTTAACGGTAAACGTTCCAGCATATTGTATATATCAGCAACTTCGCACCGGTCGAGTACCTCTCCGTGTATTAGTTCCGAGCGATATTCTTCCAGTGATAATTTGATGGCTACAATGGTTGTCGCTGTTCCTCCTACAAAAACCAGAGGATGAGAATTAAATCTTGCTTTTTGCATTGCTACTGGCGATAAAATCTTGGCGACCGTACTGATCGGCATTTTCGCTTCGGTTACCCGTACTGCCCCTAACGGCAGTGATAGCAAAAAAAGCTCTTTATCTTCGAGTATAAATTCGGTACTGCCTCCCCCCAGGTCTACTACCAGGGGGGGATGTTCCAGTTTTAGGCCATTTTTCACCCCGGTATAGCTTAAATAGGCCTCCTCCTGCCCGTCTAGAATACGAATGGGCAGACTGCACTGGTTAGCCGCCATTGCGATGAATTCGTCACGGTTATCTGCGTCACGCACAGCACTAGTAGCTACTGCCTCCCATGCATGGGCTTGATATTCATTTATACACTGCTGAAATCCTGCCAGGCAATCAATAGTCCTTTGCATAGCCGGAACACTAATAGTTCCTCTGGCATTAACCCCTTCACCTAGGCGGGTAGTTTTTAGGTCTTTGTAAACTGGAATAAGCCGGTTGTGTTCCTTATCCTTATCAGCTATCAGCAAGCGGCAGGAGTTAGTACCGATATCAATGGCAGCATATCGCATGGCAATAAATCTCTCCTTAGTTTATTAGCAGGGCTGTTCTGAACTAAAAAAGCACTCATAAAGAGTGCTATTTATCGGTGGTTTACTGTGATGTTCTATTGCGTCTTTTGGGTTCTAATCTATTTTTCAGTGGCTGCATCCTTTCATCACTTTCTTTTAAGAACTTGGCAATCTTATCGTCCAGGCTAATATTAGGCTTGTTAACAGGTCGGGATTGTCTACGCATTTCTGGCTTACGAGGTACTGTCTGTTTCATTGATAAGCCAATCTTTTTTCCGGCAACACTAAGTATTTTTACCTTTACTGTGTCACCTTCTTTAATAAAATCTTTGACATCCTTAACATAAGTGTCGGCTATTTCGGAAATGTGAACAAGTCCTACTTCTCCTCCTGGTAGTTCAATAAACGCGCCGAATTTTGTTATTCCCTGGACCTTTCCTTCAACTATCGCACCAGGTATAATATTAGTTTGTTCAGTAGGCATGAAATTATATGTCCCCCTCAAATTATACTAGACTAATTGTATTAAATGCCAAGCAAGTAGTCAATACGAAGATTAGGAGTTGAAGGCTAATAATACGCTCCAGGCTCCTGCCTCTTCGGCTTTTACTTAAAATATTATTCTTTCCCGAGACTAAAGAAATAATTCCTATTTATTCTCATCCCGGGTAATTTTTAGAACAGGCATTTCGCCTTCTTTAACCATTCCCAGCTGTTCACGGGCTATTTTTTCTACTGCTTCCGATGTATATACATTTTCTAATTCTTCCGTCAGGCGGGTATTTTCTTTTTCCAGTTGTTTTTGTTGTTCCACCAGCTTGGCTTTACGCTCGTTTAATATCATAACAGTTTTTATCCGCGGGGCCAGCGTAAATACCAGGAAAAAGCAGACCAGCCCGACTATAATCAATTTTAACGGCGATTTTTTACCTTTACTCATCAGTACTGTCCTCCCCGTTGAATAACCCCAGAATATCACCAGGAAGCACAATAACAACTTCGTAGCCTTTGGTGCGGGCACGATGAAACAGCGTAGCGACTGTACTAGGACTAATATCTAGCGTTCTGGCTATTTCATCGGAACTCTTACCCATCTCTTTTAGCGTTACTACCTGTTTCTCCCGAAAACTAAGTTTTTCTGCTCCCCGAATCTCTATATGCATATTAGCAACAACTCTATCCACAATTTTTCCACAATCTGTGGACAAATTTAGTATATCAGTTGTTCGGGGAGTAGATCAAGAATTCCTGCTTGCTAGAATTAAATTTTTATACATTACCATCATCATCTGGTGGTACACCTTTATTTCTTTTAAATATATTCAGGCGAATATTTATAACTACAATAATCGGCTTTTTCATGGCTTTTCCTAGCAGGGAAAATAGATAAACAGTTATCCGGGCAGCTTTATTGATATAACGGTTCAGCCGTTTTGCTAACGAGTAATAATAAATCAATATACCCATAAATAAGGATATTAGAACATATACCCTCATTTCTCCCCCGTTTATCCACAACATACCCACAAAAACGACAAGGATCATGACAATCCAGATGATAAAGTCCAGGATATACAAGGAATACTTACCTAACCCGGCCAGCCTGACGCTCAGCTGGTAATAGTGGAATATTAAGCCTGCCAGTATTCCGAGTATTAGTGTATAAACAAAGGCTTGCACCTGGGCAAAAAGCCCTGACAAAACTTTTCCCCCTTTCCCCCTGCTTACGAATTGTTAATTTTGAATTTTTAATTGTGAATGAAGGTAGGAATGTTTTCACATTCCTTTGGCTTCAGTAATTCAACGCGGGTTCGCTTACGCTCACACGCAGATTTTATTTGATTTACGCGGATCTTTTTTTAGACGCAGACTGACGCAGAATTTTACGACTCGCGCAGACTTTTTATTAATTATTAAAAAGTGCAAAGCACTTTTTGTAGAACCCTAACAATAAAAGAAAAAATCAGCGGTAATCATAATAATCAGTGAAAATCAGCGTCTATAAATCCGGCGGAATCTGTGGATGTAAAAAAATCTGCGTCAAATAAATCAGCGGTAATCATAATAATCAGCGAAGATCAGCGTCTATAAAATCTGTGGCTATTTTAAGAGCCGGGTTAGTATGTTTTTACTTTTGGCTTTTATATCTGTACCCTGGGCTTTGTACTCCATACTAGTTACCGTCCCTTCCAGGGTGACTTTGCCCTCATCAAGGTTTAGCATGGTGACATGAAGCCCTTGACCTAATACCACCAGGAATCCGTTAACTGTTTCCAGCAAAATTTCGTCTTCATCAAAAGTATTTACGTTGTTAATCCCGGTAAGGTTGAGTTTGCTGCGATTAACTAGCAAAAGAGAATGATCGGACATGAACTCGCCTCCTTATTTTACCGAAGGTAATAGTTTCTCTTTGCAGATCAAAAGAATCTTATACAAAAATATGCAGCAACTAGGTCATTTTATGACTCGCAATAGATATAAAAAATCAGAAAATTAAAAATGCCCTGATTAAACAGGGCATTTACTCTATAATCTTATATAGATTTTTAGCTTCACTAGCTTTTATATTTTCCTGGATATCAATAACTTCATAAACAGTTTTTCTGTCACCTGAATTTATGGTGATCATGTCTCCTGGTTTTACTTTACTGGAGGGCTTAGCTACCCTGCCATTAATTAGGACCCTATCGCCGTCCGCAAATTCTCTGGCAACCGTCCTTCGCTTAATAATTCGAGATACCTTTAGGAATTTATCTAGTCGCATCTATACCAGCGCATCTTTTAACGCTTTTCCGGCCTTGAAGGCTGGTACTCTAGTTGCAGGAATGTCGATTTCTTCACCAGTTTGAGGATTTCTTCCTTTTCTGGCCTGACGATCTCTAGGTTCAAAAGTGCCAAAACCTATAAGCTGAACTTTGTCACCTGATTGTAAGGTGCCCTGAACCGTATCAAAAAAAGCATTTACGACCTTTTCGATGTCTTTTTTTGTCATACCAGTTTTTGTAGCAACCTGCCCAACTAATTCTGTTTTATTCAAGAAACTATCCCTCCTTAGTTTATGGTATATTATGCTATTCGCTGTTTTGAGGCATTATCCTTTTTTTGCAGCGAAAAACTTAAACTTTAGCAACTGTTTTGTTACAGGCCTTTACCTTTAGCCTCATCCCATATTTTATCCATTTCCTGCAGAGTTAAATCACTAAATTCCTTGTTGGCGCTCTTTATCTTTTTTTCTATGTAATTAAAGCGGCGAGCAAATTTATCATTAGAAGCCTGCAGGGCTTCTTCAGGTTCGATATCTTTTATCCGGGCTACATTAACCAAGGCAAAAAACACGTCACCCATTTCTTCTTTTAATTCCTCGCTATTAGATGCATTACCAAGTTCATCAACTTCTTCTTTAAACTTATCGAGGGCTCCGTCTACATTTGGCCAGTCAAATCCAACCCGGGCTGCCTTTTCCTGCATTTTTTCTGCTCTCATGAGAGCAGGTAGGATAATCGGGATGCCTTCTAGAAGATATTTTTTGCCTTCTTTTTTCTTGAAGCCTTCCCAGTTGTCCATGACATCATCACTAGTCTTTAAGTCCATGGTGCCAAATACATGAGGGTGCCTGTCCACCATTTTTCTACTGACCGTCCTGGCTACCGCGGCAAAATCAAAATGTCCCTCACGTTCGGCCAAGGCCGCATGAAAAACAACTTGCAGCAATAGATCACCCAGTTCTTCTTGTAATTTTTCCTTATCACCTATTTTTATAGCCTCGATGACTTCATAGCTTTCTTCGATCAGGTATCTGACTAGGGATTCGTGGGTTTGTTCCCTATCCCAAGGGCATCCCCCCGGTCCCAGCAGCCTGTCCATTATTGCCATAAGTTCATCTAAAGCTTCACCATTTTTCCCCATAATACCCCTCACTTGCTGCGCAATAATTTTTAATGTTTAATGAATGTAGGAATGCTGCCGCATTCCATATATTTCAGTAATTCAACGCAGATTTTCGCTGATTATTTATGATTACCGCGGATTTTTTCTTTTGTATTTTTAATATTTACGAAAGTGCCATGCACTTTCATATAAAAAGTTAAAAAAAGAGATCTGCGTAAATCATATAAAATCTGCGTGTGAGCGTTAGCGAACCCGCGTTTAATTAATGGAATAAAAGAAATGCGGGTGCATTTCAACCACCATTAAATTTTAAGAATTAAAAATTCATAATTATCCCCAGTCTATACTCCGCCGGTGATTTTCTTTAACATGCTTATGTCCAGTTCTTTGAGCAAGACTAGTAGTACGCCGTAAATCCCGACTCCTATAGTTATGGCTATCAGGGTAGATATGTGGGAATTTATATCTGCTCCCACCAGGGCCTGATAGCAGAATTTCACTCCTAGAGCCATTATAACCGTTACCAGACCAATTTTCACGAATCTGCCGATTTCGTAGGGAACTCCAGTCAGTTTCTTTAAAGCAATTATATTTAAAAGTGAACCTATCGTAAAGGCTAAGACGGTGCCAATAGCTGCACCTTTAATATTAAGCATAGGCACACTAGTAAGGCTGAAGTTAAAGATTACTTTGAGTATGCCGGTAACTACCAGGTGGCGCATGGCTATTTCCGGACGCCCTATCCCCTGCAGTCCCGCGCTGGATAGCTGGAAAGCGGCCAGGACGATACAAGAAAAGGCCAGGGGTTCCAGGGGAACACCAGCCTCCGGCTTACCGTAAAGTAAGTCACATATTTGGAAGGCCAGGATGTATAAACCGGCTGCACAGGGAAAAGAGATAATGGTCCCGGCTCTAAACCCATAGTTTAGCCGGCTATTTAAAAGGCGATTATCCTTTTGCGCCATAGCCTGAGATATAGCTGGTACCATACTGGTAGATATAGAAATAGTAAAAATGGTAGGCAGGCTTATAAGTACTGCCGCCATACCGGCCAGCTGCCCGTATAAGGCTGTAGCCTGTGAGGTAGTATAGTTTAGTGCCATCAATCGCCCCGGCACAATAATAGCATCGAGCATCTGCACCAGGGGCAGCACTACGGCTCCAAAAGATACTGGTATCGCCAGGCGAACCATTTCTTTACCCAGGTCTATAGACTTAGCTCCGGAATAAACCAGAGGCTTACCTGAGGCTTTTTCTGTTTTTTTAAAGCGGTAATAATATATACCTAAAACTGCCAGGCCAACTATACCTCCGACTACTGCACCAAATGTGGCTCCGGCAGCTGAGTATTCAATACCCCGGGGGAAAAGTACGAATGCCAGGATTAAAACTGCTGTGACCCGGAATAATTGTTCAATTACTTGTGATACCGCTGTAGGTATCATGGATTGTTGACCTTGAAAGTAGCCCCTAAAAACTGACATTAGGCCGGCAAAAAAGATAGCTGGTGCTACTGCCAGTATGGGATAATATGCCCGAGGTTCTTTTAAAACAAAGTTGGCTAGAAAATGGGCCGATTGCATTACCAGAATAGATAGAATTATGCCGAAAATAAATAACATTATGAGTGATACCCGGAATATTTTCCGGCTGTCACCTGTATAACCTTCGGTTTCTTTCCGCGATACTAGTACTGAAATAGCTACGGGTACTCCTGCCGTGGCTAGGGCCAGGATGGTAGTATATATCGGATAAGCCATTTGGTAAAGGCCCATACCTTCGTCTTCGATAAGCCGGGCTAACGGGATGCGGTAAACAGCTCCCAACACTTTACTTATGGCCCCGGCTATGCTTAAAATCACAGCTCCCTTGAGGAAATTCTGCCGATTATCCATTTCAGTCCTCCCCATTTACGTGCAAACTATTATATCACAGTACAAAACAAGGTGTAAGCAGTTTTACTCCAGGGTATGGTAGGGTGTAAAGACGTAGGCAAACTAAAAGAAGCGATCTTATGAATATAAGACCGCTTATGGGCAAAATCTTTATTGTTCCATTTGCTTAGCCAGGAAACCTGCTGCTGTTTCAGACAATTTGACCTCGAGATCTCCCAGTTTTACACCGGGTTCCTTACTAACCAGAATAACGGCTCCAATAGGATCACCCTGGGAAATAATTGGGGCTATGACCTGGGATTTTACCGTGTATTCCCGGTCATCGTTCTGTATGACATGCATGTTTTCATCATTTGCATCAAGATCGTTCATTACCAAAGTTGTTCTGTCTTCTAATGCCTTTTCTACGGCTATACCTATAGCTTTGGTCAAAAATTCTTTTTTATTAGCTCCAGCCACGGCAATAATAACATCGCGATCTGCAATTAGTGAAATATGGCCGACAGTTTCATTTAAGGAATCTGCATATTCTTTAGCAAAAGTTCCCAATTCACCTATGGGGGAATATTTTTTCAATATAACTTCACCTTCACGGTCAACGAAAATTTCCAGAGGGTCACCCTCACGTATGCGTAGAGTTCTGCGTATCTCTTTGGGAATTACTACTCTTCCCAGGTCGTCGATGCGGCGAACAATTCCTGTTGCTTTCAATTTACAAATATCCCTCCTTTTTTCATAATATCAAAATGTTGTTTTTTATTTTTGTTTCTTAGTGATAGTATATAACTCAAAATCCCCTTTTATTCACTTTTTACCATCATGCTGTGAAATTTTTACTAGCAACAGGAGCTTTATCCCCCAAAGCCTGTACACCGTTATTGGGAGCTAACCCTACCAGAAACATGGTTTAGTCTAATCAAGTCGTTATATTAAGCTTAAAACCTTTTGTAAATTCTCTAGTGAATTCATCCCATCTAGCTGGAGCTCTAGAGTGTAATCATTGATTTTTTTCATTTTATATCCCTCGATATTTAGGCTGAAACTATGAGGCAATCTGTCTGCCAGCTGAATTTGAATATGCCGGCCCTTCCTGCGTAATGTTTTTATCTCTTTTTCCCGCGCTACAATACGCAAAGAGGCGATGCGAAGGAAGTTTTCTACTGGCTGCGGCAAAGGCCCAAATCGATCTCGGAGTTCATTACGTATATCTTCTATCTCCTGATGTTCCAGGACTAGCAGCATACGGCGGTAGATCCGCATTTTAGTTCCTGAATCAGGTATATAACTGTCAGGAATATAATAATCAACATCAATGTCCATCTGCGGGTTGATTCTTTCCGGCCCCTGATTTCCCTTTATCCGGGCTGCCTCCTGTTCAAGTAACCGACAGTACATATCAAAGCCTACCGCCTGGATATAGCCGTGCTGTTCGGACCCCAAGATGTTCCCTGCTCCTCTTATTTCCAAGTCGCGTAAAGCTATTTTTATTCCTGAGCCTAGTTCATTAAACTCGCGGATAGAATTTAACCTTTTCTGGGCTGTCTCACTTATTATCCGGTCGGGGCGGTAGATAAGATAAGCATAAGCTATCCGGTTGGAACGTCCCACTCGACCCCGAAGCTGGTAGAGCTGAGCCAGCCCCATTTTATCAGCTTCGTCAATTATTATGGTGTTAACATTGGGCATATCCAGACCAGACTCAATGATAGTAGTACAGAGGAAAACCTGGTATTTTCCCCGGACAAAGTCCATCATTACCTGGGAGAGCTCATCTTCTTTCATACGTCCATGGCCGACAACGATACTTACCTCTGGGAGCATTTGTACCAGGTTCTTTTGGATTCTGTAGATATCTTCTATCCGATTGTGAACAACAAACACCTGTCCACCACGTTCAATTTCTGCCAGTATAGATTCCCTGATAATCTCTTCATTATATTCGAGGACATAAGTAGTTATTGGATATCTTTCCGGAGGCGGGGTATCAATAACGCTTAAATCACGCAACCCGGTCATAGACATATGTAAGCTGCGAGGTATAGGCGTTGCAGACAGGCTAATAACATCAACAAGTTCCTTGTAAGCTTTTATTTTTTCTTTCTGGGCCACCCCAAAACGATGTTCTTCATCGATAATTAGCAATCCCAAATCTTTAAATTCCAGATCTTTTGAGAGTATCCGATGGGTCCCTATAATAATGTCAATCAGGCCTTTTTTTAAGTCGGCAATAATTTTCTTCTGCTGGGCTGCTGTACGGAACCGGCTTAAAACTTCAATAGTTGCGGGATATTCCGCAAACCGCTCCCGAAAAGACTGAAAATGCTGCTCCGCCAGTACCGTGGTAGGAACAAGTATGGCTACCTGTTTTCCATCCATAATGGCCTTAAAGGCTGCGCGCATGGCTACTTCAGTTTTGCCATAACCTACATCGCCACAAATTAATCGGTCCATAGGACGACGGCTCTCCATATCTTTTTTAACCTCGTTAATAGCTTTTAACTGGTCAGGAGTTTCCTGGAAAGGAAAACTATCTTCAAACTGCCGCTGCCAGGGAGTATCTGGGGAAAAAGCAAAACCCTCCTGGGCCTGGCGCTGAGCATATAGCCGCAGCAA
The DNA here is from genome assembly GCA_028706315.1 of Syntrophomonadaceae bacterium. Lineage (GTDB taxonomy): Bacteria > Bacillota > Syntrophomonadia > Syntrophomonadales > Syntrophomonadaceae > STF2-222. The sequence continues at coordinate 74,382 of JAQWBP010000007.1, forward strand.
AGTTCCTGCCATTTCCTGTATGGAGCCGGCAACTTTTTTGCGGGTTCTTTCCCATTCAGTTCCTCCCAGTTTGCTCAGACGAGGATTTTTCGCCTCTGAGGCATTATATTTATAAAGTACATCAAGTTTATCAACCGGCAGATAAAGTTTGTCTGTACCCGCATATTCGAGCAGGATATATTCACGAGTAATGCCATCCGTCTCCACGTTGGTGACCCCGCGGAAAATTCCAATACCATAATTTTCATGGACTACATAGTCACCTAGTTTAAGGTCTTCAATAAGTACTCTTTCTTCAACTTTTTTACGCCGCCGGGTGCTGTGTTCTGGCTTGCGGCCCCATATATCTCTATCTGATACTATGGCTATTTTTAGGGTCTGGCTGATGAAACCAGTTTCGATTTTTTCCCCACTTATTTCGATATTAGTAATATGTCCATCACTTAGCTCTTTTTGCAACTGTTCTGCTGCCAATTTACCCCTTATCGATAGACGAATAGTGTACTCCTTTTTTTGCCATTCTCTTAAGCGGTTAAAAAGTAGTTCATGGTTCCCGTAAAAAGGTTCCATTTCCTGCTGGGAGACGTGTTCCATAAGTCCCACACTGACCTGTGGAATATTGGCCGGAAAAAAGGAATGGTAAATTACTGCCCGTGATTTAATTCTGTCTGCTATATCATTACGGTCTAAAAGTTCCAGCTCCCGGACATTTTTCTTTTCGCGGTGGGCTTCTCTTAGTGAGTCGCGGTATCTTTTCTGATTTTTCTCCAGAACCTTATAAAACTCCCGGGGTTCATCAAAAAATATCCCGGTATCTTCCCGCAAGTAGTCGATAAGACTGGCATGCAGGTTTTCCCCATAAAGCTCATCAGCCGGACATATATGAAGGCAGGTGGTTTTCCGGCCTGACCTCTGGGTATTGACATCAAAAAGGCGCATGGAGTCAATAAAATCACCGAATAATTCTATCCGTACGGGTTGCTTGGCATTTACTGGGTAAATATCCATAATGCCTCCCCGCAGGGCAAATTCGCCGGTACGAGTTATGGTATCAACCCGGACATAACCACCATCGACCAGCTGCCTTAATAGGATGTTTAGGTCTATCTCCTCACCCGTATTTAATTCCAGCATACTAGCTTTAAATTGCTCTGGTGCAAGTAAAGGATACATAAAGGCACCTGGTGTAGCTATGATAAAAGTACTGCGCCGGGGATGCAGCAGACAATCCTGCAGAGTAAGTATGCGATCTATCTCTAGCTGGGAATAGTTTTCCTTCATAAAAACAAATTCGCGGCCCAGGAACATAAGTACTTTGTCCTCACCTACCAGCCCCTGCAGATCCCGGGCCAGATCGTAAGCTTTTTCTTCCCCTGGTACCAGACATAGTAATTTGCCCGGGCAGTTTTTTTGTAGTTCAGCCAGTGTGAAACTTTTGGCTGTTCCGGATAATCCGGTTAAGAGAATGTTCTGGTTTTTTTGCCGACATTTATGAATGGACTGCCAAAATTTTCCTTCCAAGTGATTGCCTCCCAAACAGATAAGGTGGACACCGACAAAAGCCGGCCCCCACTCGAGAATTTTGAATTTATGAATTTTAATAGCCACGGATGACACAGATTTTTTTTAGACGCTGATTGGCGCTGATTTATATGATTTACGCAGATCTTTTTTCTTAATATTTTTTATAAAAAATCTGCGTTAGTCATAAAAGTCTGCGATAGTCTGCGTCCCGGGAAAAATTTAACGCGGGTTCGCTAACGCTCACACGCAGATTTTTTAGGATTTACGCAGATCCTTCTTGTTTAATATCTTTAAAAAGTGCTTTGCACTTTTCATAGAAAAAATAAAGAATAAAATCAGCGGTAATCATAATAATCGTGTAAATCTGCGTCTATATTCTAAGTTAGTTATAATAATGGCGTATATTTGATATGGGTGGTTCGTTGAGGCCTATTTCCTGGGAACATTCTTCACAGACGCCATTTATTTCTATAGCTCCTTCTGGTCCTTCCACTTCGGAAATATTGTAAATCATCTGGCAATAGTCACAGGTGTGGTATACTTTCATGTCTGCTTGCCCCTTTTTGGTTTAGTGTTACACCTGCTACCTTAAATATACCCTAATTAATTATACATATTCATAGTGGTAACTATGCCATTTTTTATCCAATATTCAAGTGCATCAGCCGCTTTTTCAATAGTAGCCTGCATTATTTGTTTTTCTTCCCCATAGAATTTACCTAAAACCCAATCAACCGTATCATCCGCAGGACGGCCAATGCCTACCCTGATGCGAGGAAAATCATTGCTGCCTAATCGTTGGCATATGGAGACCATCCCTTTATGTCCGCCGGTGCCCCCGGTGGCTCTAATTCTTAATAACCCGGTAGGTAAGTCCATGTCGTCATATACTACCATTAAATCAGACAGGGCCAGCTTATACCAGTGCATCAGGGGTTGAACTGCGCTGCCGCTGAGATTCATGTAGGTTAGCGGTTTTACCACCAGCACTTTTTCCGTGCCGATTTGTAAATGGCCTATTATGGAATCGAATTTACTTTCTTCTTTAGCGATAGTATACCGCCCAGCCAGTTCTTCCACAACCTGATATCCCGTGTTATGGCGGGTGTCTTTGTATTTTCTTCCCGGGTTTCCCAAACCAACAATAATTTTCATAATAGTACCCTCAGTTTTTCTAAAATTTGGGATGCAGTGGGGACGGTTCCTGTTGCACTGATTTAACAGTGCAACAGGAACCGTCCCCACTGCATTCCAACAGGAACCGTCCCCACTGCATCCGCAAAAAACCTCGGATATAAGTCCGAGGTTTTCTTTACTTTTATTCTGCTGGTGCCTCTTCGGCATCTGTTTCTTCTGCAGACTCGGATTCTTCGTCCTCGCCTTCAGTTTCGGTTTCATCATCCACAGCCATAGAAGGAGCAAGAACTGTAGCTAATAAAGTATCTAGATCACTTAGTACTTCTACATTATCAGGTAGCTTAAGATCAGCTACTGTAACTTTCTCGCCTATTTCCAGATCTGCTACACTACACTCGAAAATTTCCGGAATGTCTATAGGCAAACAGGAAACTTCTATTTCTTTGGCACCCAGCTGCAAGATTCCCTCTTTTTTGATAATTTCTTCTTCTCCGATAATATGGATACCAACCATACTTTTAATAGTCTCGTTCATATTAACGTTTAAAAAGTCTACATGGTTAATCTGCCCGCTCAGGGGGTTTCTTTGCAACTCCCTTACTAGAACCATAAATGGTTTTGCCTCTCCTTCTAGTTCTAGTGAAAATAATCCTCGGGAGCCATAGGTAGTAAATGTCTTGGATAACTCTTTACGCCCGAGAAATACCGGCGTGTTTCCGGTGTCTTTCCCATATAGAACCCCAGGAATCCATTCCTGGCGTTTTTCATTTAGATAACCCTTACTTTTTATTTCTCTTTTTTTAGCTGCGATTTTCTGTGCTATAGCCAAATCAGACCACCCCTTAACATACTATTTACCTGAGTAAGTAATATTTTATCCGTTACCCAAGTCGCGCCTTTGTTGCATAGTTAGTTGGCATTTTCAAGCGCAAAGGTTTTGCATAACTTATTATATCAGTAATGCGTATTTGTGTCCAAAAACTTGCATTTTAAGACTCAAACAACTTGCTTACGGAAAGATCTTCGTGTATTCGCAGAATAGCTTCCCCTATCAGAGGGGCTACTGACAATACTTTTATATTAGGTAATTGCTTAGCTTCGGCTAAGGGAATCGTGTTAGTAACGACTATTTCTTTAAATGGGGCCTTGGATAATCTTTCTATGGCCGGTCCTGAAAATACCGGATGTGTGCAGCAGCCGTAAACTTCTGTAGCACCCTTGTCCAGCATTACCTGAGCAGCTGCACATAATGTGCCGGCCGTATCAATGATATCATCAACAATAATAACTGATTTCCCCTCAACATCGCCTATTACATTCATAACTTCTGATACATTAGGTTTCGGTCTTCTTTTGTCAACGATAGCCAGGGGAGCTCCCAGCTTGGCTGCCAGGTCCCGGGCACGAGTAACACCGCCGACATCAGGAGATAAAACAACTGCCTTAAATCCATTCAATTTACTTTTGAAATATTCTGCTATTGTGGGTCCACCAGGCAGATGGTCTACCGGAATATCATAAAAGCCCTGGATCTGAGTAGCATGAAGGTCTACCGCTACGACTCGTTGAGCACCTGCTTCAGTAATCAGGTTCGAAACCAGCTTGGCAGTGATCGGATCTCGAGCCTTACTCTTCCGGTCTTGACGTGCATAACCATAGTAGGGGATAACTGCGTTTATACGTGATGCAGATGCCCTTCTGAAAGCATCGATCATAATAAGGAGTTCCATTAGATTTTCATTTACCGGGGAACAGGTAGGTTGTACAACAAATACATCCACTCCGCGAACACTTTCATTAATTGCACAGCTTGTCTCCCCATCAGAAAAATGAGCTACTTTTGCCTCTCCCATCGGTATTCCCAAATATCTGGCGATTTCTTCAGCCAGGCGGGGATTGGCATTACCTGTAAATAATTTCATCCTCCATCTGGATGCTTTCATATGTTTTATACCTCCTGCTAATCTTCTTTTTTCTTTTTCCAGTCTTTTATGACCTTTTGTGGTGCACGTTCTATGGCTAGAGAATCTTCTGGGACATCACGGGTAATGGTAGAACCTGCGCCAGTCATAGAATTCCGTTTAACGGTTACCGGAGCAACCAGATTAGTATTACTACCTATAAATACTTTATCCTCCAGGATAGTCTGGTACTTATTTTTTCCATCATAATTGCAGGTAATAGTTCCTGCTCCAATATTTACCCCTTCTCCTACCAGAGCATCTCCTACATAACTTAAATGAGGAATTTTACTCTTAACCCCAATAACCGATTTCTTAATTTCAACAAAGTCGCCCACTTTGACGCCATGTTTAAGTACCGTTTCCGGCCGGAGGTACGCAAAGGGACCTATGTTACAGTCATCGTCTATCTGGGCTTGTTTAATCCTGGAAGTTTCAATAACTACACCATGCCCGATAACAGATGAGTTTATGCGGGTGGAAGGGCCAATTTCACAGGATTCCCCAATCTCAGTTTGCCCTTCAATTATGGTGTTAGGATAGATAATAGTGTCTCTGCCAATTATGACATCTTTGTCAATATATGTCGACCTGGGATCCATAATAGTGACCCCGTTTTCCATTAATTCAATATTTTTCCTCTGGCGCAGTTTGTTTTCCGCCCAAGATAATTGCACCCGATCATTTACGCCATAAAGCTCTTCTACATCATCATGCAGCAGGACTGCTACCTGGCGCTGATTATTTTTTAGTATCTCTAGTACATCAGTCAGATAGTATTCCCCCTGGGCATTACTGGTGCCTAATTTCTTTAGCGCCGCAAATACTGCAGCAATATCGAAACAATAAATTCCGGAATTGATTTCCTGAATCTTTTTTTCTTCCTCCCGAGCATCTTTTTCCTCTACCACCCGATCGAAGGAATTATCCGGATTCCGCAGTATTCTGCCATATCCGTAAGGATTATTAATTACTGCTGATAATATGGTAGCAGTAGCCTTTTGTTGCTGGTGAAAATCCAACATTTTTTTGATGGTTCCAGCCCGCAATAATGGAGTATCTCCAGTCAGAACTAGTACTGTACCATCAGGATCAATGCTTCCCTCGGCCTGCATTAGGGCATGTCCAGTACCCAGCTGTTGCTCCTGGACAGCAAAGCGGACATCCCTGTCGGCCAGCACTTCCTGGACTATTTCTTTGCTATGGCCAACTACCACGGTTATATCATTTACTCCGGCTTCTTTTACAGCATCGGCTATATGACAAATCATTGGTTTGCCTGCAGCTTGGTGTACTACTTTTGGCTGTCGCGATACCATGCGTACCCCTTTACCGGCAGCCAGTATAACTGCTGAAAACTTCACCTGAAAATTCACCTTCTTAAATGTTTGTTTACTCTAATATAATTTATGAGAAATTGTTCTGTTTGTGCTGCTTATTGCAACATGGATTTATTCCTTAATTTAGTAGAAAGCTTAATATCTTGCTGGATTTTGTTACAATATCATATCACGCGTATTATTATAACCTTTTATCAAATAGAAACAAAAACTTTTTCTAATTCTTTGCTTTCTATACCTGCCGGCAGCATTCCTGTAAAAGAGTTACAATTATTTTACCCTTATTTCCTACAAAAAGTGATTTGGAAAAGTCTGCATTTTGAAAATTCGCGTTTTCTGCATTGAATGAGTGCAATAAAAAGAGCTTTGCCCTTTTTGTGCGGTAAAGCTCTTTAGTTACTATTGACACTTGCTAGTATGTTAAAAAGTAATATCTGCCAGATAGCGGTGGGCAAGTTCGAGATCACTTGGTTTGTCTACATCTACACCCACCTCAGCATAATCGGAAATAATAGCTTTTCCTTTAATATTCATCACTTTGTAAAATCTTTTTTCTACTGCCTTGATCGAAAGACGCTTTATAAAGTATTGCCATACGAGGCCGAGCCCAAAAAGTCGAGCCATGGCCAGAGGATTTTTCCGTCTTAGTACCAGCTGTACAGCCATATCGATCACCTGGTTAATTATCCCGGTACGCAGCATAAAAAGATTGCCCCCGGTAAAAATCCCATCTGTTAATTTGACATAAGTTCTGTTTACCCCGGGAAACTTATGGTCGTTAACTTCTTTGCTAGTTACCGCATAGAAAAATTCGGCATCATGTTTTTCCGACTGGTTGATAAAGTCATCTATGGCTTCTGCAGTTATAAATGGTATATCTGTAGGCATTATTAAAACACTACGGCTAGGTTCCTTGTCCTGCAGAAAGTTAACCGCATTGACAAAGCTTTCAACCGCATTGTCGCCTCCTTCAACAATATACACATTTTCCTCCCGACAGAATATATTACGCAAAGATTCTACCGGTCCGCTGATGACTATATTTCTAATATGTGATGACTGGCGTAATGCCTGGTAAACATAATATATCATCGGATATTTGCCTATGATAATAAGTGCTTCATTATCATAAGGAGCAATTTTTTTTAGCTCACCACTGCTCTCCCCGCCGGCCAGGATGATGGCATCATATTGCATATATGTACCTCCGTTATTCGTCTTCCGATAAGCCCTCATTTTTTATAGACTCAATCATACTATTTTCTGCATTTTCAATATGCTCCTCGGCTAGCTGCCGGGCAGCCATAGTGTCACGAGATTGAATCGCATCTACTAAATTACGGTGCTCATCCAGAGACTTTTTCATCCTCCCGGGAAAGGATAGCGAGGTGGCTCTAAATCGCTGTATTTGTTCCCGCAGGTTATTAACGATAAAGGTCAGCCGGTCATTGCGGCTAGCCTGGTAGATTAGTTCATGGAAACGAGTATCGACTTCTACCAACTTTTCCAGATCGTTGTTGGCTATGGCTTCAGCTTTTTCTACCAGATTTCTCTCTAACTCTTCCAGTTCTTCATCAGTAATACGCTCAGCCGCCAGTCCTGCGGTCAGACCTTCCAGAGCCGCCCTGATTTCAAAAACATCCGCAATGTCTTTAAAGGATATGTCAGCGACATAGGCACCTTTACGCGGCACCATGACTATAAATCCTTCTAGTTCGAGCTTACGCAAGGCTTCCCGAATAGGAGTCCTGGAAACCCCCAGTTCTTCAGCCAGCTGGATTTCCATTAATCTCTCCCGGGGCTTTAAATTACCGTTAATAATGGCCTCTCTTATCGCTTCCAGCACTAGTTCTCTTAACGGCTTATAAGAATCAAGATCTACAGGCATTAAGCGCTTTTCTTCCATCATTATCACCTCTATTAATAAGCACTATTATAGGATGAAACCAGGAAAACTTCACGATATTCCTGGCTTAACACTGCGGCCGCTTGCTCAGCTATCTTCTGGTCAGCAAAAATACCGAAAACGCTGGGGCCGCTTCCTGACATCACTGCATTTAATGCACCAAGTTTATTCAGTTTATCTTTTATCGTGGCAATCTCACCATGTTTTTTAATACTTACTGATTCTAGAACGTTAACTATATTTATTGCTATACCTTTTATATTATAATGATTCCACGCAACAAGGAAAGAACTTATATCCGGAAATTTTTCGACCTGGGCCAAATCAAATTCCCGGTATACTTCAGCAGTAGATATTTGTAATTCAGGTTTCACCACTACAAATAACAGCTTAACCTCTTTCTCCAGAGGAGTTAATAATTCTCCTTTTCCCCGGGCCAGGGCTGTGCGGTGGTAAAGGCAAAAAGGAACATCAGCACCTATTTTTAGGCCTATTTCCATCAGTTTTTCCTGGGTCAGTCCGTAATTGTACAGCTGATTTATCCCGGTCAATACGGCTGCCGCATCAGTACTGCCACCGGCTAGCCCTGCGGCAACTGGAATATTTTTCTCTATATATATTTTGACCCCTTCGCCTGAGCCATATGCTTTTAATATAAGCTCGGCAGCCGGGTAAGCCAGGTTATCCTGGTTATCGGGTACTAGACTGCTGCTGCTGGCAACTTCTATCCCTGATGGCGCTGTTTCAATAGTAACCTGATCTAGCAAGTCAATATGATGCATCACGGTTTCTAATTCATGATAACCGTCTGGATACTTTCCTTTTATGTCCAGGGTCAGGTTAACTTTTGCCGGGGCTGCTATGATTATTTTGCGGTTCATGATAGCTCTCCCTGTTTTTAAAGATTATATCTCGAAACCACGGTTGACACCAGTACGTCTATTATAAGCTGTAATCTGTTAATTAGAAAATAATAGTGGTGTCCCCATTTTAGACGCGGATTTGATATGATTTACTCAGATTTTTTCTTAATTATTTATAAACCAACTAGACGGGAATGAATTACCAAATATACTCCAAGACATTTTTATAAGTGGCTGTGCCCTACGGACATAGGGGCTAATTGGCAAAAATAAAAGGGAACGGAATTAATGCCGTTCCCCGAAAACAGGGGGGAGATGTAAGTTTGTATTTGGTGACTTCTTATTTACCACGGAAACTAAATTTTGCTCCTTTAGGGATGAGCTCCAGACATTTAAAACTTATCTGGGCCTCCCCCGGGCTATCAAGGCTTAAGCCTTTGTCAGAGGAAGAAACCATACACAGCGGCGGGAATAGTACACACCACCAGTTTTTACCTTCTCCGGCTCCAATAATAATTCTTACCGCCTGGTACTCCCCTCCGGGAAAAACCAGGTTACCATAACTTTTAGTTGGGAAGTCATATTCGCCAATATTTACTTTAACAGGGTACTCATATCCCCTGGCTTTAATAGCTGATTCTGCCACATCTTGTATCTGTGGTGTAAGTTTTATCGCTTTTTCACGTGCCTCTCCGGCGTTGTCAATATCCCGAAATTCCTCCTGCATCATGGCAACAATTTCGTTTTTCACTTCTAGTTTTAACTCCTGGTCAGCTATGGTGTCACTGTTAGCTACTACGTGCAAACGCAGTACACTATCTGCTAGTGGCTTGTCCTGTTCTGCCTGAACGTAAGTGGCTGTTAATATAATTACTAATAGAAGAATGATTCCAGAGATTTTTTTCATCATATAGATCCCCCTCTCTATGTTTTAATTATTTCCCAATACTGCTTTTTCTAAACATAAAAAAAGGTACCTACAAGAACAGCGGAAAAGACGCGGATTCCCTTTTTTAGACGCTGATATGCGCTGATTGTTATGATTACCGCTGATTTTCTCCTTTAATTTCCAATAGTATAAAAAACTACAGTCAGCGTTCATAAAATCCGGATTACTCCTTTATAATCTGCGTATTCCGCCTTTAATTAAAGAATACAGCGCGTTTCTACTAATCCATAATCGAGGGTTCAATATATTTTGTTTATGTCTGACATATATTATCTTTATCAATTCACGCCCTAAATTTGTCCTAGTATTGTTGACAAGTGGTTGTGAATGTTCTTACAATAACTATGTGAGGAATTGCAGTGATACTAGTCACAGCATTTTAAACCACACATACAATCATTTTATTCAATTCCCCCCCGGGAATTAAAGGCATCACACCGTGTGATGCCTTTCCCTTTTCTGCTTATATTTCGGAAAAGATGTGAGAAATTACATTGCCTCTAAACTTGCCCTGTCCCATTATCAGCTGTAATATAATTTGTAAGAACCTCTCTTTAAAGCATTTCACTATTGGGGAAATAAGTATTTAGAAGTTTACCAAACATAATAATTCCTGGTTAAAAGGAAATCAGGTGTAGTTTTATGTAGAACATACACATTACTAGTTTATGATCTTTGTGGAAAGGAATGCAGTCATGGATTTTCTTGAGAGTTTTGATCAAACTGAAATTATCTACCAAGATTTGTGCAACAAGATTGCTAATCCCCGTAATTTTTTCTTTACCCGTACTTATATGGAGCTGCGCAGAATTACGCTGGCTGTCTCACATAAGCTTGAGAGCCTGCTGAATGAATACATAAATGCGCTGGTAAGTGATCAGGAGGTCTCAGAATTTAAAGATGTTTTCGAATGTACGGCTGGTTTTTATAAAAATCTTAAAATCAAGGAATACGAGCAAATACCCCGGGAAAAGTATGAAAGGGTGAGTCATTTAATAGCTACTGCAGCCCGACTGGGCTTGATGGCACATCTTTTCCTGGTCACAACACCTACCCGGGAGGAATGGTATGAAAAAGTTGACCTGGAATTTGTCCGCCAGGAATGGCTGGACACCCTGGGTAGTATGAAACAGATAATCCGGCGTTATAATACTAACATTGAAAATATACCGGGGAAATTGTTTGATGAGTATTACCTGCATTATGTAAAACCGGTACTAGAAAATGACTTTAATCTGCGCAGTATTATAAAATTGAAACAGCAGCAGAATTATTTTAAAAAGATTTATTTTGGCGGAATTTTACTAGGGTTAGAAACTGACTTTGCCGCCCGGATGGCTAAAGCGTTGGCTGAAAATAACGAATAAAAAGCAATAACTCAACAAAAGCCGGAAGGTACTTTTGTTGAGTTATTGCTTTAAAATACGATTTCTCCCCGGAAAAATGCTCTAGTCCTATCATCAACAGCTCCTGTATACATGTGTTCAGCCGATCCCCTCTCTAATAACCTGCCCTCCCATAGAAACAGAATCTCGTCGGCCAGTCTCCGCGCTTGGAAGAGATTATGGGTAACGAGAATAACGGTGGCATTATATTCGGAATTTATTAATTTTATATGCTCTTCTATTTCGGCTGCACTGCCCGGGTCTATGTTAGAGGTAGGTTCATCCAGGAAAATTACCCGAGGTTTTACGGCCAAAACTCTGGCCAGGGCTACTTTTTGTCTTTCTCCCCCGGAAAGTTTCTGGGCTGGATAGTTGATAAAATCAGTCATGCCTACCAGATCAAGACACTCCTCGACTATTCTCTTCTGTTCCGCCTCCCTTGTTCGTCTGGCCTTAAGGCCATAGGCCACATTATAATAAACATTGCCTTTAAACATAAGCGCCGTCTGGGTAACCATAGCCATCTGTCTGCGTAAGCGAAGTAACTGCGATTTTGTCCAGGTAATATTTTCGCCGAAAATGCTGAAGCGCCCCGTAGTGTTAACGGTCAAAAGGGACATAATCCGCATAAGTGTAGATTTCCCTGCTCCGTTAGGGCCGAGGATGGAATATATCCGGCCTTCCTCAATCTCCAGTTCGCCTATATTTAAAACCTCGCGGGTACCGTATTTTTTTGTGACCTCAGACAATTTGAATACTGGTGTCATCTTTAAACGACCTCTTTTCCAGCTGGAATATAGTCATCATGATAATAAAAGCTAGTAGCAATAGCACGATCCCTATTGCCAAGGCACGACTATCGTTTCCCATTCTGGTTTCCAGTACTATCGATGTAGTTAAGACCCTGGTATGCCCATCTATATTACCGCCTACCATCATTACTGCTCCAACTTCAGCGATTAGTCTGCCAAAAGCAGTAGTCACTGCACCAATGATTCCCAGGCTGGATTCCCTTAAAATAGTCCATACCGCATGTCGTCTTGTGGCACCAAGAGTAGCCGCGGTATCGTATACCTCCTGGGGCTGGGCCATAACTGCGCGGGCGGTAATCCCGGCGACAATCGGAAATCCTAGAAGTACCTGGGCTATCACCATGGCCGTAGGGGTAAAGAGCAGCTGAAAATAGCCCAAAGGTCCTCGGGTACTTAGAAAAAGGAATACTATTAAACCCGCCAGTACCGGAGGTAAACCCATCAGGGTATAAGTAATATTTAGCAGGGCTTTTCGCCCCGGGAAAGGTCTTAAGGCTAGTAATGCACCGAAAGGAATGCCTAGTACAGAGGCAAAAAATAAGGCGGCCAGGGAAACCTGAATTGATAGTATAGTAACTTCTATTATTTTGGGGTCCAAGGACCAGATGAGCAAAAAGCCTTCTTTTATTCCCTGTAAAATTATATCCATATTCTCGACTCCATGTTTTTCAAAATATCGTTTATTTTACTGCCAAAAGTAATGTAGCGTTAGTTTGAATGTCCCCGCAGCGCACATTCAAACAGATTAGTTAAGGGTTTTAGTAACGTTAACACAGAACAGAAAGGGGGAAATCACGTGCTCTGCCACGGAGTGACAGCTTATCCCCCTTCCTGTGTGTGCGAAGGTGCTAGTGTCAAACTATAAGCCTATTCTTTATGTATTACGTTATTTGGCATCAGGAACGAAAAGTGCCTGTCCAAACTCGTCTACACCATATTCGCCGATTAATTTCTGGCCTTTTTCGCTGGTCATCCATTCAATAAAAGCCAGGGCGCCATCATTATTAACGTTCGGATATTTTTCCGGGTTAACAGCAATTACGCCATAAGGATTAAGTAATAATTTATCCCCTTCAACCATAGCTTCTAACTCATATTTATCTTGATTAGCCAGGAAGGTAGCTCTATCAATCAGAGTGTAGCCTTTCATTTCGTCAGCCATGCGGTAGGTATCTCCCATGCCTTTGCCAACTGATTTATACCATTCTCCGGCCGGCTCTATTCCAGCTGCCGCCCAGGTTTTTACTTCTTTTTTGTGGGTTCCGGAATCATCTCCACGAGATACGAAGGTTGCTTGTTTTTCAGCAATTGCCTTTAAAGCTGCTACTGCATCATCAGTACCTTTAATACCGGCTGGATCATCTTTAGGTCCGATAAACAAGAAATCATTATACATTACATCTTTACGGTCTACGCCAAATCCGTCCTCAACGAATTTGTCTTCTGCTGCCCGTGAATGAACGAGTATTACGTCAACATCTCCAGTCTCGCCCATTTTGATAGCTGCACCGGTACCTACTGCGATAACTTCAATTTCATAACCGGTGTCCTTGGTAAATTCGGGTAGAATAGCATCAAGTAAGCCTGAGTCCTGAGTGCTGGTAGTAGTAGCCATTTTAATCTGTGGATTTTCTGGAGCTGGTGCTGGTGCTGGCGTATTGTTATCCGCATTATTATCGGCACCATTGCCGCATCCTGCTAAAGCCCCCATTAAGAATATGGCCATAATTAATACAGCAAATTTTTTGTTCTTAAAAAGTTTTCTCATTTCCTCTTCCTCCTCAAGTTAATAAATAGCGACATAAGTTTATAATCGCCCCCGGTCTTACCAGGTCTATAGATTCCCCTCATTCCCTTAAAAAAATCGGGTTATATACTGCAATAAGCGTATAACCCAAACGATTACGTCATAGGCACTCTCTCCTTTCCAAGTTCGGGAGGTGTATGCGTTTCCAGATACACCCAATGTTCCATATACCGTAGAAGTCAGCTCTCCTTAGGCATATGGACTCGGAGATTGTATAATTTGTGATTTTAAACTATTGTAAGATCAATTTGTGTAAATTGTTGATATTTGTTGTCCCAGAATTTTATAAAATTATAATATTTATGCAAGGAAACTTTGTTAATTGCCATTATAAGATGTTATTCTACATACTCAGTAAATCCCCTTCTTTAATTTAGTATACTGCCCGGTTAAACCTTGTTCTCTCTGCTCATAACGTCGAATATCCCTCACCTTTTGCCGCGCTGTTAAAAGCTATACAGCATTAGTTTGACTGCTTGTCTTTAAAAATTTTCGCTTATACTGCTTGACAATTCACGAAAGTAACTCCTATAATTATAGTGTACTAATTGACTAATGCACTAGTAAGGAGGTGCTCTGCTTGCAGTTTAATACATCACAACCTATTTATAAGCAAATTATTAATGATTATAAAAAACTGCTTATACGTAAAGAGTTAAAAAAAGGAGACAAAATCATGTCACAGCGAGAATATGCCGAAATGGCAAGTGTTAATCCTAATACGGTACAAAGGGCCTACCGGGAGATGGAAAATATGAATCTGGTGGAAACTTTAAGAGGACAGGGAACATTTATAAGTGTTAGTGATGAACAATTAGATGAGATTAAAACCGAAATGGCCCGGGATTTAATTAACCATTTTATTGGCGAGATGCAATCTCTGGGTTTTGGCGATAAGGATATTATTAATATCGTACAAACACAGTTGTCCGACCGGGAAGGAGGTAGTTTTTAAGTGATAGAATTCAAGGATGTCAGTAAAAGATTTGGCCATACGGTAGCTCTGGATAATTTTGATATTACTTTTGCTAAAGGGAAGATTACCGGCTTATTCGGGCCGAATGGGTCAGGAAAGTCTACTAGCATGAAAATGATTGCCGGGCTTAATCGGCCGGATAAGGGAGAGGTTACCCTTGGTGGTCTGCAGCCACAAGAGAGTAAAATCAGTATAGCCTACCTGCCGGAAATAGATTATTTTTACCCCTGGATGACGATAAAACAGGCGGCCGGTTTTCTCCAGGCTTTTTATGCTGACTGGGATGAGGCAAAGTATAAAGATTTACTCGGTTTTCTGCGCTTGGAGGAGGGGATGAAGATAGCTAAAATATCAAAAGGCCAGCGGGCTAAAGCTAAACTCCTTTTAACCGTATCCCGGCGCGCGCCTTATCTTTTAATGGATGAACCGCTTTCAGGTATTGATGTGCTCACCCGAGAAGAGATTATAAATACTCTTATCAGAGATTACCGTGAAGGTGAACAGACTATAATTTTTTCTACTCATGAGATAGCCGAGATTGAAAGCCTGGTAGATGATGTTGTCTTCATCGAAGCAGGCCAGGTTAAACTTGCAGGCAGTGCCGAAGACCTCCGCATTAATAAGGGTATGTCACTGTTAGAAATAATGAAGGAGGAGTTTAGAAATGCCAACTAGCAGGTTAGGAATGTTTAGTAAACTTTATAGTAAAGAAATGCGTGAGTTAGCCCCGGAGATGATAACGGTTATAGGGTTGGCTGTTTTAGCCTATATATACTTATTTTTTAAGACCCACGACTATCCTTTTGCCGTTATTGGTCCCGTATTTATGATTGGGGGAATGGCAGCGTTTTTGCCGGTAATTTCATCCTTTAAGCTTTTAAGCCGGGAATGGAAGAATAATACGGTTTATTTAATGATGTCTCTGCCAGTTAAAGGCGGCATGATAATGGGAGCCAAGTTAACGGCATTACTCAGCGAGTATGTTTTAGGCACCCTGATTGCCGGAGTAAGCGGATTTCTTCTCATCTATGCTTTAAACCCTGAACTAGGGCAGGTACTAACTAGTAGTATCCCCGGTATCGGAATGAAGTTAATAGAATTATGGCCTCAAGGCCTGGCGCTTTATTTGACTAGTATCGTAATCATCGCCTATATTGCCAGCATCAGTTTCTTCAGCCAGATGGTGGGAAAATTAGTATCCCGCTTTTCAGGATTAGTTACCGCCGTAGTTTTTATTGCTACTGCTTACCTTTCCGGAAAAGTTGGGGACTTATTCTGGTTGAATATTGATAAGCAATGGTTTACTAATGGAATTAATACTTTTGATCTTAATGTTATAAATCAGTTCCTGATCATCAACCTCCTGTTTTCGCTGGCCTTAGCAGCAGTTATTTTTACCCTAGCAGTAATTATTTACAACCGGAAAATTGAATTATAATACAGAACCGGGGAGTTCCACCCCCCCGGTTCCTTTTGATTTCTCTCCTTCATGCGCACCCCTGGCCTGCCAACCAAGGTTTTTTATCTGTTAGTTAAGTTTCTTTCATACTCCTAATACTTGTTTTTTGCTTATTCTAATATTCGTTTTAGAGTGTCTTTTATCTGTGATAGTTCCCTGTTAACAACGTTCCAAACAATTTTAAGATCTACTCCCATGTAATCATGAATTAGCACATCTCTCATCGCTGCCATCTGTTTCCAGGGTACCTGAGGATGTTCCTGCCTATACTGCCTAGAAACATTCTTGGTGGCTTCACCAATAATTTCAAGATTTCTAATTACTGCATCTTGTGTTATTTGTGAATTCATAAAGGTATCTTTACCAGAAACTGTATACTGCTCAATCCTTAAAATGCTCTCGAGAATATGTTCAAGGTACAATAGATCATTTTTCATAATGGAACCGCCTCATTCATAACTTGAGATGCAATTGCTTGGTGTAGTGAATTAGGTGTTACGATATCCACTTTACGATGGTATATTTCTTCTAGTTCAAGTTTCAAGTTAATTAAGTCAAACAAAGAAGCATTTTCATTAAATTCCACTAGGAGATCTATATCGCTATTTTGTTGTTCTTCCCTTCTAGCAACGGATCCAAACACACTAATAGTCTTTGCCTTATTTTTTAGGGCAATTTTTTTTATTTTTTCCCGATCTTTTTGAAGTTGTATGAATACCGAATTTGTCATTCAACACACCTGCTTACTCTCATTCTTGCTTTCATTATAGTAAATATTTGGATACGCTTCAATTGCCCGTACCCGGAAAGTTATTTCCGTAAAGTATTAAAAAAATACAGGATACCTACCCTGACGTGTGGGAGTATCGCTTAGGAAAAAATCTTAAACATCACTGGCGGGGTAGAATTTGTAATTTAATGCTGGCATTTACCACCGTGGGGATGGTGCTCTTTACAACAGTTACATCCTGTGGGGTGAGGAGAGTTAAATCTGGCATCCAGTTGCGTTTTCACCTGTTCTCGGACGGCACGCAAATATATGGCGTAAAGCTCTTTCTGTTCCTTAAGTTCCTCCGGGGTTAACCCCTCTTCCTTCTTCTTTTTGGCCAGTTCATTAATCCGTTTTATGGTTGCTTCGGTCAAAAACATGTCCTCGCTTTCGCTTTTTAAGGTATTTTCCCCATTATAATGCAACCATAAACCGTAACAACCCCGCTGGGGTGTATTAATCAAAGAGAAGCCCCGCAGGACTCCTCTTAATTATCTCATGTAAAAAAGATGTTGCTCCTTGCGGAACAAGCATCTTTTTTACGTTAACCCTCTTTTTTGACAGGAGGATTTATATTCCCTTCCCTTTTTCTTGCCGGGCCAGGTATTCCCTTATAATCATTCTTACAAGAGCGCTGCGCGATATCTGATTTTTCCTGGCCAGCTCTTTTATATCGTTTACCTGATTTTTGGTCAGGTAAAAGGTTGCATGCTCGAATTTATCAGTAGCCATTTTAACCTCCTCCCTGCCATAACTTAGTACTTGGGCTAGTATAGTACTTTGTGGATATTATATGTAAACAGATGCCTTTCTGT
>JAQWBP010000030.1 GCA_028706315.1 Syntrophomonadaceae bacterium
TGCCCCTCAGGGAAGATAACCATCTGGTAGATTACTTAATGTCACTTGACCTTTATGAGGAGATACCTCCGGAGCTTTATGCAGTAGTGGCAGAAATTCTGGCCTTTATTTACAGAATGGATCAGAACTACCGGCCGGCATCTGGTTAAAACCTGTTATCTTCCTGACTTTTAGGAGTTAATAGGCATACTAGAGCATCAATTATTCTCTATGCACTGGAACTAATGTATTAAGGGGGAAGTATGAAGAGAGAACTGGGGATGAAGGGTGAAACTTACGCAGCAGAGTATTTATTGCGCAAAGGTTATAAAATACTTTGCCGAAATTATCGCACCCGGTATGGGGAAATTGATATAATCTGCGAAAAACAGCGGGTTATTATTTTTGTCGAGGTTAAAACTAGAACTAGTATAAAATATGGTTATCCTGAGGAAGCTATAACCCGAAAAAAAATGGAGCATATTAAAAAAGTGGCGATGATATATCTTCATTCCTGTGATAGTGCCTACAAAGAAATTCGTTTCGATGTTATTACTATTTTACTAAACGATAAAGAAAAAACGATAAACCATATTGAAAAAGCATTTTAAAGAGGTGAACCATCATAGATAGAAAAATGCCTCGCATAGGAGCACATTTGCCTATAGGAAAAGGACTGAAAAACACAGCTGATGAGGCAGTTAGCAAAGAATTAGAGGCTTTGCAGATGTTCCTGCGTAATCCCCGGGGAAGGGGAGCCCGCCAATTTACTGCTGACGAGATAAATTATTTTAATGACATT
Source organism: Syntrophomonadaceae bacterium (assembly GCA_028706315.1). Lineage (GTDB taxonomy): Bacteria > Bacillota > Syntrophomonadia > Syntrophomonadales > Syntrophomonadaceae > STF2-222. The sequence goes on from JAQWBP010000030.1 coordinate 782, forward strand.
ATAAAAAAGAAAGATATCTATCCGGTTGTAGTTCATATACCATATATATGTAACCCGGCTTCATTCAAAGAAGATCTCTATGCATTTGCACTGGAAATACTTCAACATGATCTGAGTCGGTGTGTCCTAGTTAATGCTGATTTTATAGTATTACATCCAGGTTCTTATACTAGCTCAACCCTGGAAGAAGGAATAGATAGGATCGCCAACTTATTAAATATAGTTCTTAACGATTATACAGGTGAAACCTGCATATTATTAGAGACTATGGCAGGCCAGGGCTCGGAAATCGGCAGAAACTTCGAAGAAATTAATCTGATAATGCAAAAAATAAAAAATACTGATAAGTTAGGGGTCTGTTTTGATACTTGTCACACCTTTGCTGCCGGTTATGACTCCACAGTGATAGAAGGATTAAATGGCATCCTTAATGCGATGGACAGTACCTTCGGTAGGGAAAAAGTAAAAATCGTGCATGCTAATGATAGTAGCAAAGAATTAGGTTCCCGGCGTGATCGCCACGCCCATATCGGACAGGGATTTATTGGCATAGATGGATTTACTAATATCATGTCCCACCAGTTTTTTAAGGGACTACCCTTTATTTTAGAAACTCCATTCGAAGGAATAGAAGCAGATATCAAGCTATTAAAACAAATCAGAGATAAAAATAGTTAATATATACAATCAACTTAATAAATGGGGGTAGAATAAAATGCTTATTTACGGAAAAGAGATCAGGGAAAAAATAAAGGAGGACATTAGCAAGAGAGCTCAGCAAATCCATATGAGTATGGCTATTGTCCGGGTGGGAGAAGATCCGTCTTCAGAAGCCTATATCAAAGGAATAGTCAAGTTTGGAGAAGATGCCGGAGTGAAGGTAGATATAATTCGTATTCCCGGGGATGCCAGTGAAACAGAGGTTATTAAAGTTATTGAAGAATTAAATCATGATTCTGATGTGACTGGAATTATGCTGCAAAAACCGCTGCCAGCTCATATTAATGATAACCATATAGTCAATGCGATTGCCTTTGCCAAAGATGTTGAAGGTATCCACAACTATAACCTGGGCAAACTAATTAGTAAAGAGCCCGGGGTTAAACCATGTACTCCGGCTGCATGTATAGCTATGCTAAAAGAAAATAACATTGAGCTGGAAGGGAAAAAGGTAACTATCATTGGCCGCAGCGCCATACTGGGTAGCCCTCTTACTATAATGATGATAGCGGAAAATGCTACGGTTACTGTATGTCATACCCGCACCAGAGATTTAAAAGCTGAGACTCTGGCGGCAGATATTGTCATAGCAGCCGCTGGTCACATAAATCTGGTTACTGCCGATATGGTTACTGAGAATACTATAATTATTGATGCAGGAATTAACTTTGACGAAAATGGCAAGATGCGCGGTGATGTAAGTGAAGAAGCTGCTGCGAAAGCTCGTATTGCCAGCGCGGTTCCTGGCGGGGTAGGAGTTATTACCGTTGCCGAATTATATGACAACCTTAAGATATTAAGTGAACAAAAATAAAATATAATAAAAACCTTGCGTATCTAAATTTATTGGCTACAGATAATCCGCTTTTAGGCATAATGCTTAAAAGCGGATTTTTTATTAGCACCTGCGGTTTATCTTGCTGTAACTTCTATACCATGTAGACCAGTTAGTGAGAGCCATAAGTTGACCAATAATTAAAAATTATAATACCATCTTTTAACCATGTATTTATTAGTGTGGAACAGGGGTTTTTGCAGGGTGGTCAAGAGGTATCTTCTAAAAAAGGCAATAGAGTTATTTTTCACAAGCTATATTAAGTTTTTTGAGTATAAATAAGATTTATGGTCGAATTCAGGTATGACAAATTAGTAAAATTGTCGTAATATAATAGAAAATGGAAAAATTTGAACGATTAAGCATCATTATGATAATTGGAGGAATTAGATGTAAAATTAGAAGTAGTGTTTGAGAGTGGCTTTTTCTCCGGGGCTAATGAAAGTAAATACCAGGTAGTACGTTGGCTAGCTTAATATTAACTGGAGAAAAACCTGATTTTGACTGAACGGCGTAACAGTGAAGGTAAGTGCATATATGAAAGGGGTAACACAATGACAGATATGTGTATAACCAAACTGAGTGTTGCTGAAGCTATGAGCCATGAATTTGGGACCGTTAGCGAGGATATCCCCGTTCATATAGTAATTGATTTAATGCTGCAAAATCATTGGGGGGAAGTTTTAGTTTTCGATGAAAATAACAGCCTAATTGGACTGGTAACCAAAGAAAGGCTGGTTAGAAGCATCACCGATGGCACTTCTGATAACTTACCGATAAAATCCGTCTGTTGCAATAAAGTTATAACCACAGATAAAGAGGAAGAACTGGTAGAAGCGCGGGATGTGATGCGGCGTCACAGAATAGGCCGCCTACCAGTTCTAAATCACACTGGCGAGGTTATCGGGATTCTGACTGCCAGGGATGTATGTAACGGTTTTTCTGGCAAACTAGAAATGCTGGGAGAACATATGTATTCGGTTATGGAGAATATTGCTGAGGCGATTCAGGTCGTCAACTGCAATGGGATTGTAACCTTTTGGAATTACCAGGCAGAAAAATTATTTGGTATCAAAGCATCTGAAATTACCGGCCGGAAATTGGCGGATTTTTTTTCTGAAGATTTATTGCTAAAAGTGATCACAACGCTAGATAGTTATCAGAATGTTCTGTGTGAGTTGAATGGTATATATGTAGTGCGCAATGCTGTTCCAGTGATTTCTATAGATGGGAAGACGATAGGAGCAGTTTGCACATCTCTGAATGTAAATTGCTACAAAAATCTGCTAGAGCAGCTTGATCGAGCTAATGCCAAGGTGAGAAATTTGGAGCGTTTCATAAAAGATGAAAAACAGGATGAATCTTTTTATACTATAAACTTTAATACCAGACAGATTCTGGCTCAGGCGCAAAAAGTGGGCCGCACTGACGCTACCGTTTTAATCCAGGGTGAAAGCGGAACTGGTAAGGAACTTATGGCCCATGTAATATATCAGAGCAGCAAGAGAGTGAAAAAACCGTTTATCGCCATAAACTGCAGTGCTATTCCGGAAACACTTTTTGAGAGTGAAATGTTTGGCTACGAGCCGGGAACTTTTACCGGGGCACAGAAATCAGGGAAGAAAGGCAAATTTGAAGTTGCTAATGGAGGAACTATTTTTCTGGACGAAATCGGTGAACTGCCTCTGGAAATGCAGGCAAAACTGCTTCGCGTTCTACAGCAAAGAATGTTTTATCGAGTGGGTGGGACCACACCTATCACCAGTGATGTAAGAGTGGTAGCAGCTACTAATCAAAATCTTTGTAAGATGGTAAAGGAAGGCAAATTCCGCAGAGATCTTTATTACCGTCTTAGCGTAGTAGTTTTAGAGATACCTCCCCTTAGAGAAAGAAAAGATGATATTCCGGGACTTATAAAAAGGTTTCTGAAGCAACTAGCATTAGAATATGACCGATCGTTTTATGGCATCGACCCTAAGGTTAGCGAAATTTTTTCAGCCTATTCATGGCCGGGCAATGTTCGTCAGCTGAATAATATCCTGGAAAGTGTAGTTATTCTGGCCGAAGATAAGCATATTAGCACCAGGTCGCTTGAGGAAGCCGGGGTATTAGATGTATTACTGCAAGAAAACCGCTCTAGTTCAGTAATTAATCAACAAAACAAGCCAGTTATGGAAAAGCCCCGGGGAAATCTTGACGATATGGTCATACAGCACGAAAAAGAAGTAATATCGAAGGCTCTGGCAAAATGCCATAATAATAAAGCGAAAACTGCAAAAATGTTAGGAATACCCCGAAGCACTTTATATTATAAGCTTAAATCACTTGGTATTATGCTCTCATAGAGGTATCGCAGGTATTAAAACCCCACAGAGCCAGTTTTTATCGACTAAAACCTTCAAGTTGATGAGTTAAACAAAATTTTATAACCTTACTAAGGTGTCAGTTTCTTGAACATGAATTTCAGGAAACTGACACTTTTCTATCTATTTAGACACTTTTCTAATTACTTCGGCTCCTTCGTTTCTGAAAGAACAATCATTTTAAGTTTTTCTAATGGGCGTTTGAGATCCCGGTAGTTAGGACTCAAAGGGGCAGTAACCTTTTTGTGGATGTGGAAATTTGGCGATTATTACAGTTATGGCACATAATTTGCAATATATATGACCAGTAATCATTCACGCACTGGAAGAATGGATAAGGGAGATGGGTGATGTGCCTAGAGAAAAGGATAGGGATTGGGATGATAATCTATATAGCAAAATAGATCACTATAACCTGGTGGAGAATCTGGAGCAGTGCCTGCAATGTGGAAAGTGTACTGGCAATTGTCCGGTAGCGGCTATAACTCCATCATACAATCCTCGGGTGATAGTAAATGACATTTTGGCCGGAAGTTCGGTTCGGCTGCTAGATAGTGAAGAAATATGGAGATGTTTTTGGTGTGCTAACTGCTATCGACTCTGTCCAGTGGATATTCATTATCCGTTGCTTATGATGCAACTCAGGTACATGGCGCTAGAAAATGGGTATGGATTAAAATATGTACTTCCGATTAACAAATTTACTTTCCGGGCGCTGGAAAAAGGTTTGACCTTTGTTCCGGGTAAAAGAGGGGTCGAAAAGATAATGCGCTTACGTACTTCCATCGGAGTAGAACCTTGGCCGCAAGTTTCCGAAAAGGCTATCCGGGAATACCGGGCAATATTTGAACAGACTGGAGCAAAAGCCTGGATGGAAAATATCCAAAATATGACGGAGAAGCCGGTTCGGTTTAGCTATCTAGAGGGGAGAATGGCTAATGAATATACAAAGGGTAATAACACCCCGGGAACGGATAGGCAAAGTGCCGGATAAACTGTTCCTGTTTAGAAGCTGTACAGGCAGTATGGAATATCCTGGTACAGAAAATGGAATTAAAGAAGTACTTAAAATTTTGGGAGTTGAAGTGGTAATGGATCCTGATCAGACCTGCTGCTCAGGTTACATCCTTACCTGTTCCGGGTATAAGCCGGAGCCTGCTTTAGCTGTTACCGCCCGTAACCTGGGTTTAGTTGAGCAGAGGTATGATGGCCTGGATGTCTATGCATTTTGTAACGGCTGCTTTGGCTATCTTTCCGAACTTACACACATCTTAAATCAGAGCCAAAGTTACAAGGACATGTCAAACCAGCTCGTTGGGCAGTGGGGATATCATTACCAGGGAAAAGCTAGAATATTTCATGTTCAGGAATTGTATTACCAGCTAATAGAAAAAATCCGGGAAAAGGTAGTACATCCCTTAACTGGTCTCAGGGTAGCATCTCACTATGGCTGTCACTATCTGGCTCAACAATATGGCATTCTGGATGACGGTGATTTGCCTACCTTCCATGAAGAGATAATTGAAGCTTTAGGCGGTACGCCGGTATTTTACAAGGAAAGAAGAATGTGCTGTGGCTATGCGGTGGGGAGGGGATTTACTCATAAGGAAAGTGTTGTTCAGCCACATTTAGCCAGAAAATTCGACAGCGCCAAAGAAGAAGGTGTGGAACTTATGACTACGGTATGTCCAGGCTGTAATGTAGCGCTGGATCGAGAGCAAATCAAACTGGCCGAGAGAGGGTTTGGTCCCTACGATATTCCAGTTATTGATCTGGGTCAGCTAATAGGACTGGCACTGGGGGTACCAGTTTGGAAGCTGGGGTTTAATGCAAATACCATTCCTGTAGATGGAATATTAAGCAAACTGGGTTTGGGGAAAGGGGACTAGGCTATGACTGAAATGAAAACAGCTCTAGTAATAGGTGGAGGACCTGCAGGCCTGGAGGCGGCAATAAAGATTGGCCAGGCAGGGCATAAGGTAATCCTTATTGAGAGAACCGGTTCCCTGGGAGGAACTCTGCGTAAATTGTATAGTAGTTTTCCGCGCTGGGAAAACCCGGAGGACTTAGTGAATTACCTGGCAGAACAAATAAGGAATAGCTCGCTTATAACAACGATGACTGATACTACTGTAACAGCCGCTAAAAAAAGTGCCCAGGGTTATCAGGTAACACTGGAGACTAATGGTGGTAAAAGTAAGGAAATTAAAGTTGGAGCAGTAATAATAGCTACCGGTTTTGAGCTTTTTGATGCCTCTGCTTATGGTGAGTATGGTTACGGCATTTTTGATAATATTATGAACTCCCTGGAATTTGAGGCCCTTTTAAAAGAATGGGCCAATAATAAGGAAAAAATATCTCCCCCGAAGACTATAGCTTTTTTCAAATGTGTAGGGTCGCGTGACCGTTCCAAGGGAATGCCATATTGCTCCAAGATATGCTGTATGTACACAGCAAAACAGGCGGGCCTGGTAAAGGAGCTTTTTCCCCAGACCAAGTGCTACGTTTTCTACATGGATTACCGGGCTGCGGGTAGGGAATATGAAGAGTTTGTCCGTTCAGTTATCGAACAGAAACATGTCCGCTATGTCAGAGGGCGTCCCGCTAAAGTGATGCCTGAGGACGGTCGCCTCTTGATCAGGGCAGAGGATACCTTAATGGGATTGCCGATAGAAGTAACTGCTGACATGATTGTACTGGCAGCAGCTATTATTCCCAGCCAGGGCACCAGAGAGATGGCCAGCCTGTTCCAAACTAAAATTGACCAGTATGGATTTATCGATTATGAGACTAATCAACCGTTAAAGGCAGGAGACAGGGTGTTTTTTGCGGGAGCCTGTGGTTTTGCAGTAGAAATCCTGGGTGCCATGGAACAAGGAGCTGCAGCGGCTGCGGAGGTATTGTCTCTGTTTAACCAGGAGAATTAGGGGTGATAAAATGCCTGAATTAACTAAAAAACCAACAGAATACTACTTCAAGGCGGTAAAGCTAAATCAATTAGATGATAGCTTGCAGCAGGAAATAAAACTTAAGTGTGGTGTAGATGTAGAAACTTGTATGGAATGTGGTAAATGTTCAGGCGGATGTTCAAATACTCATATATTTGATATCACACCACGGCAAATGATTAAGCTTATTAAGATGGGAAGGGAAGAGCCTTTGCTAAGTATGGATTCTCTTTGGACTTGTGTGTCTTGTCAGCTCTGCGTGGATCGTTGTCCTTCGAGGATTGATATACCGCGGGTAATGGATTACCTCAGGGAAAAAGCTTGTCAACAGGGAATTAAACCAACTCGTGAACAGGTCAAATTATTCAATGAACTCATGCTTGGTTCAATCATGAAGACTGGCAGGGTAGAGGAAAGTCTACTAGCAGTTAAATTCAACCTTAAGACGGGCAATTATTTTAAAGATGCTGACCTGGGAAGACAAATGTTTTTTAAAGGCAAACTTAAGGCTTTTGGGCCTAGAGTTAAAAACCTAAAAAAAATACGCCAGATATTTAACGACACAATTCAGAAAGAGGGGTAAATCAATGAATGTTGCTTATTTCCCGGGGTGTTCACTTCAAGGAATGGCATCAGAATACGATAAATCAACCCGTCTGGTCTGCAAACACCTTGGTATTAACCTGGAGGAGATTGAAGACTGGAATTGTTGTGGTGCTACTGCAGCTCATAGTCTTAATCATCTTCTATCCGTGAGTCTGGCGGCCCGCAACCTGGACCTGGCCAAAAAGATGGGTTTGCATCTAGTAACAGCGCCATGCGCAGGCTGCTATGGCCGACTAAAAGCTGCTTCCTATGAACTAAAGAATAATTCTGAGGTAGCAGAAAAGGTATCCCAGATAATTGGTACATCAGTACCTATAGAGCCAGAAGTAAAGAACCTTTTACAATTATTAGTTGAGTCTATAGGAACCCCGGCCATTGCCGAAAAAGTAGTTCATCCGTTAAAGGGGCTAAAATTAGCTGCATATTATGGATGCCTTCTTACCAGACCTAATCAGGTCACGCAATTTGATGATAGGGAAATGCCAGTTTCGATGGACTTACTATTACAAGCGCTAGGGGCAGAAACTGTGAACTGGGCTCATAAAACCGAGTGTTGTGGTGGAGGATATGCCGCGTCCGAAACAGATATTGTTATTGATCTGGGTGGGCAAATTCTAGAATCTGCGCGGGCAGCAGGTGCTGATGCCATAGTAGTTGCTTGTCCCATGTGCCAGACTAATTTAGATACTCGTCAAAAGGCAATTGGAGCCAAGCGCGGGATAAAATATCATTTACCCATCATTTATTTTACTCAGTTAATGGGACTAGCTTTTGGCTACACACCCCGACAATTAGGTTTCAAAAGACTTCTCACTGAGCCTTTTTCCCTGCTCAAAGCACAGGGATTGGCATAAAAAATGGTTAAAATTTAGTTTCATTTGTCTATTAAAAGAAATGGATTAGGTAGTTAATTTAAGGAGGTGAACAAAAAAGGCTGATTGCAGTACATTCTGATTTTTAAGTAGTGAAAACAGGCGAGTAAAATCTTTAAGGGAGGGATTGATTTGAGTAATAAACTCATTTCCATGCAAGAAGCCGTTGCCAAGTACACATGGGAAGGTATGACATTTGCTCATGGCGGAGCATTACCGGTAGGCTCCGACTGTATAGCCTTTTTCCGGGAGATGGTTCGTCAAGGTGTTAAAGGTATAAACTGTATTTCTAACTGCAACAGCCACGGAACTAACCTGCTGGCCGCAGCTGGTGGTATAGCTCGTATGGAGGTAGGATTCTCCGGTCTGGAAGTATACGGTTTTGCAAATGGACTTAGAAGAGCAGTGGAGAGCGGAAAGACCATATTAGAAGACTATTCTAATGGCGGAATACCAATTAGAGTTATGGGTGGGGCCTTAGGATGGCCATTTGTTCCCACCTTTATCAATTATGGCTGTGACCAGGCTTGGTGTTCAGCCGATGATCCAGACAATTATCCCAACGAGAAGAAAATACCGGAAGTCACGGATCCTTTTACCGGTAAAAAAATAGGTGTGTTTAAGAGCATTCAACCAGATGTGGCAGTTATTCATGTAACCATGGCTGATGAAAAAGGAAATGCTATTATGCTGGGAACAGAATGGAGTCGCTTTGAATTATCCCGTGCTGCTAAGAAAGTAGTTCTGCAGGCTGATTACATAGTTGACACCGACTGTATGCGGCAGTTCCCCAACCTGGTTCGTATTCCCGACCTGGTAGTTGATGCTGTAGTGTACTGGCCCATGGGAGTATGGCCGGCATGTTCCACTGGAATTTATGACAGTGACGAGGAACATTTCTATGCTATGAACAAAATGCTCAAAACCGAAGAAGGTACCGAGGAATATATCGAAAAGTACGTAAAGGGCTACAATACTAATGAAGAATTCCAGGAAGTAATCGGGAAGGATAAGATTGAAAAACTGACTAACACTGCTACTGCTTTCTTGATGGATCCTTATAGAAAATGGATTAAGAGTGATGCAGAAGTTAAAGAACTGATGGAAAGGAGGTAAGCAAACATGGATTATACCAAGAATGAAATGATGGCTATAGCTACTGGTCGAGAATTTAAAGATGGCGAAATATGTATCTTCGGGGTTGGGTTAAGTATGCTGGCCGGATTTTTCGCTCAGAAGAATCATGCTCCTAACCTGATTGCTTTTACTGAAGGTGGAGTCTATGGCTCGACTCCGGTCGGGGGACTTCCCTGGGGAATTGAAGATAACCGCATCTCTGCAAATGCTACCAGTTTCACTAATGCGATTGATGCACTATGTATGCTCGTAGCAGCTGGTAAAGTCGATAACGCTGTTATTGGCGCAGCCCAGATTGATAAATACGGAAATGTTAATACTACTGGCATATGGGAGTCTGGTGCGCAGCCCTGGAAAGTAGGAAAGTATATGCTGCCGAAAGTAAGGCTTAATGGCAGTGGCGGTGCCAATGAAATAGCGGTAGGAGCTAAAAAATACCTGATTATGGCCGCCCATCAGAAAAAAAGATTTACTGAAAAAGTAGATTATATTTCCTCTCCGGGTTATCTCAACGGTGGTAATGATCGCGAGAAATACGGTTTTCCTGGTGGTGGTCCCTCAGCAATCATTACTAACCTGGGTATCTTAAAGCCAGATCCGGTCACTAAGGAATTCTACCTGGATGCTTATTTCAGTTTCTCTTCTGTAGAAGAAATTCTGGAAAATACTGGGTGGGACCTTAAAGTTTCTCCTGATGTCAAAGTGGTGCCAGAACCTACTGAACAAGAGTTGGAAAATCTAAGGGCGGTTGATGAAACCGGCTCCTTAAGAAAAAAATAACTTCTGTTTCAAATAAAAACGAGAGGGTTGCAACAGGCCGCAAGGTTTTTGCATAAAGATTGTGATTCTTATAGGCAGGGTTTGTCACGATGGCCGTTGGTTTCCGGAGGCTTAAGCCTCCGGCTCCTGCCTCGGAAAACCTGAGTATTGGGAGAGGAGTGTTTGATTTGGCGAAAATTCCGGAAATATCCGAGGCTGCTATAAAGAAAACCATGTCTTATCGCTATATTATTTATTTAATTATTGCACTGGCATATTTCTTTGTTTATTTTCACCGGGTGTCTCCGTCTGTCATGGCACCGGAACTAACCTCAGCCTTCGGCATAGGTGCTTCGGGTCTGGGATTATTTAGTTCTATGTATTTTTGGGCGTATGCTCTAGGACAGCTACCAGCAGGAATCATGGCCGACCGCCTTGGTACACGCTTAACTATAGCCATATTTGTGGGTGTAGCCGGTGTCGGTGCAGTAGTTTTCGGACTGGCCGGCGGCTTTAGTATGGCCTTAGTAGGTCGTTTCCTGGTGGGGCTTGGCGTGGGCTTTGTTTATGTACCAGCCATGCGTTTCCTGGCTGATTGGTTTAAATCTAATGAGTTTGCGACCTATTCTGGAATTCTTCTGGGAATAGGCAATGTAGGTGCTCTAGCTGCCGCTGCTCCTTTAGTTGTTTTGATGGGAGCGATAGGCTGGAGAAGTTCTATGACTTCAGTTGGTATTTTATCTATTGTTATAGCTGTACTTTGTTTCTTAATTATCAGGGATAAACCGAGTGATGTTGGTGGAGCCAGCCCGGCTCAAATCGAGGGACGACCAGAAACTAAGGCCGCAACTACTTTTAGCACAGGTGAAGCAATAGGGATGACGGTCAAAAGTTGGAATGTATGGACCATTATCGTACTGTTCTTTATATGGTATGGCACTATCATGGCGTTTCAGGGGTTATGGGCCAGTCCATGGCTGATGAATGTCTACGGTATGACTAAGGCTGAGGCAAGTAAATTGATAACCCTGATTCCGATAGGCATGATAATTGGTTGTCCACTATCCGGGGTAATAGCAGATAAGATCTTGAAGTCTAAATTCAAAGTTGTAGTAATGGGAGCTGTAGGTAGTATTATTGTCTGGATCCCGCTGGTATTCATGATTGATAGCTTATCAGTGGGGCTGATATCAGTACTCATGTTCCTTTTTGGTTATTTCAATGGTCACTTTGTAATCATGTACGCTAACCTTAAAGAAAACGTTGAACCAGCTATACAGGGAACTGCGACTGGTTTCCTTAACACTTTCGTTTTTGTTGGCGGGGCATTGTTCCAACAGATTACTGCTGGTATTGTCAGCAAGGCTCCAGTTGTCAATGACCTTGTTGCTACATCCGGGTTCAAATCTGCCTTCGTATTCTGCCTGGTTACACTGGTGGCAGCATTGGCAGTATTTATGACGCAGAAGAGAACCGCAAATTCATAGACCCTAGTTGTTGATCGTAATTTCAGAAGTTTTAGGAGTTTTGGAAGTTACTATAAAATATGAAGAGGAGGATTTTAGATGCGAGAAAAAATAATGTCATTATCGCAAGCAACCGACTTGATTAAAGACGGAATGCTGCTGGCGATGGGCGGAAATGCTATGCACCGCAATCCAGCCTTATTCTCTCTGGCATTAACCCAGAAGCCAGTTAAAGAGCTAAAGGTGTGCGGTGCTGCCCCTGGCATTGCAGCAGACATTCTACTAGCTACCTTGCAGGCAGATACAGCTTATTTCGGTTTCTTCGGGTTAGAAAACGAAGCTGGACTGGCGCCTGGCATGCGGAAGGCTATGGAAGGTGATGGCCCGGCTAAAGCAATGGAAGGTTCTTGAACTGCCCAGATTCATGCTCTTCGTGCAGGAGCATATGGAATTCCTTTCATGCCAGTGGCTGGAATGTGGGGTAGTGATCTGGTAGCACAGCGGCCCGAATTTTTCCAGGTAGTTAAGAGCCCCTTTGATGGACAGGAAGTAGTTTGCGTAAAAGCTTTAGTTCCTGACTATGCAATAATTCACGTGCAGGAAGCTGACATATACGGTAACTGCCGTATTTTGGGACCCAGTTATCAGGACCCCCTACTGGCCAGAGCAGCCAAAAAGGCAATTATTACTGCCGACAGAATCGTAGGTACCTATCGGATGCAAGAAGAACCAAAGCTTACGGCAATTCCACATATACTGGTTGAAGCGGTGGTTGAACTTCCCGGTGGTGCTAAACCTGGAATATGCTATCCTGAATATCAGACCGTTGATTGGGATGCGCATAAACAATATAAGAAGGCAGTTAAGGCTGATGAAGTGCCGCAGTTTGCTGCAAAAATGCTGGAAGGGAGGCTGTAAACATGGAATACGGAAAAGATTATGGTAAGCCGGAAATGATGGCAGCGGCTATTATTCGTGAAATCCAGGAAGATGACGTAGTATTTCATGGCCTTGCTTCATCTACTCCCATGGTGGCAATGAAAGCAGCCAAGGCCCTTGGCAAGGAATTCACGTATGTAACGCTTAGTGATGGTTTGGATCATGACTGGAGTAATCCTCCTACTGTAGCTTCCACTCTAACGTTTAACACCTATGGAGGTTCGGTAGCCACCTTTGGGTTGGATGAAATTTTCGACCTGTTTGCTTCAGGAAAAGGTGATATTGCATTCCTTTCCTGTCTGCAGATAGATAAAACTGGCAAAATAGCCATGTCAGTACTAGGTGGCCCAGACTATGATCATCCTAAACTCCGGGGACCTGGGGGGGCAGGAAGTGCTACATTAACTCCAATAACACCCCGTACCACTATATGGAAATGTAATCATGATAAGAGAACTATGGTTGAAAACGTAGTGTTTGCGACTACCTCTCCAGATGTAAATAAAATGTTTACCCTTATTACACCGTTATGTATCTTCCGTAAACCTGCTGGTGAGAAACTCCTAAAACTAGACTGTATCTATCCCTATACAACTATTGACGAAGTTAAGGAGAATACTGGCTGGGAGATCGACGAAACTGAGGTTCCAGTAATGGATCCTCCTACGGAAGAAGAACTGGCTGCAATTAAGATGGTAGACCCTAATAATATTTTAGCCTATGAATTTTAATAACAATTAAATAAGGCCACATAAAAGGGCGGGACCTGCAAAAGGGTGAAGGGTATTAATGCAGTTTCCGCCTTTAGTTATTTTAAGAAGATGGGAAATAACGTTTCCCTGATAATTTAATCAGATAGCTAAAATGCCGTTGCCTATTAAAACCATAATAAGCAGGAATTGTTATAAGCATCAACGAACCATTATAGAAACATCTATTGGAGTGAATTTCATGCTGGCCACGTTAAATACCCTGGTATTAACCGGAATTGATGCCAGACCAGATTTCAAATATTTGTTTTTTGATAATGGGATCCATCATATTATGATGTTATAATATATATTATAACAAGTACGGAGGGGGTCAATAATTTGATTACGTTAAAGCTCAGGAAAATTGGTAATAGCTTGGGAGTAATTCTGCCCAAGGATGTTATTGAGCGTCTGTATTTAAAAGAAAATGATATGGTACATCTTATTGAGGAACCGGAAGGTGTTCATTTGACACCATATGATTCAGAATTTGCAGATTGGGCTGAAGCCTTTCGAAAAACTAATCATAAGTATAGAAATGTACTGAGAGAATTAGGCAAATGAAGAATATTAAGTTTTTAGGCAAAGAATTCATTCTGTACTTTCACCAAACGCTGATTAATGAATATGGCGGTAGTCAAGGATTACGTGATGAAGGATTACTCGAATCAGCCTTGTCACAGGCACGCATGACAATAGATGGGCGATACTTACACCAGGATATTTTTGAGATGGCGGCAGCCTATGGTTTTCACATTTGCCAAAACCATGCATTTATTGACGGGAATAAAAGGCTTGCGTTGGTAGCTATGGATACGTTTTTGCAAATGAACGGTTGGGAACTTATTGCTGACGAGAAGGAAACCTATGTGACGATGCTGCGGTTAGCAGCAGGAGACATAACAAAACAACAACTAACACATTGGATTAAGGCGCACGCAATTTCCAAATAATCTGCGTGCATATTAAACTTACTATACTTTCGACATTGACATCAATGGTGGAGAAGAACTGGCTGCAATTAAGAGGGTAGACCCCAATAATATTTTAGCCTATGAATTTAAAAAATTACAGCTAATATGCAGGTATCTGCAGACCATACAAGCTATGCGTCAATAACCACCAGGCTTACTGAAAAAATACTACTGAAGAGGTACCCCATCATCTTCAGAGAGTTTTGAACTAGTTGGTGATACCTTTTCGAAGGCAGTGAGTAGTACATATCCGAGTATAAGTCCGAAAATAGGAAGAAATTTAGTATGAAACATAATGAAAATACCGAACGGCCAACGGTTCTTAAATATCGGTATCACAAGAGGCGTTATAGAGACATAAAGAGTTGGTAGTCCAACTGCAAGAAAAATGATCCAATCAAACCCCCATGAACCAGGCTTTTTATTTTTTAAAATAAATTGAGGTAAAGCTGCTAGAAGACCAATGAAAACAGGGAAAAGAACCCAAAACCAAATATGGTGCCCAGTACTAAACTTCAGGGGCTCTAAATTTTTCAGGTATTGGAAGTACTGGCCACCTCTGATAATAAGATAACTAACAGTGGAAAAATATACAAAATAGATCACAAAACGCTTTAGGTTTTTCATCAATATCACCTCCCGAGTGCTCGAGTGAATCAATCTAGCATACATTTTGAAGTTATCAATAACTTGAGGCGTACCCCAGAAGGGTTGATTGTTCCTAATAACTATGATGTTACTGCCACCCTATAATGTCCGCATCCCCCGATAGACGGTGTAAATTGTCCAAAAGCTGATGGACATAGTGACCGATAATATTAGCCCCATAGGGGGCAGGGAGAACTAACTCAATTCTCCTCACAACCCATATTCATTAATCGCTTTATTGAGTTTTTTAACTGCCTTGCTAATATACTATACTCAGGCATTCCAGTATTTACGGTCGAGGCTGCGGTATCGTAATGACTCGGCTAGGTGCTGTAATTGGATTTTTTCGGAATGCTCTAGATCCGCGATAGTGCGGGCTACTTTTAAGACACGATCATACCCACGGGCACTCATATTAAGGCGGTCAAAAGCATTCTTTAATAGCATTTCTGATTTCTCATCGAGACTACAGAATTTTTTAATATCAGCTGGGCGCATCTGCGAATTTAAGCTAATTTTATAGTGGGAAAAGCGTTTTTTCTGTATCATCCGCGCCTCTTTTACCTTTTCCCGAATTGAAGCCGAAGTTTCGCTATTTGCCTTATCTCTTAGTTGTTCATATTTAACCCTGGGTATTTCGATATGTAGATCCATCCGATCAAGCAGGGGACCGCTTATTCGACCCAGGTATTTTTGTATCTGTAAAGGAGTGCAAGTACACTCCACATCGGAGCCGAAAAATCCACACGGACAGGGATTCATAGAAGCAATTAAGCTAAAATTAGCCGGATAAGTATAAGTCGCCTGAGCACGGGCTACGGTTACCACCTTATCTTCCAGTGGCTGCCTGAGTGCTTCCAGAACGTCCCGGTTAAACTCCGGTAACTCATCGAGAAAGAGGATTCCGTTCTGGGCCAGACTTATTTCTCCCGGCCTGGGTATGCGACCTCCACCAATTATACTGGCGGCAGAAGCATTTTTATGAGGTGCACGAAAGGGCCTGGTATGTATGAGGGGATGTTCGCTATCAAGCAGACTAGCTACTGAATAAATTCGTGTAGTTTCAAGTATTTCTTCCCGGGTCATTTCTGGTAAAATGCCTGGTATCCTCCGGGCCAGCATGGTTTTTCCCCCTCCCGGGGGACCTATGAGCAGCACATTGTGCAGGCCAGCAGCAGCAATTTGCAGCGCCCTTTTAGCAGTTTCCTGCCCTTTTACTTCAGCAAAATCGGGTAGTATCTCTTGGTCAAAGTTGGTTGATACTTGAAATGGTTCTGCACTAAAAAGTGAATTATCTCCAGCAATAAAGTCGAAAACTTCCTGCAGGCTAGAAACAGGGTAAGATTTAATTTCACTTACTAACCCGGCTTCCTCACGATTAGCTTCCGGCACAAAAAACATACTGTTTTTATCAATGTTTATCAATTCAAGAGCCATGGAAAGAACTCCCGGAATTTTTCTTAAAGTCCCATTTAAGGATAGTTCTCCAGAGAAATACATGTTTTCCGGGAGATGTCCTTCTAATTGCCCGGATGAAATTAATATGCCTAGTGCAATAGCCAGATCAAAATGGCTGCCTTCTTTCTTTAAATCAGCGGGAGCCAGGTTAACTATGATTTTCCGATTAGGAAATTCGTATCCCAAATTCTTAATCGCTGATCTAACTCGTTCCCTGGCTTCCTTTATGGAGGTTGATGCTAATCCCACCACCTCAAAACCAGGTAAACCGTTCTGAATGTCAACTTCCACTTTAACTGGTCTGGCATCAATTCCGGTTAATACCAGGGTATTTAACGTGGCCAGCATGAACTTCACTCCAATAGATGTTTCTATAATGGTTCGTTGATGGTAATAACAATTCCTGCTTATTATGGTTCTAATAGGAAACGGTGTTTTAACTATCTGGTTAAATTATTATTACTTGGCATTATTCTACTAATGTTTAGTATAACTTAATCCTACAATTGCTGTGCATAATTTAACCGACTGTGTAAACAAATATCGTATTTGCCATTCCCGCTCGTTACAACTACGCATTTCCGACCGGATACGAGGAGTGGAAAAAATATTAGAAAATAATTCGTTAAAAGCATTTTAGATTGATAAGAGAATATATACAGAACCTGGCGGAAACTCTATAATACCGAAGCCTGGATCGTAAATATTGGAATGGCTGAGTATAGTATATCGGATATAATAATTTGCTGGTAAATAGAGTGAGTGGTCTGTATAATTAACTCTATCTGTTGAAGTAAATTCATAAAGATTTTAATCAGCAGATGTTAACAGAAGGTGACAGTATACTTAGACGAATGAAAAAACATTTTTTAGTTAAAGTCTAAATAAATATAGATAACAGGAGCAGTATTTTAAAACTGTAATCACTAATAATTATGGAAAACTGGTAGCTGAGTAAAAAATCAACTTTCTACATGTTTTTGCAAAAAAAAGGACTAAATCGGAGGCTATTTATTATGTTTCATTACATAAAAGTCAGCGACCAAAGACTTTTCCTACTACTGAACAATCATTTTCAAAATAAAATGGTTTTTTTAATCATGCAATTTTTTACACAATTGGGCTCGCTAGTTTTTGCTGCCGGTATTCCAATCATATTATATACTTCAGGGAAGGGAAGATTTGAGGACACAGCATTACTGATGATATGTTGCCTATTAGTAAGTCAGGTTTTTGTGCATACAATCAAACGGTTGGTTAACAGACCACGTCCATTTATGGTTATAGAAAAGGCTATTAGTAAGATTCGCCCTACCTGCAAATATTCTTTTCCTTCTGGGCACACTTGTGCTGCTTTTTCTATGGCTATAGTCTTAGAACGAGCGCTACCTGGTACAGCTATTATGTTTCTACCTGTAGCTTCTATGGTGGGTATATCAAGAGTTTACCTGGGTGCCCATTATCCTAGTGATGTAATAGTCGGTGCTGGTATTGCTTATATAGCTCAGATAGTTACTTGCATATATATCTAACTGATATTTCTCCTTTTCCCATGGAAATATGGTTTAATAATGTTGTAGCTGTAATACAAGACTATGGGACTATCGGCAGCTGACATGGTTAAAACATCTTTGCTGCGGGAGCAAATTATTGCATAAGGTTTGATAATAAAAAATAATATAGTCGCAAAAATGAAGCCTGCTAAATGTAGGCTTTTTTTCTTCTTTAAATAAATAAATCCATGGGGTAGCTGTCAAAAGTTCTGAATTTTAGAAGGAAATGTTTGCAGAAGAAGAGAATTAAAGTCCTTATAATACGAAATGAGGGTAAAGCAATGACTAATATAAAAGCGGCTGTTGTTTGGTGGATAAAAATTTGCGAACAGTAGTTTTGATTATGCCAAGTGCTATCATGGGAAACGGAGGTGGAAGGTAGTGAAAATGATTGCGATAATGCAGCGAGAGTGGCAGGAAAACCTTCGCAACTACAAGACATTATTTTTGCTGATGTTTATTTTTGGCGGCGTCCTCATGGCTCTGTATACCGAAGTGGGTCCTACAGCCAATTCCCAAAATGTACTAGATCCCTTTTTTGAACTTTTTGCGGTACTTTGCCCTATGATTGCCATTTTCGCCGCTATGGATGCAGTGGTGGGGGAAAAGGAGAAGGGGACCCTGGAACTAGTCCTTTCCAAGCCCTTGCCCCGGAGAGCCTTATTACTGGGCAAATATTGTGCCTATGTTCTTATGATTGTGCCACTTTTAGTGGCGGAATTAATAGCCGCCTATTTCTGGGCTCAGCTATCCGGGATATCACAGTATCGCTGGCATCTTTCCATGCCCCCACTTAGCCAGTGGCTTACCCTGGTGGCTATCCTAACTTGTGTGTCTTTGTTTTTCGTAGCCCTAACTATTCTGATTTCGATGTTTGCTCCCACCACTGCCACCACCGGCTTATGTGCGTTGATATTTATGGCCCCGGCCCACCCGCTGGGAGGCGAATTTTTAAGACAGGTTGGCAATTTGCTGCATATAGATAGTTTTCAAGGACTTCCTATTATAGTTAAATTTTTTCTTAGCATATTTTCTAAGTTTCAGAAATTTACTCTGACTAATCCCAGCGATGCGCTGATTTGCTGCCTATCGCTTTTAACCATGACTGTTGTTGTACTGCTCCTGAGCAGTTGGATCTTTGAGCGACAGAACGTCGCTTTCAAGAACTAGGGGGAAGTATATGACGGATTTTGCAGTTGATGTTCAAGGTTTAAGCAAATGGTTCGGCCTCTTGAAGGCAGTTGACAATGTAAGTTTTCATGTAAAGCAAGGTACTTCTTTCGGTTTGCTGGGGCTTAACGGCGCGGGTAAAACGACTACCTTTAAAATGCTGGTAAGTCTGATTCGACCAGATTCTGGCACTGCACTAGTAGCAGGTTATGACGTGGTGAAAGAACCAATGAAGGTGCGTTCACATATCGGCTATGTAGCTGAGAATCCAGCCTTTTATACCCGTATGACTACATTAGAAACTCTGCGCTATGTCTGTCGGCTCCTCGATGTTCCCGTAAACGAAGAGCATAGGCGTATAGATTCAGCCCTGGAACTAGTAGGCTTGCTGGATAAGAAAAGCGCTTATGTGGGGGGCTATTCCCGAGGAATGCGGCACAGGTTGGGCCTGGCTCAGGCCCTGTTGTCGGAGCCGCAAGTACTTTTTCTGGACGAACCTACCTTGGGGCTAGACCCCTTAGGAGCCAAAAACATGCGGGAATTAATCCTTCGCCTGCGGCAGGAAGAGAAAGTTACGGTTTTGATGTCTTCCCATATACTGCCTGAGGTGGAAAGCATTTGCGACGAAGTAGGTATCTTTGACCGTGGTCAACTGGTGGCAGTAGATACTATTAAAAACCTTCGCAGCACCGCCAGTGACAGCATGAATCTGGAACTGGTAATGACTGGACCCAACGAGCAGGTGGTCCAGGCGCTATGGCTTATCCCAGGAGTGAATCATGTAGTAAGCGATGGCTCCAGGATTGATATTAATACCGAGAAGAAACAGGAACTGCGCCCTCGGATCCTCCAAGAAGTGCTGAACAATGGTGCCCAGATCCTTTCTTTCGGACTAAAGGAAAGTAGTCTGGAAGATATTCTCCTGCGCCTGGTACAGACCGACGCTAGTGATGTGCCCCATACTAGTTCTCGCTTGACCCCCGTTTCCATAATCCCTCGGCTTATAGAAAAAAAGCGATAGCGGACATAAGCTAGGTGGATTCCATATCCCCGGGTTCCTACTGGTGCCATTTTCCAGTTAATACCCCCGATACCCAATACTACCTTATTTCGACTACCTTAGAAAATTAATGGTAATATTTTCATCTAGTCAATGCAGTTTCTCTTCAGCTAAGGTAAAGATAAAGGAGGTATATTTATGAAAAAATTTTTAGTACCCATTATAGCACTTTTATTTATCTTTGCCCCCGTACATAGTCTCTCTGCAGAGACAAGCCAGGTCTGTCCATCACATAATTCACGACTGGTTTTTCGCAGTAATCCAATTCAATTTATAAGTACCAGTCTGGACAACCGTTGCCTGGCTTATCAAACTCAAAGGTTCACCATTCCTCAAGTAAAGATCGTAAAGACCCGCTCAGTTTATGTATATAATTACAAGCAGGGCACATGGTCAAAGGTAGTTCCGTCAAAAACCGTACCGGAACAACAGGAGAAGACTCCTGCTACTAAACCGATGCCGGAACCAGAAACAGCACCAGCACCGACTCCGGAACAGCAACCGACATCAACTCCGGTACCGGCTCCAACACCAGCACCAACACCGACTCCGGAGCCGAATCCTGCACCAACTCCGGCACCGGTTCCGGCGGAAACGGATTTTTCTGTTATGCAGAAGGAGATGCTGGGTTATATAAATGCTGAAAGAGCAAGTGCTAATTTATCCCCGTTGACTCTTGACCAGAAATTATGTGGGGGAGCCGCTCTTAAGTCGCGTGATATGGCAGTTAACAAATATTTCAGCCATACTTCGCCCAGTTATGGCAGTCCTTTTGAAATGATGAAGAGTCTGGGGATTACCTACAATCTAGCTGGGGAAAACATAGCTAAAAATATCAGTGTAAAAGGTGCTCATGATGCTTTCATGAATTCACCAGGCCATAAAGCCAACATACTTAATCAGGGATATGGTAAGGTCGGGTTAGGCTTTTACCAGGAAGGCGCATACCTTTACGTTACCCAATGGTTTACAAATTAAGAACATATAGTGCAGGGGTGCAAATCCACACCAGGCAGGAGTAACTTCAAAAGCCCCCTGTCATGGCAGCAAAGGGACTTGTATTCCCCTGCCTTTTACGACAATACATAGTTTTAAGCATGACTGTGGGTGAAAGCTACAATTATCCAATAGCAAAGATTATCTGGCGCTTTTTTCTACAATTAGGATATCATTGGAAGAAAGTTCTTGCTCTTTCTTTGTGCGCGTTATACAATAATATTTATGGGCGCAAGGGGAGGATAAGAAAAATGTTGAATAACATTGAAAAAATGTTGGCGGAATTAGAAAAAACAAGGGATGAATTACACCGTTTGGAAGAGGAGAAAGGGCTAAATGCTCAAGAGGTTATAGTAAAGAGCCAACAATTAGATGAATTAATTAATAGATACTATCAACTAACCGGAGATGAAAATTTTAAAAAACAGTATCGAATCGCGTAGTGTCCGTAGTCATATATTTCGGTTTAATCATTTTACCTATAAATACTCAGCAAAAGTGTCAGGCATTTTTGTTGAGTTTTTTATATTGAGGGGTTTAACAGTATAACCGGCAAGTACATTTATGAACGGCAGATAGGCTACCGCTTTCCAATTGGTTCCTATGCCTTTCTACGTGTGATTTATTGAGATTTATTGAGTTCAGGATCCTTAGATTGGTGAATACCTTATTAGCCATTCCTTTATTTTTTCCACCAATTTAGTAAGAATAAAATTACAAATTCGTTATTACAAGGGCGGATTGCTCCGTTTTTATTAGTAATATTTACTACTTACATTTAATCGGGATATTTTCCTTAACCTTTTCAAATATTAAGAAAAAAGGAGGGAAAACATCTAAATGTTTCGCAAGCGATTTTTTATTCTAACTTTAGTAATATGTATGTTGTTTACAGCAGTGATGGGGTGTTCTCCTGCTAAGAAACCTCAAACTCCTTCGCAGAAGCCGGCAACCATGAATACTTCCGAAAGTAGCCGGGTAGCCAGCGCAATTGATACTATCTCGGGAGTAAACAAATCTACCGTAATTTTATCAGGGAATACAGCTTATGTAGGGCTAGATTTAAAAGCTAATGTAGAAAAAGGTAAAACTAAAACTATAGAAAAAGAAGCAAGTAACAAAGTACGAAAGAGTGTACCACGGATTAAAACTGTATTTGTGAGTTCAGATGTAGATACTGTCACCCGCCTTAAGAAAGTGTCAAGTGGAATAGCTGCTGGTAAACCGGTATCAAGTTTTACTAAGGAGCTATCGGAAATAGGAAGGCGTATAACACCTATGAGATATTAAGATACTCATAACGACTTAAAGGGGCTAGGTTTTGGTAATCAAAATCTCGACTAAGAGCACTGAAACCTGACCCCTTATTTTATTTAGTGTAACTAAAATTAAACTTCTCCTCAATTAACATAACTACTAATTATAAAAATCTCAGCAGCCTTTAATCTGTAATGTTATTGAGATTAGGTTTTAGCGATGACGCGGGCAATGTTTGTCATTTTCACGGTGAACTTTTCGTCCAACAATTCTTAAATCCGTCAGAGCCATTTCTGCTTCACGAAGAACATGGTCTGCCAAAAGAGGTGGAATGATACTTAGTACTTGACAAGACTCAACTAACTGTAAGGCGGTTTCCTTAAAGTCTCTTATTTCCCTAACAGCCTGAATTACTTCCTCATTAAAGCGTCCTAACCGGGGAATTAAGATAGCATCCGGTAATTCTCCAAAACCTGGAGGTAAGGGCCCTCCAAACAATTTGGCAGGTAATAACCAGTTTTCAAAAGCTTGAGGGACTTCCATTGATTCTAAGTCCCGGGCTTGTAACCTGAGAGTTTCCGAATTTTCCGCAAACTGTTCGGACTGTTTTACAAGCAGTCTTTCGGAAGGGTCAAGAAGATGTGAGATAAACCACATATGGTCACCCATTATCCGCAGCCAAAAGGTTTCCTCCTGAAGAGCATTTTCTGCTATGGGAACCTCAATGTTGTTTTGCAGACGCAGCAGAATGGTCCGAAAGCGGATTGCTTCTCTACGTACATGATCAATTAATAAAGGCAGGTTTGAACCGCCCAGGTTGCAGGTGATTAAGCGGTTAAGTATATTAGTTTTAAAATCAATTATTCTATCTAGAGCATTAATAACAGTTTCATTGAATTCCCTTACTGCTTCTTCCGTTGGCGGTAGACGTTTAAGCGCTACACGTAAATTATGGAATAATTGTTCAAGTTCCTCAGATTCGGCAATCAATTGAGTTTCATCACATGGTAGACCAAGCCTGATAAATAAAGCATGTTCTTGCATAATTCGCAGCCAAAATCGGTTCTGGCGCAATGATTCTTTTACAAAATTCATAGTAATACCTCCCTTTACATTTATTGCATCATATGTAATTTAATACACATAGGTGCAACAATAACCAGAGGCATCCTTGCTTTTTAAGCGCAAAAGTTGTTAATTTAGTTCATTTCACGATTGGCAAGATAAAAATGCACGAGAGAATATTTGGTCGGGTTTTCAGGTAGCCTGAGAAGGTATGTGCTTTTATATTTTACCAAGGAAAACTATAATAAAGGGTAGCTATTAATTTATACGAAGCAAAAACTTTCTAGGAGATGAAGGAAATGAAGAAGATTGATGCCCATTCCCATATTGGTTATTTCGGAAGTTGGTGTGATGTCGGTATAACAGCTGATGAAATGGTTACCAAAATGGATGAGTATGAGATTGAAAAATCAATTATTAGTTATCCTGATAACGAAATGGTAAAAAAAGCAGTAGAAACACATCCAGACCGTTTAATAGGACTACCCTGGGTTAACCCCTATGACGGCGAAAAAGCCGTGGAACAGGCTTTCCACTATGTGAAAGAATGCGATTTTAAAGGCATAAAATTACATCCTCTGGTGAATGCTTTTGTAGCTAATGAGGAGATTGTTCATCCTATAGCTAAAGCTGCGGAAGACCTTAATGTTCCTCTTTTTATTCATTCCGGGCACGCCCCGTTTTCATTACCATGGAGTATTGCCCAATTAGCAGAGCTTTTTCCCCGGGTTAAAATAGTAATGGTACATATGGGGCATGGTCATGGAGTATATATCCAGGCAGCTATTGATATGGCTCAAAAATTCCCCAATATTTATCTGGAAACATCAGGTATGCCTATGCACACCAAGATAAAAGAAGCGTACGAGCAAGTCGGTCATAACCGTGTTTTCTGGGGAAGTGATATTCCTTTCCATGACTATTCAGTCGAAATCCAGCGTACTATGGTGAGTGGCTTGACTGACCGGCAGTTAGAAGATGTATTTTACAATAATATTAAAGATTTACTAAATTATTAAGAATTATAATTTTATCAGCAAAGTTATCAAAGAGGGGGCTTAACGGCCCCTTTCTTGGTATAGTTATAACTTATTATGAAGATACTCTATTGCTTGCTGACTTAATAAAAATGTTGATAATTAAAGATATACAAGCTAACATGTAAGCAAGGGTTTACATAATTGGAATTATTGCACTATAAAATACATTTCTTATCATTGCACATATAATCTACAATCTGCAGCATATCAGCACCAACAAATATTAAAATTTTAGCAGCTTTTTACTAAAGTAATTTTATTTAAAATAAGTTATTTTCATATCTTCGAGCCTTTAAACCTAAGGTAGATGCTATGGTTTACTGGTCGGGGTACAGAGGGAAACGGCTGTGCCTTCCATGTTTGAAAAGGAGATCGGAAAAAGCTAGATACAAAATTTCTGATCATACCTTCGGGTATGTTTTTTATTGTATTAGTTTAATCGCTGTTTCTATCTCCAGTGTGCACGGGCATAGCACTGCGCAGAAATAGTGGTGTCGTAGAAGCTATTGATGGACAGGTACTTGCTGATGATGAACAAGTAGTCATAGGGAACAAAATTAAAACAGTTCTCCTCCAGGGTAAAAGAAAGTTGCTGGTTTATCGGGAAAAAGATGGTTGGCATACTTGTGGCAATGATTATTTAAAAAATTATTGAGGTGATCCTATGTCGGAATGGAGTAAGAATGAATTGGGCCAATATGAATATGCCGGAGGCAAAGAAGACTGGGAAAAGGTAGAACAGATAGCCAGTTTATGTGAAAAATTTGTTATCGATGAAGAGGACGAGCTTGTATCAGACGAGGAAAGATCATGTTACAATTGTCGTTTCAGGCGCTGGACCAAAAGTGCATTTGTCTGTATGAGACGTTAATAAGAGAATTGTATACAGGAGGCTCCTGATGAAAATATTTGTAGGAATTGATGACTCCCGTAGGCTTGACGGTGGAGGGGCTGGCGAAATTGTTTCATTACTAACTAGGACCATAGATGAAAAAGGCTGGGGGAAAAGTGCTATACCCAGCCGGCATAGATTATATCCCCATCCAGATACTGGTTACAGAAAACATAATACAGCGCGCAGCTTTTCTGCTGAGGTGAAAGAACAATACATGGAAGAGTTAATAGACTATGCCTGCGTAATGATTAAATCAAATGGAACATCGGATTCCAATTCTGGCCTAGCGATTGCAGTCCCAGAACGCATGGATAATACTGACGAGCTAATAGATTATGCTTACAGAACGAAAGAAACCATGATAAATAGTGATGAAGCTCTGGCCATGGCTAAAAAACCGGGATTATACATTTTTGAACTTAGCGGTAACGGCAAAGGGATTATCGGAGCTTTAGCAGCAGTAGGTCTTCGCATGACGGGAAATGATGGACAGTTCAGAGGGAAATTACAGCTGGGTACCGGGGAGGGTTACATAGCCACGGTTAAAGAGATTATTGAAAAAAGCCATATAGAACAAGTTAAAAATATGGATTTTGAAAATCTAGGTACTGAAGAATCTGTTCGTATGGGGGAAAAAGTGAAAGTAGTATTACTTGACCACCAATATACGCTCATGGTTTTTCCGACTGACCGGCAGCACCCCCGATGGCAGACAAGTACTACTAATATGCTAAGAATATTCTAGCAAATGATATAAGCGCTAATTTATCGCAATCAAGGGGGAGGAAAAACAGTTGAGAAACTCGAAGGCCATGGTTTTTATAGTTCTCATTTTGGTAATAGTTGGCTGGATGGTTATTGATTATTATCACTATGCTAAACCTGGGTTAGAGGCCGAGAAAATTAAACAACTGGCTCAAGTAGAGCTACGTAAAGAATTACCTGATATTTTAAATTGTATCCGCCATGGTGACATCTAGATACCTTTAGAACCGGGGCCAAGAGCTCGGGTATCAATATAAATGAGGTAGCGAAATTTGTTAACAATTATACTATTGTTGTAACACAGGGGGTGGCCATTAAATGAGAGGCTGCCGTAATGCTGATCTGATGACTGCTCTTATAATGATCTTCGTATTCGTACTTACCTTCTTTATTACTCCATCAGTGCAGGCTAGCGATGACATATTTATGGAGGTTAAAGCAGGCTATGCCGGTTATGGTAAGAGCGGAGAAAATATTCCGGTAGATATAATTATTGAAAATGCTGGGTCCTTAATTAACGGTTATTTAGAAATCGGGACAAGTGTAGAGGGGGCAAAAGTATTATATAGGAAGAAGACGGAATTAGCTTCAGGAAGCAAGAAAAGAATTAATATGTATGTTCCTGCCAGCCAGGAGCAAAGTGATGTTAATTACTCTGGCCATGATATTCCTGTGCTCAAATGTACTTGTAGTTCAGGCAGGACCTGAAGCAGCATTTACAGTTACGCTGTCTGTACCAGAGTGTACTCTAGTTGAGTCTGGTAGTAATAGCATTACTTATAAACTGCAAAAACCGGTTAATCCGGGCAAAGTATATTTTAGATGGGATTTTTCTAATGGCATGGACCGAACCCTGGAAAAAGACTTGCAGATGATAACCCTGATCAATGTTGATGATAATAAAGAAGTTAAACTGGATCGAGGCAAGCCTTCAGATTTCCAAAATTTTAATGGTTCTACCATAGAAGCAGGAGATTTTAAATATACCAAACAGGGAAAAAGGCCCGAACCTAAAATCCGCCGGGTTGAGTTAACTCTTAAAAGTACTACTTTAGAACCATCGAAGAACTATATACTTAAAATCGGTCCCAAATATGAAGCTAACAATGGGAACCAACTGAACAAGACTTATACCTGGCAATTTACTACTAACGAGTACGGGGTAGCTCAAGGGGCCAAAAACCAGCCTGCAAAACGGGAAACGAAAACGGGATTAAAGGATATTAAAGGTCACTGGGCAGAGTCGGCTATTAACCAGTTGGTAAGTTCGGGAGCTATAAGCGGTTATCCGGGTGGTTATTTCAAACCAGATAATACAATTAGCCGGGCTGAATTTGCCACGGTAATGGTGAAGGCTTTTAAACTACAATCCCGCAAAGGCCAAATGTTTACCGATACTGCAAATCACTGGGCTAAAAATCACATAGCAACTGCAGAGGCTTATGGTATCGTAAGCGGTTATAGTAAAGACAGATTTGGCCCTGATGATCCTATTACCCGGGAGCAGATGGCGGTAATGATTACTAAAGCGGCGGGTATTAGTTCAGCTGGCGGCGGTAAAAAATTCTCTGACAGTAATAATATTTCCGGATGGGCCAGAAATGCAGTTACGAGTGCCAGCAAGAAAGGGATTATCAATGGCTATAAAGATAATACTTTTAAACCAAAAGATCAGGCTTCCAGGGCTGAAGCAGTTACGGTTATTACTAAAGCCTTAAAGTAGCTTTTAGCTCGCACGGAATTTTAGGGTTTAAAATCGATATATTGTAATTTGAGCAGGATTTTGCAGAATAATCAAGAATATTTTTAACATTGAGACTTGTAACTCAAATTAATAGAATATATTCTCCGAGCTGTCACACCTAAGGT
>JAQWBP010000008.1:0-60581 GCA_028706315.1 Syntrophomonadaceae bacterium
TATTACTATTGTAAAGATCGTAAGAAGTACTATTATTGCCATCCAGTTAATTCGCGGGCGAAACACTACGACCACCCCCATCTGTTTCAATATATGAAGAGTAGATACATTTGGTGCACATATTTAATAATTTTTAATTGTGAATTACGGTCGAAATGCACCCGCATTTCTATTTATTCCATTAATTAGACGCGGATTGCCGCGGATTTTTAATAGACACAGATTTACGCTGATTTTTTCTTTTGTTTTCAGTAGTTTATGGAAAATCTGCGGTAATCATATAAAATCCGCGTGTGAGCGTTAGCGAACCCGCGTTGAATTATGCTAGCAGGATAAAATAATAAAATATAAATCTGCGTAAGTCATGAAAGTCTGTGTTAGTCTGCGTCCCAAAATCTGTAATGGGGAAAACGGCAGTTTCCCTACCATAATTAAGCATTAAAAATTTATAATTCAAAATTCATACTGCGCCGCAGTATGGTTTGAAAAGGCCAGGTTGGTGAGCTAAACTATGGTTACGTTATTATTAAGGAGTGGATTTAGTTTGGATGATATTCGAGTTCGCTTTGCCCCGAGTCCTACGGGGACTTTACATATTGGTGGAGCAAGAACTGCACTTTTTAACTGGTTATTTGCCCGGAGTCAAGGGGGAAAATTTATACTGCGCCTTGAAGATACTGATACTGAGCGATCTACTGAAAATTCTGCTATCGGTATTCTTGATGGTCTTAAATGGCTGGGCTTAGATTGGGATGAGGGACCAGAATTAGGAGGTCCGTACGGCCCTTATCGCCAGAGCGAGCGTCTGAGTATTTATAGGAAATACCTGCAGCAATTACTTGATGAAGGGAAAGCTTATTACTGTTTCTGCACCCCAGAAGAAATACAAAATGAAAGAAAAAAAGCGCAAGCAGAAAAACGGGATTATAAGTATGTTGGTAAATGCCCGACGCTTAGTAAGGAAGAAGTGGCTCACCGGCTTAGCCAGGGATTGAAACCAGTTATCAGATTTAAAGTCCCTAAAACTGGATTTACAATTGTTCATGATCTTATCAGGGAAGATGTTGAGTTTAACAATTCTTTGTTTGATGATTTTATTATTGCTAAATCAGATGGGTGGCCAACTTACAACTTTGCCGTAGTAGTAGATGATTTTTCCATGAAAATTTCACATGTAATCCGGGCTGAGGAGCACCTTTCCAATACCCCTAAACAAATTCTTATATATGAAGCACTAGGATTTGATATGCCAAAGTTCGCCCATGTATCTATGATTCTTGCTCCTGACCGCAGTAAATTATCGAAACGCCACGGAGCTACCTCAGTACAAGAGTTTCGTGATGATGGGTATCTACCTAGTGCACTTGTTAATTATCTGGCCTTACTCGGATGGTCTACCGGACAAGATAAAGATATCTGGAGTCTTGATGAAATGATTAGCCAGTTTAGTCTGCAGGATGTATCACGTTCCCCTGCGATATATGATTTACAAAAGTTAACCTGGATGAATGGACATTATTTATGTGCAGCTAATATTGACGATATTATGGCGCTCATAGAAGATGGTGCAAAATCCCGGGGCTGGCTAAATGATGACAACCGGGCTTACCTTACAAAAACTATTGATCTGGCTCGCACCAGGGTTAAGACAATTAATGAAATTTTTACGGAAGCAGATTATTTCTTTGAGGATATTAAATCCTATAATGAAAAAGGAATAAAAAAATATTTCTCTAAGAATACTACTAATGATATCTTTAATGAAGTAATTAGCATAATTGAAAAACTGCAAACATTTACTGCTATAGAAATAGAAGAGCAATTACGTAAGAAAGCAGATGATATGCAGATAAAGGCTGGTGAAATTATTCATCCGGTAAGATTAGCTTTATCAGGTCGTATCGCTACACCTGGCCTTTTTGAGATAATGGAATTACTTGGTAAAGACAGATGTATTGCCCGACTGAAAAATGCTACTATTTTTATTAAGGATCTGCAAAATAAATAAAAATTCCAATTTTTTTGCCTTGAACCTTTGACAATAATTTTACCCTGTATTATAATAGTTTTCGCGCAGATGATTAGCGTAATACGTTGCCGGTTGGTGTAGAGGTAGCACGACTGACTCTGGATCAGTTCGCCAGGGTTCGAATCCTTGACCGGCAGCCATTTTATAAGTGGCCCCATCGTCTAGTGGCCTAGGATGCCGCCCTCTCACGGCGGAGACAGGGGTTCGACTCCCCTTGGGGCTACCATTAATTGAAAGTTTCTACCCTTCCTTGAGAAGGTAGTAAAAGACCACTCCTGTTGGGTGGTCTATTTTTATATATGAACAGGAGTGAAGAATTACGTGCGTACACTGGTAGCTACAGCCTTGTCTAATGCCAAAGGAAGAGATATCTATTGTGCCGCCCAAAAAGTAACTGACCAGCAGATTAATATCCTACGTAATACAAGCAGACAGGAACTGATATCTAATGGTTTTACCTTTATAAAGTTAATTTCGCTGGACTATCCTAATGTTAAAGGCTATGCAATTTTCTTTGAAGGCCATCTGGACGAAATGAACCGGAGTCTGAAAAGTATTGAAAGAGGCTATTAGAACTGACAGAGCCGTGTAATTTTTTTACACGGCTCTTAATTTGTTACCCGGATATTTTTACTTTTATAAATTTACGTTTACCTACTTGTATAACCATACTATCTTCAAGACTCAAGTCTTCATCGCTGTATTTTTCCCCGTTAATCTTAACTGCTCCCTGTTTAATCATTCTTTTGCCCTCACTAGTAGAAGACACCATATTTTGATCTTGCAGGAATTTGGGCAGCCAAGTTTCAGTTTCATTTACTATTACCTCCGGGATATCATCAGGGATATCTCCTTTAGAAAAAACTAATTTGAATTTTTCTTCGGCCTGGTCTGCTGCTTCACTATTATGGTACATAGTGATTAGCTCTTTCGCCAGTCTTATCTTAGCATCGCGGGGATTAATTTTGCCGCTTTGCATTCCCTTTTTAATATCACTTACTTCCTGCATTGAGACTGTAGTAAGCAACTCGAAATACCTTATTATTAACTCATCCGTGATAGACATGGTTTTACCGAACATTTCATAAGGCTCTTCGTTAACGCCAATATAGTTACCCAGACTTTTGCTCATTTTTTGGACCCCGTCTGTACCTTCTAAAATAGGCATCATGATAGCTATCTGTGGTTCATAACCGTATTCGCGTAGCAGATGTCTTCCTACCAACAGGTTAAATTTCTGGTCAGTTCCTCCCAACTCAACATCGGCTTGCAGCGCAACGGAATCATATCCCTGCATCAATGGATATAGAAACTCATGAACTCCAATAGGTAACCCTTCTTTATAGCGATTATCGAAATCATCCCGTTCTAACATACGAGCAACAGTATATTTTGCTGCCAGGGTTAATACACCTTCCAGATTAAGTTTTGATAACCATTCGCTATTAAAATGAACAACTGTTTTTACGGGATCTAAAACTTTAAATATCTGATCCTGGTAAGTAGCTGCATTAATTTGCACCTGTTCTTCAGTTAACTGCTTACGTGTTTCCG
The DNA here is from genome assembly GCA_028706315.1 of Syntrophomonadaceae bacterium. Lineage (GTDB taxonomy): Bacteria > Bacillota > Syntrophomonadia > Syntrophomonadales > Syntrophomonadaceae > STF2-222. The sequence continues at coordinate 3,584 of JAQWBP010000008.1, forward strand.
ATTTACCGCTAGGATCGCCAATTCGGCCAGTAAAATCACCAATAATAAGATGCACCTCATGTCCGAAATCCTGAAACTGCCGTAACTTATTGAGTACTACTGTATGTCCCAGGTGGATGTCAGGTGCAGTAGGGTCTAAACCAAGCTTTACTTTTAAAGGTCGATTCTCTTTTATTGACTTAAAGAGCTTGTCTTTTAGTTCTTCTTCGGGAATAAGTTCTGCAACCCCCCGCTTGATAATTTCAAGCTGTTCAGTCACCTGATTATTAATGTTTTTTTCCACAAAATAACCTCCTTGCCATAAAAAATGATAGCATATAGACTTAATGATGTGCAATAATTAGAGCCATAAAGGCGTATATTGAGAAGACAAATTTATACCTGCTTAGATTAAACAGCAGGAAAACAGCCTTAATTTGTCTAATAATATACTATCATTTATCCAGGAGGCTTAGTTTTTTAATGGCAGAAATTAGAAAAAGAAAAAAGAAAAGTAATCGCTTAAAAAAATTAATTGTTATTATTGGAGTAATCGCTTTGTTAGGTACAGGCACTGTCGGAGGTATCTTTGCTTATGCAGCTCGCGACCTACCTGTATGGAATCCGGAGCAGCTTTCAGGTGCTAATACTACTTTTCTCTATGATGATAATGATCAAGTGATGTCCCAACTACATGCAGAGGAAAATCGAACTGAGATTAGCCTTGATAAAGTTCCAGACAATTTGGTTAAAGCTTTTATTGCTACAGAAGACCAGGATTTTTATGACCACCATGGAGTTAATTTTAAAGGCATAGCCCGGGCATTAGTCCGAAACTTTCAATCCCGCGATCTTACCGGACAAGGTGCCAGTACCATAACTCAACAGCTGGCCAGAAATGCATTTCTATCATTTGATAAGCAATGGGAAAGAAAAGTAAAAGAGGTTATTCTTGCTTTCAAACTTGAATCCGCATTTTCTAAAGATGAAATTATGGCCATGTACCTTAATAAAATTTATTTTGGAGCTGGTGCCTACGGAGTTCAGGCGGCTGCATCAACTTACTTCGGTAAAGATGTAAGTGAACTTACCCTCCCTGAATGTGCCCTACTGGCAGGTCTGCCGCAAAGTCCAAACGGGTATAATCCTTTTCAATATTATGACCGCGCTAAAGCCCGGCAAAAAATAGTATTAAATAATATGGTTAACTGCGGCTATATAGACCAGACAAGCGTTGATGAGGCCTTTAATACCGAGCTGATCTTTAAGAAGAGTAACATAAGTAATAACAAATACGGTTATTTTGTAGATGCGGTTATAGATGAAGCTCTTACTATTATCAGTAAACAGAAAATCTATGATGATCCGGAAAATGCAATATACCGTGCTGGCTTGAAAATCTATACCACTATGGATGCAAGTATGCAGAGTCATGCAGAAGAACTTTATAGTAATGCTAATAATTTCCCTAATCAAAATGCCAATGGAGAGCCAGTACAATCCGCTATGGTATTAATGGAACATAGTAGTGGTGAAGTTAAAGCCCTTATGGGAGGAAGGGGATATGAACAGAGACGAGGTTTTAACCGCGCGACAAGTGCATACCGCCAGCCAGGTTCTTCGATAAAACCAATTTCAGTTTACGCCCCGGCCCTGGAAAATGGTTATATGCCTTTTTACGTTCTGGATGATTCCCCCATCTCTTATAAATCTAGTGGTTCGGTCTGGAGCCCTAAAAACTACGATGGTAGCTACAAGGGACTGATAACCATGAGAACTGCTGTACAGTGGTCGATCAATACGTACGCCGTGCAGATGCTTGATAAAGTCGGAGTAAGAACTGGTTTTGACTATGCGAAAAGTATGGGTCTGGAACTCATTGATACCCCGGGCACTAATGATCTTGGACTTGCTCCCCTTTCCCTAGGTGGATTAACCCGAGGAGCTACACCTATGCAGATGGCTGGAGCTTACGGTACTCTTGGCAATGGCGGGGTATATGTTAAACCACATTTAATCCGTAAAATAGTTGACAATAACGGTATAGAAATATATAAAGCTGCACCTGGTTATAATCGTGCTATGTCAGAACAAAGTGCATGGCTTATGGGCAACATGCTACAGACAGTTGTAAATGCAGGTACTGGTACCAATGCTAAGGTTCCAGGAGTAGTGACTATGGGTAAAACGGGTACTTCTGAAGAATATAAAGACTCCTGGTTCTGTGGCTATACCCCGGGTTATTCAGTGGCTGTATGGATGGGTTTTGATAAAGAACATACTATGAATAAAGTGTATGGGGGCGGATATCCGGCCAAAATATTCCGCTCGATGCTGGTGGTGGCTCACCAGAAAAACAATCCCCATCAACGTCCTATGCCAACGGGGATTACACAAGTATCTGTGTGTTCAAAGTCAGGTAAACTCCCTTCTGAAAGTTGCCCAGAAGATTTAATAATTACTGAATATTGCCTCAGTGATTCACTACCTAAAGATACTTGTGATGGTCATGAATATGTATATATCTGTCCCGAATCAGGTAAACTGGCAGGAAAATATTGTCCCAATCCAGAAATGAGGGTGTTGGTAAAAACCGGGGATAATAGCCATACTACTGATAAGATCCCAACGGAGACGTGTGATATTCATACTGATGTCACCATACCAGGAATGTTTACGAATGAGGTATATGTCTGCAGGGATCCACGTAATGAAGGGCAACTCTACCGGGCGAATGTACCCAATCCCATGCAGTCAGGAGGCTGTCCCCAGGAGTATCTGGAAAAAATAATGCTGCGTCCTGGCCAGAAGTTGCCGAAATGCCCGCTGGATGACCACCAGTTAGCCACAAGAAAAGCTAAAGATATTATTGATGATGTAAGAGACCACTAAAAGTCTCACTAATAAATAAGGAGGGCTTTAAGCCCTCCTTATTTTATCTAAATATATTATTTAAATTCTATTATCGTTACTCCAAATCCACCTTCTTCTCTGAGGCCATCCCTAAAAGATTTAACATACCGGTGATCCCGAAGATAATTTCTTACCGCTTTTCTTAATGCGCCGGTACCTTTGCCGTGAATTATGCAAACTGAATCTAAGCCTACCAAGTTAGCATCCTCCAGATATTTATCAATGTCAATTAGTGCATCCTCAGCCAGCTTTCCCCGTACATCTATTTCTTTAGAAATATGGCGGGCTTTTTCAAGAAACGTTTGATTACGCCATTTATAAGTCTTCTCCTCCGGAGAATCAGTTTTTACTACCTGGCTCTGGTTAACATTCAACTTCATAATTCCTACCTGTACGGTAATATCACCCTGCACATCAGGTCCATCGAGGATATAACCTTTCTGGTTTATATTCCTTATCAGCACATAGTCTCCAGGCCTTAGTTGATCAGTGGTTAGATCTTCGGCTGCTGTATTCACCGTTTTCTTTACTGTTATCTGCCTGAGTTTCTGGCGTTTTTTCTCTACTTCGTGCCATTTAGGCGGCTTTTGCTTATCTTTAAGTAATTCTTTTAATTCTTGAACAGCTTCGTTGGCTTCGTTTTTTACTTCCCGCAGGTATTTTTCTGCCTCAGTCCTGGCCTTGTCAATAATTTCGGCTCGTTCCTGGGAAAAAACTTTTTTTGCCTCGTCAAGGGCCTGTTTTTCTTGCAGAATTTCCGCGCGCAGGTCTTCTATCTCCCGGTTAGAAGTATCCAACTTAAAGCGGCTCTCTTTTAGATGTCTTATCATATCGCCAAGTTCCATTTCCCGGCGAGGTACTAGTTCTCTGGCACGTTCAACCAGCGAATCATCCAGCCCCAGATGGGCAGCAATCTGAAAAGCGTTACTCTGACCAGGCATCCCTATAGTTAATTTATAAGTTGGCCGCAAGCTTACCGGGTCAAACTCCACACAGGCATTTTCAACCCGCTCATTTTGATAAGCGTAATTCTTTAATTCACTCTGGTGGGTGGTAACTACCGCTTTAGCTTTTTGACTACGAAGTTCTTCTAATACTACCCTGGCAAGTGCTGCACCTTCTACCGGATCAGTACCTGCCCCTAATTCATCTAGCAATACCAGCGAACGTTCATCAGCTCTTTTAAGAATATTAATAATATTGTTCATATGCGAAGAAAATGTACTTAATGATTGTTCAATACTCTGTTCATCTCCGATATCCACATATATAGAATCAAATATTGATATACAGCTGTTTTCTCTGGCGGGAATAAATAGGCCACTCATCGCCATTACAGTTAATAAACCTACAGTTTTAAGGACTACTGTTTTTCCACCAGTATTAGGACCGGTTATTACTAAGATATCAAAGCGTTTGCCGATTTCAATGTTTATAGGTACTGCTTCTTCACCCAGAAGTGGATGTTTACCCCGATTTATCTCAACTATACCCCTAGTGTTTATCTCTGGCCGATATGAATTAGTCCGATAAGCCAGCCGGGCCCGGGCAAAAATTAAATCAATAATTCCCAAAATGTTCTGGTTGGTTGCCAGTTCATCTGTAAGGGCTGCTACGGCATCACTAAGCTTTCTAATAATTCTTTCCAGCTCTCTTTTCTCTTCCATTTGCATGCTGCGGATTTTGTTATTATGCTCGACAACTGCCAGCGGTTCGATAAATACAGTGGCACCGCTGGCGGATTCGGCATGTATTATCCCTTTTATATCATTTCTATGTTCTTGTTTTACCGGAACTACATACCGTCCATCTCGTTCAGTAACAATTGCATCTTGTAATAGTTTCTGGTTATTCGCGGAACGAATAAAAGACTGGAGGTAATCCTTAATACGCATCCGGCTGATGTTTATCCCATTACGAACACTTTTAAGCCCTGGTGAAGCATCATCTCTAATTACGCCATCTTCACTAACCGACTCGTATAAAGTTCTTTCTAGTGAACGATTTTCGCTTATTCCGGCACATAAGTTCTGCAACCTGGGATATTTCCCTTCTGCCACGTACTTTCTGGCTAACCGTGATGAGTGTAATAATAGGTATATATCCCATAGTTCTGCTGGATGCAGTAGCCCATTAACCCGGGCTTTAGCCAGTTGGTGGTCTACCAGTTTAAGCCCGCTCAAAAAAAAGGGTTCATTAAACCGCAAAGCCTCCATGGCTTCTTTAGTCTCATCCAGGCGCATATTGACAATGTCACAATCCGTAGACGGCATCATCTCCATAGCCAGTTTCCTGCCGCCTTCAAAGCTGGCTAATTCAGCCAGTTTCTGTTGTATTTTATGATATTCAAGTTTTCTTAACATTTCCTTGTTCATTTATTTCCCCACAATAATTCCTAATATTTTTAGTGCAAAAAGTTATGATGCACATGTATAAGTTCTGTGGTTTCTGCAGTGCAATTTTGATTTATCTTATAATACGCCCCGATAAAAATGCCCTTTGGTAAATGCAGATGAACTTACTCTGGCTAGTTCTTTTTTCGAACAGTCTAAATCCGGCTTTTGACCGTTTTTAAGCTGTTCTAAAACCTGCCGATATATTTTTATGACCTGGGTGATTTCCTGTTCATTGGAGCGCCTGGCTTCTATCCTCAGACTTCCGGCTTTAAGTGACAATAATTGCTGTAAATAACTAAGCATGCAAAGAGTTCGCGAGTTAAATAGATAAAAACGGCAATAACTATCAGTTTCAACCGGAAATTCGTAGCCTTTTTCATCTTTAATGAAATAACGGTCTTTTATACAGTGCCCGGGGCATTTCTTCCTCGGATCGCCTAGCATACCTGATAACATACAGAACTGTGAAACCATGATTACCAGTTCGCCATGAATTACTACTTCGGCTTTATCCATATTATGAAACTTTTTTAATTGTGTAAAGTTTAATTCAGGAGAGAGGCATATACTTTTTACACCTATTTCCAAAAGGTAATCAAGCGTAACAGGATTAAAAACATTCAGGCTATAATCGGCCCTGGTTTTTAGGCCCCTATTAAGGCACCATTTTAAAGCACCATGATTACCTGCCATAATGCTATCAATATTAATGTTTAGCAACTTATCCCAGTCATGTATTTCGGCATCTTTTTGTATCCGGGGCAGAGCAGGTACTATTTCACAATTGTTCTTGTGCGCCAATTCAATTAAAGTCTCCAACTCATCAATGTGTACGCATCCATTTTTTGATATACCCTCTAAAGCGATATAGACCCTTTGGGCACCCGATTTCATCGCAGCATATGCCGGTTCTATCCCGCTAACTATTATACTAATTACAGGTGTAACCTCGCGATTTTGCCTATAGCCTTTGCTACCCAGCATATCTTTTTTTAGCTGTTGATATTTACCCTTATCAGTAAAAGCAGGCTGGTATGGCTGCAACAGTAGTTGTTCAAGCTGTTCGCAGCCCCTCCTGCGGGCATCATTAATTTCGCTGAAAGGTATCATCAAATCCCCTTCAGTATACAAGCTTAAGCCGTCTAACCTGAAAGGAGTATTGCCCAATCGGTCTATTTTACCTTTGAGACTATGTTTATCTAGTGGATATTTTTCAGCCAACTGAGCTTTACTATTACTTAATACCTCAACCTGATTACCTTTCTCATCAGTAAAGACTAACCGTAAGGGGGTATCCTGCTTTAAATATGCATCAACAGTAATGCCTACCCTGCTGGCAGTATCCAAATGCATATTATTAGCCTCGGTAGATAATAGTTCTTCATCATGAATTTTAAAAACTTTATCATCAGATGCTACTCGAGTTTCAAGCTGTACAGTAATTACTTCCCCACGGCCAGCTGAATCAACCTTTTTGCCGTTGGTGATAATTTCCTTTAACTCGATAACTGGACCTTTCCCCTGTTTTATCCATATTTCTAGATAATCACCCGGCTTTACTGTGTCACTTAGTTGAATATTAGCCATTAAGTCTTGTGTCTGATCTACTACCCTGCCAATATAAACACCCTGGTTATTAGGTTTTTTACTACTCAAAAAATTGTTTCGCTCCTCGAATAAATACCCGGTGGAAAAATTGCGGTTAAATATTTTGCGCAGGTCGTTTTTAGCTTCCGGTGAAATTATATATGCTGGATTTTGAGCAAATAAATCCAGGGCTTCACGATAAGTACGGGTAACTATTGCTACGTATTCGGGACGTTTCATCCTGCCTTCGATTTTTAACGAAGATACCCCCGCTTTTTTTAATAATGGCAGGTTTTCTAATAAGGCTAGGTCTGAGGGACTGAGAAGGTGCTGGCCCCTTCCCTTTACATCAATACGTTGTTTAGATATTTGCGAATACAGATCATAAGGCAGCCTGCAGGGCTGCGCACAACGACCCCGATTACCACTCCTGCCTCCTACCATGCTGCTGAATAGGCATTGTCCAGAATATGAATAACAGAGAGCCCCGTGGATAAATACTTCAAATTCTACATCGCTTAGTTCCTTGCAGATAAATTCCAGTTCCCTTAAAGACGTTTCCCGGGCCAGAACAATCCTTTTTATCCCCTGCTCCCGTAAAAATAATGCCCCATAAGAATTATGAATGGTCATCTGGGTACTGGCATGAATTTTCATACCAGGAATTGTTTTTTGGATTGCCTTTACTAGTCCCAGATCCTGGACTATCACTGCATCAACACCAAGAATATGCAGTTCGTAAATATAATCGAGTGCTGGTCCGAATTCTTCATAATCAATCAGAGTATTTACCGTAACATATATTTTTCTATCTCTAATATGGGCATAATCTGCCGCTTCCTTAATTTGTTGCATAGCAAAGTTTTGGGCATACTGGCGGGCACTAAAATTTTGGCCACCCACATACACCGCATCTGCTCCGTTTTGCACAGCAGCAATAAATGCGTTCCAGCTGCCTGCCGGTGCTAGAAGTTCCATGTAACTACTATACCTCCTGTAAAATTCGGGGGTTTTTTTATTAAAAAAGAGATGTGGGACTTTATATCATACCGTTATGGTGGGACTTAATTTGCCGGTCAAAGTCATCCATTTTTTCGCATATAAGATCGAGCCTTTTCTCAATGACCTTAAGCTGTTCAGATAAAGAAATAGAAGGTTCAGCCTGCCATGATTGCTGTTGTTGACTGGCAAAAAAATCTGCCCGACTGCTCGAACTAATTGTTAATAGCTCACTACGTTCAACTGGTCTAATGCCCAGGTCCCGGCGGGTTACTGGTTCATCGCTTTCGTTTAAGATTACACTAAAACCCCCACATGATTCGAGAATACCTTTATCTACTTCATCAATATCTCTGATTCCTTGTTTGCGTAACTCCTGCATTAAGTCATCAATATTAAATTTTTCCTGGGCAAGATTTTTCTTTATAATTTTGCCATTATCTATCAACACCACTGGTTTGCCCGTTATTATGTTAGATAACATCTGGTTTTTTAAAGCTAGATACCCCATGGCATATTCGAGTCCAGCCAGAGTAAAAAGTATAATTAACCCTTCCCAAAAAGGAATACTTTTATCCAGCGCAACTGAGACTACAGTATGGCCTACTCCAGTCATTACCACGAAATCAAAAGGCCCCAGTTCCCCCAGAGCCCTTTTACCTAAAAGCCGGATCATTAATAAAGCCATGAAATACATTGCTGCTGCCCTGATAACAAAGTCAAGCATGCTATTGCCCCCATTAATGGTTCATGACTTATTATTCCGCCATCTTCCCCGGCATTATTCTTTTACTCCCTAGCTGGAGGAATTTTGAATTTTAAATGCCTATATCCAACGCTGGCTCACTATCGTTCGCACGCGGATTTTATAGGATTACTGCAAATTTTTTTATTAATCATTTATGGAAGAAAAAACAGCGCAAATCATAACAATCAGTTAAAATCAGCGTCTAAAAAATCAGTACAATCCAGAATATATAAAAAGGTCTGCGTAAGTCTTAATAATCTGTGATAATCTGCGTCTACCTATACAAATCAATCCTTCTTCTTTTGTAAAAATTCGAGGAGTTTGTCTTTATCCCAAGTGTTGATTACATCGTCAGGGGTAAGCCATCCCCGGCGGGCATTTAAAATACCGTATATCATAAGATTAAGGTCTTCCTTATGATGTGCGTCACTATTGATAGCTATTTTTATGCCATAATCGCGGGTTTTTCTAGCAACATGTTCATCTATATCAAGACGGTCCGGATGAGCATTAATTTCTAAAACCACATTATTTTTAGCAGCTGCTTCAAGCACCTTGTCCAAGTCAAGCTCATAACCTTTTCTCCTGTTTAGCAGCCTGCCGGTTAGATGACCGATAATATTAACATTTTTATTCTTAATTACTTTTAATACCCGTTCTGTCTGTAGTTCCTTATCAAGTTTAAAATTACTGTGAATGGACGCTATTACAACATCAAGGCGTTCTAGAATATCATCGGTAAAATCCAGGGTTCCATCTTTTAAAATATCAACTTCAATGCCTCTAAGAATGCAAAAATCCTTAGCATTCTCATTTAAAGCATTTATGACCCTAGATTGGGCTGAAAGTCTCTCTTCATTGAGCCCACCACTAATAGTCAGAGATTTAGAATGATCAGTGATAGCAATATATTGGTAGCCAAGTTTTTGCGCTGCTGCTGCCATATCCTGAATTTTCTCTGCACCATCACTCCATTCCGAATGTACATGCAGGTCACCCTTGATATCGCTCTGACTAATTAGTTGGGGTAAATTGCCCTCTTTAGCTGTTTCAAGCTCTCCTCGATCTTCACGCAATTCCGGGGGAATATATTTAAGCCCCTGGCGGGAAAATAATTCAGATTCGCTAGCTAACCCGGATAATTCTTGTTCGGGAATATTAGTAAAAAACTTGCTGCGGAATGGTTTGGAGCCTGTGGTCCAAATTAATTTATAGTAATAGTCGCGAGGGGCAACCATAATGACTTCAAATTTTACACTATCCCCCAGTTCACCACTTATCGAGTCTTCTTTTACGTCTGTAACTTTCTTAATATATTTATAAGCGCGAGTGTACTCAATTACCCTGGCAAAATTATGCGATGCTACCAGAATATCTATATCACTGACTAGTGGTTTTCCCCGGCGGATACTACCAACTATGCTGCCACATTCAATATCGGGGGATGTCATAAGATATTCAAGGAATTCTTCGGCCAATGGTAATGCCAGCCCTAGATTAAATTTACCCGTATTTTCTTTAAGTAATTCAATCCCTTTTTGAATATTATATTCACTTTTTTCACCCATTCCGGGCAGAGTTCTTATTTTTTTATCATTTACTGCCTGGACAAGCTCAGCAATGCTGGTAATTCCCAGTTGTTCATAGATGATTTTAACTGTTTTGTGTCCTATCCCAGGTATGGTGAGCATTTCTAATACACCTGCTGGTACCTGACTCAATAATCCCTCATAATATTCACAGCTGCTTTTTTCAAGCATTTCCTCTATTTTAGCTTTTACCGCTTTACCTACACCAGGTATATCACCTATCCGGTCTTTTTGGTAAAGGTTTCTTATATCTTCGTCAAGATGATAAACGGAATCGGCCGCTTTGCGATATGCTCTTATTTTAAAAAGATTTTCCTCCTGAATCTCAAGGATGTCTGCTATGTTTACCAGCACCCGGGCAATTTCATGATTTGTCATCTACTATCCCATCCTATTTTTACGTTCTTCTTCTAAAGCTTTAACTAGTTCATCATAGTCCTCCTGTAGTTTGTTCAATTCATCGGCCAGGTTGAGGGAAGCTAACACTGCAGTCTTGGTTTTGGAAAGATTGGGATTGCGCTGTTGAATCATCTTCATGCGCCGGTCAACATAAGTAGCCAACATTTGAATGTACTCGGGGTTTTCATCTCCCTTAACAATATACTCTTCATTTAGTATTTCCACTGTAACTCTATTTAGCTTATTCTTTTTCTCGTCCAAATCTAACCGCCCCCTGTATAAGGAATGATAAACTACTTCTCTATAAAAACCTGCTTTTCCTGCAATTAGCCCGCTATCTAGAACTTCGTTTCCATTGTTGCATTTTTACTATTGTACTGCAAATTCAGTTATAGATAAAATAAAAACATGTAAATAGGACAAATCAGGGGAGGGTTGCATAATTTCCTAAAAAGAAAATCCTGGAACCCTCCCCTGATTTGCTTATTTTCTTTGGCTGCGTGCCATCTTATTTAAATCTAACCGCTCTCCTTTAATGGTGTAAATAACCATTTCTCCAAAGTTAGTAGCATGATCGCCAATACGTTCCAGATGCCCAGCTGCCAGCAGCAAATCTGTAGCCTGAGGTATATTCTTTGTGTCCTGCATCATATACAAAAGCAGCTCACTAAAAACTTGATTATAAAGTCCATCCATTTCGTTCTCCAAAGGTATCAATTCCATAGCAAGATTACTTTTTTTATCAGTAAAAGCCTTGATTGCTTTTTGAATCATTTCCGCGGCTATTGCTGCCATCCGCGGGATATCAATTAACGGTTTGATATAATGTTGGTCATATAAATCAATAGTAATCTGAGCTATGTCTTCAGCATGATCAGCCATTCTCTCCATATCAATAATTATTCGTAAGGCAGTCCCTATAAAGCGTAAATCACCGGCCATCGGCTGTTTCATGGCAATAAGGCTCAGACACTTTTTTTCAATATCCAGTTGCATCTGATCAATTATATCATCCCGGTTAATAACTTCCCGAGCCAGGTTAATATCTTTGTCAATCATCGATTTAACCGAATTGTGTACCTGCTGCTCGAGGAGTCTAGCCATTTTAAGTAGCTCTTCTTTAAGTTTTTCCAATTCATCTGTAAGAGGCTGGTTTTTCATGTTATCACCTTCTTATCCAAATCTACCAGTTATATAATCTTCAGTTCTCTTGTCCCGCGGATTTACAAATAGCTCATCAGTACGATTAAATTCAACTAAAGCACCATTTAAGAAAAATCCTGTGTAATCAGAAACTCGAGCGGCCTGCTGCATATTATGAGTAACGATGACAATAGTGTAGCTATTTTTTAATTCGGAGATTAGTTCCTCCAGTTTGGCAGTAGAAATAGGATCCAGAGCAGAAGCAGGTTCATCCATCAATATTACCTGTGGTTCAACTGCCAGGACTCTGGCCATAACCAGCCTTTGCCGCTGACCACCGGACATCCCGGTAGCTGGCGATTTTATCCTGTCCTTTACCTCATTCCAAAGATTAGCTGCTTTAAGGCTTTTTTCAACAATTTCGTCAAGTATAGCTTTATCTTTTACCCCATGAATCCTCGGTCCATAAGCTACATTATCATAGATTGACATGGGAAAAACTGATGGCTGCTGGAAAACCATGCCTACATTTTTGCGTAGATTTACGGGATCAATGTCCTTATCATAAAGTGGTATCTCATCAATATAAATCTGTCCTTTAGTTGACGTTCCCTCTATGAGCTCGTTTAACCGGTTAATTGACCTTAAGAAAGTCGATTTACCGCAACCGGAAGGACCAATTAAAGCTGTAACGTTGTTTTCCTTAATTTCCATATTGATTTCATAGAGAGCTTGAAAGTCATGGTAAAATACCTTTAGGTCTGTGCTTTTTATTTTTACATCGTTTGCCATAAATTCACCTCAATTCTAGCTGCTTAAATGTGATAATCTGCGTAAACTTAAGTGGGCCATGTAGTTGATGATTATTATTAAAATAACTATTACGAATGCTGTGCCAAAAGCTCTTTCGAGCGATATTCCCTCCAGGGCCAGGATATAAAGATGTACTGCCATAGTTCTGACCGGATCACTGAGGCTTAATGGCATCCCCAGTGAACTGCCAGCCGTTAAAATAATTGCCGCAGTCTCTCCCACTACCCGCCCGATAGAAAGTATTATTCCTGTAATTATGCCGGGCGCAGCAGAGGGGATAGTTATCTTGCTAATCGTCTGCCATTTACTAGCTCCCAGCGCCAGGCTATTTTCCCTGTATTCATGGGGGACATTCAAAATTGCCTCCTGGGCAGTCCGGGTAATGGTCGGCAGTATCATGATAGCCAGGGTCATACCCCCTGAAAGTATTGACCAACCCAAATTTAAAAATATTACAAAAAATACAAACCCAAATAATCCAAAAATAATCGATGGAATACCTGCCAGCGTTTCCGCGGTTAGATTAACCAGACGAGCAAACCTGCTCTTGCGCCGGGCATATTCCTCCAGATATATAGCCGTGCTCACCCCTAGGGGTACAGCAAAGAGAAGGGCAACTGCGGTCAAGTACACGGTACCTATTATGGTAGTTGATATTCCGCCCTCTTTACCTGCACGGGTCGGAGCAGTGAAAATAAAATCCAGGTTTACTACAGAAAACCCTTTTACTGCTATATAACCAATAATGATTATAAATATACCCGCTATGACTGATGCAGATAACCAAAAACATAGGTTTATTATTTTTTCCAGCCTATTAGTTGCTTTCATTTACTCTACCTGCCTTTGATGCCAAATTAGCTATAAAGTTTAAAAGAACAATTAGTATAAATAATACTGTTCCGGTAGCAAACAGAGCTGCCTGGTGGTCACCAGTTGCATATCCCATTTCCAGGACTATATTACTTGTCATAGTTCTTACCGGAGACAGAATATTGCCGGGTAAAATAGCTGCATTACCTGTCACCATAACTACTGCCATCGTTTCTCCGATTGCCCGCCCCATCCCTAATATAATAGCGGTAATAATTCCCGATCGTGCTGCTGGTAGTAGAACCCTGCTTATAGTCTGGTAATGAGTTGCACCTAGTGCCAGTGAGCCTTCCTTATATTCTCTGGGCACCGCCTTTATGGAGTCCCGGGAAATATTAATAATAGTAGGCAGAATCATAATCCCTAAGATTATTGCTCCTGCCAGTACACTCAGGCCATTACCTCCCAGGTATTCACGGATAAAAGGTACTATTACAATCAACCCGAAAAAACCGTAAACAACTGAAGGTATACCAGCTAGAAGTTCAAGCAGACTGCCCAGGATTTTATCTATCCTGGGCGGAGCTATCTCCGCCATAAAGATTGAGGTCATAAGCCCCAGCGGTACTGCCCACAAAAGAGCAGTAAAAGTAACTACCAGCGACCCAACAAACATAGCACCTATGCCAAAGTTACCACTCGTTGGTGCCCATTCGAGATTTAATAGGAAATTACCCAATCCAGTTTTTAATATAACTGGTATACCCCGGCTAAAAATAAAAAGTGTTATCAGTAATATAGCTAGTATAGATATTGCAGCACAGAGCATTAAAATCTTTTCTATAAACTGTTCCCCTGATAACTTGAACCTTTTTTGGGTCTCGGCGAGAATACTGCAACTGCTGGTGGATACCATTGTATTTAATTTTTCCATCATAAAAGTTCTTTCCATTTTGTCACCGACTTTTATAAGTTATTGGGGAGATATTGCCCCTTCTTCAACTATAATGGCCTGCCCTTCATCACTTAAAACGAAATCAAGATAAGCTTTCGCCAGACCCTCGGGCTGGTTTTTAGTCAAATACAGGAATGGCCTGGATATCTTATAAGTCCCTGCCTTGATGTTATCCACATTAGATTTCACTCCATCGATATCCAGGGATTTAATCTGGTTATCAATCATGGCCAAAGATAAATACCCTATAGCGTTTTTATCACCAGCAACAGTCGTTCTAACAGCTCCGTTGGAATTTTGAATAATGACTTCCTTTGCTATTTCCTGCTTATCCATCACTATATCTTCGAATGCTCCCCTAGTGCCTGAACCAGCTTCCCTGGATACTACTGTAATTACTCCGTCCTTACCGCCAACTTCTGACCAGTTAGTAATGTTACCTAAATAAATATTTTTCACATCTTCCATGCTCAGATTAGTAACAGGATTGGATGGATGGACTGCGATTGCTACTCCATCTAGGGCCAGTTTAGTTTCAATAAGGTTTTCTTCTAACTCTTCAGGCTTTAAATCACGGGAACTGGAGCCAATATCAGCTGCACCGGAAATAACTGCTGCCACACCCTGGCTGGAACCTCCACCCTGGACATTAATCTGTACTCCTGGGTGATTATCCATAAATTTCTCCGCCAGTACTTCACTAAAAGGTTGTACCGAAGTTGAACCAGCAATGGTCAACGTACCGGCTAGCTTAGCTCCATCAGTTTTTTCGCTGCTGTTTGCCGCGTCCTGCTGCCCACATCCGCTAACGGTAAACGCAGCTGCCATTATGGCTCCGAGTAAAATTAAGATTATAACTGGTTTGCTTTTAATAGATAACATTTGATCTCCTCCTAATAATAATTTTTTTAAGGTGTCACCTTATCGTGCCTTTAGATTAGCACCTGATTGTTAAGAGGCAGGCCTTTAAATATAAAGACTTCGTATCCCCAATGTAAATTTTTCGTAAATCGGAATATATAAGAAGGTGGGCAAATTATGTGATTCTCCTGCGAAAAGTTTTCTAGCGTCCGTTTAGGGTTTTTCACAAATAAAAAACGGGTGATTTCTCACCCGTTACTATGCTTTTGGGAGCGTAAAATAAAACGTTGCTCCCTCTCCGACAGTACTTTCTACACCTACCCGGCCTCCATGGTTTTCCACCAGGTGTTTGACGATAGCCAAACCCAGGCCGGTGCCTCCCGTTTTGCGCGATCGCGCCTTATCTACTCGGTAAAAACGCTCAAATACTCGCTCTTTTTCATTCTCCGGAATTCCCTCACCTTTATCGATTACACTTACTTTAATTTCTTCACCCTGTTCTTCGATTACTACCTTAACCATAGTTTCTTCCGGACTATAATTTAATGCATTATCCAGCAGATTAGTCAGCACCTGAATGATTAAGTCCCCATTACACCTGACATATACTGGTTTTTTTATCGGTTCTAACATAATGTTATTGTTAGTTACATTATTTCGTTTTTGAACGATAGCAACAGCCTCGCTGACTAGTTGGCTCATATCAAGTTTTTCCTGGTTAACACCTGACATACCTGACTCAATACTAGACAATTCCAAGAGCCTTTCAATTAGCCTTTTTAGCCTTTGAGCCTCCTGGTATATTATGCTGGAAAATTCCTCAACGTTAGGATTTTCACTTCCTTCGTTAAGTAACGTTTCTGCAAAACCACTTATAGCTGCTACCGGTGTTTTTAATTCATGAGAAACATTGGCAACAAAATCTTTGCGCACTTTTTCCAGGCGTTTTATTTCGGTTATATCATTTATTACTAGCAGGACTCCACCATGTGCTGAAGTTCGGCTATCTTTTATTGGTACAACATTTACTTCTACAACTTTATCTTCGTTAGTATGGAGTATTATTTCTTTTTTGACTGGTTCCAGGCTATCTTTTACCTGGTCGATCATTTCGATAATCTCATATTCGGTAATAATCTCTACATGTTTTCTGCCTACAATATTCTTACCTGTTGCTAATAGTGTTAAAGCCATGGGGTTGGCATATGTTACCCGGCCACCCATGTCAACCATTAAAATTCCATTAACAGTATTATCAAGAAGTGTCTCCAGGCGGTTTTTCACCCGCGATATTTCGTCAATAGTAGTTTCTAGATACTGGGCCATATTATTAACTGCATATGCCAATACACCAAGTTCATCATCTGCTCTATAGTTTATCCGTCTTTTAAGATTTCCCAGGGCTATATCCTGGACGGCTGCAGTAACATCCCGTACCGGGCGTGAAAACTTGTTAGCCACTTCCCTACTTATTAAAAATGCTACAATACCTGTAACTAGAATAGCTATTATCAGTATCATTAAAGCTTTCAGGTAAAAAGACTGAACCTCAGTTAAAGGTTTGGATAGCCTTACTGCCCCGCTGACACTACCATTATCAAATGGAACTGCTACATATAACATATTAACCCCGGCAGTAGCACTTTTTCTCACCTTTATGCCAGTATTACCTTGAAGTGCCTGGTAAATTTCCGGACGGTTGTTATGCGGTTCCATATATCTGGCATCATAACTCGAATCGCCCAGTACTATACCTTTAGAATCAACAATTGTAACCCTAGTATCGGTATCAGTTGCAGTCCGGTTACATATGCTCTGCATGAAAGGTTCTAGCCCATTGTCATGTTCCGAATTATAATAAATGGTCATTTCGGCTACTAGTATAGATTGACGAGTTAAGTCTGACTTTACATTATTATAATAGTAATCTCTAAAACTTAATGAGAAAAATACATAGGTGATAACAAGTATGATCATAATTATAGACAAGTAGGTAAGCGTTAGTCTCCAGCGTAATGAACTACGCATTATAAACATCCTCAAATTTATAACCTAGTCCTCTAACCGTCTTTATATATTGGGGATTTTTTGAGTCTTTTTCAATTTTATCACGCAGTTTACTGATGTGTACATCAAGAACCCTGGTATTTACCCCCTCTGTATAATCCCATAAATTTTCCAGAAGATAATCTCTTTTTAGTACCCGGCCCTGGTTGCGTAAAAGTATTTCCAATAGCTCATATTCTTTCAAGGTTAAATCCAGACGCTCTCCTGAAAAATAGATTTCGTAACGTTCCGGCTTAATAGTAAAATCTCCTACAGTTATCTCTTTATCGTCTTCAGCAAGTTCAGTAACGGTATTTTGCCTCCGCATTACAGCCTTTACCCTGGCAATCAGCTCTCTGACGCTGAACGGCTTGGTAACATAATCATCAGCCCCTAGTTCCAGCCCGACTACTTTATCGATTTCATCATCCCGGGCGGTAAGCATAATAATTGGTATGCTGATATTGTCCGCTCTTAATTCCCGGCAAATCTCCAGGCCGTCTTTACCAGGTAACATCAAGTCCAGTATAATTAAATCTGGATTTTCTTTTTTAACCAGATCCCCAACTTCATTGCCATCATAGGCATATACTGTAGTGAAACCCTCTTTAGTCAAATTATAGGTAATAAGCCTTACCAAAGATTCTTCATCATCTACTACCAATATTTTACCCTTCATAATCCACCCACCTTATATCCGTTAGCTCTAATCTATACTTGTCCAGGTAATTATTAAATAGTTTAAACAATATTTTTACCTTTAGCATACATAAAATTTACATAGACGCTGATTTTCACTGATTCCTTTTCGACGCAGACTATTATGACATACGCAGATTTTTTCCTTTTCTTTATATTTTACGTGTTAGGAAGAGGCTACGGTAATTATAAATAAACGTTAGCGACCCCGCATTGAATTATGCTAGCGAACCGAATTCGCATCTATTAATAAGGTCTGTGTAAGTCGTAAAGGTCTGCGGCAATCTGCGTTTTGAAAAAACCGTGGCATAAAAAAACCGGGGCTAAACCCCGGCCTGATAAATAATCTTTAACTTTTAAACCAACTGCCGCCAATGAATTCCCTGATAATAGAATTCGGAGGAATGCCATCTGGTGAAGCAGTACGGAAATAGCTTAAAAACTTGAGCAGCCTTTTAGCTTCCACAAACTCTGGATGTTCCTGACCTATTGCTTTGAGCAAAGGCTCAGCACAAGGCTTTAAAACTGATAACTCGTATACTAGAGAAGAATTAAACATTACATCAGCACTCTCCTGGAAGGGGAAGATATTTCTTTCTTCACCTCTTCTTACCGATGGCCATCTTTTCAGGGTATCAATGGCACCATAGCCTCTGGTCCTGCTATCTCTTACCATCCGGCGAATTAACCGGCTGTCTGTAGTCGGGATGCGATTAGAATAGTCAAGATTTAATTGGGTAAGCGCACTGATATATATTTTAAACTTTTGTTCCCGCGGTATACGCCAGGTAAGGCGGTCATTAAGTCCATGAATCCCCTCGATAATGATTGGTTCCCCAGCAGGTACTCTGGTCGGTATCCCGATTGGCTCACAGCAACCTTTTTTGAAATTATAGACCGGGATTTCCACCTGCTCCCCATGAATTAACTGCTCCAGATGTTCATTGAATAAATCTAGTTTTAAAGCTTCTAATGCCTCAAAGTCATAGTCGCCTTTTTCATCAAGCGGAGTTAATTCTCTATCAATAAAGTAATTATCCAGGGAAATAGAAACTGGTTTCCTACCATTCACCCGCAGCTGAATGAGTAAACGCTGGGCAAAAGTAGTTTTGCCTGAGGAAGACGGCCCCGAGATTAAAACGAGTCTAACCTTTTCATCCTGGCAAATCTGGTCAGCTATAGAAGCAATTTTCTTCTCATGTAAAGCTTCGTTAACCCTGATTATATCATTAATGTCACCGCGCCCAATAATATCATTGAGGGCTGCCACATGCGGAGTTTGCAGCATATCCGCCCAGTCTTTAGCTTCGCTAAAAATACTAGCTAATTTCCTCTGTTCTATATAAGGCTGTACTTTATCTGGTTCGTTTAATTGGGGGGTTTGAAGAATGATCCCGGGAGGATATTTAATTACCCTGAACTTATTAACCATACCTGTCCTAGGCACCATATAGCCATAAAAATACTCATAGAAACCTGCAATAGAATAGACATGAACATCAGACTTATCACGAAACTTAAGAAGTTTAACCTTATCCGTCTGTTCCTGAGTGCTAAATATTTTACAGGCCTCTTCCCGGAGAACCGTATACTTATTAATTGGTAAGTCAGCAGCTGCTATTTGCTGCATCCTCTTCTCAATTTGCCCAACTTCTTCCTGACTAATACCTGTTTCTGCAAACTCACAAAGTAAGCCATTCGAAAGGGAATGCTTTATCACGAGCCTTCTTTCCGGGAATAGATCCCTGCAGGCCTTAATTAGGATAAAAGCAACACTGCGCCGATAAATTCTCAATCCAATCTCATAGCTTAGATCAACTAGTTCAAGTTCACACGAATTAGTAAATCGGTAATGTAAATCTTTAAGATTATTATTAATTATCATTGCTACTACCGGATAGCGTAGTTTATGTTTTATTTTCTCTACTAACTCTTCAGCTTTTGTCCCCACCGGGATTTCGTAGAGCCCATAGCTTTTTATATTAATTTGAATGTTAGCATTCTCCGGATCTAAAAGAGCCATACAACCCCTCCTCTTCCCCAAACATATACTATTCATTATATACTATTTTATGACATTACTGTTTAATATGATCTAACTAAAACAGAGAGACAGTTCTTGGTATGACCTTTTATAAAAGGTCATACCAAGAACTGTCTCTCTGTTTCACTTAATCCTTCTTTTGGCTAACAATTATTTCTGTAGTAGTTCAACAAGTTTTTCTTTGATATATTCTTTTATATCTTTGCCGTCTATGGTAGCAACAGTTTCTTCGAAATCATCAGGTTTCACTCTAAAGAAATTGATTATTACCTTGTTATCTTTAATAATGTATTCATCAAAGTGCAACGGTGAAAAAACTACTTCCAGTTTCTCATATTTGTCATTGCCTTTTACCTGCTGTAATTCTGCAACTAGAGATTCCAGATTAAGTAGTTTAAGTGGTTTTACCATCATATCGGTAAACTCAAGATCCTCAGTCATCCACATATTATTGTTCCAGAAACGCCCTTCTTTTTTGGTTTTTTCTGATAACATTTCCCGATTAGTAATGGCGCTTAATACCTTCCGAACTGACTCCGCATTAAACTCATCATCATAACAGGCACTTAAACCAGGCATAGCAGCTACATCATTTAAGTATACTTCCCCAACTTTTTCTTTTTCACCTGTAGCATGCCAGAAATACAACATTGATTCAATTTCTTCCAGATTTACTTTAATATTTTTAATCAAAATTACCCGCTCCTTTCTTAATAACACTTATTTTTTCGACATTTTATAGTATAAACTGCAATTTACCAGCATGCAAGTCAGTTATATTTTGTGACCCCCCTATCATATAGGACCTTAGTTTTAGGTTATTTGTTTCTAGTGTATAATTTACGACTATTATCTTATTCATGCAGGAATTTGTTACTAGTTGGCGAATCTTGGTATAATGTGCACCAATACATACATTACTAATGTATCATCTAGTTTTAACAAGGGAGAGGATAAAGTATGCAACATGAAAAAAATAGTAGTTACATTCGTTTAGTTTTTTTTCTATGCTTTCTAGCTGCAGGCCTACTAGTAATACCTGCAAATATGTTTCTGTGTCGTTATGATACCCTCCAGCTCAAAACCTTCTCAATAGGCGGGGCTATTCTTATTATCCCCTGTTTACTATTATTCACTTTTTATTTTTCTCGTGTAGCTAATCGGGTGATTAACAATTTGATTGAAGGAAGAGTTGAAAAAACTAATGTACCTAATTTTGCCCAAATACTTATACTAGTCGGCGTTTCTGCCCCACTTATTATCGTTATGGCTTATATGTGGATTATAAATATGATCACTTATTACCAGTTCTGGTTTGGTGTATTTATAGCGATCATATTTGCCTTCTGGCTGGCATCATTATGTGCTATTCTTTTATCTCGCAAACTAGTTAATGATTTTAAAGATTCCTTATTTGAACATAGCACAGTTGATATCGCTAAAAAACTTGTAACCTGCATGCCAGAGAGTATTCTTCGTAGTTGCGGCAGCAACCGGGAAGATAATTTAAACCAATGGGGAAATTACCTCCGTGTATTTATGGAAAATAATCCTGCTATGCTCAGTGTGTATCTGGCTATGAAAGAGAATTATACGCCTGGTACCAAGCATAATATTATAGCCTGGTTGCGTAAAGATGGCGGCATCATACCTAATCATTTTAACTATAGTGAGTATGACTATTTTGATGCCAGCGATCCCTTAATGGAATGGTATAATGGGCCCTTACAAGATAACGGCATTCATGTCAGCGAACCATACCTGGATACCGGCGGCACAAATCATTGGATTTTATCTGTAACTATTCCAGTTAGAAGTGCTACCGGTGAATTTATTGGTGTAGTCGGTGGTGATATAGAACTAAAAGAATCGGAAGTTAAAGCTCACCAAGGTGAGAATGGGCAAAAAGATGATGATATTATTTATAATATCGGCTACTCCCTACGCTGGAAGATGTTTAGTCTATTTACTATCATTACCGGTCTCTTAGCTATTGCGCTAGTTATAAACTTTAACCAAGCAGCCGACAGGATGGAAGATGAAGTACTGGAACGCTGTTCTGCCAGTGCACAGTTAGAGGCAGCTAAAGTCTATAAGCCGGTAGAAAAGGCGGTTAATCTCGTTACATCAATGCCAGTAGCTGTTTCCAACCTCTCTTCTGGTAATCCTCAGGCTGATGTTAGTGCCTGGAGTCAATTTATGTACGATAACGTAAAAAATAATGATTTTATGCTCAACTCGTATGTCGCTTTACGGGAAAACTATGTACCAGAACAAAAACATAATATTATCGAATGGGCTAGAAGCGGTAATGATATTACCGAGATAAATTTCGATTATAGTCAGTATGATTATTTTGATGCGGCCAATAAAGGTATGGGCTGGTATCAGCAGCCTGTAAAAGGTAACGGCTTAGCGATAACTAAACCTTACATGGATACTGGTGCTAATAATCAAATGTTAGTTTCAGTAACGATACCTTTTAAGGATAGAACTGGCCATTTTGCGGGAGTTACCGGCGGAGATCTGGCTCTTAACTACCTTCAGGATACTGCCAGTAAAGCTGATGTCGGCAAGTATGGCGCTGTATTAGTTATTGATGGCGATGGCGATTTTATCTATACTCCCGAAAATCTTAAGATTACAGGAAATCTTAAGGAACATCTAAAAAAAGCTAGTGACTCTTTTAGTACTGCTATGCTAGAGTCTATTGAAAGCAACACCAATTTCAAAAAAACTGGCACCTCGAGTATTGGCGAGAAACATGTGTTTGCTGCCTCTTGTCCCCTAGGAGAAAGCGGATGGCAGCTTATTATGGAATATGATTATAATGAGCAGATGAGCAGCCTCAACCAGGTAGCTAATAATACCATAATAGTTATTTTAATCTGTATAGCCTTAAGCTTGCTACTGGCATTTAAGTTCACAGAACTCCTGAACCGGGGTATATACGCTATAGTCGATGTAACTCGAGGATTATCCAAAGGTGACTTTACCCAGCAAGTTGATACTACTTACAGTGATGAAATCCAAATTATTTCTAATAAGGTTAATGATATGGTCGGCAGGTTGAATACCGTACTTAAACAGTCGGTAGCTGCGGCAACACATACAATATCTGCTGCTAACCAGGTAAAAGAGAACTCGCAAAATGTACAGCAAAAAACTAATACTATTGTTACTGCTACGCAGGAAATATCGGCTGGCATGCAGGAGGCTTCCGCAGCTTCGGAAGAAATTAATGCAGTTTCAGAAAATATAAAAGCAGCCGCCGAATTTATTGATGAAAAGGCTACTAGTGGACGCGAAGATGCTAATGGTATCAGGGAAGTTGCCCAGTTAATGAATCGGGAAACCTTAGCAGCCCGGGACGAAGCCATGAATATTTATAATACAACTAGTGACCGACTGCAAAGTGCCATTCAAGAGGCTGCCGTGGTGGATAAGGTTACACAAATGGTAAATCAAATTACCGGTATTGCTGCGCAAACTAACCTATTAGCCTTGAATGCTGCCATTGAAGCTGCTCGAGCAGGTGAAGCCGGCAAGGGCTTTGCTGTAGTAGCTGATGAGGTCAGGAAACTAGCCGAACAGTCTTCACAGATTTCCGAAGAAATTCAGGTCATAATTGATCAGGTGGGTAAAGCAGTCGGCAATTTAACTGATGACGCTACCAAGATGCTGGATTTCCTGAATACCCGCATAGTTCCTGATTACGATAAAATGGTTAATGTGGCTTCTAAATATGAAAATGATGCCGATAACATAGTGACCATGATGGAGGAATTTAGCGGTTCTGCATCTGAGCTTACTCAATCTATTGGTGAATCAACTATGGCTATTGAAGAAAATGCGATTGTCATATCTCATGGAGCGGCTAAGGCAAGTGAAATTGCCGATGACGCCTGTGCAGTCGCGGAATTACTAGAAGGTCTACAGGAGGTTATTAGCGGTTTAATCCAAATATCTGAAACCCTTCAGGCATCAGCTAACACGTTCAAACTGCGCTAATCTTAAGGTGAAAAAAGAGGGCCGTCGGCCCTCTTTTTTTTGCCTTAATAAGTTTAAACTATCTCAGTTGAGCTTGCAGCCTGGTTTTCAGATTCTGCAGTATATTATCTATACTTGTATTTATTTCATCTTCAGTAAGGGTTCTTTCCTTGGACTGGAAAGTAAGTTTGAACGCCATACTCTTAAGTCCTTCAGAAATTTGCTCTCCTGTATATATATCAAAGACAACTATACCAGACAAGAGCTCTTGCTCTGCCTCTTTAATTATGGTTATCGCTTCAGATGCTTTAATTTCTCTATCTAGTAATACTGCTATATCCCTTTCTACAGATGGATATCTGGTTATTTGCTGGAGCATTTTCTTACCATGGCTTAATTCGAACAAGACTTGAATATCAAGTTCGCAGGCACAGCACCTGGTTTTGATATCAAAGTTCTGTAAAATCTCTGGATGTACCTCTCCCAAAACTCCGATTTTCTTGTTCCCGCATAGCAGTAAAGCAGTCCTGCCAGGATGATAGGCATTTTTCTCTGCCTGAACAAATTCACATTTTTCTATTCCCAGCTGTGCTAAAAGGTCTTCGATAATTCCTTTCAAGTAGAAGAAATCCATTTCCACCTTATTTTTTAACCAGTTAATTTCACTTGTTCCACAGACAACTGCACCAATTTTTTCTTGTTCAACCGGCAAACTTTCTTGCGAAGGGTAAAACACCTTTCCCATCTCGAAAAAGGCCAGATTCTCATTTTTCCTAGCCAGGTTTTTACTTATGTTTTCAAGTAAGCCAGGCAAAAGAAGCGTTCTCATTACGCTCTGCTCCTCAGAAAGGGGATTGGCAACTTTTATTACTTCACGTAATGAACTGTCGGCAGGAAGTGATAACCGATCAAACGCTACCGGATTTATAAAACTGTAATTAACAACTTCATGCAGGTAGTTGGCCAGAATATTTTTTACTGTATCCCTGAATTTTTGGAAAGCACTGAGCCCCCCCTGAGTAGTATTTCCGTACGGTAAGCTGGAGGGGATATTATCATACCCATATAACCGAGCTACCTCTTCTATTAGGTCTACTTCCATAGTGATATCTGGTCGATAACTGGGGATTTCGACCAGAAATGTCCCATCGACCTCACTCATTTGTAATCCTAACTTGCGCAGGTAATGTTTAATCTCCTGAGGAGTAATTTCTGTCCCGAGGAGATAGTTTACCCTTTCAGGCCTGAGGGCTACTTGCAGCTGTTCCTGTAGCTCGGGGTATGCATCGCATATTCCACCGACTACTTCACCCTCAGCAAGCTCCTGCATTAACTGTGCGGCACGATTTAGCGCATATACTATCCCGTTAATATCCAGACCTTTTTCAAAACGGACGGATGAATCAGTCCGTAACGCGAGTTTGCGCGAGGTCTTTCTTATATTGCCTCCCATAAAATAAGCGGATTCGATTAAAACATCAGTAGTGTCGTCATTGATTTCTGTATTGAGGCCACCCATTATTCCAGCTAGTGCAACTGGTCTTACTCCATCAGTAATAACCAACATATCCTCATCAAGTTTACGTTCAACTTCATCAAGAGTGGTAAACTTTTCGTTATTTTTTGCCCTTCTTACTAGTATTCTTTTTTCATCACTGAGCAGGTTATAATCAAAAGCATGTAAGGGCTGATTTGTCTCTAGCAGCACATAGTTGGTTATATCAACAATATTATTTATCGGCCTGATACCCGAATTTATTAAGGCTTCCTGCAGCCATTCCGGTGAAGGCATAATTTTGCAATTTTTAACCAGCCTGGCTGTATACCTTTTGCATAGATCAGGTGCATCAATTTCTACCGATATATAGTCATTTATGTTAGCACTGCTCTCGGCAATATTTACTGCTGGTATTTTTAGTTCGGCCGCGGTTAGAGCAGCAACTTCACGGGCGATATTAATTAATCCCTGACAATCTCCCCGGTTAGGTGTCAAATCCAACTCTAGTATGGCATCGCCATCTATTTTTTCTACCCCTTCAATGGCAATCCCGCCCATAGTCAGATTGTGGGCCAGTTCTTCCGGGGTCCAATTGAAATCTACATATTTTTTTAACCACTTAACTGATATACCCATTATCTCGCCTCCCTAGAACTGATTGAGAAATCTCTTGTCATTATCAAAGAATAAACGCAGGTCATTTATACCGTACTTAAGCATGGCGATTCTTTCTACACCCATACCAAAAGCAAAACCGGTAACTTTTTCCGGATCATAGCCACCGAACTCCAACACCCTAGGGTTAACCATACCTGCGCCAAGGATCTCCAGCCACCCTGTATGTGAACAGACCCGGCAACCCTTGCCCTTACACATAACACAAGAAATATCCATTTCAGCACTCGGCTCAGTAAAAGGGAAAAAGCTGGGACGATAACGTACCCTCACATCTTCCCCGAAGATTTTTTGGGCAAATAACATTAGTGTCCCTTTAAGGTGAGCAAAAGTAATTCTTTCATCTATTACCAGACCTTCTACCTGCTGGAACATAGGTGAATGAGTTGCATCATCATCCCGGCGGTAAACCTTTCCCGGTACAATGATTTTAACCGGAATTTGGGGTGCAGTTTTCTCCATAGTTCTCACCTGTACAGGAGAAGTGTGGGTTCTCAATAAAAGATCCTCGCTAATATAAAAAGAATCCTGCATATCCCTGGCAGGATGATCCCGAGGAATATTAAGGGCTTCAAAGTTATAATAGTCGCGTTCGATTTCAGGTCCTTCGGCAACACTGAAACCTAATCCAGTGAATATATCTCGTATCTCCTCAGTGATTTGAGTAAGCGGGTGTTTTCCCCCACGCTGCGGTGGTAGCCCTGGCAAAGTAACATCTATTTTTTCCCTGGCCAGTCTGCTATCTAGTTCGCAGTGTTTAATTTCTTCCGTCTTTTGATTTATCATTTGCTCAAGATGGACTTTGAACTCATTGGCAATCTTACCTATTTCTGACCTTTCTTCCGCGTTGAGATCCTTTAAACCACGCAAAAGCTGGGTAATTTCACCTTTTCTCCCCAGAGTTTTTACTCGGAGATCGTTAACTTCATCAAGACTGCCTATAGCCGCAATTTTTTCCTCGGCATTCTTCTTAATTAGTTTAAGTTTTTCTCGCATCAACTAGCATCCTCCTTAACCAGAAAAGTAAAAAAACTTTCATCCCCCCTAAGGGACGAAAGCAATTATCCGCGGTACCACCCTGTTTAACTAAACCACAAACGGCTTAGATCACTTGTTGCCAGTAACGGTGGCCACCGGACAGACCTACTCTAATTTCAATCTACTGCTCCCAGGTGAATTCACTTACCCACCCCTTAGCCGTATTTACAGTCAATGCTACGGCCTCCCTGAAAAGGGGCTACATAGAAGTTACTTGTCCTGTTCATAGCATTTAATTTATTGGGTAACGATAATTTTATATAATAAATAGTATACAATACAGCCGGATTTTTCAAAAAGCTGCCATAAATCATCAGCTTGATTGACCATTTTCGGTCCACCCTTCAATTTAATTTCAGGGCCGAACTGTGCAGGTATTATATCATACTGGCTATTTTAAGACAAGGAAGAGCCCTTTTTCTGTTTCCGTGCTTCAGCTATTATTATACCACACGCTACCGCAGCATTTAAAGAATCAACTCGGTAATTAATTGGTATTTTAACGAAGTTTTGACAAACATTTCGCACCTCAGCACTTATCCCCCTGGCCTCATTGCCAATTACAATAATTTTTTTGCCGGTCAATTCCTCTGAGTAATAATCTTGACTAGTATCCATTGATGTACCGGTAAAATTGTAACCGTGTTTTTTTAACCTGCCCATATCTTCAAGACTAATATTTTCGAAAACAGGCATATGAAATATGCCCCCCATAGTAGATCGCACTACCTTGGGGCTAAAAGGATCAACACAGCCCGGGGTTAACAGTACCCCACCAACGTCAAAAGCCCAGCTGGTTCTAATAATAGTGCCCAGGTTACCCGGATCAGAGATCCGATCAAGCAGTACAAGCAACTCCTCATTTTGCAGTAGGCTATCAAAACTATAATCAGGTTTTTGTACTACGGCTGCTATCCCCTGGGTTTTTTCGGTATCTGTAAGTAGATTCATCAGCTTTTTGTCAAGCAGACAACAATCAACATCTTCATCTGTCAGGCTTATTTCCTCCTGGAAATCCTCTACTAGGCTTTCATCAATAAATAATCGCAGCAGTATGTTTTTACACTCCAGGGCTTCCCGGATCATTTTCCGGCCTTCAATTACAAACATTTTTTCTCTGGTGCGATATTTACTATTGTTTATAAGCTTAATAAAGTTTTTAATTTTAGAGTTGTCCCTGGACGAAATACGTCTCATACCATCCACCTTCATATCCACAGTAATTTTAAATTGTGAATTTTTAATTTTTAATGATTAACACTGAGCTTTTTAAACTAACCCCTCATGACTGCAGGCCACAATCACTAATAAAAATGATAACGTAAGCTTTGTCAGGAAAGGCTGAAGGGTTACGACCCGCTGCGCTCTTCTTAACCCTTCAACCTCTGAGATAATCTTAGTAATATAAAAAAAATGTTCCCAACTAAAACTTTATCCTTGAATCAAGATTAGCTAAACAACATAGAAATACCGCCGGGAATCAATTCCCGGCTACTCGATTTTAAAAATAATTAAGAAAAAATCTGCGTAAATCATATTAAATCCGCGGTAATCCGCGTCTAAAATGGGGTTCACACTAATATTTTCTAATTACTTTAATAGATCAGTGTTAATCATGAAAAATCACTGTGTTAATAGAGTAGCTACTATAGTTGTTTTTATCGTTTAAAGAAAAAAGTATGGCTTTACTCACCATACTTTTCAGATAACTTAATTACTAACACTTTTTTTGGCCAGTTCTGCAAGTTCGGTAAATCCCTGAGGATCACTTATTGCTAGTTCTGCCAGGACTTTACGGTTTATTTCAACCCCGGCAACCTTAAGTCCATGTACCATTTTACTATATGTTGTGCCGTTATTACGAGCGGCAGCATTGATACGGGCAATCCATAATTTTCTAAAGTCTCTTTTCTTTAAACGACGGTGAATATATGCGTATTGCCCTGATTTCATAACCTGTTCGTTAGCTACACGGTAAAGTTTAGATTTGCTGCCCCGGTAACCTTTGGCCATTTTTAGTATTTTTTTATGTCTTCTATGTGAAGCCATTCCACGCTTAACTCTTGGCATAAATAACTACCTCCTGCTATCTCTAATACGGAATCAACTTGGAGATTCTTTTAGTCTCCTCAGGACTTACCAGTCCACCTTTACGAAGATTTCTCTTTCTTTTAGGGCTTTTGGAGCTTAAAAGATGGCCTGCATAAGCTTTCGCTCTTTTTATCTTGCCACTGCCAGTTTTCTTAAATCTTTTAGCTGCACCCCGGTGGGTTTTCATTTTAGGCATTAAGCTTCCTCCTTTTTATCATTCTCTGTTTTAGGTACAAGAATAGCTACCATATTTCTACCTTCAACTTTAGGAGGCTTTTCAACTGCTGAAATGTCAGACAGCTGCTCGGCCATTTTCAAAGTCAATCTTTCTCCCAGTTCTGGATGAGTAATCTGTCTTCCCCTGAACATAATAGTTACTTTAACTTTATCCCCAGCGTCTAAGAACTTCCTTGCGTTTTTAGCTTTAACCTGAAAATCATGGTCTTCAATATTAGGCCGCATTTTAACTTCTTTTACAGAAATTACCTTCTGTTTCTTACGGGCTTCTTTTTCCCGTTTGTTCTGTTCAAACTTATATTTGCCGTAGTCCATAAGACGACATACGGGTGGCCGGGCTGAAGGGGCTACCTCAACTAAATCCAGGCCTTTGTCAAGCGAAAGCTCCAGTGCTTCGCGAATGGGAACTATTCCGAGTTGCTCTCCTGTATCACTTACCAGTCTCACTTCTTTTACCCGGATTTCCTCATTTACTCTCCAATCTTTACTGATAAGAAGTTCACCTCCTAAAAATATAAAAAGCGAGTTCAAAAACTCGCTTCTCAATAACATTTACATTAAAAACTATACTCCCCAAATAGTAGAGTATGGATAAGGTCTGTTACTGAATACCTTACGAACCGTAGTAGTAAGGTGAGAAGTCAAGCTCCTGCTTAGTACACCATGGAGTATAACATATATATATTATACTGGCAAGAACCAATTATAATTGATTCCGCTGCGAAAACCCCCTATGCCAATGCAAACTGATAAATACAAGATGGTATTAGATTTGTTTTAACAAAATGGAGCCGCGTACTCCCCTAAAGGTTCCGCGGGCTCCGCGTAAAATTGCTCAATCAGTGCATGATTAATAGATGGTAAATGCAATTCTCTAGTTGCCAGTATTAGTAGATTTTTCTTTTATTTCTTGCTTTATTGATTTTATAAAGTCTGCCAGTAGCACGGCCCCCTGGTCACCCTGCTTACGGTGCCGAACAGCTACACTACCAGTTTCGCTTTCTTTATCACCGACTATTAAAAGGTACGGAATCTTTTGCATTTGACCTTCTCTTATCTTGTAACCAATTTTTTCACTTCGGTTATCAGTTTCGGTTCTTATCCCTGCCTCTTCAAGTTCGGCAACGACTTTGGCAGCGTATTCCTGATGCCTATCAGTAATAGGTAGTACCCTTACCTGAACAGGTGCTAACCAGGTAGGAAATGCACCAGCGAAATGTTCAATAAGTATACCAATAAAGCGCTCAATACTGCCATAAACAACCCGATGAATCATAACCGGACGGTGTTTTTCTCCATCTTCGCCTACATAAGTAAGGTCAAACTTTTCTGGCATCTGGAAGTCAAGCTGAATAGTTCCACACTGCCAGGTTCTATCCAAAGAGTCTTGGAGATGAAAGTCTATCTTCGGTCCGTAGAATGCGCCATCTCCTTCATTAATTAGGTAATCAAGTCCTTTTTCATCTAGTGCTTTTTTCAAAGCATTGGTAGCCATATCCCAAATCTCATCTGAACCCATAGCTTTTTCAGGTTTAGTTGAAAGTTCCACATGATAGCTAAACCCGAACAAGCTGTAAAAACGGTCAATTAGATCTATAACTCCCTTTAGTTCATCGATAATTTGTTCAGGAAGCATAAATATATGGGCATCATCCTGAGTAAACGCCCTTACTCTCATAAGGCCATGTAATACTCCGGACATTTCATGCCGATGAACAAGTCCCATTTCACCTATTCTCATAGGTAGTTCCTTATAACTATGCAGGTTTTGTTTATAAACCAGGATACCACCTGGGCAATTCATAGGTTTAACTGCATAATCCTCTTCATCTATCTTGGTAAAATACATATTCTCTTTATAATGATCCCAGTGCCCTGATCTTTCCCATAATTCCCGGTTAAGAATCATAGGGGTACGAACTTCCTGGTAACCTGCTTTTTGGTGTTCTTCTCTCCAGAAACTCTCCAACTCATTGCGTAATATCATCCCTTTAGGAAGGAAAAAGGGGAACCCTGGTCCCTCGTCAAGGACTACAAAAAGCCCCAGTTCTTTACCTAACCGACGATGATCACGTTTTTTAGCTTCTTCTAATTTATAGAGATAATCATCGAGCATAGTTTTTTTAGGAAAAGATGTAGCATATATTCTCTGTAACATCGGATTAGCTTCGCTACCTCTCCAATAAGCTCCGGCAAGGCTCATAAGTTTCAATGCTTTTAATTTACCTGTTGACGGAACATGGGGACCTGCACAAAGGTCAATAAACTCGCCCTGCTGGTAAGTACTAATAACTGCATCTTCAGGCAAGTCTTGAATCAATTCCACTTTATAATCTTCAGTGTCTTTAGCAAAAAACTCTATAGCTTCATCCCTGGGCAGTTCTTTACGGATAATAGGATAATCAGCAGCTATAATCCGATTCATTTCTTCTTCTATTAATTTAAAATCTTCAGGAGTGAAAGTATGCTCACTATCAAAATCGTAATAAAAACCTTTCTCAATAGCCGGGCCTATAGCCAGCTTACTGTCTGGCCATAAACGCTTAACCGCCTGAGCCATGACATGGGCTGACGAATGCCGGTAGACCTTTTTAGCTCTATCGTCAGAAAAATCGATGATTTCCAGAATGCCGTCCTCATTTATTTCCGCATTCAAGTCAGTCAATTCATCATTGAAAACAGCAACTACGGCATTTTTAGCCAGCTTGGAGCTAATATTTTTTGCTACCTCTAAGAGGCTGATGCCTTCGGGATAATCCCGCTTACTACCATCCTTTAAACTAATTGATACCATTTTTTTACCCTCCTGAATGTAAAAGCTCTCTATTATATAGGAAACAGCAACAGTATGCCAACTTGTACAATACCTATTATAAACCCTAGAATTCCACCCAGGAGCTCAATAAATCTGAGTTCTGTTGATGAAACTCCCCGGATCATAATTTCCAACTCATCTAAATTACAATTATTTATCTTATCTTCAACAATTTTTTTTACCGAAATTTCCTGGGTCAGGTACTCATGCCCTAACTCCAGAACATTGCTGATAAAATTCCCCGCCTCCTGGCGCAGTACTTTTTCCAGACTATCTTCTATAAGGTGTACTAGTTTATCTGGTATGATGCGTGGCATTACTTCATGTAACCTGTCGTGAAAAACATTACTAATAATAGTAATAATTTTTTCCCGCATCTCATCCGTATTTATTTTATCGAATAAATCATCGATTGACAAAAGTTGTTCTTCTACCAACTCACCTATACTAGTAGCAATTTCCGCCTGCCTCTTAGGCAAAAGTCCGTGTAATTTGAACAGTAGCAGGTTAATAGGCTTACGTGGCCAAAATAATAGCTTAATAGCTATTACATTAGTCAAATACCCGATAAAAGCACTTATCACTGGTATAGCGATTAACTGATAATTCATATAACCACCCTGTTAAATATTACTTACAAAATATATCAAATTTTGGTCAATACCGCAAATAGATTATAGCACGTCCGGTATTCTGCAACAGAAAAAGGCCTGAAAAAAACAGGCCTTCTTCTTACAGCTTAACATCTTCTATCTATTATATATTCCTGGTATTAGTGATGACGTTTTTCATTCCCCTCCTGGTATGAACAGCAGCGTTCACACCCGCCACATTCCGTAATTTTTTCTTTAAAAACTTTTTTAATCATTTCTACTGATTCATTATGCGTAATGCTGTCAGTATTATGCAGAATA
The DNA here is from genome assembly GCA_028706315.1 of Syntrophomonadaceae bacterium. Classification (GTDB taxonomy): domain Bacteria; phylum Bacillota; class Syntrophomonadia; order Syntrophomonadales; family Syntrophomonadaceae; genus STF2-222. The sequence goes on from JAQWBP010000008.1 coordinate 36,826, forward strand.
ATCTTACGGGGAGCGATAGTGATTAAAATGCTAATAAGTACATCATCCAGATTTATTTCTTCCAATAACATATCATCCAGATAATAACTCATATAAGTTTCTTCTATCTTAATTCCTGCTTCATCCCAGAGAAAGAATACCCCGCTTTTATCCATTAATAGATTGACAACACAAATTTTAGGCACCTGGGTATCTACAAAATAGCGTAATAAATTGACAAATTCGTTATATTCCTTTTCGTTTTTTAACTCTTCGGCAGCAAGTTCTACGGCAAACTTTATTTCTGTTAGATAATCCTGGAGACAGAAATTAATAAAACCTTCCACAACTAGTTTCGGACTACTATTAATATGCTCCAGCAATCTGTGGGCAATTCTATTTTTACGGCCAAAATTCATGAGTAAGTTCAAACTTTCATTGTTGTGACACCTTTTGAGGAAATCGCTTGATTTATCATAGATAATCTGCCGGTCTTCACGATTAACCCGACGACAGTTTTTTAGTATTTCTTTCCAGAGAAGTTTCGTTTCCCAACCGTTAATAATATGCTCTGCTAGTATTTCTGACATCTGGTGTTTGAAAATATAAATTATATCTTCATTACGAAATAATTTATCATGATTAGTACCCTGTAATCTAAAAATATAATTAGCAATCTCTTCACTGATAGGTTCTGTTTCTACATACAATGAATAGCCTCTTTGCTTTAACCACCGCAGGCGATTTTCAAACTCCTCTATAAAATGGGAACTATCATTGGCCGTAATTATCTGGAACTGATATTTCATAAGCGGCCTCCATAATTAAGTTTGATTTATTTATTATATGTCAGGCTGAATTTCATTATTCAATTATAGGTACCATGAAAATAATGCTAGTTAATACACTTTTTGACCGTATAATTATGCTCCACGATTATACTATCCGCTAGCTAGCTACCTATCCCCGATGATAAATACCTTATTTCAGGTTAAAATAAACTACAGCATAGGTCAGGAATATATAGAAAAAGGCTGCTTTTTTAGCAGCCTTAACAAATATTGAACTTTATAACAATTTAAACGTCTTGCGTAATACCACCCAAATAATCTAACCGACTATTTAAATAGTTGATATGATTATCAATATCCGTGGACATCTGTTCAAATTGCTGTTTGGCAGACTGATCCTCGGTAGACTGAGCTGCCATTAGATAAGTACCTTTGGCTGCCTGTGCTGACGCTACAGCTTTTTGCAAATCACTTTTGACGGTCAATCTATTGCACCTCAACTTTCTATGTGTTTTTCTTTACTTATTATGCTTAAATTCAAAAATTAATATGTAATTTTTTTAATCTTCCACCTTGTCTAGTAGTAAAGTGAATTCGTCTTTACCGTCTTTGTAATACCCATAGCTTGAATATTTATAGTCTGCTAAATTAGCCACCAAACAGTTGCGCTGAGGATTACTATGTATGTGTTTCTGGATTTTTTCCAAAGTCTGGTAATCCTTTACTTCATATAAGTAATAATCATCCGCCCAGACCTGAAACGCTTGACCACGAACTTTTTGATAATAGCGGGTATAGTTAGCACTGTTTTTCAGTATTATCTCATAAATAGGTACCTTGCCCGGATAATAGATAATATGCAGATGGTCAGGCATAATAACAAAACCGAACACCTTATAATCTAAAGAATATTTATTGTAAGTAATTACATTTAATAAAAGTTCGCAATTGAATCGTTCCCCGAAATGTGGCTGTTTACCATAGGTAAAAATGGTTAAGTAATAAGGATGAGTACGAGAGAATAATTCGCAATGTAAATTAGTTTTTTGCTCCAAACTAACCCTCCTTTACGCTTTTGCCCAGCCTGACCACTAGTTGAAACCTCCCAATTGTCATGCTGGTTAAAGGAAATTTACTTTCAAAATCAATTTTACAAAATTTTACTGTCAAGTCAAGCAATTCAATAACCTTTAATTCACGACTGAAGAAGAATCATATTAGTTCACATTAACTAAGCGTCAACACTCATTCCTATTTTTGTGAACTATTGTTTATATAGTTCACTATATGTGATATAGTACCTTTCAAGGAGGTGGTTTTGAGTGGCTGACTACTTTAACACCTCCACCGACTATCTCCTGGGCCGCACCCCAAAATTGAAATCATCGCCGCTCACCGAACAGACGACCCTATGGATGATTTGCCTCCTGCGGCACGTAAATCTGTAGAAGATTTATTGAGTACATGTATAAAAAATACGGGGAAAAGGACGGTGAATAGGTGTGAACGATAAGGATTTTCAGACGTTTGTGGTTGAACACTTGATTAAGCTGGGCGAAGGTCAGGAAAAACTGCATCAAGATATAGCTAGGATAGAATTTGAACACAGAGAAAAACTATCGGCTCTCTTTGAAGGCTATCAATCAATCACTGAAACCTTAGCTGACCATACCGACAGGTTACAGCGCATTGATGACAAACTAGAAATCCATGAAATACAGATTAAGGTTTTAGATTCTACCAAGGCTAATAAGCGCAAGATTAAATAACTAGGAACAAGTCCATATTTACATATCTCATTACCATACTAATTAGCTGAGAATTGAGCAATTGTTAGAGTACGCAGGCTTAAAAACTTTTGTAACTCGACCTGATGACCATACCATGGAGACTTGTAAGGCCCAAGCCCTATATTCTTATAGAGCCCCTATACCCATTTATTTAGATGGAATATACGTATCTCCCCTAGACCAAAACAAGGCTTTAGCTGATGGGTGCAGTTTTTCCCATGCAGGACCGAAATCTTTCATAAGTCTTTTAGTAAGTAAATCCCTTTGTTTTTCTGATAGTCTGTTCCGCTTATGGTCATCAAAATAAGCAATATTATTCCCATAAAGTTTATCTCCAAATAGTGCGCGCTCTATTACATACCCAACGTTACGTGCCTCAATTTCATTAATAATATTTCGTCCTTCTTCATCAAAAGCCATAGAATGCAACTGAAGTCTAGTTATTGATTTAATCCCATTGTCTTCGTTAAAATATACAGTCAATGCAGGAATAGTGTTAGATGCTGCCTCCTTAAAAATCTTAGTAAATTTTAACCCAATACGGTTTACTGAGTCTTTAAAGACTAGATATACCCGAATTTTCATCTAATCACCTACCTTCTCAAAAATAGCTTACCAATCCGGAATACATTAATAGCTAATACTTCGCGGCCTACTGGCTAAATCCTGCCGGGGTATTTATAACCCCCGTTACTCTTCCAATTTTACCCACTCCAGCAACTCACCTGCTGGGCAATTTTGTGGGCAAGTGCCTTTTTTGGTCTGCCCATAAAAATAGCGGGGCTTTCAAAGTCCCGCTATTACTATCTTCTTATGGTGGGCCGTATAAGATTTGAACTTATGACTTCTTCCGTGTCAGGGAAGCACTCTCCCACTGAGTTAACGGCCCATATCAGATGGTATGATTATACCGCCATTTGGAGCCAAAATCAAGAGCCAAAACTGTTAAAAATGGCCTGTATAGATAACTAATACCTGCTCTTATCTTCATATTTTTAAAAAACAATCCATATACTTTATTAAATGTATTACCACTCCTAAAAACTCGATGCACTAAAGTCTACTTTTTGCTTTTTGACCATAAGCTATAGCTAGTAAAGATGGGACTTAACTAATACTATATTTTTTACTTGTGATGACACCCTTATGAAAGGGAGTTTTATTATGTTCTTTATTATAAAAAAAAGAAGTATTAGTATCTTTTTTACCGGAATTCTTTTCATTGGATTGTCAGCAGGGGCTTACAATCTAGCACTGCATCCCGCTATGAAAGATTGGGTGGAAGAAAAAGTTGTTATTAATAAAATAGATACAGATCGCAAAATAGTTGCCCTCACTTTTGATGATGGGCCGGAGCTTAAAAATACCGCCGTTCTTCTTGATATACTCAAAAAGCATAATGCCAAAGCTACCTTTTTTTTAATGGGTGCTAAAGCAGAAAAATATCCGATGCTAGTAAAGCGAATAGCTGCAGAAGGACATGAAATCGGCAACCACAGTTATTCTCACCCTGATTTTAATAAAAAAAACAAAGAGGCTATTATCAATGAAATAACAAAAACAGATGAAATTATCTACAAATTAACCGGCCAGAAACCATATCTTTTTAGACCCCCTGGTGGTTATCTTTCTTATGCCCTTGTCGATTACACCAAGCAAAATAATCTTACCATAGCTTACTGGACTTACCAGCAAGATAGTAAAGATTGGAGAACTGGGGTGAAAGCATCTAGAATTGCCAGCCATATAGTAAAGCATATTCAACCGGGCCAAATCATAATACTTCATGACGGTTGTCCTAACGGTCTTGAAACTGCAAAAGCCATGGATATTTTGATACCGAAATTACGCAGTGAGGGATATGAGTTTGTCACCATGAGTGAATTAATAAAGTCAGGAAATAAGTAATAAAAATCCACCCGGGAAAATAAAATGTAACAATATTGAAAAAAGTAATTAGGGGGAGATTAGGAATTATGCCCAAAATCATTGGTTTTTATCAAATTCATCTTAAAGCCAAGCTGGCATTGATTAGTATTCTAGCAATTGTTCTTCTGGCTAGCAGTGTTGTCTATGTTCAAGCTCATAACCGGCAGAAACCGGTATATGAAATTAAGACTGATAAAAAGATTGTCGCCTTAACTTTTGATATTAGCTGGGGTAATCAAACCCCTATGCCAGTTATCGAAATCCTTAAGGAAAATAATGTTAAGTGTACGTTTTTTCTCTCCGGTCCCTGGGTAAAGCAGTACCCTGAAATTGCCACCAGGATTAAAAAAGATGGACATGAAATAGGCAGTCACGGATACCGTCATATAAACTTGAGTAATTTAAGCAAAACTGAAATAAAAGAAGAAGTGATGAAAGCCCATAAGAATATTAAAGAAGTGACTGGAGTAGAAGCTAACCTGATTAGAACCCCTAATGGGGATTATAATGACCAGGTTGTCGTTGGAATCCGCGAATGCAAGTACGAAGCTATTCAATGGAGTGTTGATTCTCTTGATTGGATGAATCCAGGCATAAATACCATCACAGAACGAGTTAGTAAAAGGGTACACCCGGGAGCCATAATACTTATGCATGCGAGCGATACCTGCAAACAGACTACTGAAGCTCTCCCCACAGTAATTAAAAATCTCAAATCACAAGGATATGAATTTGTAACTGTTTCAGAGCTGCTTAAGGAAAGTGAAAAGAAAAACACCACGGAATAAGGTTAAGACCAGAATTTAAAAAAGCCATTTAAGCTTTTTCTTAAATGGCTTTTTTTAGTCCTGCTCATCATTATAACCATCGACATGTTCAAGGCCGATATCCTTGAGTATTTGATCGATTAGTTCTTTATCCACCATACCACCTCCTTAATATAATTTATTTCTTTCATGTAGTATCAGGATTTACATATCCTTATTTAGTATAACAGACAACTGTAAATTTTTCACGGGAAATTTTTACTAAATTAATAATATTCGCAAATTTCTTGCAAATTATGAGTGTTTTATTAGTTAGGCCCTGTGCGCTCCAGCATTAATATGTAAATACTTTAATTATAATAGTTAAGCAGCTTAAGCTTAATCATCATCAGCCATCGCAGCAACGCTCTCTCCGTTATCCACAATAGGATTATCGTCAGATAAATACTCATCACATTGTAATTGCCGGGGTATTTTGTCAATAATCTCCATACCCTCTATTTCATTCTGTGTAGCTGCGCCCATGTCCTTAAACTTACGTGCAGTAACCAGAACTCTATTTTCAAAAGAACCGACCGCCCTATTATAAGCATCTATGGAGCGCTCCATACCTTTACGCAAATCGACAAAATGATCAGCCATTATTCTAATTCTGTCGTACAAAGTACGCCCAAGCTCACTTATGACTCGCGCATTTTCAGCCATATTCTCCTGATACCAGCCATAGGCGACTGCGCGTAATAAAGCAATAAGGGTTGTAGGTGTAGCCAGAATAACACCTTGTTCGACCCCGTATTCGATTAATGCTGGATCCTGCTCCAGCGCAGCACTAAAAAATGATTCGCCTGGCAAAAATAACACCGCAAATTCAGGAGCTGGTTTAAACTGCTCCCAGTACTTTTTACTTCCCAACTGCTGAATATGAGTCCGCACCTGACGCGCGTGATCTTTTAGTTTTTGCTGCCGGGTGTGCTCATCTTTAGCCTCAATAGCTTCCAAATATGCCTGCAAAGGTGCTTTCGAATCAATAATAATATTCTTGTCACCAGGCAATTTAATCAGCATATCAGGACGTAACCGCCCCTCTGAACCCGATGTTGATTCCTGCTCAACAAAATCACAGTATTTTACCATGCCAGCAATCTCCACAACACGTTTTAGTTGCATTTCCCCCCACCTGCCCCGGACCTGAGGTTTGCGCAGAGCTGCTACCAGATTAGCTGTTTCAGCTTCTAGCTTTATGCCGGTACTGGCCATGGATTTAACCTGTTCGCTTAAACTGCCATAAGCTGCATTCCTGGCTTTTTCTATTTCGTGCATCTGACTATCAACCTTCTGAAGAGTCTCCTTCATTGGTGCTACCATGTCTGCAATAGCTTTTTTCCTGACTTCTAGATCTGTTCGGGCTCCATCCTGGTATTTTTCCAGTACAGTCTTGGCCAACTCTAAAAAGGACTGATTATTATTATTCAAAGCCTCCTGGGAAAGTGCAGTAAAAGAATCTGCCAGTTTCTGCCGGGCCGCATCAAGGACTGCCAGTTTCTCTGCAGCCATTTTTTGCTCCTCAAGTAATTTAGTACGTAGTTCAGACTGTTTCTCTCTTAACAAAGCATTTTCTTCATGCAGCACTAAAAGCTGCTTATCCTTTGCTGCAGCCTGCGCTTCCAGCCCAGGAATCAGCTTATTTTTCTCTTCGGCTACAATCCTCATTGCCTGCTGGTTGTTAAGTTCATTTCTCAAATTAGTAATTTCGCTAGAATATTCTTCAAGTTTCGTGGATATTTCTGTAGCATGGTTTTCTTTAGATTGTAAGCGCTCCAACAAAACAGCATACTCTGCTTGTCCTTGCGAATGGGCATTGTTATACTTTTCCTTCATAAAAAACCAGCTTATGATAGCCCCGATTATAAGACCCACTGCCAGCATGATGGCCGGTGAAATGTTCTGCAAAAAAATATCTGATCACCCTTTCAACTAATGTATAATATAGAAGGTGAAACGCGAGCATGAAAATAGAGCTACTAACCCTTTACCAAATACCTTGTAACTTTTCTATCACTCTATATATAACACTTTAGTTAATATTTAACCAAATTATAAGACAAACTAACACTAACAATTAGTAATAAATGTAGCATTAATGAAACGGGGTTTTTTATGTTAACACGAGATGGAGTAATAGCTCGCTATATATTAGCATTTTCTTTTTTCTTTTTATCTGGTTCAGGAATGATTACAGGAACGCTGGCTATGATAAGTGGTGTTCTAGCTATAGTGGAATTAGGTACTGCCATCTTAAAATATTCACCTATTTATGAGCTTTATGCGATTAGAAAAGCTAAATCCAAGACTCACAGAAAAGATAAGGTTTGTTAATCATTAAATAATTTTTTCTACTAAACCTTATTCGGCAGCTTTCTGCCAGTTATTGTTCTCCCAGTAATACGTTTCGAATTTATTTACTGGGAGTTTGATATTTTCCCACACATCTTTTTGAATGTATTCCAGTCTATCTTTTTCACCATTGCCATCAGTTTCTACGATAAGATACATTATAGTAAGATAATTTTGTTCATTTTTCATCTCAGCATAAAAAGTATCTCCTGCCTCACCTTTGAAGTTCTCAGGAAATAATACCGCACTGATTTTGTAGATTTGCTCCGGATTACCAAATTTAATACTATTAAACTTTGGAGACTTAAAATCAGTAAGCAGTTCATTTTTGGCGAGCGGTTCTGGACCAGTTAAATATAAAGATGTATTGCCCTCAAATCCTCTGAAAAGTAAAAAAGCAATAATGATTATTGCGGCAATATATATTATCCGGCGTATATTCACCTGTAAACACTCTCCTCACAACTGCAAATTTTACCTATTAACCTGTTAAATAATTAAATACAAAACCCGGGTTATAACCCGGGTGATAAGCATTATTTTAAAATATTATTCTAATTTTTCTAGCATCTCCAGAACCATATCGAAAAAGTAACCTATATCGTCCTTATCGTTAATCCCGGCCTTAAAACCAATTTCCGGGAATCTGCCATTACTGTTGATACTAACATTAACCATGTACATAGATTGATCCATTTCATCTTCTAGACTATCGAAATCTAATTCATCCCATTCATCTACCGCAGAGGTCTGTTCATCTTCATAACTTTGAGAATAATGACCCATTTCCTCACTATTGTCAACGATCTGGGCGACAATCCACATTACGTCGGTGCTACTGATTTCTAACTCTTCACTTAGCTGGAGTATTTCATTAGCTACTGGCGTAATTTTAAGCAAATCGGAAAGATTTACTGGATCTCCTTTCCCCCATCTCTTTTTCATAGCATCACCTCCGCATCTATTTGCCACAATACCAAACTTGAAATATAACCCTGTATTTCCATTCGTGGGTACTACAATAACTTATACCTAATTAATTGTCTATATTAAATTGTACTCTTCTTATTCTGATTATATGAAAAAACAGAACATTTTCAGACCTGGACTAACTACTATCATTTATTGGCTTTTTCTTCACTTTTTTGATTAAAATTTTCAGATTTCATATAAGCAGGTCAGTAAGGTTTTATTTTAGCATTAGTATATAATTATTGCAACACTTGGCTATTATATTCTTGTTATGCTATCTTTTTCTCATTATTTGAATACTTTTGCCGGTATGGTGTATGATTTAGTAAGGTTTATAAACTGTATTATGGTGATATAATTATTTTACGGAGGCAATTAATGAGGACTTTTATGAAAATGCTAGCTTTGATGTTAACTACGGCCCTCCTGGTGGTAATGTATTATGGAATTGCACAAAGTTTATTTTTGTCAGAGGCATTCTGGTTAATCTATGTGCTAATAGTTATTACTGATTTGCTATGTATTGCTTATCTTAAAAGAACCACAGAATAGGATTGGGAGTCTGCTAATATGCACCAAGGTAAAAAATTAATAGTAATTGATAAGAATAAGAAAATAAAAAGTATTACGAGTAAGCTGAACAATTACCCTTTGAAAAATACTATATCTAGTTTCAATCCTGTTTACAAAAAACCATTAATTATTTCCCTGATTTCCGGAATTATTATCGGAGCTATATTGGCCTTCATAAAATGAATATGTCGTAAATCTTTATAAATAAGTGCCTTTCCACCGCTTAATGAGTCTGAAGTTCTCCATACAAACAATCCGCATACCAAACACCCTTCCTGTGTTGATTTATATTTACATTATTCAATATATCGGTACCTTTTTCCTCCATTTCCAACAAGTTAATAATATTGTTTTTTATCTATATAAATTATTAAAATCTCCCCAGATAATTGCGAATTTCCCAGTCATGTACAACTGCAGCATACTCATCCCATTCTTTCTGCTTTGCATCTATATAGCTAAAAAAAACATGGTCTCCGAGAGTTTCCCTGATCAGGGTATCTTTTCGCATCTCTTCAACAGCTTCCTGTAGATCCCGGGGAAATTTACGACCTTCCTGCCCCGCATCGTGACTGTTACCATTAATAGGCGCAGGTGGCATAGTTTTGTTTTTTATCCCTTCCAAGCCAGCGCGCAGCATTACAGCAAAAACTAAGTAAGGATTAGCTGTTGGATCTGGATTACGCAGTTCTACCCTAGTCGTATTACCTCTGGCAGCTGGTATCCGAATCAGGGTACTACGGCTAGATGTTGACCAAGCTATGTGGGTAGGAGCTTCATGACCCGGCTTAAGTCTTTTATAACTATTAACAATAGGATTAGTAATGGCCGCCATTCCTCTTGCATGTTCGAGTAAGCCTCCGATATAGTAAAGAGTAGTATCACTCAAACCATTATCCTTTTCGGGGTCATAAAACAGATTATTCTCTCCGGAAAATAGCGACTGGTTGCAGTGCATAGCATTACCATTCTCATGGGCGAAAGGCTTGGGCATAAACGTTGCATATAGTTCGAATTGTTTGGCCACATTTTTGACCACATCTCTGAAGGTTACCCAATTATCCGCAGTAACAAGTGCTTCGTCGTATTTAAAATCAATTTCGTGCTGGCCAGGGGCAACTTCATGGTGCGAAGCCTCAATTTTAAATCCCATCTTTTTTAAAGTTAAAATAATATTCCTTCGCGCATCTTCACCCATATCTACAGGGGCTAGATCAAAATAGCCGGCGGTATCGTGAATATCAAAGGTGGGATGTCCTTTTTCATCAGTGTGAAAAAGGAAAAATTCTCCTTCTGGACCTATGTTTAAAGCAACACCTAGCGTTTCGGCTTCCTTTAAAGCCTTTTTTAGTATATACCGTGGACAACCCTCAAAAGGACGCCCTTCCGGCGTGTAGACGTCACAAATCATTCGAGCAACCCCTTCTTCACTTGGACGCCATGGCATCACTTCGAACGTTGCAGGATCCGGAACAATACACTGATCTGATTCTTCAACCTGAGCAAAACCATCTATTGAGGAACCATCAAACATTAATTTCCCCTCAAAAGCTTTATCTAATTCATCCACCATAATTGATGTGCTTTTCATAATTCCAAAAATATCAGTGAATTGTAATCGGATAAACTCGATTCCCTGCTCGCTCACCTGCTGGTAAACATCTTCTATTGATAAAATGATATCTAACTCCTCCTTAAGTAATGGTATTCATGCATTATTCTAAGTGTAATAACTTATTACATCAAACCTTCAGTCAATAGCTATTTAGCCCTAAACCGTATCTACAGGCACTGAAAGCTGATAGCAAGCACCATATTTATAATTCCTTAGATATACAGTAAATTTTTGGATAACCAGTTGCTAACAATTAGAACCGCAAATAGCGCATTCAAACTAACTTTTTAAAACTTTTGCTCTGCATCATAGTTATATTTTACTTTAACTCGCGAAACGCTTATTATCAGAAGAGAAATCAATATTGGATAAGATATGATATTATTAGGCAATTATTTAGCAGAGGTGGTTTAGTTATGAATTCGAAAAAAATAGTTTTTTTAACCTGTTTCCTGTTGATCTTTGCATCAGTTCTATTGGGATGCGGTAATGATGGACCTATAAATATAGAAAAAACCAGTGGCAGTATCACCTATAATGATGGCGAATATACAGGTGATCTAAAAGACGGCATTCCACACGGTCAAGGGGTTATGTATTACCCAAACGGGAACGAATATTCTGGTAACTGGAATAAAGGAAAAAAGCATGGTACCGGGACTATGTCGTATCCTAATGGGAATAAATATATTGGTGAATGGAAAAAAGATGTAAGAAATGGGCAGGGAACGATATCCTTTAGCAATGGAACCGTATTTAAAGGAGAATTTAAGTACGACAATCCCACTTATAACGGAACCTGGTATGATAAAAATGGAGAAATTATCAAACCAAAAAAATAATATCCGCCAAATTTGCGCGTGCCAAAAAGATATTACTTACTAGTTGGGTATATCTGCCTACGCACCGGGTAAAATAAGATGGGGTGATAATATGCATTTATCCTTTAAGCAAAACACTGGTACTGTAGATAGAATACTACGAATAATACTTGGTGCAATTTTGATTTACCTGGCTGCTTTCCAGCCATTAAACTTGAGTACTTTCTGGAATATTGCCCTCTGGATACTAGGTTTAGCATTTATTATCGAAGGGGCCATAGGGTATTGACTAATTTATGACCTGCTGGGCTGGTCAACTAATGAGACAGAAGAGAAACAGGGCTAATTATAAAAATACCAGGAGACATCATAGTTTTTGGTTTACCATCGTTCAACAGTCTCATAAGCTGTTTTGACAATATCTAAAGGGATAGCCTGGTATAAGCCACCTGAAGAGCCAAACATATAGCCTGGAACGCTGCTCCAGTTATCTCGCAGTTCCTGAATATCTCTATTAACCTGATCAGCACTTTTAATGCAGTCTTCACCTTCAAATTCGAAATTACCCCAGAAAACCCAATCCTTAAGTAATTTGTTAGAAAAACTATCCCTGGTAATGCCGGCAGATGGCTGTAAACATTGAATCCCCCAGAATCCCGCCGCTTTTAACATAGGTACTATATCCAGCATGTTACCATCCGAATGAAAAACAAATGGGATATCCCTGCTATTTAATTTATCCAAAAATTCAGTTAATAAAGTAAAATAATGCTCCCGTAAATAAGCGGGAGATATTAGCATTCCCCTGTTTCCGGCCAGGTCATCTGCCAGTATTATCCCTTCGCAACCAGCAGTTAGGGCGCGATCAGCTATAAGAAAGCTCTTTTGGAGAAAATCTTGCATTATTTTTCGAGTTTTGCCTGGATTTTTAACTATTAAATAGGAAAGTTCCTGCCATCCTATGCTCTGTAACATTAATGTAAAAGGCCCCTGGAGGAGCCCAAACACAAAATAATCCTGCTGCTGCCAGTAATTCCAGACTGAATCATTTACTTGTTCATTAATTGGTAGAGTTACCAGATCAGCATCCAGGTAAGCCAGTATTGCCTCTAAGTTGCCTGCTGGCAACTGCTTTTGTAAAGCCTGGTCAATAAGGATTTCCCCTTTAGGTGGGCGGTCTATGTTACTCTTCTTAAGCGCTGCCCAAACTCGTCTGCGATGACTAATTTCCTGCATTCTACCTCACCCATCTTCTAAAACTGTTAACTCATATTATCATGGTCATGTTTTTATTAAAAGTGTGCGGAAAAAGCTGTATCCAGCAGGATATAAATAATTACAGCACGCCCCGAAAGACGTGCTGTTGTATAGTTTAGATTATTAATACTAATACCTTTGAATATCTTCCCAGACTTCCTGGGGTGTTTTGCCACTGGCATTAATTACCGGAGCATTGGCAATCATATCCTGCATACCCATTAAGTTTTGATCACAGCCTGAAAGTACTATCACATCAGCCTGTTTACTTTTCGCCTCTTCTACATCAACAATCCTGCATCCCCTGGCAGCCAGAAAACTCTTCACCGGAGAAAGGTTGTCTTCTACCGCAATTGTTTTATTCATATTAATCACCTCCGACTGATAGATCAATAATATTATTATGCTTCAGCCGGAAACTGTTTATGCTTTTATACGATAAGCAAAATATTTTGGTAGTAGGCTCCAGGTATTTAATTTATTAAATAACGTAACTTAATTACTTTTAATATGCCATTTCTGAGCAACACCCTGGCTCAGGCGATCAATAATTATGGCCAAAACGACAATAGCCCATCCAGCTTCAAAACCACGTCCTACATCAATACGGTTTAAAGCTATAATAACCTCTTCTCCCAGGCCACCTGCCCCTACCATGCTGCATATAACTACCATAGATAGAGCCATCATGGTAGTTTGGTTAATTCCGGCCAGTATAGATGGTAAAGCCAGGGGTATACGAACTTCACGCATCAGCTGCCAGGAAGTTGCTCCAAAAGCTACTGCTGCTTCCTGGATAGATGTTGATACCTGCCGAATACCCAGGTTAGTCAACCTCTGCACCGGTGGTACGGCATATATAAAGGTAGCTACTACTGCCGGGACTTTTCCCAACTCAAAAAACATCATGGCTGGTATCAGGTAAACAAAGCTGGGCATAGTTTGCATAGCATCTAGTACAGGTGTAAATACTGTTTCAACTCGATCTGAAACTGCCATAGCTATCCCCGAGGGAACTCCAACTATAAGTGAGAGTATTACGGAAATTATTACTATTGCCAGCGTTTCTATAGCTATTTCCCACAAGCCAAATAACCCAATGGTAAAAATCAGGATACCAGGAGTAATAGTTTTCCATGGATGACGTGTCATTCTCCATGCCAGCAGAGTGACTACTATTATCCACAGCCACCAAGGAATCGCCAGTAGTAGATGCTCCAGGTTTATAAGCATAATCCTTAAAGAATCAGAAAATGCATTAAAGGTTGGTCCACAAATAAAATTCAACCATTCCACAAAATCTTGTATGTATGGTGCAATATGAAATCTACACGTATCGGGAAACAAAACTTATCACCTCCCGAAACCAACGATTATAGGTTCATCTTGCCCGCTGGCCCGTCTGGGCAGGCTCCTTATTTTGCCTTTCTTGTCAGGGCTATCCTTAACCACACCCCGGGCAATCTGCACAAATTGTTTTACATAATCATCCACCGGATTCATAACTATGTCATGTGGCCTACCTTCTTGAATAAAAGCACCATTTTTCATTACAGCCATATGGCTGCCGAGACGTAACGCCTCATTAAGATCATGGGTAACAAAAATCATGGTTTTTTGAAATTCATGCTGCAACCGTAAAAGTTCATCCTGCATTTCTCTGCGAATTAAAGGATCAAGGCCACTAAAAGGCTCATCAAGCAGTAATAAATCGGCATCTTGTACTAGTGCCCGTGCAATTCCCACCCTTTGCTGCATTCCACCGGAAAGCTCTGAGGGGTAATGTTTTTCCCACTGCTTAAGCCCCACCTTTTCTATAACCTCTGCCGCCTTTTGCTCTCTCTCTTTACGTTCTACGCCGCGTAATTTTAACCCAAACGCAACATTTTCGAGCACAGAACGATGGGGCAAAAGACCGTAATGCTGAAAAACCATCGCTACCCGGGTACGGCGAAATTCTGTTAACTGTCGTTTGTCCATAGCCGTAACATCTTTTCCTTCGATTAATGCTGTGCCTGAATCTGGTTCAATTAACCGCAAAAGACAACGAATCAGAGTTGACTTCCCGCTGCCGGAAAGCCCCATAATAACATACACTTCTCCTCGTTTTACCTGGAAAGAAACATCATTGACAGCTACAATTTTTCGATCCCTGGCATTAATATTAGTTCTAATTAATTTTCTAGGTATTATTTTTTTGCTATTACCGAATGTTTTCCATATGTTTTTAACTTCGACCAGATACTCAGAATCATTTTGCATGCTATTTCACCTCTTTTAATGTCTCCTCTACTGCATTAGCAACATCCTCCGGTAACCAGGATTTCCAAACATCAGGATAATTCTTCAAGAAATAGATAGCCGCATCTTCTGACTCGCTGTTATTGTCTTGCATATAGGCTAGAAATTCATTATTTTGCTCCAGAGTTGTTGAGTACTTACTTAAGAATTCAACTATTTCAGGAGCTGTCTTTTCCAACTCGCTATTAACCGCTATATAGACTTTAGCCGGAGCATATTCGCAGCCATAGTTTTTTTCAAAGACTTCCTTATCAAATGAAGGCTCCTCCAGCTTAGTCATGTCCAGCTTACCCATTATCCAGGTAGGCTCCCAATAGTATCCCAGCCAAGCCTCTCCCTTTTCATAAGCACTGACCATCGAAGTTGCCAGGGCTGTGTCTGAGCCGGTACTAAAAACGTTAAAAGTACTGTCTAATTCGTAGGCTTTAATCTTTCCTTCATTCATATCGGTTACCACCCAACCTGGTGGGCTATTATGAAAACGGCCCTTATTAGGCACCTCAGAGTCTTTGAATAGTTCCCAGTATTCCGGCAAATCGCTGACCGACTTCAGGTCAGGAGCCATGGCTTCAATACCGCGATCAGCATCTCCCTTAATCACATAGGTTGGAATATACCATCCCTGTGGGGCATCTGGATAATTGCTACCCAATTTCTTAACTGAGCCATCATTTATCATTTTCTCCCAAATGTCCTTGTAGTTATCTGCCCATACTTCCATGTAAATGTCGATACTACCCTGACTAAGGCCCTGCAAAGTCGGCACGGAATCACCAAACCTGTATTCAGGAGCCGGGTAACCATACCCATGCTCAATTATAAAACTAGCTATACGATTATGAACCTTGATACTATCCCAGCTAACATCAGCAAAAACTAGTACTGGCTTATTATTATCTGCACTGTTACTGTCATTTCCACCTCCGCAGCCTACTACTAACAAAGCCATAGCTAGCAGTAGGACTAATACTGTCGTCGGCAGTACAGACCTCCTAAGAAAATATTTAATTTTATGCATTATGAAACCTCCTCACCGGCAGGTACAATTGCGGCGAAGCAGGCAATGAAAGGCATTCAACCTACTCTATTAAAAAAGCGAGTGGCGCCTAAGCACCATGAATTTATGTATTATTATTTTATGAAAATATAATAATAGCAAGCAAGCAAAAAACCCGCTTCGCCTACGGGGTTAGCTGACGGACTCGGGCTCGGGTATCCCTATTCCAGATTACCAGACTAAGAATTTGTATCTGGAAATTCGCCCCCAAATTGGGTCCCCCGCGTCTCTTATTTGAGACTTCGGCACCTACCTAAATTATGTATAACACTAATTTATAATTATACATTATCAGATATTATAGTCAAATTCAGTAGTGCCGAACAAGAGCTCTTAATCTGTCCAATAGGAAAAATAAGGTACAATAGCGCGAGTATGGTTAGTAACACCAGCATATGATAGATAATTCGCTCTCCTATCCCTTAAACTTAATGTTACCCGGTTGACTTAAAGCTGATTTACGCCGAATAAAACCCTAATTTTCCCCTTTTAGGCATAAAAAGGCCCTGTGGGCAATTAAATGGCGCAAAATTTTCACACAGGCGAAATTATTAGTAATAAATACCGTAAATATAATAGCAAAGTCTTTTTTATGCCTGCCAGCCTATTTATTAGCTGTAAAAGAGCCCATGGTATAAAAGGTTAATCTTAATTATAATAATTATGGAAATTGCACCCATCAAAACTCATGCAGAAGAATTATTAGTTCAACTGATGGTTCTGCTGCAAGAAGTTATATGACGGTAGTTTAGGGGTTTTTGCAGTGTAATCAACTAATTAATGCTATAAGGAGGCGTTTAACTATTAGTTATGCTATTGAAATACATAATCTTCGTAAAGTCTATAAAGTAGGGAGTGAAAAAATAGTTGCCCTTGATAATGTTTCTTTAGATATCACACCAGGAGAAATATGTTGTATTCTGGGCACTTCAGGTTCTGGTAAATCTACCCTGCTTAACTTAATAGCTGGATTAGAAAAACCTAGTAAAGGAACCATTAAAATTAATGGTAAACATATTGAAAAAATGACAGAAAAAGATCTGGCGCGCTTTCGTCAGCGAAATATAGGTTTTGTCTTTCAATCTTACAATCTTCTATCTTCCCTTACCGCTCAAGAAAATGTTAGCCTGCCTTTAATATTTAGAGGAATAAAAAAACAGGTACGTGATGAATTAGCAGCTGATATTTTGGCAGCGGTAGGCTTAAAAAGACATTTAAAACATAAGCCTACCCAGATGAGTGGAGGCCAGCAACAACGAGTAGGCATTGCCCGAGCTTTTGTCAGTAAACCTCCGGTAGTTTTTGCCGATGAGCCAACTGGTAACCTTGACTCGCGGACTACGCTAGAAATAATGGAGCTTATGCTAGAAATTGCACATGAAAACCACCAGACATTAATTATCGTAACTCATGATAGCCATGTGGCTAGTTTTGCTGACCGCATTATTCACATCTTGGACGGAAATATTCAAAAGATTAAAAAAAAGGAGAACGTAATTTATGAGATTTAAGTGGATTTATTTTATCGTTTTTATCTTGACTTGCGCCATGCTTTGCCCGGGGCCTGGGCTAGCAATTGCAGCAGATTCGCAAGTTCTTATCGAGAGACCCCAGGAGGATCCTAATATCAGAATAGGACGTGATATGAAAATTCCGGAATATAGTGCTGGAGAAAGAGTTAGCCTTTCTATTCCAGTAGATAATTTAAGTGGCACTGCCGCCAAAAATTTTGTCATCTCTATTGATATTAATGATCCCAAAAAGTTTCCCTTTGAAATTGATAAAATGTCATTTAGCAGGGAACTAAGCTATCTGGGAGGTAACAGCCGTCAATTAATCAGCTTTTATGCTACAGTTCCGCTTAATGTTGAGCCTGGAGTTTACCCTATTACTGTTAATGCCGTATATACTACTGACTATGGTGCGAGTGGTAGTGCATCAGGAACTGTATATATAAAAATCGTAAATGACCATAAAAAACCAGCATTGAAACTAAGCGGTGTAGAGTTTACCGGTGACCGTTTGCCATCAGGAAAGAGCAGTATTATTAAGCTTATGCTCAAGAATGACGGTGATCTATCCATAAAAGACGTAGAAGTGCATTTGAGCGGTTTCACTACTAATGGAATTAATTTAGATAAATGGAATGATACCCAGAATATAAAAAGTATCAAAGCCCAGGAAGTTAAACCCGTAGAATATAAGATTTATGTTGACCCTGAACTGGAGAGTGGCACTTATACCCTGGACCTAACTATGACTTATCAGGATGAATACGACCTGGAATACACTAAGGAAGATAAAGTCTATTTACCAGTGGCTGGCAAAGGCGATAAAGATGATTTAACTCCCCGAATTATTCTTGATAATTATTATTACGATGGAGAATATGTGACTGCCGGAGAAAACTTTTCTCTTACTATGTCTTTTATTAATACCAGCGAAGTTACCACGGTAAAAAATATTAAGATCAGCCTTAGCTCTGAAGGTGATGTATTTTGCCCGGTTGGAAGCAGTAATTCCTTTTTTATCAAAGCAATAGAAGCAGGTATTAACACCGGGAAAACAATAGTTTTTAAACCGAAAGCTAATGCGGAATGCCAGACTTATAACATAAATGTTGATATCGACTACCAGGATGGGGACGGAACTAAATACAATGAAAAAGAGTTAATTAGTATACCGGTAATGCAGGATACTGATCTTAATATTTCAGCAATTGAGCTCCCCCCAGAGAGCTATGTTGATGAACCGACCAGCATTTCTATAGATTTTTATAATACTGGCAGGGCTTTAATACGTAATCTGAAAATTAAAACCGAAGGCGACTTCGAAATTCGTGATGGTGATATTTACATAGGTAACTTAGAACCAGGTAAAGACGATTATTATGATGTCACCATTATTCCTAATAAAGAAGGAAAACTGGCCGGAAAAATAATTTTTGAATATGATGATGAAACAGACCTGCACTATATTACGGAAAAGGAATTCAACTTAAAAGTAATGCAACCTGTAGCACCCCCTGACCCCACTTTGCCACAAGAAAGCCAGTCACAGGATAAAAATAATTGGCTAAAATGGGCAATCCCGGTTGCTGGTTTACTCCTTCTTAGCTTAGTTGTCATATTAGTAATTCGTAAAAAGCGCTTGAAAAAGCAAGAGGAAGTGGACTTTAATGAATAGTATAGATTTAATTAGAATGAGCGTTGGTAACCTTTTTAGAAGAAAAACGCGAACATTTTTAACTATTCTGGGAGTAGTAATTGGGACGAGTTCCATAATTATTATGTTATCCCTGGGAGTTGCCATGGACAAAAGCTTTAAAGAAGATCTTTCCCGTATGGGAAGTTTAAACATCATTGAAGTAAATAATTATGGTAGATATTCAGAACCGGGTATGGACCAGCAAAATACACAGACAGTAAAACTAGATGATGACGCTGTGAGCAGTTTTGAAAAAATCCCGGGAGTTGAAGCAGTTATGCCGATAAAAAGTTCCTACATGAAAATAGGTACTGGTAAAATGGTGGGAAATGTAGATGTAATCGGTATTAAACCAGAAATAATGAAATCATTTGATTTTAGTATCGAAGAAGGTAGATTACTATCTGATACAGATAAAAACGCCATAGTCTTTGGTAAACAGGTAGCTTTTAACTTCTATAATCCCAGATTAAGAAATAGATATGACGGGCAAAATTCAGAACAGCCCCCGGTAGATTTAATCAGTAATAAGCTAATATTAACTTCAGACATGGAGTACGGTGAAAGAAAACGAAACAGATCTGACCAGGATTCGGACTATAAACCACCCAAACCTCATGAGGTTAAAGGTATAGGAATCCTGGCAGAAAGTAATAGTGAAAAAGATTATCAGGCCTATATGAATGTCATCGCATTGGAAAAAATTTTGGAAGAGGATCGCAAAGTAATCCGCGAAGACCGATCCCGAAGAAGGTCAGATGAAGAAGACAAATATCACAATGTCAAAGTTAAAGTTGCTGATATTGAACAGGTAGAATCAGTGCAGGAAGCAATAAAAGCCCTAGGGTTTCAGACCTACAGCCTTACTGATATGCGGGATTCTATGAAAAAAACTTCACGGACTATCCAGGCAATTCTTGGTGGAATTGGCGCGGTCAGCTTATTAGTAGCGGCAATAGGTATTACTAATACCATGATTATGAGTATTTACGAAAGGACTAAAGAAATCGGAATTATTAAGGTCCTAGGTGCCAACATTGCCGATATTAAAAAGCTCTTTTTATTAGAAGCCGCACTGATAGGATTTGGTGGCGGAGTGATTGGACTTATATTAAGCTATACAGTTTCGTTTGCCCTTAATAAAATCGCAGCGGGATTTATGGGCGAAATGGGAACTAGTACACAAATCTCTGTAATTTCTATAGGACTGGCACTGTCAGCTGTTGCGTTTGCCACCATAGTTGGTATTATTTCCGGATATTCACCAGCTAGGAGGGCAATGAAGCTGAGTGCCCTGGAAGCGATTAGAAATGAATAATTGAGGTAGGAGCGCTTGTAAATGTGGCAGAGATCAAATAGCAACCGCATTATTGTGGTAACTGTTTGGTCTCTGCCACATCTTCTTATCACTATCACCGATAGTTTCCCATTATCTACTTTATTCCAACCTGTTGGGAATAATTTTTTTTATCGATATTTCCCTTTTTTCTCTTGTCTCTGTTATGATAAACGCCGACCAAGTAGGTAATTAAAACTACTGGTATACTACAATATAGCATGTTGCGGTACTCTGCTGCCAAGTAAAGAGCGAGAATAGCAACTAGATTAGCAATAAATGCCATTATTGGAACCGCCGGGAACAAAGGGGTTCTGAATTTAAGCTGTTCAATTGCTCCTCCCCGGGACAAATATTCCCGACGGAAATTAATCTGGCATACAGCAATAACCATCCAAATTAAACACCCTGTAAGACCTGTACTGGAAATTAAGAATAGGTACACAGTATCCGCAGCAACTGCTTTTGTAATCAAAGATGCACAAGCCACAATAACTGTGATTAGTATTGCATTGTAAGGAACACCACGAGAATTGAGTTTTCCACACCAGGCAGGTGCATTGCCTTCCTGGGACATTGACCATAATAAGCGAGATGATGCATATAATCCAGAATTTCCTGCAGAAAGTGCAGCTGTAAGTACAACAACCGTCATAATCATTTTCGCATAAGGAATCCCAGTTATACCAAAGACGTGAGCAAAAGGGCTTTCCAGAACCCCTGCTTCAGTAAAAGGAATAGTTGCAGCTAATACGATAACTGCCAACCAGAAAAATACTATAATACGAACAACAACCGCTTTCATTACTTTAGGTATGTTTTCCCCCGGATTCTCGCATTCACCTGCAGCTATGCCAACAAGCTCCGTCCCTTGAAATGAATAAACTACAAATACCATAGTTAATAATACAGCAGAAATGCCATTAGGAAATAGACCTTTAGTTGTAATAAAATTTGAAGTTCCTAGGGCCTGACCATTGCTAGTAAATCCAAATATTAACCCGGCACCAGCAATAATAAAAGCAATAATAGCAAAGACCTTAATACTAGCAAACCAGAACTCACTTTCACCATAGGCTCTAACGGAAAGTAAGTTCAAACTCGAGAGGAACCCTGCGAAAATACCGCACCATATATATATCGGAACTTCAGGATAAAAGTTATTCATTATAATACCCGCAGCAGTAAAATCAGCTGCTATGCACAAAGCCCAGCTCATCCAGTAAAGCCATCCAGTGGCAAAGCCTGCTGCAGGTGATATAAACCTGGTGGCATACGTTTGAAAAGAGCCTGCAACTGGCATAGCGGTTGCAAGTTCACCAAGGCACAGCAACACCAGATACATAACCAAACCACCCGCCATGTAAGCCAGCACTGTTCCCAGAGGTCCTGCCGTATGAATAGTATGACCGATACCTAAAAACAACCCTGTACCAATAGTACCGCCTATGGAGATCATTAACAGATGTCTAGGTTTCATATTTCGCCTGAGACCTGCATATTCTGGGCAAAACTCGTCTGTATTTATTTCACTCTTTTCCACATTAAAGTACCTCCTGCTAAATATCCTGTATCAATATTGCGCAGTATATTATGTTTAATAACCCCGGGGGCCGACAAACCCCCGGGGTTGAAGTGCCTATTTATTTGAGGTTACATTATAAAATGGAGGTCATATTTTTAGGTCAAACTAATCAGTAACAAATGCTTTCTCAATACCAGGTGAATTACATGCCGCCAGAAGACCAGTATAGTCCAGTTCAAAAGCAACTATATCTCCTACCCGGTATTGGATATCGCAGTCTTCCAGGTCAATTAGAGTATGGTCACTTGTTTGTCCCATAATCTGTACCTGAGGATCTACCGGCCAGATGTTTTCTGATGGAATATCCTGTCTTCCAAATGATAGCAAGGCCCGTTTACGCGTACCGTGGTCTTCAAAATGCTTGCTCTGTAAGAAGGCATCCACACCCAGTTCCCCCACCGGAACAGTAGGTTTACTATTGAGTTCAATGATTTCGCCCTTAAGCACATATAGATTGGATACAGCCCGGTTTATATCCATATCTGAATGATAATATTCATCCAAATATTTCATGCTTACATATTCCATCCCGTAAAGATGCAGGCCCCCTATACGGAGATGATTTAATCCTTCTGGCCAGATGCCTTTGTCTATCAGATGATAACTGGTGCAATTACCGGCAGATAAATACTGGAATTTAACACCGCAGGATTCTTCAATTTCACTGGCTAATTTCCTAAAAGCTACCCCGTTTTTAACCGTGGGAAGAGCCGTACCGAAACAGTTGAAATTAGTACCTAGGCCATAAATCTCCAGGTTAGGAAGTGCTTTTATTTCATTCACTACAGCCTTAATTTCATCTTTATTCTCAAACCAGATGCCTTCGCGAATATCGCCCATGTCTATCATTAACAGGATTTTATGAGTCTTTTCCTGTTTTACTGCTTCTTGGGAAAGAGCACGAATTACTTCTATTTCCGAGTTAAGAGAGATATCTGCGTATTTAACCGTATCTTCAATATCACTCATGAGCGGGCTACGCAGCAAACATTTTTCACAGTCAATATTCTCTATTTTCTTAAGGTTGGAAACCCGGGATTCAGCTACGGTTTTAATGCCACCACGTACAATTGCTTCGGCAGTTTCGGGTAGACCGTTGAATACTTTGTTAACACCCATAACGGTAACACCGACCTTAGCCAGATTTCTTACCTCTACCCGGGCATTATATTCTAGTTTTCTTACATTTATCTCTAATTTAGGATAACTCATTAAGCTTACCTCCTACTTGGCAATAAACAAACTGTAAATATTACCATATATTTTTTCTAGGGAGAAACCACTCCCCTTTTGTTTTATGCAACTTTACTTACAGATTTCTGGTTTTTTTGATAGCTCTCAAGTATAACAGATCACCTATAATCCAGGACAATAAACCACCG
>JAQWBP010000008.1:60681-91465 GCA_028706315.1 Syntrophomonadaceae bacterium
TTTTTTTGATAGCTCTCAAGTATAACAGATCACCTATAATCCAGGACAATAAACCACCGCCGCCGATTTCTAATTCATAAACTATCAAGTTACCAAGGTCAACCTGATCCGGCGGGATGAAAAGCAGGATAATTGCAAATGATATTGATGCAAAACATAGAACTGTACAAACTACTGGTAATACTTTACCGGGTATTCTAAAACTGCGTTCTTGATCCGGGTATTTTTTACGTAATACCAGATAGGATACAAACATCATCAAGTAAGGTATAAAGTAGCACAAGGTGGTCAAAGCGGTAAGAGTCCAGTAAGCTGCTTCCATACTTGGTGATACAAAGGTTGATAAGCAGAAGATAGATACCAGAATAGCTTCTATAATAAGAGCAAATGCAGGTGTGTTGTATTTAGGATGTAATTCACCTATTTTGCTTCCCAGTACATTATGTTCGGAATTTGCAACATTAAGCATATATATAGGGCCTACCAACCATGAGTTAATCTGACCCAGTGCACCAAGAGCAATCATTATACCCATTGTAGGCAAGAGCCAAGGCATACCAAGCTGAATGGAAGCCATTTTCATACCCTGCATAATACCAGCGATAATGTTGGCATCATCTGCCGGGAATATGGTGTTAAGAGCAATAGTACCCAGGATATATATTGTTACTATTATTAAAGCTGAAATAACGATTGCTCGCGGGAAATCTCTCTGCGGGTTTTTACAACGCCCGGCTATCATAGGTGATACTTCCATGCCAGCAAAAGCAAACATCATAGAGGACAGGAATACAATGGTACTCCAATTATTTAATTTGGGCAGCCAATTAGCAGCAGTATGATAATCTGTCTGCATCGGGTGTCCTGTAGCTAACCAATAAATAGCCAGAAGTATTAGTACTGCACCAGGAATAATTACTCCAAAAATACCACCGATATTGTTTATCTTCTTGGTCCACTCCATACCATAAATATTTAATACGGTTAAAATCCAAAAGATTATAATAGATGTAATCCCGATAAATACTTTATTTGCTGCCAGTGATTCATTAAAACAAAAAGCGATAGTTGTTAACATAAATTGCAACATCATCGGGAAAAACAGTACACAGCAAATTATAAACAGGAAGGCACATGACCAACCTACCCTAGAACCGAGAGCTTCTTTAACCCAAATAAATATGCCCCCTTCTTTAGGCCAACCAGTGGATAATTCACCACATATCATAGACAGGGGAACGAATAAACCCAGTGCTGCAAGTATCCACAGTAAAACGGATGCAGCTCCATAAGGTGCAACATTAGGTATTTGCCGAATACTTAAAATAGCTACGACGTTCATGAGAACTATATCTCCAACGCCAAGAAATCCTTTACTATTTGACATATAATTACAGCCTCCTTTTCAGTTTAGCTGGAGCCTGGTATCCAGACTCCAGCTAGAGCGATAACCATTGCTTAGAAAATATCGTAACCTATCATATCCTCATAACGGTCTTCCCGTCTGATTTTTTGTACTTTACCTTCCTTGTTAACCAGGAGAACTGCGGTACGGGGGCGATTATTGTAGACAGTCTGGCTTTCTATGCTGTATGCTCCCGCATCCAAGAATACTATCAAGTCACCAATTTCAGTATTAGCTGGCATAAGGAAGAATTCCCCATCAGTCCCCTCGTGGAAATAGTCGCCACCATCACAGAGAGGTCCGGCTAGTTTAACCCAGGTATCATAATCCTGATCTACCTTGCTGGCATTCAAGTAATTAAAAAACCAGTTCCAGTAAAGCTGATCACAAAATACACTATAACCAGCATCCACAAACTTCCAGTCTACAACACCTTCAACATTATGGTTAGCATCGTAAAGTGTCTTGGTTTTTTCACAGGATACCTGAGTCAACATAACCGCAGCACTTCCAACCACCTTGCGACCCGGCTCAATACAGATCTGAATATCTTCCCTCCATTTATGAACTTCGTCCACAATGGCTTGGGCAAAATCATCAGAATCGATTCCAGGATACATATTATCTGCCAGGGCATCTCCTTCTCCATATTTGTAGGGAGTAGGAATCCCGCCGCCGACATTAATTAATTCGAACTTGATATCAAGTACTTTTTCCAGGCGCATGGACTCTTCTACCAGTACCCGTGTTGCCAGGGCAAATGGTTCTGACTCGGGAACCTGGTCACCAACATGCATGTGCAAACCTCTAGCATTTACATAAGGCATATCCTTGATCATGCGGCACATTTTTTCGGCTTCCTGTAAATCAATACCTGATTTAGCGTGATATGCAGTTACCAGGCCAGGATGAGTTGCAGAAGGTACACTCGGTTCAACTCGTACACAAACATTAGCCACTTTCTGCAGACGGGTAGCAATCTCATTGATAACTCCTAATTCATAGAAACTATCTACATTGATAAGGTAAAGGTCATTGGAAATAGCCAATTCAAGGTCTGCTGGTTTTTTAACGACACCATTAAAAACAATCTGCTCGCCTTTGAATCCAATATCCAGTGCTTTTTTAACTTCGTATTGGGAGTTGGTTTCAACACAAAAGCCAGCACTTTTTACAATATCCATTATTTTCATTACTGAACAGGCTTTAGAAGCAAAGAACACCTTGGTATTGTTATGCCTTTTGTCAAAAGCATCGGTAATCTCCTGCAGATTCCTCAGTATCTCTTTTTCAGAGTAAACAAAAACGGGTGTAGGATATTTTTTAGCAATTTCCACTAGATCTGCTCCGTCAAATATCAGGTGCCCATCTTTTGTACTGAATCTGCGGTCTTCTGATATAACCTTTTTGCGAAATCCATTAAATTCCGCAGCCAGTTGTTCCCTACTTTTGGTATTTATACTACTTTGACTCATTATTAAACCCCTTTCTGAATCTGTTTTACTTTGAGGGTAAAATCCATAATAAATTGATTAAACCCGATTGACTCTTTATAGTGCAAAATTCATGCCAGGGAATACAACACGAACAACTTTGTTTTTTGTTGTATAATTTATTGTGATAAACGTGTGAAAATGAATAGTTCCTTAATATACCGGGTTTTGCTTAGCTTTAGGCAGATCAGGACAGGAGTATAATTTAAGATGATAAATGTTTTTAAAAGATTTTACGTGACAAGTTTTCGTCACCATGACGAAGATTGGGCCCCTTGGGTTGCACCCGGTATCAGGGTTTAACGGGATGAGTGCCTAAAATTGGTCAGTATTTTCGAGATTGCAGAGCTTACGTTATTTTAGATTTTAGGAAGGAAATAAAAAAATGGATGATAAATTGAAAATGGTTGTCGAAACAATGGGTGATTTTCTTGAAGCGCTTAAACAACCAGTAGCAATTATTGATAAGGAAGGCAAATATGTTTATTACAACAAGTATGATGCAGAAATAGACCATACACCAGTCAAGGATGCGCTCGGAAACCACCTCCTTAATTCTTATACTAATCTGACTGAAGAAACTAGTACTATGCTAAGAGCAGTTAAATACGGGGAAAAATTTATCGACCAGCATCAGATTTATCATACCCGTTCTGGTAAAATCGTTGATTATATTCATACTACCCTTCCTATATATAACGGTGCCAATATTATCGGTGCTATAGAAATAGGGCGTGATATTGGTAATATAAAAGAACTAACTAATCAGGTATTAGATTTGTCTGCTAAACTATATGCCCATGATCCTGAACAGAAAGAGATGGGGAATGAAGACTGCGGTATTATTACCCATAACATCACTATGAAGAAAATATTACAGGAACTAGACATCTATGCCCGTAGTAACTATCCCCTACTGATTTACGGTGAAACTGGAACCGGAAAGGAATTGTTTGTAAAACGGGCACATAGAAAAAGTCCCCGCGCCGATAACGCTTTCATAAGCTTTAACTGTGCGGCTATTCCTGATACCCTGTTGGAAAGTATCCTTTTCGGTACTACTAAAGGAGCTTTTACCGGAGCGGAAAACAGGAAAGGGTTTTTTGAAATCGCTGATGGGGGTACTCTTTTTCTTGATGAATTGAACTCTATGCCTATTGAGATACAGGCTAAATTATTAAGAGCTATACAAGAAGGACAAATTATGAAACTCGGCACTACTAAACCGATTAATATAGACGTCCGGGTTATTGCTGCCATGAATGAAAAACCGGAGGAAGCAGTTGCAAACGGTCATCTGCGCCCGGACTTATTTTACCGGCTCAGCGTAGGGATGATATCAATCCCTCCTTTGCGCCATCGTAAAGATGATATACCTTTGCTAGCGGATTATTTTATTAAAAAATTTTCCAGCGAGTTAAACCGTAAAATACGTTTAGTTAATCCCCGGATAATAAGAGAGATGGAACAACATGACTGGCCAGGCAACGTACGTATGCTGGAAAATGTAATCCGCCGCAGTATCATGCTTGAGGCTCCTGATAATATTGCCCTAAATGAACTGCACTTTATTTTTCCTGATCACTCGCAGATTGAGGAAACTCGTGTAGACCAACAGCCCGAGTCAGCAGGTTTAATGGAAGAGCCATTGTCTTTAGCTGATCTGGTAGATGCTTTCGAAAAAGATTTACTAGTTAAGGCTCTGAATACTTCACGGGGCAACATAAAACAGGCCTCACACCTGCTTCAGATCCCCCGGACAACACTGCAATATAAGGTTAAAAAATTTAATCTAAATTATCTATGTAACAACTAGCTTTACCTTTAGCTGGTACATTTCTTGCATTATATTATTTCAATTAAAGCTTTAATTGAGGTAATTAATAATGCATTCATCATCTGCTCTATTAAAAGGTTATTTATTTGTAATTATTTCATCAATTGCTGACTCCACTATACCAATTATCGGCAAAATAGCATATGCTTATTCTCTAACACCAGTACAACTGTTCTTTATAAGGCATTTTTTTGCCTTTATAGTTATCGCAGTGATTCTGTTGCCCAGGGGTAAGCATGTAATCTGTTTATCTCCCCAAGTCTTAGCACAGGGTTTGCTGCTTTTCATTCAGGAATTACTTTTTTATTATTCCCTGGAACAAATGCCTGCTAGTATAGCTACTATTATTTTTTATACTTATCCTATTCTTGTAGCTATGCTTGCTATTGTCCTGTTTAAGGAAAAATCTTCACTAGTTTTTTTCCTGGGACTTATCCTGGCTGTTCTGGGAATTGCTATAATGTCCGGCCTTTTCTGCGATTCTATTGCTGTTTCCCTAAAAGGATTAGTTATGTGTGCTTTTTCCGCTTTGCTATTCGCATTCTTTACTCTACTGAGTCAAAAAACTACTGTTGATATTGAGCCTCTGCAGCTGATAGGCACTTTTTCATTAATATGCTTTGTCGCTAGCATATTTATTGCTCCCCACGATATATTTGCTATTACAGACTGTACCGTTTATCAGCTTGGATTAGGTTGTGCAGCCAGCATAATCAACAATCTCCTGGGCCTTTTAGCTTTTCTCAAAGCTATTACTTATTTAGGAGCGTCCCGGACAAGCCTGGGATGTACTATAGAACCGGTTATCGGTGTCATGCTTGCAGTTGTTCTCCTGCATGAGCCATTTACATACGCAGAAGTTATCGGAGCTGCTATGGTTATATGCAGCATAATAATGTCACTCAAAACAGGATCGGTCCATTAACTTATTTACTCAGGTGCTGGTCAATCTGTTGCCAGTACAACACGTTCTGGTCTTATATTCCCCTTTGGCTCATAGACAAATTTGTGATATAGTAAAGAGTAATTTGTTTCTATAGAAAGGATCAGGAACTGTGGCAATAATAGATAAAGAAATTCAATCTCAAGTAGAAAAGCGACGCACTTTTGCAATCATTTCTCATCCAGATGCAGGAAAAACTACCCTTACCGAAAAGCTGCTTCTTTTCGGCGGCGCCATTCGTATGGCCGGTGAAGTAAAGAGACGCAAAGCCAAAAAATTCGCTACATCAGACTGGATGCAGATCGAAAAAGAGCGTGGAATATCCGTTACCTCCAGTGCTATGCAGTTTAAATACAAGGAGCATCACATCAACATCCTGGATACCCCGGGACATCAGGACTTCAGTGAAGATACCTATCGCACCCTGACAGCGGCTGATAGTGCAGTAATGTTAATCGATGCGGCCAAAGGTGTAGAAACACAAACCATTAAGTTGTTTAAAGTTTGCAGCAAACGCGACATTCCCATCTTCACGTTTATTAATAAAATGGACCGTTACGGGAAAGACCCCCTGGATTTACTGGAAGAGCTAGAACAGGTATTAGGAATTCGTTCTTGCCCTATGAACTGGCCTATCGGTATGGGTGATGATTTCTGCGGCATCTATGACCGACAAAATAACCGCATTGAACTGTACAAGAAGGATGGGCAGCGGGATTTTTTATGTCCAGATGAACGTGGCCTAAAAGACCCGTCCATTGGGAATATCATAGGTGATTCTCGCTACAATAAGCTCTGTGAAGATATTGACCTCCTGGACATTGCCGGGGATCCATTTGACGAAGAAAAAATTAATCAGGGAAAACTCACCCCGGTTTATTTTGGCAGTGCCATCAGTAAATTTGGCGTACAGACCTTCCTGGACGAATTTTTACAGCTTGCTCCCGCTCCCCATACACATATGAGCAGCATCGGACCAATTGATACAGTCAAAACAGCTTTTTCCGGATTCATATTTAAGATTCAGGCTAACATGAATCCGGCGCATCGAGATCGAATCGCGTTTTTACGAGTGTGCTCAGGTAAATTTGAAAGAGGTATGGCAGTCAACCATGTAAGAAGTGGAAAAAAGATTAAACTGGCCCAACCCCAACAATTCCTGGCCCAGTACCGGGATATTGTGGACGTAGCCTATCCTGGTGATATCATCGGCCTACACGATCCTGGTACTTTTCACATCGGTGATACCCTGTGTGCGGAAGGCAACTTTGAATTTGAACGTCTTCCCCAATTCCCGCCTGAGCATTTTGCCCGAGTGATAAACCTGAATGCCATGAAATATAAACAGTTTCAAAAAGGTACGAATGAATTGGTAGAAGAAGGAACCGTACAAGTCTTTCGGACTACAGATCGGACAGAAGACTTAATCATAGGAGTAGTTGGTGAATTGCAGTTTGACGTGTTTACTCACCGGCTCAAAGGGGAATACGGTGCAGACATAAGACTGCAGCAACTTCCTTACCATTTGGCACGATGGGTAGGTAGTAACACGCAGATCGATGCCAGCAAACTTACTAATCTGAGCAGCTTGTGTGTCACTGACCAGAATGGCCATATCGTTGTCCTTTGCCAATCTGAATCTACCCTGGAATGGTTGGAAGAACAGAATTCTGATCTTACTTTCTACGCAAATCCCTATGCCTTAGATAGTAATTATCACTAAGGTACTAGGTGCCAATATTGCCGATATTAAAAAGCTCTTTTTATTAGAAGCCGCACTCATAGGATTTGGTGGCGGAATTATTGGACTTCTAATAAGCTATACAGTTTCGTTTACCCTTAATAAAATAGCCGCGAGATTTATGGGCGAAATGGGAGCAAATACACAAATCTCTGTGATTCTCTAAGTCTGGCACTATCAGCTGTTGCGTTTGCCACCGTAGTTGGTATTATTTCCGGATATTCACCAGCCTAGGAGGGCAATGAAACTGAGTGCCCCGGAAACCATTAGAAATGAGTAAAATCATAGATAAGTGAGGACTATAATCCTCGCTTATCTATTTTCAAACTTTTTTATTTCGATACTTTGCCAGATTACCGCATCCATATTAGAGTATTTTAATAGTATTTAATGGAGCTAATTATTTCTACTTCTGTGTACAGTTCCTTGCTTTAGTCTGTTTTTATTTATCAAATCGCAAATCTTAAGGCTTTTGTCGGTATATTTTCCTTTTTTAAATCAATCACTAAGAGATTTGTAAAATTTTTGTTGGAACTTTTATTTGAAGAAAATGCTAAATATGATAATTTACAATATCCATGGTATTTTTTATTTCATCAAGTAAAAATGAAAAATCCTTGAATTCTAAAGGAATATAATGGGCTAATATATTTCTGCTTTTTCTAAGGTTATCCGTATGTATTCTTAAGTTTTCTATTCTCGCACCTGGGCTACGATTTTCCCGTAAAAATGTAACAATCTCATAAAATTCCATACTTGTTTCTGTATTGCTGGGATTATCTATTGTTCCATTCCCTCTTTTGGAACATCTATTACAGTAAACCTGCCAATTAGTATATCTCTCTTTCAAATAATGACAAATTTGTATCCGTTGTAAATCTATAATTGGAAGTAGAAACTTACTTTGCCCCCTCCAAATTCTATGATTAAGAGCTGTTATATCACCCCTAATAGCAAGCAAAGCAGAGTTCACTATTAGGCCAGTTTTATCAGACCAATCAATAGCTCCTGCATTCCATAAATAAAACATATTTACAGGCGGCATTATAGGTTTACCAATTCCATTTATTTGTGGTTCGTGCAACTTTGCATCGGTATTTAAGTATATATTACAAAGTTTGCCTACCCATTGTTTCGTTTCTCCATATTTTTTAAGCATATTATAAATTTCGGCATTTGTATTCTTTTTTGAACTTAAGTTATTAACTAACCAAAGCAGTAATTCCATGTCTGTACCAGCAAGTTCCACAAAAACTGTTTCAATCCAGAGACATTCTTTATAACTCCAACCTGTTTCATATGATGTAGTTCTAATAAGTAATTTTAATTCAACACTTGTAAACCATCCCCAGAACCAGTTAAGTTTAAGAAATAGATCTTCCTGTAATTTATATACCAATTCGTAGCTATTAGTGGGAATTAACAATGCCTTTGGATAGTAATGGTTAACAGCTTCAAACTGTTTCGCTGTACGCGACCAGTTTATTATAAATCTTAGCCATAAATTAAGACTTCTTCCCTCAAGGGTATCAAGCCCTTCAAGAATAATCAAATTAGGAATATCATCCGAATTCATTAACTCCCAGATATCTATTTTACTACCAGGACTTACTGGTAAACTGCACTTATTAGCAACAAAATTACCTGGTAATTCTCTGTCATCATCGATATATATTAATCTCGGTTCTATACCACACTTTGAACACTCATCGGCAATAATTCTACTTAGTAACGCTTTATCGATGGTTACGGGGAATATCCAAACAAGACTTTTTCCCTCACACAAATTATGAACTATTTCTCTTGTTCTCCTTCTTGGTTCAGGAAAATCCAAAAGCTGTTCAAAATCACTGGATGTTATCAAGCCATTTCACCGCCCTTAATGCTACTGGCTCTACAATCAAGCCTCCTTGAGTTTCATCCAGTAAACCTGCTCTTAATAATGTACGCGTGGAATTCATTAGCTGTTCCATGCTTAAATTACTAAGCTTGTTTTCATTAATAGTCGCCACTGCATCAACAATCTCGTTCCAGTTTACAGGACCAAGTGTGTTAAACATATATAATAGCTGTTTACTAGCTATTATTTTATCTATTCCTAAAGAATCTACAAACAGTCTTAGGCATTCATCATAATTGCTTCGAAGTTGCTCATTAAGTGCATCTGCGGCATACCTGGGATCAATAGTTTTAGAACTTTTGTTACTTTTTATCAACCCCCATAACTGTTTTAATAACTGTGGCCATCCGCCTGTTACATCTAGTATCTTGGTGACTACAGGCGTTGTACTTAAAATATCGGCATCGGAAAGAAATCGCTGTATCATCATTTCATTCCACCTGTTTAAATTAACAATTACATTAACCCGAGTTTCTATTTGCTCCCGCTGACTGTTTTGAAACCATTCCTGGCAATTAGCTGGTTCAAATAATATAATCCACTTAAGAGAACGAACTCTGCGTTTATATTTTGCCAGCATAGTTATAATTTGTTCTACAAAGGCAGTCACATCTATATCAGTAAAATCAAGCTGGCTAGCAGGACAATATACGAGATTACGTTTTTCTTTAGAACTGCGTAATAATCTATTAAATTTATCTTCTATTTGTCGAGGAGTAACAATATCGGGAGGCAATTGTTTGCATGAAGTTGCAATATCTCCATGATTAGTATTCATAATGTATTTTAAACTTGACGGAACTTCTGTCAAACCAAGAGCCTGACTTCCAAATACTAGCCCTACTCCTGAGCCCATTCTAGTTAAATCATTTGCCTGTTTTACGGTCAGAGGGCTTCTTTGATCAAATTTATCTCCTACAATTAATTTTAGATCTCGAGCATCATCATAACTGGGTGGAGGTGATTGAGACGCCATATACTCAATTCGATCAGAAATCTCATGTTCGGAACCTAGGGCTCGTACTACATTACCATTTCTTAACCGGTAAGCGCCATTTTCTCTTTTAACTAAAACTCCTAATCCAATTAGCTCCTCCAGTAATGATTTAGCTTCGTCTAGAGGAACCTGAGTAAATCCTTCAGGCCAATACTGGCGTGCAATATCCAATAGTTCCGAAATTGTAAATTCCCGGCGATAGCCATCGTGGTCCTGAAGTTGTTCGAAAACCATCGCATAAACCATAACCTTATATCTGGGATCGAGATCAAGAGTCCAGTTAAAACGTTCCCTCATAAATCCTCTTACATCTTCACGTCTGTAAACTGATTCAACATCAGATAGCGTAATATGATACGGAGGTATATCGTGGTTTTTGCGAATCAGCTTTACAAGCTCTGCACAAAAATGTTGAATAAGGGCAGGATGATAATTAGTATAGCTAAGAATGCGCAGCATTGTATTGCGTGCATTATCATCTGATAAATTAAAACCAATCGCTGACATAGGTTCAATTATTAAAGCGAGCGCATCTCCAGGATCTAATGGACCTACAACTAGCGGTAGGGACATCATTTGAGCGAAAGGATGATTTTCTCCTGAGCAGTATCTCTGCACACTATGAAGACCACAAAAAACGACTTTAAAGCGCCGTTCAGAAAGATCCATTATACGTCTTAGCTCTACTACTTGTTCAAAATTATTCCTGGCATCTGCAGCAAGAAAATTATCTGCTTCATCCAACAACACAATAATTCGTAATTGGGACTTTTTTTTCATGATCTCAATAAGCTGCTCTATCATTTTTTCTGGAACTTCACTGGCCTTTTTACTAAGTATTTTTTGCAAAATTAATTGTGTACGTAAGAAGGACCAAATTTCAGAAGTTAAATGATGGCTCTGCGGATCTCCCAAATTTTTAATATCATCATATAACACATAAATATCCTGTTCCGGTTTATGGTGTTCACGCTGAACCGTATGTAATAATACGGATTTACCCAATTGTCGACCACCATATACGATACAACTTCCATGGGGATTAACTAGTTCTCCTATCATATATTCTCTACCCTTAAAGATTTCTGGAGGTATAACTCCGAAAGAGCGATATGGAATTACATATCCCCAGGCTACCCCACATGATACAGCTGCTGGCAAACGAGAATCTCTTTGCGAAGCCAGATAATATACTAACATTTCATCAAGCAGCATGGCAGTTAACCCCCGGTTTTTACAATAAGTGCTCCATTCCTGCCGCTGCATAGGGGTCATTCTTCCGAGGAAAATAATAATAGGACATTTAGATCCAATCCCATAACCCTGAATAAGCTGACCGATAGTTTCTGGATTCGGTCGGTTATACACGGCAATAATATCGTAAAGATTATCACGCTGAGAACCGAAATCTGCTAAGGGAGAAATATTGCCTGCAGACATCTCGGCTACAAAATAAATTGACTGCCTGTCATACTTCTCTACCCTCACCGTAGGACGCTGGAAACCTATATACTCCAAAACGTTTTTCAGATTATCTGTTACCGAATCAAGTTCACTATCATTTTTCAGCGGCTGTTTTTTCAATATTAACCAGGAATTAAGTCCGTTTTTTATCTCATCGAAACGAGCTCCCGGTACACGTTTCATATTAAGACTACCTATCGGTTTTCCCTTTGCCAACTGGTTAATTAATCGCTGGGCATTTCGATTTTGTTCAGATTCGAGAATCTGATAAAGTTCGTTAACTATTCTCGCAAATTCTTCTACCAGACCCGTTTGCAGTTTATTTGTAGTAATATCAGGTTCAACCCCGGTATCAATAACCTGTTCTGCAAAATGAAGATATTCGTCTGCAACTGGGAGGTCACCATCTTCTAGGGCTATTTCAGCTTTTTCTACGTGTTTGAGGGCAATACTATAATTAGTAGAATTGAAAGAATCCTTCATGTCATTTATTTCTTCTCTTAATTGTACAATATTGCTTTTTAACGAAATCTGTCTTTGCTGCCTCAACTCATCTAATCGTTGATTAATTTCCAGTAATTCAGATTGAATTATATAAGGACGTTTAGTTTCACATTCTTCAAGAGAAAGTAAACTGCCTTCTATATGGGAACGAATTTCTTCAGATAAAACATGATCAATAGTTGCCTGTTCAAGTCTATTTCGTGTACCTTTTAGCATTTCATCCAGGAAAAGTTGAACTTCATATTGCCTATTTTTATATTCAGTCTCCCATTCCACTGCTTGGTGATCTTGTTTATCCATAAACTCCTGTACAATTAATTCCGCAAGTATAAAATCGCTTTTGTCCAAATGTAACTGAAGAGCCTCTTTTAGTGATCGCCCATTTATTAATGCCTCTAGTAAGGAATCCGTGCCAACACAAGGTACCGTTAGGTCAATTTCATATTCAGTATTTATTGGAGGTGTAGTAATGAAAAGCAATGGATAGCGAAGAGATTGTTTCCATGAATTTACTGTATTAAAAGTAGGGTTAAGAATATCATTAACAAATTGCTTTGTTAAATGATAAGCTAAATGTATGCTCCAAGAGTCCTGCATTTCAGATATTTCACCTGAACTATCGGCAAGTGACTTTTCCAGTTCGTCTTTAAGATGTCCCCAATTTCTACCCAAATTACCTTTAATTGCGTGGAGCTGTTTGATAATCCAATTATCCTTCTTACCCTGCGACTGATCAATAGAGACAGCAGTAATCCATTTATCCACATCTACCCCTAGTTCTTCCAGTTGCCTAATGATTTGTTCTAAAGGTTTTCCATGAATTTTAGGCGCCTTTTTATAATTTCCCTTTACATACTCATCTCCAATTTTTATCAGAGTAGTAATCGCTTTCCGATCAACTAAATAATCATTGTACACCCTGCGTACATCATTGATTTCCTTTAAGCTACTATTTCCAATAGCAGTAAAAATCGGATTTAAGGGACTAATCGATTCTGTTAAATATTTTAATAGCATACTTGCCCGAACAAATGTGCTTTGCCGATTTCTATTATTTGCTTTCCATAATAAAACCTTTTCTGTTGCTTCAGCAACCCTTTGCTGCCAATTTTGCTCCGAGTAACTACTTATTAAAAGTCGTCTATCAAAAGTTGTTCCACTAGAGCTCAACTCCCTAAGAGGCTGTAAAAAAGCTCCTAATATATCACCGGGATTTTTGATAGCACTTGTAGCGCTTTGTAACCAACTACCGGCATTCGTTTCAGGAGCATAAAAAGCTGGTCTTAATGCAATGCCACCAATTAATAGAGCAGATATTTCTTCCGAAGTACCTAGAACATCGGTCAGTTCCTTTACTGGTTCCTGATGTTTACTGCATAAATCAAACATCAGGTTCTTTTCATCCGGGCGAGTCCACTCAGCCAAATCAGATAACACAGCTGCTAAAAATAACCAGGAAGGAGGAACCGCAAAATTACTATTGCTTTTCTTAAAATTATCTTCATACTCCCTGCACAACCAGTAAGGTGTAGCAATATCATTATTTTTTATTTTCGAGTTTATACATGTGTTTAACTGCCTTATTATTTCGTTATTAGTAGTATTCTCATTATAATGAACTATCTGAGTAATAGTGTTTAACTCAGAAACAGGCTTAGTATCTGGCCTGCTCTTTGTTTCAATATTATCTATATGTATCTCTGCTTCGGGCGTATCTAGTGTATCTTCTACACAGCTTATGGGACTAATCTCACCTGGTTTATCATCCTCAATTCCAATGTGTAATTTGTTACCATCAGAAGATATTAATACGGAAGTTTCCTCAAAGCTATTCGTTGCATCAACACGTTGGCAACAATCCGGTTGCTTTTCAACATCGCTGGAGAGAACTGTCTGATTCATGGCCTTTTCAGTTTCACATTTACTTTGGTCATAAACATATTCAATCGATTCTATATTTTCAGCATTTTTATCAAAAACAAACAGGGCGCCTAGAGCTACTACCTTAGATTTCAACCTCTTGTAAGTTTCCTGGCGCTGACTAGCTATTCTCATTTCCTCCTGAATCGATCCTAGCGATAATGTTTTTATCGGAGGAAGTTCCTTGCTATCTTGTATTATTTCTTTTAATATGTTTTGTGCTTTATCTAAATCATCATTATTAAGTTCTAGATAAGAGTTGATATCTAAGGGAATAATATCAAGTACACCGTTATATTTAAGGATTTCCTTAATATCGGGGGTAAACTCCTGCAGGTAACGATTAACTTCCTCTTTGGTGAATTTTTTTATATTCTGTAATTTCTTGTAATTATTCCAGGCAATCCGCAGTTCGTCCATTGTTTTATCAATCGGTTCAATTTCTAAATCAACAGTCCCATCCTCAAAAGTACTAATAACTTGTTTAAGATATTTTACTAAATTAGCACATTTTTTACCATCTTTAGACAGCTCATCTTTTTCGGCAGCACTGTTTGTTATGATTTTTTCTCTGAGTGCTTTGATCTCTTGCGGTTTATATTCGCCGGCTAGTTCATATCCTATTGTCTGTAGATAGTGATCAGGATTTACTATGAGAACAAAAGCCAAACTAAGAGCATCAATATCTTCTGGAATATTGTTTACATATTCCCTGATTTCATCCCTGGATTTTCCTTGTATGTACTTGCGGGCTTGCTTATGATCCTGCTCAAAATATGCGGATATTTTTACATCGCTTTTTCTTTTTTTCCACATCGAATTTATCTGATGGCACATTTCTTCTGATGATGGTTTATCTTTATCCTCTTCCCGAGAACCGATAGATTCCTTCATTTGTATAAATGCTCGTTTTATTTCAATGTCTGAAAGTGAGTCAAGATACCAGTCTACAAATTGATTAAATGATCTAACCTTCATAATACCCCACCCCCATTTCAAATCTTTGTTATACACTAATTTACTTCAATTTTGTGGATGTTTTTCCCTGCCAACAATTAACAAATGCCCTTCGAAATAAAGAACTCACTTCTTGATATCAGATACTTCAATTGCATAACATAAAGCCATTTACCCCCTTCCCTACCGGGTTTTCATTGGTAACACATGCAGTATGCTCCAGGTTTGAGCAACACCACTTTTTTTGATAAAGTATTGAATGTCAAATCTTAAGGCTTTTCGAAGCCACTATTAATGCTATTAAAAGATAGTTCCTTTATATTATCTGCGCTTGTAAATATGACAGAGACCAAACAGCAACCGCATTATTGTGGTAACTGTTTGGTATGAGACTATTAACTAGCCTAATATAATCATAACTTGTACCTGATATACAAATTCGACAAGCATTGCAGGATATTTACTATAAATATAGAAATTAAAGGTATTGTCAATAATATACTGTATTTTTTACATTTTTCGTGTTTGGGAAAGAGGGTAGAAATGTCAGATTATCAAAGCTATTCTCAAAAAGACCATATTCAAAAAAACATTACTCTGCATAAAAAAATTAAAGAATTGATAAAAACATTAGAAGAAAGCAACAAGAGTTTTTTTAAACTAGCCGATATTATTCCGGCTTCAATATTCATTTTACAAGATAATATGTTTCGCTATGTTAATGCTACATTTGAGTCAATAACTGGCTATAAAGCTAAAGACTGCAAAAATATTTCTCCACTAGATTTAATACACCCTAATTATTTAGAGATGGCTCGCAATCGTCTTTTAATTCGACAAGAGGGCGATTCAGGATATTTTAGACATGAAATTCAATTTGTCACCAAAAACGGTCGCGAACTTTTGGGTGATTTAGCTAGTAGTCTCATAAATTTTGAAGGTGGAAAAGCTATACTGGGGATCGTTTATGAATTAGGTAACTATAATAAAATAAAAAAAGCTTTGCAAGAATCCAAACAGCGACTAATTGATGTTCTTAATTTTTTCCCTGATGCCACTTTCGTGATTGACAATGATGGGACCATAATAGCATGGAACAATGCTATTGAAAAAATGACAGGTATAAAAGCTCAAGATATACTCGGTAATGATAACTATGCGCACGCCTTACCTTTTTACGGAACCAGAAGACCAATCTTAATTGATATGGTACTAGATTTTAATGAAGAACTACTAGGCTATTGTCCTAACATAGGGGAAGATGGTATATTCATCCATGCTACAGCATCACCACTTTATGACACTAGCAGTAACCGCGTAGGAGCCATTGAGTCTATCAAAGATATCACTGTAAGTAAACAGGCTGAGGAAAAAATCAAATATTTAAGTTATTATGACAAATTGACCGGACTTTATAATCGGGCTTTTTTTGAAGAGGAGTTAATGCGTATTGATAATAACAGTAACTTGCCCTTAAGTCTAATATTCGGAGATGTTAATGGGTTAAAACTGGTTAATGATGCTCTAGGTCACCATAAAGGGGATGTTTTATTAAAAAAGATAGCGGAAGTATTAAAAACTTCATGCCGTAAAGAGGATATTATTGTTCGCTGGGGTGGAGATGAATTTGTTATTCTTCTACCAAAAACTAATAAAGAAACTGCCCAAAAAATATGTAAGCGGATAAAGCTGGCCTGTAGCAAAGCCGAATATACATATATTCCTCTTAACATTGCCCTGGGTGCTGCCAGTAAAGAAAATGAGCAACAAAACATAAAATCTGTACTAAAATCCGCCGAAGATATAATGTATCGCAATAAGCTTGTGGAAAGTAAAAATAACCGTAATGCATTTATTCTTTCCCTGGGGAATATACTAGACGCCAGGAATCACGAAACAGCAGAACACGCCCATCGCATACAGAATTTGCTCATTCAGATGTATCCGGCTATAAATATAGATAATGATGAACTATATCATTTAAATCTTCTAGCTGCTCTGCATGATATAGGCAAGATATCTATCCCTAATAGTATTCTTAATAAACCTGCTAAATTGTCTGCTGATGAATGGAAAACTATAAAAAAACATCCTGAAACTGGGTATCGTATAGCTTTGTCTGTACCTGAACTAGCTCCTGTTGCTGAGGCCATATTAGCTCACCATGAACACTGGGATGGTAGTGGCTATCCCTTGGGACTTAAAGGAGACGAAATTCCCCTTCTCTCCAGACTATTGGCAATTATAGATGCTTATGACGTGATGCTTAATGGGCGACCCTACAAAAAAGCAATTAGCCATCAGGAAACTTTAACAGAAATCGAAGCATGTGCCGGTACTCAGTTTGATCCCACATTAGTAAAAATATTTTTAGAATTGATGGCTAAAGACCCGCTAATGACAGAGGCCCGTTAATAAGACTGGCCGTTATATTAGAGATTTCCATTTCATAATTTGCCATACCGTAAGCTATGCTAAGCTTTCCCTCCGGATTTGACCCTATATTATTAACCTTGTTGGCCACGTCTTACTACGGTATATAATAGGGTTAATCACTATTTTCACATATGGGGGTATATTTATGAACGAATCAATAGGCTTTGATTCGGTAAAAAAACTTATAGAAAAACAGAGAGTATATTTTAACAGTGATGCATGAGAAGTACAGCGTGCTTAATTCTTTACCGCGGGGCAGGTTGAACAACCTTAAATATCGGCAGCGGCATTGCAAAAAAATCGCAAACATCCTGGCTAGCTAGCGAGGATGTTTGCGATAAATTTCTTATACAGGTGTATTAATACCAGTAGTTATTATTGTGATGTTTAGCTATATCTCCCTTTTATATACGCTTTTATCGATGCCTTCCAGGTATTTAACTACATTTTCCAGAGGTTCGACGTCACAGAACTTAGCATCCATATCAAATAGGTTCCAGGCAATAACTCCTGGTACTCTATCGCCAATAGTACCTTCCGGAATTATAGTTTTAAATCCATATCCAGTTGAATCCATAACTGTGTGTCTTACGCATGCGCAGGAGGTGGCTCCCATTACTATTACGGTGTCGACTCCCAGATGGTACAGGGTTTCAGCTAAATGGGTACCGAAGAAATTACTGGCATATTTCTTATGAATAACGGGTTCTTCTGGCTGGGGTTTTAGTTTGGGGTCAATTTCCATCCATTCAGAGTTAATGTCTAATGTACGCATTGGAATTTTCTCGTCCCATTTGCATAAGTCGAGTTGTCTTTTTCCTGTGTATCCGGTAGTTGTATGGAAAATAGGAACTCCTGTTTTTCTTGCGGCTTCCAATACCTTAAGGGCATTGGCACAAATTTCTACATTATTCTCACAGGTAAAGGGGTGCCCATCTGACATCCAGGCCTTGGCCATATCTACGGTAGTTACAGCAGGAGCTTTTCCATAACCCATTCTTCTTTGGAATCCCCTTGCTTTGTAGATCTTTTTGGCTTCCTCAAAAGCCCTATTTAGCATTTCCTCATCAAAATTATATTCTCCGCCGGAATCTGTAAAATTACTCCAATTGTCCTTTTTTTCCCACTTTTCTGCCATGAATATCCGCCCTTTCGCTTTTAATTTTTTTACATTGGGAAACCATTAATAATCACAAATTGCTACATCTGTTCAGTTAACGGTTAATTAACTTACGCCTATATTAATAGCAATAAGCGTGCCAACCCTTAAAAGGTCGATTTATGGCAATGTAAAGAATTTTTACTAAAAAAAACTGTTGCAATTTTTCAATTAAAATTTTGTTTTTTCTCCATATCTATGGGTTTAACCATCCTTTGCAGGTTTGCACACTATTTACTGATAGTTGCAAAATTGCAACAGCTTTTCTGTTTTATAAATATTTTCGTACTTTTTATCTTGCGCCATAAAAATAAATGGGTGTATATCTAGAAAGAATAAAACAATTCACCCGACTATTCTAATGATAGCCCCGGTTTATTCAGGAAAAACAAACGCCTGCTAGTACAGCTACTATTATTTTTTATTTTCTTAATGAAATATGTAATACTAAAACTATTAGTAATTTCCGTATATGGGGGTATATATCTATGAACGAATCAATAAGTTTTGATTCGATAAAAAAACTAGTGGAAAAACAGAAGATGTATTTTAACAGCGGTACATGCAAAAGCATTAAGTTTAGGATAGAGCA
Organism: Syntrophomonadaceae bacterium; assembly: GCA_028706315.1. Taxonomy (GTDB): domain Bacteria; phylum Bacillota; class Syntrophomonadia; order Syntrophomonadales; family Syntrophomonadaceae; genus STF2-222. Next base: position 80,030 of record JAQWBP010000008.1, read on the forward strand.
GTTAAAAAAGCTACAAAAAATGATTAATAGCAATGAAAAAAACTTACTGGCTGCCTTAAAATCAGATTTGGGAAAATCGGAAGCAGAAGGTTATTTAACTGAAATAGGTTTTGTTGCTACGGAAATTAATTATATGATGCGTAAATTACCTGAGTTTAGCAGACCAGCAAAAGTCAGAACTTCCCTGGCCTATTTAGGAGCCAGAAGTTACATCTACTCTGATCCGCTGGGCATGGTTTTAATTATTGGTCCCTGGAATTATCCATTCCATTTACTAATGGCTCCACTGGTAGGTTCTATAGCCGGTGGTAATTGTTCAATTTTAAAGCCCTCCGAATATGCCCCCAACACCTCAGAACTAATTCATAATCTGGTCAAAGATACTTTTAATGAAGAGTACATTGCTGTTGTTGAAGGAGGAATACCCCAATCTACAGCTCTTTTACACAATCGCTTTGACCATATTTTTTTCACCGGTTCACCATCTGTGGGGAAAATTGTTATGGAAAGTGCAGCGCAAAATCTCACCCCTGTAACTTTAGAGTTAGGTGGAAAAAGCCCCTGTATCATAGATAAGGATATAAATATTGAATACACAGCCAGGAGGATTATCTTCGGAAAGTTTTTAAATGCCGGACAAACTTGTGTTGCTCCCGATTACCTGTTTGTGCATCATGATATAAAAGATAAACTACTAGAAAGACTGACCCAAGTAATAAGAGAGTTCTATAGTACCCCTCGTGAAAGCCTGGATTACGCTAGAATAATTAATAAGCAACATTTCAGGCGGCTTACTAATTTGCTGCAGGAAGGTAATATTGTCTGTGGTGGAGATTATGAGGAAGAAAATCTTTATATAGCTCCAACTATAATTGATGATATTTCACCTGATGCGCGACTAATGCAGGAAGAGATTTTTGGCCCGATTTTACCGGTAATGGAATATGAAAACTTACAACAAGCCATAAATTTTGTTAACTCAAAGCCTAAGCCTCTGGCCCTGTACTTTTTCTCCCGGGATAAGCGTCTGCAGAACAGTATACTGGACGGAACTAGTTCTGGAGGAGTATGCCTTAATGACACCCTCAGTCACATCACCACCAAGTACCTGCCCTTTGGAGGCATCGGACAGAGTGGTACGGGAAATTATCATGGTAGGGCGTCTTTTGACCGTTTCGTGCACAAAAAAAGCGTTCTAAAACAAAGCTTTATCTATGATCTTCACGCCAAGTATCCCCCATATAAGATTCCCTTATCTTTAATTAAGAGAATGTTGAAACTTTTGTAAAAATTTAATTTGCTACTACTTATAACAAAAAACTGAGAAAAGGAGTAGTATCTTACTGGCCCGTAAGATACTGCTCCTTTTTTGTTACTTAATAATGTAAGCAAGAATTAATTATATTTCTAGGGGGAAAATAAAGCTGTCGAATCAAATACAACCTGGCAGGTCAGGCTCGAAAAGGAGAATATTATGCTTTTATTGGCTATTATTTTAATTAGTCTAGCGTTTGTTTTTTATACGCTGGGTGTTTGGAGTGAGAAGTTTCAAAAACAGCTTAAAAAATGGCACACAGTTGTTTTTTGGGTAGGGTTCGTCTTCGATACTGCGGGGACTACCGCTATGAGTAGATTAACTGCAACTCAATTTGAAATTACTTTTCACACCATAACAGGGTTACTCGCCATTCTAATAATGCTATTTCATGCTATATGGGCAACCATAGTATTAATTAAAAATAACGAAACAGCCCGGAATAATTTTAGAAAACTTAGTGTTCATGTATGGGCAATATGGCTTATCCCTTATATAACAGGGATTATTATGGGCACACGATAATTTTTTAATGACCTCCCTCTTAAAAAGAAAACGTTGATTATCAGGCTGATAAAAGTAGACAAAAAACATCGCCAGCATCCAGGAAACCAACTCCTCTTATTTTTATATAATAAGCGAAGTAGCGGAAATGATGTTAGCGATAATAAAAGGTAGTTAGGATGTAAAAAGGGATAGTAATTACATGAGATACTAAATGGAGCATTTATTTTATGACACAAAACTGAATTTAGTAGTGCCTGAAAATATACCACCAGATAATAGCGGAAATAATTAATGCCATCAGTTTTAGATTTAGAGAAGATAAATTGCGAAGTATTTTAGAAGAGTTCCTTTAGAGGACCAGTATTTAACTGGTCCTCTAAAGGAGATTATCTGGGTGAGTCTTTTACTCGAAATGAGTAGTTTCAGTAATATCTGTAGCTAAAGCATCTAAAGCTCTTTTGACCATTTCTTTTCTTAATGCTTTTTCATCTTCAGGTTTTAAGGTAGGATTTCCTACCGGGTGTGGAATAGCAACTGTGGGTACTATTCGGTTAGCACCAACTGATTGTGAAATGGTAGTAATTGTCGCCATGTGAACAATAGGAATACCATATCTTTCAATTTCTTTAACCATCGTTGCACCGCAACGTGTACAAGTTCCTCAAGTTGAGGTTAGAATAACACCGTCAACACCCGCTTCTTTTAATTCCTTGCCAATTTCCGTTCCAAATTTTACTGCATTAGCTACGGATGTACCGGTACCAGTTGTAGTATAAAAATAATTATTAACTTTACCAATGTAACCCTCTTTCTCGAACTCTTTTAAGATATCCAGAGGGGCAACCCGGTCAGGAATCTCATTAGCATAAACCGGATCATATCCACCGTGTGTAGTATAAAAATCAGGAGCATTCAAAGCATCTCTGCCACTGACATCATATTTGCCCCACTTTTGGGCACTAGCTGACTGAATGTGATCGGGATTGCCAGCTGGAACAATTCCTCCTGAAGTACACAGGGCGATAGTAGCTTTACTTAGATCTTTAATAGCAGCGGCCGGTTCAACAATGTTAAAGACCGGCATAGGCATTTCAGTTTCAAACTCTTCGCCTTTTAGCCTCTTGAGTAACATTTCTACTGCTCTTAAAGAACCTCTTTTTTCTACTATAAGACTCTTTCTCATTCCACGAGCAATAAATCCTTCTTCTTCCGGAGAGCCTATTTCAAGGCCTTTGGCTAACTTACAAGTAATCTTTGCCATTGAAGGAAGTGCTTTGCGCATACCACCGGCAGAATCGCTGGTTTCAATCACATAAGCCTCTTTCCTACAAGTATCTAAACCTGGATTTTCTATATACATACCAGTGACTACCGGAATTCCCATCTCATCTGCTACTGCCTTGCAAATTTCTGCACAGGCAACACCGTAACGGCCGGCATTAAAAGCAGGTCCAGCAACAAATATATCCGGCGCCTCTTTCTTTATAACGTCCATAACAAAACTTAAAGATTCTTCCTTATGCTCATTAAAATAATTATCGCCACAAATTAAAGTACCTATTACTTCGCCTTCGCTTTTTAGCTTACTTTCAAAACCAATAGCGGGGCCAACTTTTTCCTTACGGAACTCAGGTTCTATTCCGGCTTTATCTTCTCCACCTATTTGACCAAAGAACTGGTTTACATAGTACAAAACTTTAAATTTATCAGACATGCCATGCCCTCCCTTCCGCAAATTCTTAGTATAGTCTGCAGGTTACATTATGGAAACCAATTTCAGAAGTAGAACCAATAACAGCATTCAATTCACACTGAAAAGTTCCATCTTCTGCCAAAGCTCCATCCCAGCCACCTGCTAGTACAGCAATGGATTCAGCTTTACCAATAACTTTTTCAGCCGGTTCTACAGTAATAACATGACTTACATTACCTGTAGAAACTACTGCTACAGCCTCTACTGCTGTATCTGCCAGAGGTTGAGACATGCCATCTCTACCGGCACATTCGTCAGTAATTAATACGGTTTTAATCCCTGCTTTTTCACATTTCTTACAAATCATTAAGAGGTCGGAATCTGGATTTCCGTAGCCTTCCTCGGAAACTACTACTGCATCAGCACCTAATAGTTTGGCTAATTTTACGGTATAATCAGAAACTCTGAACTTACCGGCAAGGGTAGTATGTTCCGGGGCCATTATACAACCCATAAAGTTGATTTCTTTACCATGCTCTGCATACAAATCCAGGATTACACTATTGTTTTGATGCTGGTAAGTAGTAATTTTGTCGCAAGCAGCAACACAGTTACCACTAATAACAGCACTATCTAATTCTTCATTAGGATGTAATACTGCTGGTAGTATTGTTTGTGCATTAACCCCGTAAATGTAAGTATCATGGAGCAGTCCCTGGGTAATCATCATTTCTGCATATAATACTTTGGGCAGATTCGGATATTTGGCAGTTTCTTCAAAAACGCTGCCTATTTCGAAGGTTAAAACCTCATCAGGTGTCACATCTTTACCAGCCTGTCCAATAAATTCTGCAGCTCTTAACCCGGCGATTCTAACTATCTCTTCATGAGTATGAGGGTCTATCCCGTCTATTACATTAATATCAACAGTTAAATTATAAGTTTGGGAAAACGGTGTCCATTTCGCACCTTCCCCCCACATATCAATAACGCCTTCCTGAAAACCTACTATATCTCCGACAGTTACTACGGCAGCACCATACAATACTTGAGTTCTCCCCTCACCACACTGAGCCGGTTTAGCTGTTACACCAGGAAACCCATTTAAGCCACCCTCAATTTTCACTCTAGGCTCAATAACATCTTTAACTGGGATTATTCTTACTTTTTCACCAGGTCTGGCAACATCAATTTTAACATCCTTAATTCTTTCATCTTCTTTTAATTTAGCTATTAAACCAGACTCGTCTACAGTTAAAACACCGCTCTTCACACTTGTTTCGCTACCTAATTGGATGTCTTTAATAAAAATTCTGCCAATTTCCAATTTCAAAACAATCACCTCCTGATGATATTATCAACTTTAATTACCACTTACCTTTTTCATCATTTAAAGCAGATTGCAAAAGCAGTAAATCAACCGTTTTATAATCATCACTATTGGCTTCATCTGCTTTTCTTACGTCCATGTGTTTTTTGTACTTGCAAATACTTCCTTCAATAATTTCCGCGTGATCAAAATTAAGCTGTTCACATTGGTTGGCAACGATTACAGAGCGATACGGAGAAAATAATACCCGTAAACTCGCCGCCAGAGGATGGCTCACCAACTCATGCCCTTCATAAACCAAGTCTCGCACTTTAACTAATGTTTCCTCAACAGAGCCATCAACGAAAAACACATTTTCATATTTCTCAGCAACTAGTGGATTGTTACTGATAATTATGTTTCTCAAGAAACTCCCCCTTTCGTTTTTTGACGGCCTTAGGCGTTCACTAAAATTAACTACAGCCCTTACAACATATACGATTATTTCCTTAGGAATACCCCTGGTATTCCACTGAATTCTTTCTAGTATTATACTTGTACATTTCTACATGTTCCGAGGAATTCCTCCTTTTTCGTGCAAGTTTTTTAAGAAATTATTTAAGTATAAACAACTACAATACTATGAATTATTTATTGGAATAAACTTAACAATGATTTTCCTGCGAGAACGCAGCTACAGAAGGCGGGAGTAGCGACACGAATGTCGCGAGCAGACAGCTGAAAACTAAAAAACCTGGAGAGATTTAACTCCAGGTTTCTGAAACTTTTTTAATCTATATTTGATTTTACTGCGATAGGTATTAAACTCGCGGAATCATATTTTTACAATAATTCTTGTCTAATCCGTTCAACAAATACATCTATGTGTACTTTAGCGCACTTATCTGCGGCCAAACTATCCCTGGCTTTTATCGCACTGACAATTTTGGGCATAGTACCAAGAAATAAATTCATTTCGCTTACATCACGTTGCACATAATACCAGAGCCTTTGGGTATGCATATGCAAATCATAAAGCAGCTTTACCAAGCAGGGATTACCGCAGCTTTCAAAAATGATTTCATGAAACTTTTCATCTTCCATGATAATCTTTTGATAATCCTCAACAATATCATATGCTTTTATACTTTCTACAATATTTTCCAGTTCCTTTATGTTTTCATCCGTTATTCTATCAGCAGCTAACCGAGCAGCATATCCCTCAAGTTCCCGTGTAACTTCAAACACCGACTTCATATATAAGAAATCTATAAGTGCTACTTGGGCGCCAAATCTGGGGATAATTTCTAGTAAATTATTATTCTTTAGCTGCTCAAATACACGTCTAACAGGTGTCCGACTTAAATTAAACTCACTAGCAACATCTTTTTCATTGAGTACTTGCCCGGGAGCATATTCCAAATGAATAATCCGGTTTTTTAATATCTCATAAATTTCTTCCGTTGATTTAGTTTTATCTTCCACAATTTTATCTCCTTGATAATAATTATTTATAAAATGCTCTTTATTTCGCTTATGTTAACATATATAGTTCCTGGTGTTAATTAATTTTCATTAGAGTGAAATCTTTTCGATAGCACGGTAAACGGATGTAAAAACTTAAACGGTGCAAATTTGCTCTAGTATAAGTATCTAGGCGCTAATCTTGATGCCTCTTTTTAAGAATGCTTGTGGTATTTCACTGATATTCCCCTAGTATACTTTGTTCAATATAAAGTGTAAAATTCCTGCTTATTTTACGAATTTGTAAAAATTTTTGTAAGTGTAGAAAAACAGAGCATAAATTTAGCAGATATTAACATTAGAGTTGACGAATTGGGAGTCGAAGAATCTGCATGTCTGGATAAAAAGGCGAGGTTAAAGACAGACAATCGTGCTACTTTAAGCAGCATGATTGTCTGTCTTATGAATGAAAGGTTATTCAATTTCCTGAAGGTAATGAAATACATAGCATGTCCCTGCTAGAAATAGATTACATAGCTTTGACAAACTTCTTGTAATACTCATGGATACCGACTAATGTTTGGCTTGGTTTACCCCAAAGCCTGCTGACTAAAATGGTTAAGACAATTGATAAGATCATTCCAGTTCCTCCAGCGATCCAAACATTACACTGCGTAAGCATGATTAAGAAAACTGAGATCGAGACGATTGAGGCTGTAGCTGCCCCTTGCTTAGTTGCCTTTTTATCATAGAAAGATGCGACAACTGGGCCAACTACCATACAGGCCATTCCCCCCAGTGCCGCATAGACAAGTATAGAGAGAAAGGCGGGAGTCTTCAAAAGCGATAATATAAGGGCTAGCCCTCCAATTACAAAAGTACTTATCTGTGATATCTTTAGTGTTTGTTTATCATCTAATGTTTTATTAAAACATTTCTCTACTAAATCGTAGCCGACCGTCGTACCAACTGTAATTAAGATCGAGGAAACAGTTGTTAAAATCGCGGCCAGGATTCCGATTATGGCTAATACCCCAAAATAGGTCGGGAAGTAGGCTTTGATAAAGGTTGGCACAACTGCATCCGCATCTGCCAGTCCGGGGAATAAAATTCTTCCAGCACAACCGGCCCACATGGCACCACTAATGATGGTTGTAAATATGATTACATAGATGACTACCTTCTTAAAGCTTCTTACATCGTCTAAGGCAAAAAATCTGGAGCTCATGTAAGGCTGACCAATCTGCCAGAGCCAGTAGTAGATAACCATAAAGAAGGCCGTAAGTGGCGTAAATAGTCGGGGCTCAAAAATCGCGTTTAAAGAGGGTTGAATAGCCATTAGTTTAGCATTCATTTCCGCCCAACCACCTACGGAATGTATGGCCACAGGGACTAAAGCCAACATAATCAACGCCATAAAAAAGCCCTGGGCAGCATCTGTCCAGGCCACAGCAAATAACCCACCTTTAGCACAATATACAATCATTACTATGCCAAATATTATAGTTGCCCAGGTAAACGACATATCAAAGAATGCACTGAACAGTACTCCGACCCCTTTAAACTGTGCGATCATCATGGGGATATAAAATATTAAAATTCCTAAAGCAATAAATAATCTTAAAAATCTACTTTCATACATTTCACCTAAAAAATCTGGAATGGTCAGGGTATTTAACCTGGCACTAATCATTCTCATTTTAGGACCGAAAAGTAGAGTTGGTATAACAATACCAGGTACACAGCCGATCCATATCCAGGCCATTGGCCAGCCATATTCATAAGCAAGCCCACCATTACCTAAATAACTACTGGCACTGCCATAAGCTGAAACCATACATATCGCAACGACAATAGGCGGTAAGCTTCTGCCTGCTACTGCAAAGTCTTTGGTTGATTTGGTTCTTTTGGCTGCGAAGTAGCCAATTGCTATTAGGAGACCAAAGAATAAGACTAAACCAATAATTAGCTGAACCCACATATTATCCATTATTCTATTTCTCCTTTCTTGAAATGATCAAACATGTCGTCAGTCCAAATATTGTGCATATAGATAAGAGATAATAGTAACGTCCCGCCAATACATATTACATAATAAAGAAAGACCATATGCATATAGAACTCTCCTTTCGCAGTAAAAGACAATTACCCCTTTTACCACCACAACGCAAGTAAACATTAGCACTACGCATAAGTTGATATCATAATGTAGTTACTCTAAGTTCAAAATTGTCCTTTAGCTACATATAGAATACCTTTAATTATCTTGCAAACTAACCCCCTGGATTGTAAATCCAGTCTTGAGATTTAGATACACCCAAAATCGGTAAATATGTAAGAAACCAGCAAGGGTGCCCCCCGGCTAACACAATTTCCCCCTTTCTTTTTGTTTGTTTATAAAACTACTTATAACGCCTGTTGTACTTGAAATTTTTATCTTTTTACTTGCCCCCTCTCTTCAATCTGTCACATACTATAAATTGCAATAACTATGCCAAATGGGCTAATTGGCGAATTATTGCGAATCGGGGGGCTTTTTATCACTACTTAGTGTTGCTTTATAGCAACAGAGATTTCCAGGTACTACTTTGATGTATTGTGTTGTCCGTTCTAACAGATTTGCATGTAGTTTTAATGGTGTTGCATATCGGCAACACCATTTTTGCGAAAATCGCAATAATCGACAAAATAGACCCGAAAACTGCGGTGAAAAATACATTAGGAGAAATAAAAACATTTGCATAGACAGAGAAAAAGGGAATACCCTGCCGAGTGCCTGGTATTCCCTTTAAGCATATTTCTCAATATATTGATAAATAGTCCTTATAGACTAATATATTTAAGGTATATAATTATTGATTCCATATCTTTTTATCTTCCGGGATAAGGTTGAAGGATTAATGCCTAGATCGGTAGCTGCTTTGCGCATGGAGGGCGAAGTACTTAGGCTGGAGATAATTATATATTTTTCAAAAGTCTCTAATAAATACGATAGTTTTTCGGCAGGTTTTTTATCTTTTTCATTATAATTTACTAAGACATGGTCAGCTAATAACCGCGTAGGCAGCTGTTCGATACCAATTTCACCGTCAGAATTAACGACAAATAAATATTCCATTAGATTTTGCAACTCGCGTACATTGCCCGCCCACGAATAGTCATTCATAATATCAATTACCTCTGGAGCAATAGTTATGTCCTTGTGGTAAAGCCTGTTTAGCCTTTCAAGAAAGTATAAGGCTAGTTCAGCGATATCATCTTTTCGTTCTCTTAAAGGAGGTATCTTAATAGGAACAACGTTTAGCCTAAAGAAAAGATCTTCTCTAAAATTACCCAGTTTTACCTCCTGGGCAAGATTTTTATTAGTAGCAGCTAAAATCCGTACATTTAATTCTGTGACTTTGCTAGCTCCTACTCTAAGGACTTCTCTTTCTTGTATTACCCGCAGTAATTTAGATTGCGCTGCTAAAGATAATTCACTAACTTCATCTAATAAAATTGTTCCCTCATTGGCTAACTCAAACATACCTGGTTTTCCCTGCCGGCTTGCTCCGGTAAATGAACCTGGTTCGTAACCGAATAATTCGGATTCAAATAGTTCACTAGGAATGGCGGCGCAGTTTACTTTTACAAACGGGCCTTCCTTTTTAGAGCTGTGCTGGTGAATAAATCTGGCCAGCACCTCTTTACCTGTACCAGACTCTCCATAAATTAAAACAGTACTGTCAAAGCCTGCCGCTTTTGATGCCATTTTTACCATTTGTGCCATGGCCTGGCTCTTAAAAATAAATCCATCAAATTGCAGTTGTTGAAACAGCGGTTGTGACTCATTAGACTTTTTTGAAATAAGAATATTAGTTTCTACTAATTCATGTTTTAGCTTGGTAAGGTTAGAAATATTTCGCGTATTATTGAGTACGCCAATAACATTTCCATCCGTATCGAAAATGGGACTAGCTGTAGTTAAAGCATTCCTGCCAGTAATATATCTATGTATAGTTGATACTGGCTGTCCTTCCTCTAGTACTAATAAAGATGCCGCTATGTTAAACATATTTTCTGTAAGGAGTTTCTGTAAATTTTCACCTACCATTTGCTCCTTTTTTAAACCAGTAGTACTCTCATAGGCGCTATTAACATACTTGATATTTCCCTTATTATCGGAAATTAAAATTCCATCTGAGGATGCCTCAAGTACAGCAATGAGCAGGTTCTTATTGTCTAAAAGCATATTATCCTGAATATTCCCAGTCTGTACTATCGCCTTAAAAACTTCTGCTGTAAGACCCGGAGTATTGGAATCGAGATTTTTCCCTCGGTCAGTTAGTAGTTTTTCGGTGGTCATCAAATCTACCATATGACCATCCCTGGCCACAACATCTACCTTATCTCATGAACATTCCAATAACTTTTCTGCTGCGTGATCTAAATCATCATCCTCATTAACCTGACGAGTACTGTTCATTAAGTTTGAATCTAACACTTTTCTCTACCTCCCCTATACCGAGTTATCCCGAATCGCCATTTCTTCAGCCTGGCCCGTATTAAAACCAAAAACAACGGTTGCCAAGATTTGACTCCCTGAACATGGCCGTTGAAACGGCAGCAACAATGTATAGTAAAACTTAGGTATGATAAAGTAATCGAATTAATATCGGGAGAATAGTAAAGTTAAACATCGTATTCTGTTGTCAGTACATCTTAGTATTTTCAAAAGCACTAGCGCCTCTATATGTGAAATTTAGTGCTATTCTCTATATTATATTCTACATTTTTCAACATAATCCTTTTTAATAGTCAATTTAAATAATCGTAATAATACCCGCAAAATTGCTCAAGAGCCCGAAACTATGAGTACTTAGGGACTCGTTTATCTCGCTTGAAAGGCCTAACCCAAATTGTGGAAAAGTCAAATAAGTTTTTATTTAGTACTTACCTTTCTATTATGAACAGCAAAAGAGACTGTCCCCAGAGTATGGAATTTTTCACCCAGGTCTATAAAATGAATAAACCCGTAACTTTCGAGTGATACGGGCTACTTTTTAGGGATTTACTTACGAAGACTAATCTTTCGATTCAGCCTCTTTTTAAAGTATGGGGTGATAAAGTTATCAGAAAAGCAAAAAACCAGCTGAAAAGCCGGTTTAT
>JAQWBP010000009.1:0-11593 GCA_028706315.1 Syntrophomonadaceae bacterium
CCCCAAAAATAAGTCACACATTTCAACTGAAATGTATTATAATAAATATGTAGTTTAGTATGGTAGGTATTTATATATTTCTTTACCTGAAATAATCAGGTAGGGGAAATTACAATAGTAGGATGGAAGTGAGGCAGGTTATATTTTTAAGTAAAACAATTCAACTTTTTAATTTCTGAGAGGTTGAATTTTTTATTTATTTATATACCTGATACTAGAAGGAGGGTAATCCTGTTATGCCAATCACAGAAATGCTTTCTCGTAATGCTAGAATGTATACGGAAGAAACTAGTTTAATAGAACGTGAACCTGCTGCCGGTATCCGCAGAGAGATTACCTGGCTGCAGTTTGAACAACTGGCTAATCAGTTCGCCAATGCCCTGCTGGATCGCGGTGTTAAAAAGGGAGATAAGGTAGCTCTTCTTATGATGAACTGCCTGGAATGGCTGCCAGTATATTTTGGAATTTTAAAGACCGGGGCTCTGGCTGTACCGCTTAATTTCCGTTTCACGGCTGAGGAAATTCAAAAATGTCTGGAAACTGCGGAAGCTAAGGTACTTGTTTATGGTCCTGAGTTTATAGAAAGAATAGATGAAATTGAAGGACAGGTGGCAGGCCTTAATAATAACATATTCGTAGGAGATGACTGCCCCCCAAAGGCCGAGAGTTTCCAGGAAATAGTGGCACCATATTCAGTTGATGACCCTGGGATAGATTTTAATGACCAGGATGATGCTGCGCTTTATTTTACTTCAGGTACTACTGGTACTCCTAAAGCTATTATTCTGACCCATGCTAATCTAGTATCGTCATGTATTACTGAAAACCGTAATCATCTGCAGACTCATGAGGATAATTTCCTGTGCATACCGCCCCTGTACCATTGCGGAGCTAAGATGCACTGGTTTGGAAGTCTTATCGTCGGCGCTAAGGCAGTACTTCTGCGTGGAGTTGATCCTCGCTGGATTTTGGAAACCGTATCTGAAGAACATGTAAGTATAGTCTGGTTACTAGTTCCCTGGGCTCAGGATATTTTAGATGCTATTGATAGCGGCGAAGTAAACATAAAAGGCTATAATCTCGACCAGTGGCGGCTCATGCATATTGGTGCTCAACCGGTGCCTTCCAGCCTGATACTCAGGTGGAAAAAGCGGTTTCCTCATCATATGTATGATACTAATTATGGCCTCAGCGAAGCTACCGGTCCGGGATGTGTCCATCTAGGGATGGAAAACATTAATAAAGTAGGAGCTATTGGTGTACCAGGCTTTAACTGGGAAATAGCCATTATTGACGAGGAATGTAAACAGGTACCTCGGGGGAAAGTTGGAGAGTTAATCGTCCGCGGTCCTGGAATAATGAAAGGTTATTACAAAAATCCGGAAGCTACTAATAAAGCACTTCGTAACGGCTGGTTACATACGGGTGACATGGCCCGACAGGATAAAGAAGGATTTATTTATCTGGTTGATCGCAAAAAAGACTTGATAATTTCCGGAGGCGAAAATATCTTCCCGGTAGAAATCGAAGACTTCCTGCGTGCTAATGATAACGTTAAAGATGCCGCCGTCATTGGCCTGCCGGATAGGCGTTTAGGCGAAACTCCTGTGGCTATTATTGAGCTTAAACCAGGCAGACAGCTCGATGAGAAAACCGTATTGGAGTTTTGCAGTGATTTGCCCCGGTACAAGAGACCTCGCCAGATATTTTTCGATAAAGTACCGCGTAACCCAACCGGAAAAATTGAGAAAACCAAATTACGTGAAAAATACTACGATACTAGCGAGGCTAAGGTTATCTAATTACAAACATAAAAATAAACTGATAATAAGAAGGCAGGGGCTGTTCCCCTGCCTTTGGTGCTTTTAAACCTAGTTAAACCCTGCTACTAATCAGGTATACAGCCGCCCTCGTATTAGAAATTACTTTCCAGATTATCGAGGTTTTTCATGCCTAGCTCACCTTTAACCATAACCAGATGTATATCCCGCATATCAAGTGCATGTTCCAGATCTTTAACCGAATACTCAGTGCGGTCTGCAATGGGTTTCTGTTTTGCTGCCAAGCTAATTTTTACGCTATCCCAGTGCTTAGTTATATTCGGTATACGCTGGGTGGTTGCGTTCCATTGCCCTTTTTTAGCTTCAGCAATAGCTGACATCATTTCATATTTTAAACGGAAAAACTCCGGGGGAGTCTTAACCTTAAAAACTTCGCTAACATCGGCGTAAGGCCGGTACAAGTCTATAGCGGCAAAAATACTTTTCTCCAGATCCTGGTTACCGATGGCCATGGTAAGATTATCAAGAGATTGGCCAAAATCATCGCGTACCGTACTGCTAAGGCCGGCTTTAACTGCCTCGGGTTCAACCATATTCCAATTCAGATGAACCTTTTTGAGACTGGAGGCTTCTTTCTGCCATTCTCCTTCCTGGGAAGATGTTTTACCACCCTGGGACTGCTGCTGTCCTGATTGACCTTGTCCCTGGCTTTGCCCCTGTTTCTGTCCCTGGTCCTGACCTTGACTCTGTCCTTGACCTTGACTCTGCTCCTCCTGCCCCTGCTGCATTATTTGCACATTTTGCTGTAGTGACGAAGTCTCCTCCATCTTAATCTTTTTTTCTAGTTCACCAACAATCATATCTAAGTTAGTACGTAATTTACTGAAATCCTTTGGAGCTTCAGGTTTTTGCCCGGCAGACTGTTGGGGCTTTTGCGGCGGGGATTTCTTTTTTGAACAGCCGATACCAGCTCCACAACATAAAACAAATATGCAGATAAAGAGAATAATAAATTTTTTCCCTTGCAAATAATCACCCCATAAAATTACCAACTGTTGACTCGGACGCGAAAATCCCTAAACTAACTTACCGTAATATGGCTTTTCTAGTGGGACTAATCGCTTAGTTTTTATATAATTTAGGTTGTCCAGAACAGTTGGGAATATGCAGCAGGTGGGCAGGCAAAACTAAACGGCCTGGCTCCAATTGAATTTCGGAACCAAGCCGTAAAAGTTGCTTAACGCTTGTTGTTTTTTAACTGTCTACTTGACAGGGTGCAGTTCAGGCAGCAGCGGGTTTTACTATTAGGATATCAAATTGGTAAAGCTATTTATTCATAGCGTGGGCAAATCATACTTTAATCTGATCCATAGCTTTTTTAAGCTGTTCAGCCTGTAAATGCATACCTTGAGCCAGGCTGGCAATAGTTTGTACTGACGCGGTTTGTTCTTCAACAATAGCAGAGATTTCTTCACTGGAGGCTGCCGATTCTTGCGTGGAGGCGGAGATACTTTCCACTGCCTGCAATACTTCATTACTAGATGCTACCATTTCTTCTATAGCCGCAGAAACCTCCTGAATGGCAGCGTCAACTTCTCTTGATGATATCCCGATTTTTTCAAACAGACCATGGGAGGTTTGCACTGCTTCCTCCTGGGCAGCAACGTAGTTCTGAGCTTCATTGGTTTCTTCTACCAGCAACTGAACACTATTTTGAATAGCCTGAATTATGTCGGCTATATTATGAGTAGCTGCCCCAGTTTCTTCGGCCAGTTTCCTGACTTCCTCAGCTACTACTGCAAAACCCCGTCCATGTTCTCCAGCCCGAGCTGCCTCAATAGCAGCATTTAAGGCTAAGAGGTTAGTCTGTTCGGCAATGGAAGTTATTACTTTTACGATTTCATCTATCTGGCGGGACTTGGTTTCCAGTTCATTCATGGAGCTACTGACCGAACCAACTTTTTCTAAGGTAATTTGCATAGATTCTGTCTGGCTGGCAGCAGCTTTAAAGCCGTTATCAACTATTTCCTGGAAGGAAGCGGAAAGGGAGTTGACCTTTTCGGCGTTATCGCCGATGTTTTCCAGACCATCTGTCATCTGTTTCATTATATCAGCAGTTTTACCCGCATCTTCGGCTTCTGCTGTAGCTGCTTTGGCCATTTCTTCAACACTTGCAGCAACTTCCGAGGCAGCCTTGCCTGTTTCCTGTGCTGATATAGCCAGCTGGTCGGCTGATTCCACCACGACATCAGAGCTTTGATTGACCTGGGTAGCTATGCCTTGCAGATTAAGTATCATAGCATTAAAACCAGCAGCCAGCATACCTATTTCGTCCTGGCGGTTGGTTAGTCTTTCTGGTACTTCGGTAGTAAAATCACCTTCAGCAAGCGCACCAGATATAGCAGTTATTTTTACTAGTGGCTGGGCGATAAGACGTCCAATTAATATTCCCAGACCGATAGCCAGTAATAGGGCAATAATAGTCAGGGAAAATAGTACCCCGGATGCATTCTGGTTCATAGTATCATTGGCAGCATCATTCTCTTCTGCTTGGGCTTGATTTAAGTCAACTAGAGATTCCATATTATTTACTAATCGCGTTCTTATATCGTTTAGGTCACCAGCAATGAGGATTTGAGTTTCATCCATTTTATCCTGTTTTACCAGGCTTTCGAGGGCACCCACTAGTTCATCATATTTATCCAGATCAGCGTTAACTTCCTCAACCAGGTTTTTTTCTTCAGTAACTAAATGGCTTTGCTCGAATTCGTCCATAGCTGTATGTATACCTGCGAGATTATTTTGCAGGGAATCAAGGGCGGGCATGCGTTCCTCTAAAGTTGACCTGGTGAGCAAATTGTAAGTATCTCCCCGGGCAGCTAGGAGTCCAGAATGAGCTTTAGACAATTGTTCAATAGGAAGAAGATTATCATGGTATACAGCTGTTGCGTTATTAGCTATAGTATTCATACTACGCCAGCCAGTATAGCCGACTACACCAATAAAAAGGGCTATGAGTAGATAGCCAAAAAGCAGTTTGTTAATAGTTTTCAGGTTGTTAAACCATTTCATAAAAAAAAGCCTCCTTCTGAGTGCTTAGTTAAATATTAAAAACCAAAAAAGCCTCCTTCCCAATTGTGTTAAAATTAGGTCAGAACCTGGCAGTTTTTCCAAGACTAAAGTTATAATATAGTAGAATAATGTGTGCTAAAGAAGTTACTGCATACTATCCAGAATAGCCAGCATTGTATACAACCAGTATAACATAATACGACAAAATATTACTGCTACTAAAGACCTATCTTTGATTTTAAATAGCATATTTCTTAGGACTTTTAGACAATAGACCCTCGGGTTGACAATAAAAAAAGAGCCAGGGATGATTTCCCTGACTCACCAGTGTAAAAGTAAATTAACCGTAACGGTAAACAACTCCGAAATTACCGCGCGGATAATGCCAGCTTAGAGCTCCTTCCTGCGGGCATATGAGCCGGCAGGTGCCGCATTCCAGGCAACCAGCATCGTCAAAATTAATTTCCCCATCTTTTAAAGTATAAAGCCCCGCCGGGCAAGCATATATACATGGTTTAGCCTGACAGGAACGGCAGACTTCTTTATTTAAAACAATATGATGTTCTTCATCATCTACTTCAAACTTATCACAGGCTAGTAATTGCTGCATATTCATCTTTTTCACAGGGAACGCCCTCCTTTCCAGGCATCACCTGCGAGATTAATAAAGCTGGTTTTAGAGTTTTTAACCTCTTGCCTTAACTTATCTATAAGATTTATAGGTGGAGAGCCGTCTATGGTAAACATGTCTGCCAGAAGATTATTTAATAGGGTAGGATAACTAGTATATAATCTCTCGGTATCGAGCATCTGTGGTGCCCGGCGGTATGCTTCCATAACTGACCAAACTCCATTTTTCACTAATAAATCTGTATAGATTCCCAGACTAGCAGCGGAAAAATCATTCTTTTTAACGGCCTCGACTACACTCATAGCTGCAGCCTCACCAGACGCAATAGCCAGGTCCATTCCTCGCACTAGATAGCCGAGGTTTATGCAGAAACCGGCCGCATCTCCAGTGACTAAAATACCATCACTAAAAAGGCGGGGAGCCATACTAATTCCGGCTTCTGGGACCAGATGAGCTGAGTATTCTACGACCTCCCCCCCGGAGATTAACGGGGCAATCGAGGGTTGGTTTTTAAAATCTTCAATTAAATCCACCAACATATATTGGTTTTTCTGCAGTTCGGCCGCTTTTATAACTAGACCTAAGGAAATGCTGCTTTTATTAGTATATAAGAATCCGCCTCCTGACATGCCCTGGGTACAGGTGCCAGCATAAAGGTGAGCTGCCCCGGTATCTGGCTGCAGGTTAAAACGTTCCTCAATAGTTTTAGCCGGCAGCTCAATAACTTCTTTAACTCCGGTAGCCAGGTCGGCAGGGGATAATTTACTGCGTAATCCGGCTTTTTCAGTAATAATTGAATTAGCTCCGTCAGCAGCAATAACTACATCAGCTAAAATCTCATCGTCACCTGCACGAATGCCTATTATCCGGTTATCCTCCATTATCACATCATCAACCCTAATTCCGCAGGCGAGAATTGCCCCGGCATCTTCCGCTTTGGCGGCCAGCCAGGCATCAAATTCTGCTCTTAATAGGGTAAAGGAATGATAGGGAGGTTTTGCCCAGTTTTCATCCTGGCAGGAGATAGACGTGCTTTTTTCGCCATCCAGCATAGTTATAACTTCCCGACTAATCTGCCTTTCCAGGGGGGCTTCTTCCCAAAATTCCGGAATAATTCTATGCAAGGCATAGCTATACATACGTCCCCCGAACATATTTTTACATCCGGGGGTTTCGCCTCTTTCAATCAGCAGTACGTCAATACCTTGCTCGGCCAGCAAATAAGCGGCGGTACTTCCCGCCGGTCCAGCACCAACTATAATGGCGGTAAATTTATCTTCTGCCATAATATCCACATCCTATTTTTTCTTTAGCCGGGCTAGTTCCTGACTCAGAAAAGGAACTACTTCATATAAATCTCCTACAATCCCATAATCAGATATTTTAAATATGGGAGCATCTTCATCCTTATTTATTGAACATATAACCCGGGCATCGCGGATTCCAGTAGTATGCTGAATTTGTCCGGAAATTCCCAGTCCAATATAAAGCTCAGGCTTTACCTTTTGTCCGGATAAGCCTATATAAGTCTCCTGCGGCATCCAGTGCAGCTCCTCGGCTATGGGGCGAGTGCAGGCTAGATCGCCACCCAAAGTTTCGGCTAAATCCCCGGCCAGTTTAAGATCTCCTTCCTTTTCTACACCACGTCCAACACAGACTAGCACCCGGGACCGGGTAATATCACCTGATTCTTTAGCCCGTGGCTTTTTGGCCAGTACTTTTACTGGTGTAGAGCTAATGGGACCAATTTCTTTAATAATTCCACTTCTGGTATCATCCAGCTCTGTAACTGGTGTAAAAGTGTGAGGAGGTATAGTCGCCATTTGCGGGCGAGTTTTACAGGTAAGGGTTTGCATGGCTGCTCCTCCGTAAATTACTCGTTTCATTTCCAGCTTATTATCACTATTAATAGCAAGTGCGATACACTCGCTGCATAATCCTGTATTAAGGCCTGCTGCTACCCGAGCTGCTATTTCTTTACCGCGTAAAGTTGCCGCACATAGGATTATATCAGGATCTTCCTGGCGGGCCGCTTCTACTATTGCTGGTACGTAAGTTCCCAGGGGCTGATCTTCTGCCAGCGGGGGCAAAATAAATACTTGATCAGCTCCATAGTATATGTATTGCTGGCCAATTCCTTTATCACCGCAGGCAAAAGCGGTAAGTTGCACTCCTGTTTTATCAGCTAGACTCCTACCGATCTGGAGAAGTTCCAGACAATAATCATAATTTTCAGCAAAGACCCATACTCCAGCCATATAAATACCACCCCCTTTAATCTACTACCCCTGCTCGACAGAGCACATCAATAAAGCGTTTTAACTCATCTTTTTCGGCTCCAAATTTTTCACAGTTACGTTCCATAGTAGTAGCTTTAATCTCAACCGTCTCTAAACAGGAGGCAAATGTTTGCCCCAGGTCACTAGCAGTAATCTCTACTACCGGTTTTTTGGCAGCAGACAGAGTATCTTTTAAACCTGGTACCCGGGGGCTATTAATCTCTGGTAATACTGTAACCAGGGCAGGCAAGGGCATAGATATTACTTCAATACCTTCATCAACTCGACGCTCAGCAATGAGCTCCCGTCCTTCTATGGTAATTTTGCGGACAAAACTAGCACAGGGGATATTAAGGTGTTCAGCCAGGCGTGGGCCGACTTGCTGAGCATACAAATCGCCTGAACCTTCGCCACATATTATCAAGTCGTATTCCTGGTTACTAATAGATTGGGCCAGTATAGCAGCAGTTTGAGATGGTTCCAGATTATGAAAAGCAGGATCATTAATAAAAATAGCCTTTTCCGGGCCGCGAGCCAGGGCATCTTTCAAACTCTTTTTAGCCGCAGGAAGGCCAACAGTTACAGCTGTGGTGCTGCCACCGTATTGTTCAGTTAAAGCTACCGCTTCCTCGATAGCAAAACGGTCGTAATCACTTATCCGGTAGCCGGCACGATCCAGCACTAATTCATGCGTTTCCGGATTTATCTTGATGTCTTCATGATCTATTACCCATTTAAAGCAGGCAATTATATTAAGCATTAAATTAAACACCTCGCTTTACTTGTATTATGCAACCGAACCAAGTTTCAGCGTTATGAGGATAAGGGCTAGTGCTATTAACGTAAAATATTTCCGGCAATTACCATGCGCTGAGCTTCCGAGGTGCCTTCATAAATTTCGGTTATCTTCGCATCGCGCATCAAGCGCTCCACTTTAAAGCCTTTAATATAGCCGTAACCACCATGAATCTGAACTGCCTTAGAAGCGTGGCGGCTAGCCATTTCAGCGGCAAAAACTTTAGCCATGGCAGCCTCTTTAGTATAAGGTGCTCCCTGGTCTTTCAGATAGGCAGCATTATAGGTAAGGAACTGGGCGGCTGAAATATCGGTAGCCATGTCGGCCATCATCCACTGTAGCGCCTGATTCTTAGAAATAGGTTTGCCAAACTGGATTCGTTCCTTACTATATTTAATTGACTCATCAAGAGCAGCCTGGGCTATACCTACAGCCTGGGCGGCAACCCCTATTCTACCGTTATCAAGGGTCTGCATGGCAATCTTGAACCCCTGGCCTTCTTTACCCAGGAGATTTTCTTTAGGAATCCGGCAGTCCTTAAGAATAATTTCCGAAGTCTGCGAAGCCCTGATTCCCATTTTGTAAAAGTGTTCACCCACTTTAAATCCCGGCGCATCTTTAGACACAATAAAGGCACTCATGGCTTTATTGGCACGCTGGGTTTTATCAGTAACGGCAAAAACAACAAAAGTATCAGCGACAGGTCCATTAGAGGTAAAAGTTTTAGTCCCGTTTAAAATGTACTCATTACCGTCGAGTACGGCAGTAGTACTTCCTGCCCCGACATCTGTTCCTGCACCTGGCTCCGTAAGGGCAAAGGCCCCGATATGTTCGCCTTTACATAAAGGGGTAAGATATTTTTGCTTTTGTTCTTCAGTGCCAAAATTATAGATAGGACCACTGGCGAGACCAATATGACAGGAGAGTGTAAAACCTGTGGCAGCACATGAACGAGAAAGTTCTTCAATCACCATAGTATAAGTTAAATAATCGAGTCCGGCACCACCATATTCCTGTGGATAAGGCATCCCCATCCAGTCCATCTCGGCCAGCTTAGCAATGATTTCAGCAGGATAACGGCTGTTCTCATCGATTTCAACGGCGATAGGATCCACATACTTCTGGCAAAATTCCCTCATGTTGGCGCGAATTAATTCCTGTTCTTCCGTTAGCTTAAAATCCATTTGATCGACTCCCTTCTCCCCGGTTTATAAACACCTCAGCAACCCAAATAAAATAACATTTACATTCAAGTACAGACTATCACAAAATGTCCTTTTTATGGATTTGAACTAATGCAGCTATATTATGTCGATCATTACAAAGTAGGGTGAAAATTTAGGACGGCTACTCGAATGCAAATAGTTAGAAGATAGTGGATAATTATCCATTATAATAATTATACCAGAGTAATGAATTATAAGTCTTTGTTAAAAATGTTATTATCAATTATATTGTAGCTCTTCGGATTAAATTCTTTTAAGCAGATTCTAACTAAAGCAAAACCACCCATGTACTAATCATGAGCATAGGCATTCAATCCTGACCGTTTTTTCCTCCTGGTCATCAAAGTTGCCAGTAACGGTATATCCGTTACTAAGCGCGTTTATATCAGGTCAGGCTGGTAGCAATTTAGCTAGATTGTGCTATAATAAATAAGTTAAATTAATGACGGCGGTCGCAGCCTACCCGCCTAAAAAAACAAGGAGGTTTTTTCTTCTATGGAGCAAAGGTCAACTACTCAAGTCTCAGTAATTTTTTTAATTCTTACCTGCATTTTTGTCGCCTGTCTTTTGATTACGAATGTTGTGGCAGGCAGACTAATTCAACTATTCGGCATGACTCTTACTGCCGACCTTTTCCTTTTTCCAATAGTTTATATTTTTGGTGATGTACTAACCGAAGTATACGGTTTTCAACGGGCACGCTTAACCATATGGCTGGGTTTTGCTGCGAATCTACTCATGGCTCTAGTTTTCATGTTTATAATTACCCTGCCATATCCCGACTTTTGGGAACATAATAATGCCTACAACACTGTACTTGGTTTTACCCCGCGCTTAGTTCTGGCGTCACTAATAGCCTACTTTGTGGGGGAATTTTCTAATTCAATTATTCTATCCCGGATGAAACTAATCACCGCGGGACGCTGGTTGTGGACTCGTACTATTGGCTCAACTATAGTAGGGGAAGGCATAGATACCTTTATATTTATGCTCATAGCCTTTGGTGGAACGTATTCCATGCCCATTTTCCTAAGTATGATACTTGCCCAATACTTGTGGAAAGTTGGCTACGAAGTAGCCGCAACACCACTGACATATCTTTTTGTAGGCTGGCTAAAGAAAAAGGAAGGTATCGATACCTTTGACCACGGAGTAAAATACAACCCCTTTAAATTAAAGGTGGATAAGGTAAAAGCGCTCTAACTATACCAGGACGGAGAACTAAATAAACGCAAGAGATAAGACGAGTCAGGAGGATTTCACTCCTGGCTCTTTTTCCTCTCCCGCTTATTAGCATACATGCGCTCATCAGCAATATGCAGAGCCTCGAGTAGGGTGGGGGCATCGTCAGGGCAGGAGGCTACACCATAATCAGCGAAGATTTTTACGTCATCAGCAGCACGAATTTTTAGATCACTGATTTCTTCGCTTATCCTCTGCATAGCAATCTGGGCTTCATCGAGAGAAGTACTGGGGAATAAGACAATAAATTCATCTCCCCCAAAGCGGCCTACGGAGTCAACTGCTCTGGCACTTCTGCTAATAGCTGCAGCAGTACCCCGCAGGACTTCATCTCCTACTTTATGTCCAAAGCAGTCGTTAATATGCTTGAAATTACCCATATCCATGATAGCTATACAGGTTTCTCCACTGTAACGCTTTAATTTAGCATCTTCTGCTTCAATCTGGCGCATCATATAACGCCGGTTCCATACCATAGTCAGGTGATCTACCAGAGCTTCTTGTTCAGCTTTTTTAATAAAACTATCCAGCTCCCAGAATATGGCCAGATAGTTGACCATTATCTG
>JAQWBP010000009.1:11693-91298 GCA_028706315.1 Syntrophomonadaceae bacterium
CAATCTGGCGCATCATATAACGCCGGTTCCATACCATAGTCAGGTGATCTACCAGAGCTTCTTGTTCAGCTTTTTTAATAAAACTATCCAGCTCCCAGAATATGGCCAGATAGTTGACCATTATCTGGATAGTATCAATATCTTGGTTATTGAAATCATCCTCCTTAATGACCTGGAATACTCCGTACAGATCATCACGGAAAATAATCGGGGCCATTAGCTGGTAATAATTCTCGGGGTGAATTTTTTGCACCTGCCTGGTTCTGGAGCGGGCAATATATTCTAAGGTGCCGTTGCCAGGTTCGATATCTTCCCAATAACAATTAGTGTCATTAGTTCTGCTCAGTAAAGTAAATTGGGGTTCATCGTTATCATTAAAAACGGAATAAACTGCTAGGGAAAGAAAATGCATATCAGCGGCAATTTCAGTCATCAGCTTTGAAACTACTACTTTGTTACGTTCCACGGCCATCTTGCTAACCAGGTCGTGTAAAGAACGCAGCCGCTGCGCTTCATTATTAAGTTGTTTTCTAGCATCCATTTCTTCAAGATGCAGGGCAATACTGGTGGCCAGCAAATCAAGTAATTCAAAATCCTGCCGGGAAAACGCATTGACTTCCTGGTGATCGATAGCAATGAGTCCCCATTTAAAGCTCTTGGAAATAATGGGTATAATCATTGCCGAATTAACTTCCGGGTTATAGACCCAATCCTTTTGGCCTTCCTGAAGGTGCCCGTTAAAGTAAGGCTCCCCGGTAAGCAGTATCCTTTCCAGCAGATTATTATTCCCCACCGATAAGCCGGCCGGGAAATATTTTAAAAAGTCGCCGGTAACCTCTTTAATTTCAAAATGCTGCGATGTTTTTGAAGTGCGTATGGCTATTAATAAATTTCGGTAGGGGACAATATAAGGAAGCGCAATATTTAATATACGGAAAAGCTCAAAAAATTCCCAGCATTCATTAAGTGACCGGAGTATATTAAAAAGGTCCTTCTGGCCGTGGGAAAGTTTCTCAACTTTAGTTTTTTCTTTTTTTAATTCCTGGTTATAATTCTGCAGCTTTGTTATAAGCTGGCGGGCTTGCCTATAGACAAATATATACAAAAGTAAAGTAATAATCACCACAGAAAAGATGAGGGCAATAATAAATCTAATACCAGCATTACGACCATCCTGGTACAATACTGCATTATTAATATCTGCTATGAGTACGGCATCAGCGTGTTCTAAAATTTGCAAATAATAAGTTTTATCATTCTGCTCAAAAAGTCTTTCCCCGACTTTGGTCATTTTATTAAAGATGAAGGGGAAATCTTCGCGGGGGAAAATTCGATAACTGATTCCATCTGCTTTTAAAGGATTAAGCAGTGGAGATGGGTCATAAATAGCTAGATCAATAGCTACTATATCTGCATTATGTACGATGGGGGAAAAAATTATAAAAAAAGGTAAAGCACCGCTGCTAAACATACTAATAGTAGGTTTTTCCGCATAATACTGGGCAATATCGATATTTTTAATTAGTCCTTTATTACCGTAGAGGGCGACTAATTGGCCATTAACAAATCTACCGGCTGCGATACAATTCGTTAGAGTAGTTGCTTCTGCAAAATACTCGATCTCAGTATTGTCGCCAAATACTGAATAGGTGGGGGTGCTTTTCTTATGTGAAAGTGCGGCCATTTGCTGTAGAGAGTCTTCCAAAAATTCATTAATTAGCATGCCGGCAGTTTCAGATTTATTGATATAGTTGTCGCGCGCAGTCTTATTCAAATCATGTTTAGCCGGGGTAAAAATAGCACACATGGATATTACCAGCAGTATAACTATACATATCAGAGCAAACTGAAACTGGTGCAGTAAGTCACGCATAAACATCCCCCCTTAGCTTAATGATTCTATTAATAATATCGTCAATATGAACTGTTACCTTTGGCTTATTATACTGTAAAAAATTGCGATGTTCGACCTAGCGAAAATTATAAATACCGGGAATTATTTTACGGCAATGACAAAAGAAATAGATATTTTAACTATTTTTAACTTTCATTACTAAAGAAGGAACTTAACTATAACGGGGTGAAAATAGTATAATAATTACTAATGCGAATTAAATAGTTGGGAGGCGAGATGTTATGAAAAATCCAGCAGTTATAGCCCTGGGGGTAATTCTTTCAATAGTAGTAATATTTTTCGGGTCAGGCATACTTCTTTATAACGGGATGATAAGTGATAACGAAAAAATTGATAGCATGTGGAGCCAGGTGGATAACCAGCTGCAGAGGCGGGCGGATTTAATTCCTAACCTGGTTGAAACGACTAAAGGATACGCTAAACAGGAAAAAGAGATATTTACTCAGGTAGCCGAAGCCCGGAGTAAACTGGCAGGAGCCTCGACTATAGGGGAAAAGGCTCAGGCAGATACAGAGCTAAGTAGTGCCCTTTCACGGTTACTAGTTGTAGTAGAAAGATACCCGGAATTAAAATCAGATGCTAATTTCCGCCAGCTAGCTGATGAACTGGCCGGAACCGAGAACCGTCTGGCGACAGCACGGCGTGACTATAATGAAGCAGTTAGGTCTTTTAACACCAGGATTAAAAAGTTTCCCGGCAGTGTAGTAGCTAATATGGCCGGGTTTGGGGCAAGAGAGTATTTCGAAGCAGAACCAGGAGCCCGGGAAGTTCCGCAAGTATCTTTTTAGCGGGGGGCTAGTTAAAGGAGAAGAACATGAAAAAAATAGCTTTATTATTAACTAGTATCCTGCTAATGTTATGCTTTACTTCTGCCGTTATGGCGGCTGACGTCACTGTTCCTGCTCCACCAACTGACTTTTATTGTCTGGATGCAGCAGATATGGTTTCTGATAATCTGGAAAAAGCTTTTATCACCCAGAGCAGCAATCTGGAGAAAAAAACGGGCGCTCAGATTGTAGTCGTAACAGTTAAGGATATGCAAGGGGCAGGCGTGGAGGATTTCGGGCTAGAAATCCTGCGTTCCTGGGAGATTGGTGACAGAACCAAGAATAATGGGGTTTTAATCTTAATCGCTCAGGAGGAACATCAGAGTAGAATTGAGGTTGGCTACGGGTTAGAAGGAGCTATACCTGATGGTAAGGCCGGGAGGATACTCGATGAAAACCTGATTCCGCATTTTAAAAAGGGTGATTTTGAACTAGGCATACTTGATGCCTATAATGCCGTATTAAAAGAAGTTTGTGCTGAATATGAAGTGCAATATAATCCTGTTTCTCCACAGGGTTTAGCCGAACAGGGACCAAAACCTGCTAGTAAGGATAAAGTAGTTGACTGGCTGTCAGTTGCCGTAATACTGCTGGTTATTATTCTATACTACTGGTTTAGAAGAAAAGGCGGTGGCGGAGGAGGCTCTTCCGGCGGGGGCAGTTACCGCGGTGGAGGAGGCTACTACGGTGGTGGCGGTTTTGGCGGCGGCGGAGGTTTTGGCGGTTTCGGAGGCGGTGGCGGCTCCGGTGGTGGCGGCGGCGCCAGCCGTGGCTGGTAGATACAAAAACTCCCCTGTAACTAATATGCAGGGGAGTTATCAGGTTAGACCCCGGAAAAAATGCGTCCGGGGACTTCCTTTTCTCCGGGAATAACTACAGCACGGGGTAGATCAATAAACTGTTGGCCATGTATGGAGATGATTGCTTCGCGCAGTTCCCCGATGGCCATTGTAAGTTCCCCCAGCTTTCCTTCTATCCGAATGAGCAGATAAGCAGAAACAGCTATAGGAAAACCAACATTACCTATAATACTAAGCATTTCATCCATCATCTGAAGCCTCCTTCTAGATAACTAGCTATTAAAAAAGGGCGGGGATTAAACCCGCCCTTTGATTCAGCTTAAACGAGTGCGAGATCCTGAGTTTCTCTAGTTACTATCCGGGCACTGACTTTGCCAATGATTTCTCCACCAGTACCTGAAAAGATATTGCTAGTTACAATGTTATCCATGACAGCGGCTACTTCTAAGCCCGTTACGTCTTCACGTGCATCGTAAACTCTTATCAGGTGTGACTTATTTCCTTCAGTGGCAAAACTCATTTCCAGATTTTTTTGCATAGCCATATTCATACCTCCTTTCATCATAATTTTTCAACGGTTGGTTTAGATACCTTCAATCATTTCCACGATGTCCCGGCGTTGTACAGCTATATTAGTTTTGGACTGCAGGCCGATAAGTCCCTGGGCCACTGTATAAATAGCATCATTTTCGGCGGCCGGTTTAACATTCTTAAAAGTACGGTTCTGAGTGAGAGGCTGACCTGATGCGCCAGTTCCGTTGTCCATTACCAGGACTAAATCACTGGCTACGGGAGTAGCAATAACTGCCATATTAATTCACCTCCTTAATTTTATTCGAAGCTGCTTTTGCCCTGCTTCTGACTCTATTCTAAAAGCCAGGCAGCTAAAGACCTAATGCCGGTTTATCGCTGACTAACCTTTATAAGGAAAGGCTTTTTACTTTTATAAAGAAAATACAGCCCTAAAAAATAAAAGTTAGCCTGCGGAGCGAAGGATTTTAAGAAATGGTTAAAATTTGCCAGTAATGTTAAGCCATTATAAAATAGTAAGTATAAGCGGGGGGCCAAAATGTACCTCACATATAGTAGAGAGGGGAATTCATTCCCCGGTGGTGCTCCCATGTGTAGTGTAGAGGGGAATTTACCCTCGGGGGCACAGGCATTCCCTGCTGTTATCCCCCCATACGTAGAGGGGAATTCATTCCCCGGTGGTGCAGGTTGTACTTAAAAAATCTAAAAAGGAGAATCTTACATGGATAAGAAAGGAATTGAAAAAGTAGTCAGTATCCTGGCTAAATCCAACAACATAGTTGTAGTTACCGGTGCCGG
Organism: Syntrophomonadaceae bacterium; assembly: GCA_028706315.1. Classification (GTDB taxonomy): domain Bacteria; phylum Bacillota; class Syntrophomonadia; order Syntrophomonadales; family Syntrophomonadaceae; genus STF2-222. The sequence goes on from JAQWBP010000009.1 coordinate 16,565, forward strand.
TATTAGCACTGAAGCCGGAGTACCAGACTTTCGCGGTGAAAACGGAATATACCGTAAACTGGGCGAAAACCGGGTACTGAGCATCTTAAATATCAACTATTTTAATAGTCATCCGGATGAATTTTATGATTTTTACCGGCAGTACTTTACCTTCCCCAAGGTAGATCCAGGCAAAGCCCATCGGGTACTGGCAGATATGGAGAAAAAAGGCTGGATAAAAGCCGTAGTTACTCAGAATATTGACGGCCTGCACCAGGCAGCTGGTAGCCGCAAGGTAGTAGCTATCCACGGTAATGCAGAGAGTTTTGTATGCCCCGGCAGAAAATGCCGACAAGTATATGGGGTTGATTACTTACAGCAGTTTCCGCATTCAGCACCTACCTGTGCTAAATGTGGCAGTATATTAAAACCAGATGTGGTCCTCTTTGGTGAACAGATTCAAAATTATATGGAAGCCAGCGAACTTATAATGGCAGCCAAAACCCTTATAGTTATCGGTTCCTCTCTGACGGTTTATCCCCTGGCCGGCTTTGTAAAGGAATTCAGTACCTTTTATCAAGACCTCATTATAATAAACCAGGGTTACACCCAGTTAGACCATGCAGCCCTAGTTAAAATTGACGGCGGTCATACCGGAGACACCCTGGAGGAGATATATAGACAGTTAACACTTTTAAAGAGCTAACTCTATCTACCTCTGTGTCTCCCGTGTGTAGCGGGGAATTTATCCTCAGGGGCAACAGGTATTCCTCGGTATGCTCACAGCCCCGGTGAACCCGGAATGAATTCCGGGCTACAAGGATGCAAGACGATATGTGTAGCCGGGAATTCATTCCCGGGTCCGAGGTACCCCATGTAGAAGGGAAATTACACTTGGGGCACAGTCCTGTAGTGCAACAATCGTCTCCGATGCGTAGAGGGGAATTCATTCCCCGTTTTTCTCCAGTTACCCGCCCGGCCAAATATCAAGAAATCTTTATATTTACTTCAAATTTGTTTGAAAATCTCCTGCTAAACTCTAATCAGTAAGAAAAAACATACAGGAGGGATTAACCTAATGAAAAAATCAAAATTATTCAAAGTTAGCATGTTGTTAATGCTCGGGGTATTCTTACTCGGAGCAGCCGTACCAGCTATGGCAGACGCGACTAACACTGCTGCCGCTCCTAACGGACCGGGCAATAGTTTTCAGCAAAAAGCCCAGAACATGGTTAAAACTCTGGGTGACCTCACTGGAATGGATATAAACGACATCCGGGCAGAGCGCCAGGCAGGCAAATCAATTCTTGACATTGCCAAAGAAAAAGGTGTTAGTGAAGATGCGCTAGCAGCAAAAATAACCGGACAAAACCAGGCTCGTTTAAAAGATCGCCTGGACAACGGAACTATCACCCAGGATCAGTACAACCAGTGTCTACAAAATATGGACCAGAGAGTTAAGGAAAGACTAGAAAGAACTACAACCGGTGGTTTTGGCATGGGCCGCAGAGGTGCTGACGGCCAAGCAGCCCAGAGAGGCCAGGGTGGCTTTGGCCAAAGAGGTCAAGGATGTGGAGCCTGTCCATATGCTCAAGCTAAATAAAGACATAAAAGGTAATTAACAGAATATAGTAATTAGAAAAATGCCCGGCTAAGGTCGGGTTTTTCTATGATTTTAAACGATTAACATAACACTAAACTCGCAAAATATTTAGAACTTAATAATTACAGCTTAAAGTTCACCCCGAAGGCCGAGGGAGAGGCAGTTCGCTGCGCTCCGGGGGGCCTTTTTCTTTTCTGTATTTATTCTAGCTGTTTTAGAATCCGAATATAGTCCCTGGCACCGTGCAAGATTCGGTAGATGTAAACCTTACCATCGATAAAACGGTAAAAGGCGACGTAAGGATCAACAATGACCATGCGAAAATCGTAATACTTGAGTGATCTAGCTGTTAATTTAACACCGGAGTTTGGAAAGTCCTGAAGGCGGTGCAATGAAGTCATGATTCTATCGAGCATACTTTCTGCAGCAGCAGGGTCGTCCAACAAAATATAATCAAATATTTCATCAAGATCTTCATAAGCTGCGGGAAGGAGATCAACCTTAAATTTCCCCATTGATTTTCTCCCTAATTCTATTTTCAGCTTCTTCCAGAGAAACAGTGGGGGTTCCGGCGAGACGCTGTTCTTCTGCCAGCAGCAGCTTTTCTTTTAAATCTAACATAGCCTCTCTACGCTCGAAGGCTTCAATGCTCATAACAACAAGGTCGCCTTCGCCATTTCTTGTGATGTACACAGGCTCAGCCTTTTCACGAGCAAGTTTTGCAATAGCATTATAGTCATTACGGAGTGTGGTGGATGATTTAATTATCATTTAAAGCACCTCTAATCAATTATTCTACCATTATTATACCATAATTATTGTAGAATATAAGTAGAGTTTAAAAATAGAGAGTCCCCCTCAGGCGTACCTGAGAGGGACCCTTATGGCGTCATTTCCAGGATAACAACCTTATAGGTGTATTCCCGGCCAATTTTTCGTTTAGTGAAACTACCATTATTCTTTTCTTCACTTCAGTAATTTCGGTTCCATCAAGCTGATAGAATGTAAGCAGTTCATCTCCTTCATTATAATGGGAGATTAGTCTTGGCGATATACTAACCCGTTTACCGGAGTCTTTATTATATACACATACACAGTCTGTGTTCTTCTCATTCATGCCCAGAACTCTAAGGTCCTCATCGACAGACTTATTATGGAAATAATTTACGTTACTGCCAAAATACAATAGAATCTCCTCTGTGTCCACCGGAACTCGCTGGTTGGTAAACTTATCTCTAAACCCCAGGCAATTAAAAGATAAACCTGTTTGACCTGTTAATTGAGACTTTTGCATAATGGCAAAAATCACGTTCTTTGAAACTCAAATATGGTATTAGTGCATAAAAACCAGTTAAATTTTGGTTAATTATGCCTTTAGCATCAACAAGGTTACTGGATTTATCTAAAAATGAGCAGGCTAACCCCTTTCTTTTAAAAACCTTAATTTCTGCTTGCTTTAGGCAGCTATATCTGCAGAAGATTTGTCTTTGTTTATGGCGACAACTGATGCAATCATGGTAATAACACTCAGGTAGGCATGAGTTTTGACCTTTTTAATGCCTCGCACATTGAGTCCAGTTTCAAGTCCCAGATGCTCCTTTAATCGCCCAAAACATCGCTCTACACCGGTTCTTTTGTTGTATAGCAGTTTCCAGTTTGAAGTTCCTCGATGAGGCACTGTGAACAATCTGGAATCTTGTCTGGCTCTGGTTTTAACAACCATTCCATAATTGCTGGCTGAGCACCAGGAGGAACCAAAAGGGCAGTCACATTTGCCCATAACATGAGGGCATCGGAATTTGTTAACCCCATTGCTACCGCCCCAATAAGTCATGCGGTATCCTGCTGAACATATGGGAGTTGCATCCCAATCCAGACCTTCTGGAGGTTCCTTTGCCCCCCGGTGGTTTAGTGGTATTATTGCCTGTGCTTTGTAGTTCTTGCGGATTAGTTCATATATTGACTTTTGATCATAACCTGCATCCATGAGATAATACTGGGGTTTACTGTTCAAGTTACTATTGCATTCTTCAAGGATGCTTTCGGCCACTATACCATCGTGGATACTAGCTGGGGTTATGCTCAATGCTACTGGTAATTCAGATTTAACGTCAGTAGCTATATGCAACTTGTAGCCAAACCAGGTTATCTGATTACCATTGGTATCTAGCTTACTGCCCCAGTTAGCGGATTGGCCATCGTCATTAATATTTTTACGTGGAACTGACTTCTCATTAGCATCTACTTTGGAAGCATCTATGGCAATGGAACTGGTATCAAGAAGCCCCATGGATTCTGCTGTTTTTACCTGTTTATTGAACAGTTCACTAAGTACTTCTGATTGACTTAACTGTTCATAGAAACGACTAAAGGTAGCAATACTAGGCAATTTGCCAAAAACATCAAAGCCGCAGTTGTATCTGAGCACTGGGTCATGGGTAAGACGCTCCACTAACTCAGTAAATGTAGCCATATTGTAAACTCGCATCGCAATTAATGCTTTAAGTTTGTGCTCAACCAAGTAACCAGTCGGCCCTCGATGTTGTTCATTATTCTTAGAAAGAACAGTGATAACGTCATCAAAATCGAGGGTGGCTAGAATTATCTCTAAACGTGACCGGGGCTGCAAATTTATTGCATCCTCAAAGGAAAAAACATAGCCTTGTCGAATATTCATAAGTGACTTCGCCTCCTTCGGATTGTTTGTTTAGTCACTTATTAATTCGACAAAATGGGGGGTGAAGTCCTTTTTCTGTACTACTAAATCCCCATTATTTTCGGTCTTAGAGAATATGCAAAAGTCTCATTTAAGTATCGATTTTATTTGCAGATTATTTATCTTAAGAATAATTTGCTGTTTTACACCCTATTAGTTTGCGGATTAACAACCTGGAAAGTACCCCCTATATTACCATAAGGGAAGTTAAAAGTTGTACGGAAGTAACCGTCCCCGTCAGCCTTGGTCTGCGAATAAAGAACAGATTTATCTCCTGAGTCTACCTGGACTAATACATCGGAATATGGCAGCCTAAAATCACTGTCTTCAGCTTGCCCGTATAACATGAACACGGACCCGGGACTGTACGCTTGTCGGGCACCGTTTAGAGTAAACAACGCCTCGCATAATGGCAATTGAATTGAAAGCCTGTTTATATGCTCAAGTTAAGTAAAGGTATAAAATAAATAACAGAATACAGTAATGAAAAATGCCCAGCCACATATAAAAGGCCGGGTAATTATTGCCATATTTAACCATTTAGTATATACTATTCTATACAAATGAGTAGGTTTGCATACGAGATTAGGGAATTACTATAATATATATAAAATAGGGAAGGTGGCCATTTTGACTAAGGATGAAATTATAGTGTACTGGGTCACTTCTGCAGATCAAGACTATCAAACCATGATACATTTATATGAGAGCAAGGACTATCACTGGAGTCTATTTATGGGTCATTTGGTTTTAGAAAAATTATTGAAAGCGGTTTATGTGGCGCGAGTTGATACAGAGATTCCCAGAATTCATGATCTGCTAAGAATATCGGAAAAAGCTGCTTTGAACCTTAATGATAAACAAAAGGATCAACTGGACCTGGTAAGCAGTTTCAACATTGCAGCTAGATATCCTGATTACAAGCATAGTATCTATCAAAAGTGTACTCCGTCGTTTACGAAAGAAAACTTGATGACTATTAAGGAGTTGAGGACGTGGCTTCTAGGAGTATTAGAGAAGAAATAACTGCTATTGCAGAAAAATATGCGGACCTTGTCAAGGAAGAAATGAATGTGGAGGCGGTTTATTTATTTGGTTCTTTTGTTAATGGAAACCATGATCAGGATAGCGATATAGATATTGCGGTAATTGCAGACGATTTTTCCGGTGATATTATTGAAGATACGTTAAAGTTAATGAGGATACGAAGAAAAGTTGATACCCGAATAGAACCTCACCCTTTGAGAAAAGATAACCCTTTTGTTAGGGAAGTAATAACGACCGGTCGTCGTATCGGATAATCTGAGGTAGTTGTTAAGTTGGTAAGTCAGTCAAGGGTGGCGGCAGAAAAGGTTAGCACCTCCTGCTTTTCGTAAGCAGGAGGTGTATTTTAAGGTTTTTCTGAATTTATTGGGGATTGTACATGCCGTTATTTTGCATATAGTGGAATATGCCCTCACCGTGTTGCTGCTCTTCTTTTTGAATATGATTTAGAACCTGGCGCACGTTAGTGTCTCTAAATTCAAAAATAGATGTATTATAGGCAGCTGAAACGTATTTTTCGGTCATAAGCATATCGTTGCACAGGGTAGCATCATTCTGGTTAACCATACCACCAGGAGCAGATGAAGGTTGAGGGGGAGTCTGCTGTTGGCTTTGCTGCTGTTGCCCTTGGCCTGTTGGTGGTAACTGACCATTGAGCATTTGGTTAATGCTGTTCAGATGTTGTTGTTCTTGAGCGGCATAACCCTGGAACAGGCTTTTTAGCTGCTGGTCCTGGGCTTGGTTAGTGTAGGTAGTATATTTGTCGACACATACCTGTTCATGAGCTTTCTGATCTTCTAAGAGCATTCTTTCTTTTTGGGTAAAATTTAACGCCATTACTAACACCTCCTAACTATATTTTGGTTAGAAAGTGAGTATTTATGCAAAAGACACATGGCAATAACAATATTATTAATTTGATATTATTAATTTGAAAATATTACCGGCGCTGGCAAATGCTTGGGAGGCAAGCTAAAAGCTATAAGTGAAATTAATTACATGCACAAAATATTCGAATGGGCCAAGGTATTGTCAAAACACATCGAATATAGCACTATTATATAGAACCTTCATTTTCATTTTTAGCATAAATCTCTATATTCTTGAGAACCCGTATTTTGCGGGTTCCTTTTTTGTTTGTATGTACAGGGCGAGGGATTTTTTTGAGATTTAGGAGGTCTATAACACCCTGTACACCTATATGTAAATGCCAGATTAACAAATTAAATGTAATTGCTAATTAGCCTGCCTTTAAGCTTGTTAAAAAAGTAACAAGCTCCTTCTAATAGTATTATATCGCTATTTGTGCTTTTTGTAACTATCTTTGCGGTATTTTTTATCTGAACCTGATAGTAAATTTTTATGGGGAACAGTGGGGAAAAATAACAAGGATAACAGAATTAGATTTTTGCTTAGCAACAAGATAAATAGCGACCATTATCCTATAAAATAAAAGGCCGAAGTTACGAAAACCTGATTTTAAGTCTATAATATACACAGGATATATATACCTTTTTAGGGTTTTATGTCATATCAGCACTAAAATAAGGGATAATAGTTGTATTTTCTGTACTATACAATTGGGGAGAAAAAATAATGAGCAGGCTTATCTCTATTGTTATTCCGTTATTCAATGAAGGGTTACATATCGAAGAAAGTTTAAACAAGATTGAAACGGAAGTTTTAAAAACTGGATTAAATTATGAATTAATCGTTATAGATGATGGTTCGAGTGATGATACCTGGGAAATTATCACTAACCGTAAAAAGAATTACCCACAGCTAAAAGCCGTCAGATTTAGCCGGCATTTTGGCAAAGAATCCGCTTTATGTGCTGGGCTTGATGAGGCAGCTGGTGATGCAGTCATAGTTATTGACGGTGATCTCCAGCACCCGCCGGAATTAATACCTCAAATGCTATTTTTATGGGAACATGAGGGTTATGAAATTGTTGAATGTGTAAAATCTGTCCGGGGGCAGGAGCCATCTGTGAAGAAGTTGGGAGCATCTACTTTTTATACCTTGCTTAACAAGTTGTCTGGATATAATCTGAATGGTGCGTCTGATTACAAACTTTTGGATAGAAAAGTCGTCTCTGCCTGGCAACAGATGGGAGAAAGTAATGTTTTTTTCCGGGGCATGACTGCCTGGCTGGGCTTTAAAACTACTCGCCTAGATTTTACCGTGGGAGAAAGAGCCGCTGGTAATTCTCAGTGGTCGTTACTGCACCTGTGGAGGTTGGCGATAACTGCCCTCGTTTCTTTTTCCTCTTTGCCTTTACGTATTGTAACTATTCTGGGGGCAGTTTTCCTGCTGGTATCGATTATCCTGGGTATGCAAACTTTTTATATGAAATTTACCGGCGCAGCGATTACTGGTTTCACCACCGTGATATTGCTGCTTTTAATAATTGGCAGCATAGTTATGCTAAGCCTGGGGATTATCGGTGAGTATATTGCGGCTATTTATCTAGAAGTTAAGCGGCGTCCCCGCTATATTGTGACAGAAAGAACGGATGTAAGGTGATTGCTATTGGCTGAGAATAAATTTAATATGCTTTATGCCATGTCTTTTTTTCTTTCTGCCAGCCACTGGGTGGTTTACCAGGGTAAAAAAGGCGAGGTACACCAGCATATCTGGGAACTGGAACTATTAATTAAAAACCAAAATACGGATAACCGGCGCCTCGAATTGGGTTTTGCTGATATTGATAATTTAATTAGTCCTTATCTTGATACTTATGAAGGTGTATGTCTTAATGATTTTCCTCCCTTTGATAAAATAATGCCGACTACTGAAAATATGGGACAAGTTTTTTATCAGGGGCTTAATGTAGTTCTTAAACCTTATGGGTTGTTTATTGCGGAACTAAGACTAAAGGAAACACCTACCAGGGGTATAATTATCCGGGATTATGAATCTGAGCAGGTTAAGCGCGAAATGCCGCTGTTTATGACGAGCTGCACCGAGCAGGAAGCAGCAGCTGTGCTCGAAGAACCAGCAGCTAGTGAAACGGTAGTGGCTGCAGGGGAGGTTTTAGAAGAAAGCTATGGTTATGGCAATATCGATAAGAGCGAAAAGGATAATGAGCCACAGAGTTGGCTGGTCAGGATGCAGGATGCTATAGAAAAGCATAGTTCTCTTTTTACTTTTATAGCTATTGCAACTGTTTTAGCTGCTAATGCTTTTGTATATCATGATCTGCTGGTTGATTATCCGGCCCGAGCCTATCCCTGGGGTTCAGATGCCTGGGGCCATCTTTATAAGGCGGAATTTCTCCTGGAGCAAATTAAACAGGGTAATTTCTGGCCCAGTTATTTTCCCTGGTGGTATAACGGTATTCAGCTGTTCAGGTACTGGGCACCGCTTCCTTACTATGTTCTGGCTGGGATGGGGCTAATATGTAAGGACATTTTTCTGGCCCATATCTGGTATATTATTGGCTGTTCGCTGTTAGGTAGTATTTCCTGGCTAGCTATGCGAAAATATACGGGTTATCTACCGGTTTTAATTATTGCACTGTTATGGGTCATAGTTCCTGACAATATAAGTGTTACTTTTTCGGAGGGTAACTTGCCCCGGACGCTTATCATGGCGATTACACCCATAATAGTATACTTGGCACTGGAGATTTATCATGGCAAAGCTGATGCTAAGAAACAGTTTGGTTTTGTTTTACTGCTGGCGGCTTCGGTACTGACTCATGCTATGATGGGGGCCATTCTAACCGGTAGTATTTGTTTATGGTATATGATTACTGCCTGGTTTGACCGTAAGCCCTGGACGTTTGTAGTGCGGTTTTTAATATTGAGCGCTTGTGGGATATTAGTAACTTCCTGGTGGTTGTTCCCGGCACTTACGGGAGGAATTACCAGCATTGATAGTGGGGGTATAAATGAAGCTATTCGCTTTTTCCCCCTTAGTAAGTCATTAAATCCGTTACTTCGCATGAAAGATCCGGAAGTATTTTATCTGGGGTTGTCTTATGCAGGACTGCTGGTATTCGGTCTTTTAACCTGGAAATCACGTCGGTCATATCAGAAATCGGCTTTACTTATTGCGGCGCTATTTTTCCTGGCTACTACTACGGTTACCAGTTCACTTTATCTTAAACTCCCCCTGCATAACTTGTTATGGCCACAGCGGTTAACTACTGCAGGTATTGCTTTGTTATTGCTGGGAACAGTTAATTTTGATTTTAATGTAAACCGACCTGCGCTAAAGAAATTAGCCGGAGTTATATTTATTTTGCTGGTACCGGCTCTTTTTATCGATAGTTATTTGTCACATAATCTTATTCATCTAAGGGAATACCCCCAGCACGTGGCCAGGGGGATAGAAACAGCAGCTACCCATGAAGGTTTTAAAGTAGCAGCAGTTGATTTGAGCGAGTTTGGCTCTATGGTTTCCTATTTGTTTAGCAGTGAATTTGAGCGGGAGCAGGTATTCGGGTGGGCCTGGCAGGGAGCACAAACTTCCTCTAATATAGCGCTGGCAAATACAGCGATTAAGAGTTCCTGGTATAACTATGCTCTGGATAGGTTGGAAGAACTTGGCGCTACTCAGCTCCTGGTAAAACGGGATACGATAAATAATTATAGCTCATTTACTGAGGCTGCACGGGATAAGGGCTACCAACAGGTCTTTATAAATGATATTGCAGCAGTATATAGTGTTAATCGCGGGCCGTATGCCTGTACGGCAGATTATAAGATTCTGGGTATTGGCCCGGGGGCTAATTTCCTTTCCGTTATATATCCGCAGATCCAGGTGGGGCAGAGTACTATTATCGAGGATTACCCTCTGCAGAAGCTTAAGGAGTATGATGCATTAGTATTATCTGGTTTTGACTGGCGTACTAAAGATAGGGCGGAACAGAGAATTGTTGCTTACCTGCACGGCGGAGGTCGGGTCATTGTTGACCTAAACGGGGTAAAGTGTGATATGTTTTCCAGCCGTCCCTCTTTTCTGGGAGTAGAAGGGGAACCTTTAGCGCTAACTACTCCAGTTCCGATTTATCATGATAAACCAGTTAATCTGCAGTCTTTTGATGAAGCTAATCTTCCCTGGATGGCTTTAACCCTGCAAGGGTTAGACGTGGTAAAAACTCGCATAAATTACCGGGGACAAATAGCTGCCATAGGTGGGTATAAACAAATGGGAGCAGGTAGTTGCCTATAATCCTTCTGGAAAAGTTACCGTGAGTCTTTTTGATGCTAACCATCGCCTGTTATGGATTGATTCAGGACGCTGGGGAGAAGGTGCACACTTCCCTTCGCGCTGCGAGTTTTATTTACCGTTTGAGCAGCTAGGAATTATTGCTGGTCAAAATATGCGTGTTTATGCAGAGGCGAGTCAAGCTAATTCTTTTCAGCATTGTGATCGGATACCTGATGAGGGTGATATTCAGATTTCCCCTATACCAGCTCTGGGAAAAACGATGTTCTATATTTTATGGGCAGTTATTTTAACCGCCGGGATAGTTTTGATTAAAAAATCATGCTATAAGGATGTTCCCAGTGTATAGTGATGTTTCGTTAACACTAATTATTATTTTATCTCTAGTCTGGTTTCTGCCAGTTTTGTTTTTCCGCTATTACAAAATATGGATTCTATATTTTATTACCGGGGTAGGCGGTTTTACAGTTCTAGGGGCATTTATTCTTAATGAAAGCTGGTTTGAGAATTTTTTATCTGCTACTGCGGTTGGTATATGTGCCCGGATGGCTGATTACTTAAGTCTTCAGGTGCAGGCTTTTGCTGATGCTGGAATTATGCTTATTTCTTCGCCGGCATTTTCGGGTTTTACTTCTATGTCTATTGATATTGAATGTTCAGGTATGCTGGAAATGCTCGTTGTATGGGCGTTAATTATATTTTTCCCTATATTCGATCGGGGAGAAAGAGTGTGGTACCTATTCTGGGGTTCTATAATGGTTTATCTGGTTAACCTGGTACGTATTTTAGTTATTCTACTAGCATTAAGCTATTGGGGCAGAGATAGTATTTTTATTGTTCATACCGTGATAGCGCGGGGGATATTCTTTATCCTGATAGTAATGATTTTCTGGGAAATCTTTACCCGTAAATCTATAGAGTGTATTCGTAAACTTCATAGCGGGGGAGATGAATAGTTTGACATCAGAAGTAGTTATAAAGTTCCTGGTTTTTTGGGGAATATGGATATTAATCCCCATGATGGTAGATGGTCTCTCCGCTCTGGTACATACTAGTTATGCTATTTTTAAACGGGTAAGAATACGGCGCAATTGTGAAGATGATGATTTTAGCTTAAACTATTATCCTTTAGTAAGTGTGCTAGTCCCGGTGCATAATTCTGCCTCGACACTATATGAATGCCTGGAATCTATTGCCGCGCAAACCTACCCCTGGCAGCGGTTAGAAGTGCTGCTGATTGATAATGGGACTACGGATAATAGTTTTGACGTTTTCAACCAGTTTACTGGAAGATATCCCCGGTTAAGATGCCGCTGGGTAAGTTTTAAACAGAGTGGTAAATCAAGGGCGCTTAATGCGGGCATTTGTATGGGTAAGGGGCAGTACCTAGTTACGGTAGATTCGGATTCTTATCTGGTCCCGGAAGCCATCACGGAAACAATCAAGGCTTTTTCCAGGGATGTTCAGTTGGTCGGTACTACAGGAGTTATTTTAATTAACCATGACAAAATAGAAAAAAGTAGAAGTGCACTCCGATTAATGCAGATCTGTGAAGCTTTTGAATATATTGAGGCCTTTTATATTGCCCGGAGTTTCCAAAGCCGGTTTAATACCTTATTTACTATGGCTGGGGCTTTTTCTGGTTTCAGAAGGCTGGCATTATTAAAAACATTTCTCTATGATAATCGTACTGTATCAGAAGATACTAAACTAACTTTTGACCTGCGGATGCAGAATCCGGGAAAAAATCGCCTGATTATGGTAGAAAAATCAGTTGCCCTGGTAGCGCCAATTAATTCCTTGCAACATCTTTATTCCCAAAGACTGCGCTGGCAGAGAGGACAGTTAGAAGTTGCAGCTTATTTTAAAGAGCAGAATTCAGTGAGTATATTTAGATTGCTTTCTTCTTTTCCGTCGCGGACTTTATTTGCCGACCACACTCTGGCATTTCCCCGTATGGCATGGTTTTTCCTTATTCCCTTGCTTTTTTTCATGGGATATCCACTAACGCTCGTACTGGGAGCCAATCTGATTATTTACCTACTTTATGTAATTATTGATTTAATTTATATTTTGATAGCCCTGGCTTATTTAAAACTTGATTATCGGCAGTTTGTTCGTAAAAACTTCTGGATTGTTATAGTGCTGCCACTATATCGCTTTATAGTATACTGGTGCCGTCTGGCCGGTATTATTACTGCTGTAACTGTGCATGGCGAGTGGGATAGTTCCGGCCCCATTACTCAAACCCGGCAGGCCTTCAATGACCTAGTGACTCGGATGGGATTCAAGTAGGAATTCAAGTGGGGACGGGGGGGGACAGGGGGACAGGTTTGCTGTCCCATGCTTGGAAACACATGGGACAGCAAACCTGTCCCCCTGTCCCGAACCGTCCCCGCTTGGGTATTAGTCCATGGGGCCGCCTTCCCAGTATTGTCGGATTTTACGCAGGGCATATCCGCCAAAAAATAAGCCATTAATAAATGCCAGCGGAATCGCCATAGCCCCGAAATAATGAAATTTTTGTTTTAGATCTTCTTTTCCGTCGGTAGTACGATATCTGGTCATGGCTTTTTCCCTCCTTTATCAATATTTTGAGCTAAAAAGGTGATAATTATTGCCGGATATAATTATCACTTTTTACTTGTTAAGGAGGGTAATACTTTTACTAGTAATAAATAGAGTAAAGTTCCACCCAATATTAATATGGAGAAAAAACTTAATATTTTAACAAACATTAATCATCACCATATTTAATTTGTGATGAAAAATTAATTTTTATACTGGTTTCTTGTTACGCGGCATGCAAATAATTTCTTTTACCTGAGTTTGGAAGAAATGGTTTGAATGGGCAGGTTCGATTACTATAGCAGAATCAGCGCCATTTCCGCTGCCTCCGATGGCAATTATTTCTTCATTAATAGGAATTAAGCCGGCATCAAGTGCCATAGTCGAAATTTCTACGGCGACTTTTATACCCTGGCCGAAAATGCGCAGGGTTTGTGCCATGATTTCTGCCGGATATACACCACCGAATTGGTTGCGAATGGCTCGGTCCACACCAGCAAATAAATGGGTGGTAGTTAATACCTGAACACCATCTTGCTGAAGAATCTTACGCGTAGCATCATCCATCTCGTTTTCACCCGGATTTTTAAAACCACTATGATGAGTTACACAAACAATATTTATGTTTTTTTCGGCACTTAATACTTTTTTGACGGTTGCACCACTATGTGAGGCGACTACCATATATTTAATACCTAGTTCTTCAACTTTTTTAAGAGCCAGATCTATAGTTGCATCTGTATTGTGACTACCTGCGTCGCTCCAGAACATTTTATTACCCCCTTAAAAAATAATTTGCTTATTAAGATTATAATAAGCAAATGCTGATAAGTAAAAGTTTTCCCGTTATTTGTGCTGTTTAAGCGTGGAGATCTTCTATATCTTCCTCGGATAAGGATCTTGATACTACTATAGTAGGCAATTTCGTTAAGTCTACTTCATGGGGGTGACATAAACGCCTGCTATTACTGTCATAAACTATTTTAATCACCGGCCTGGTAGGCTGTTGTTTGTTGACGTCAACTACAATTCCTATGTTGCCAGTATTTAACTGAACAATACTCCCAATGGGGTAGATGGCTATATTACTAATTAATGCAGTAACAAACCGTGAATCAAGATATATATCGCACATACGTTTTAATATAATAAGCGTCTGGGTTACTGAATAAGAAGAACGATAAGGGCGATCAGCCAGCAGTGCATCATAAACATCAGCTACGGCAACTATCCGTGCATATTCATGGATGTTTTCTCCGGCCAGCTGTCGCGGGTAACCATTTCCATCCCAGCGTTCATGATGCTGTAGCGCTACATGGGCAGATAGCAAAGGGACATCGTCATATTGCCTTAAAATGTTAAAACCGTATACAGTATGTCGTTTTACCTCTGCGAATTCTTCCTTATTAAGTTCACCTGGTTTATTTAAAATGGCTTTATCGATATTGATTTTGCCAATGTCATGCAGCAGAGCGCCAATGCCCAGTTCTTTAAGCTGCAGATCATTATAGCCTGCTGTAATTCCCGTCATTATAGAAAGGATACAGACATTAACCGAATGGGCAAATGTATAGTCATCAAAAGCGCGAATATCAGAAAGGCTAATTAGCACATTCATATTTGATATAAGCTCATCTATGATAGTATCAACCATTTTCCGGACTGCTCGTATGTTTAATTTTCTATCTTGTTCCAGGTGGACAAAATTTTCTTTAATAAGCCTAACTGTTGCCCGTCTAGTTTCTTCGGAGACGATATCTGGTACTTCTATTTCGCCAAAAATCTCATCATTTATGTATATAGAACTAATACCCAATTCCTGTAGACGATTAATAAATATTTTGTTTAAGACAATCCCATCCTGCAGCAGTACCCGGCCTTCGCTATTAAATACTGAACGAGCGACTATCATACCCGGTTTTAATTTATTTACATAAATACGTCTCAATTTATCACCTTGTTTATACTATTACATACTTGTATATTTTTATTTCATACCATCTATTACCACCATTCGTATTAATTCTCTGTCTTTTTCCGACTTCCTGCCTATATAACGAAATTTTCATCTTTATTACACATTTTCAAACATACTTCTGGCATTTAAGCTTAAAAGTTGAGACAGAATAATGAAAAAATATTGCTTATTTGCTATGTGGCAGGTAAAGTGATACATTACAATTAAAGGGATCAATTTAATTTGGGAGATGGATATGGAAATTAGAAAGCAGCGTTTTCCCAAGGCTTTATTAAAAAGTCTGGTTAAAGATATTGAAAAATTTATTGCTACTAATGAAGGGCGGCTTTTCCTTTTAGAAGTTGTCGATGATATCCCTTATGATGTAAAACCGGCAATTTTAGAGGCGCTTTCTTCTTTTTATGAAAAACCGATGGTACATTTTTTCTACCTGCTGCAATTGGAATTTGGCAAAGAGTTTGCAGTAATTTGCAACCGGGCCCTGGGTAAATATCGTATGGCCGGCATGGATATTAGCCCGCCTGAGATTTCTAATGGGGTTTTCTATAAAGCTTATGCCAGCTGTAGCCGTCATACGGGGAAAATAGCTATTGATATTGCCTGGGATACTGGTAGCAGTGGTATTCATGTGGAATCTTTTTATCTTACTTTTAATTACGATGGAATACATAGTTTCTTTTTAGTAGATAATATGTCGAAAACACATTATGATAACGATCGTGAAACACTGGCTGACATGGTGGAATTAAGCTTTGATGAAGTCTGTTTTTTAGTTTCTCGGGCTTATGGATTTAACTTGCGCCATATGAATCGGCCGGCTCTGGGCAAGTTTTTGTACCAGAAATATCTTGATGTTTCGGTACTATTTTCCCGCTATCAGGAGATAGAACTAATCAGAAAAATATCACAGAAGCTTACCCCCCGTCAGATGGTAAACAGCCTGTTTTACGCTTTTAAGCATCAGGACGTGGACTATATATCATCGTTGATGGACAACTACCAACTGCCCTCTGGTTTAGATGATTTAATTAATCCGGGAGTAGCTATTCTGGAAGGGCAGGTTCAGGAAGTGTATGGTTCACAAGATAATGCCCGGGTGCTAACTTATGCTATTTTCGTGGAAGACCGTAATTTATACCGGAGCGAATACTGTTTTTATCTTATGAAAAATGAAGTAGGCACCTGGTGGATTAGCGATATTAAGAGATCTAAACGTGAGCAGCTTTATTTAGAAAGTGATCAAAATCCACTAAGTAAACAGGTTACTTGTCGGGTATATGAAATAACTGATCTAGATGGCTTATTCGAAATGCTTGATACCATGGATAATATCAAGGAAATTGAGGAATTACCTTATGGGATACATATGCGGATCACTGAGTATGAAGCTGATTTAAACCATGGGGTCACACTCACCTCCGGGGTAATTGCTGATCTGGTAATTAACGGTGAGGAATTTGTCGTCATTTCTTCGGATTACGGGGTAGTAATGGAATTTCATCAATTGCTAAGTTTTGATAATTATATGCCCCTAGTTTTGAAGGGTGAATATGAGATACCGCTGATCAATGCTTGTAATTATATGAGCGGTCAGTATATAAATTTCGAAGATATTTTACTTTATGAAGATACTGATTATATTTATGAAGATGGCATGCGCTTTATAAGTGCACGTTATTTAATTAAAGATAAAGAACAGTTTTATAAACGCATTACTAACCTGGACCATGTTAAGTTAGAAATCCCGGGTGATTGCCATATTTATTATCAGGGTGAAAGTGATGCTAAGGATGCGGGTTTTTTCGCTGAATACATGGTAGGGCCAGACTGGTTGACTATTTCTACTTTTGGTGATAATGATATGAAAGCAGCCCGGCAGAATTTTGAGAACCGGATGTATGATTGTCTGGAATTTGATGGTCTGGAAGTCCGCGATGAAAGTTTATTTGATGTTTTAACTAAAGATCTAAAAAAACAGTATCCTTCTTTAGAGATTACCTTAAAGGAGCTGTATTTAAATAAATGGTTTCATTCCCATTTGACTACTCTGCGGGGCATGAGTCCCTCGGAGGCCGTTAAAACTGAGGAAGGAACCAGGTTGCTGTGGAATATGTTTAAAAAACTACGGGAAAAGGATAAGCAAAAATATCTTTCCGGCCGTAAAAGTTATATTGATTTAAAAGAATATATTCGCACGATAGAGCAAAAAAAAGAGAAAAACCTTTAAAGAGAGTATTGACAGCATGACTAGCTTTAAATATACTTTATAGATAATAAAGCAGAGGCTATGAAGGGAACTAACATAGGAAATTAATTGATGACAGAGAATCCGGTTTAGGCTGAAAGCCGGTATCAATATTTCATATGGCCATCATCCTGGAGCTGCTACCTGAAAAGTCTAAGACTTAGTAGGTGTAGCCGGACGAAAAAGTCTGTTAAAAAGTTAGCATAAATTATTAATTTTATTATGTTTATGTATGCTGCAAGAGGTCGTAATATTTTACGACAAGCAGGGTGGTACCGCGGGAATTCCCTCTCGTCCCTGATTAAGGATGAGAGGGTTTTTTATACTCTTTATTAAGTCGCGGTGCTAAAAACTAGAAGTGAATTTTTTATTAAAATAGGAGTGAGATAGATGGGAATTAAGATTTACCTGGATGGTAAGTTTGTCGATGAAGAGAATGCGAAAGTATCAGTTTTTGATCATGGTTTTCTTTACGGGGACGGTGTTTTTGAAGGGATTAGGGCTTATCATAACAGCGTATTTCGTTTAGAAGATCATGTTGATCGCCTGTATGATTCAGCCAAGGCGATTAACCTGGAAATACCTATAAGCAGGGCAGAAATGGGCGAAGTTATTCTGGAAACTTGTCGGCAGAATAACTTGCGCGATGCTTATATCCGGACTGTCGTATCACGTGGTAAAGGTGATCTGGGCCTTGATCCCAGGAATTGTTCCACCCCGACTATAGTCTGTATTGCTTCATCAATTAGCCTGTATCCGCAGGAATTGTATGAAAAAGGGCTGGAAGTTATTACGGTTCCCACACGCAGAAATGGTCCGGAGGGAGTAAATCCGCGGATTAAATCACTCAATTACTTGAATAATATTATGGCTAAGATAGAAGCTGGTATAGCTGGCGTATCTGAGGCTATTTTACTTAATCAGGAAGGGTATGTAGCTGAATGTACTGGAGATAATATATTCCTGGTTAAAAACGGAGTATTAAAAACACCGGCTATTCATGTAGGTATGCTGGAAGGTGTAACTCGTAACGAAGTTATCAAGCTGGCTAAAAAAGCTGGCATTACGGTGGAAGAGACTACCTTTACCAGATATGATCTTTTTGTTGCCGATGAAGTATTTCTTACTGGTACTGCGGCTGAAGTTGTTCCGGTATCAAAGATTGATAGCCGTGTAATTGGTAGTGGTAAGCCAGGCCCTGTATTTAACCAGCTTTTAGCTGACTTTAGAGAACTGGTAAAAGAACAAGAAGCTATTATTTTTAAATAAACGAGAAAGCCTGTTAAGGTAGATGAAAAGTATAACCTTACAGAAGATTTCCATGAAAGGAGACGGGAGCATGAAAAGCGATAATGCCAAAAAAGGACTGGAAAAAGCTCCCCATCGTTCGCTGTTTAGAGCCCTGGGGCTAACTGACGAGGAAGTAGCCAGACCTATAATAGGGATAGTAAATTCGAAAAACGATATAGTACCCGGGCATATGAATCTGGATAAAATAGGAGATGCAGTTAAAGCCGGCGTACGAATTGCCAGAGGAACTCCTCTCGAATTCCACACTATAGGTGTATGCGATGGGATTGCTATGAATCATCAGGGAATGAAGTATTCGCTTGGCAGCCGGGAAATAATTGCTGATTCCGTTGAAATCATGGCTACTGCTCATGCTTTTGATGGCCTAGTCTTTATCCCTAACTGCGACAAGATTGTTCCCGGTATGCTGATGGCAGCGGCCCGGTTAAATCTACCTTGTATTTTTATCAGCGGTGGACCAATGCTGGCTGGTAGTTTTAAGGGCAAAAAAGTAAGCCTTACCCAGGTTTTTGAAGGGGTAGGAAAAGTTGCTGCCGGCCGTATGAGTGAAGATGAATTATGCCAACTGGAAGAAAACGCCTGTCCAACTTGTGGCTCTTGCTCAGGCATGTTTACGGCTAATTCCATGAATTGTTTAACTGAAGCGCTAGGTATGGGGTTACCTGGTAATGGTACTATCCCTGCTGTTTATTCAGAAAGAATTCGTCTGGCTAAACAGGCGGGAATGAAGATAATGGAACTGGTGGAAAAAGACATAAAACCAGCTGATATTATGACTACGAAAGCATTTGAAAATGCTATGCGCCTTGATATGGCGATTGGCTGTTCTACTAATTCAGTTTTGCATCTTATGGCTATAGCTAGTGAAGCCGGAGTTCATGTAGATCTTAACTTGTTTAATGAGGTAAGTGCAGCTACTCCACACCTGTGCAAGCTGAGTCCGGCAGGAGGCCATCATATGGAAGACTTGTACCAGGCTGGTGGAATTCCTGCTATGTTTAATGAGCTCGATAAAAAAGGTCTTATTAATACTGATTGTTTGACGGTTACAGGTAAAACGGTAGGCGAGAATATTATGGATAAACCGGTACTTGACTATACCGTAATTAGACCAGTAGATAATCCTTATAGTACCAGTGGTGGCCTGGCTATGTTATTTGGTAACCTAGCTGTAGATGGCGCTGTGGTGAAAAAGGGAGCTGTGGCAGAAGAAATGATGGAACACGTCGGCCCAGCCAGAGTATTCGATTCCGAAGAAGCATCCGTGGCAGCTATTCTAAATAATAAGATAGTTGCGGGAGATGTTATAGTTATACGCTATGAAGGGCCTAAGGGAGGTCCTGGAATGAGAGAAATGCTAACCCCGACATCTGCAGTAGCAGGAATGGGTCTTGATAAAGAAGTAGCTCTCATAACTGATGGCCGCTTTTCTGGTGCTACCCGGGGAGCATCTATAGGACACGTGTCTCCTGAAGCAGCTGCTGGAGGTCTAATTGCTCTAGTGGAAGATGGAGACCTTATTCGAATAAGTATTCCGGCCTGCCGGCTGGAACTTTTAGTAGATGATGCTCTACTAGCAGAGAGAAGGGAACGGTGGATAGCACCCGAACCGAAAATAAAAACTGGATACATGAAAAGATATGCTGAGATGGTACAATCGGCCAGTAGCGGTGCAGTTTTCAAAAAGTAATTAAAACACCGTAATATAGGCGAATTTAGATAGCGGGCCATCCATAGCCCGCTATTAGTTTATTCAGATTAAGGGAAATATGGCTGAATTTATAGTCACCCATAACGATTATCTACTATATAATTAAAGACATGTAAAATAATGGCATACAAAAAATTAGTAATTAAAAATTAAAAATTTATTAGTAAAAAGGCCACAGTTATTTTTATTATTATACGGAGGTGGTTTTGTGCAATTAAATGGAGCACAGATATTACTGCATTGCTTAAAAGAACAGCAGGTTGATACCGTATTTGGCTATCCGGGAGGAGCAGTTCTTCCCATATATGATGCCTTATATGATTCTGATATAAGGCATATACTAACACGACATGAACAGGGGGCTGCCCATGCGGCTGATGGATATGCGCGCGCAACCGGAAAAGTCGGGGTTTGTATAGCCACCTCTGGTCCTGGTGCCACCAATCTGGTAACTGGTATAGCTACTGCTTATATGGATTCCATTCCTATGGTTTGCTTTACTGGCCAGGTAGGTACTGCCCTGATAGGAAAAGATGCATTCCAGGAAGCTGATATTACCGGTATTACTCTTCCTATAACTAAACATAATTATCTGGTAGAAAAAACTGAGGACTTATACCGCACCATTAAAGAAGCTTTCTATATAGCACGGACTAACCGTCCGGGGCCTGTTGTAGTTGATTTACCTAAGGACGTGATGGAAAGGAAAATTGAATTTGAGCCTTGTCCACAGGAGGTAAACATCAGGGGATACCGGGTTTTAAAAGGATATAATAGCGGGCAAGTAATAGCTGCAGTTGACTTAATAAATAATGCCCAGAAACCTGTAATCTATGCAGGAGGCGGTGTAATTATTTCTAACGCTGCCGCTGAATTAAGAGAACTGTCAGAACTAAGGAAAATGCCAGTAACTACTACCTTGATGGGAATCGGGAGTTTCCCCTCCAATAGTTATCTTTCCTTGGGTATGCTAGGGATGCATGGAACCAGGTATGCTAATTACTCCATAGGAGAGGCTGATTTAATTATTGCCGTGGGCGCCAGGTTTGATGACCGGGTTACTGGTAGGATAGATTCTTTTGCGCCCCATGCCCGGATAATTCATATAGATATTGATGCTGCGGAGATTGGTAAAAATGTTGATATTGATGTACCCATTGTAGGCAATGTAAAAGAAGTGTTAAGTGCTATCAACCAGCGTCTTAGCCAGGTAGAGGAAACATCTGAATGGCATGAGATGATTGGTCGCTGGAAAGATGAGTTTTCGCTACGTTATGGGACTTCTTCCGATGGTAGGATAATGCCCCAGCATATTATTGAAAAAATCAGCGATATAACCCGGGGAGAAGCAATAATAACTACCGAAGTCGGGCAAAACCAGATGTGGGCTGCCCAGTATTACAAGTTTAAGCATCCTCGTACTTTCTTAACTTCTGGTGGTCTGGGGACGATGGGATACGGTTTACCGGCGGCTATAGGGGCCAAGCTTGCCCGGCCGGATTTGCCAGTTATTGATATAGCTGGAGACGGCAGTATTCAAATGAACATTCAGGAGATTGGAACTGCTGTACAGTACAAATTACCAGTTATTGTCTGTATCTTAAATAACCAGTTCCTGGGTATGGTCAGACAATGGCAGGGTCTTTTCTACGGGGGACGCTATTCTTATACTGATGTTAGCCAACAGCCGGATTTTGTTAAACTGGCGGAAGCATATGGTGCCGTCGGCATGAGAGTTACTGATACCCAGGAAGTAGATAACGCTTTAAATGAAGCGTTACAAGTTACTGACCGTCCGGTAATAATGGATTTTTGGGTAGATCGGGAAGCTGACGTTTATCCAATGGTGCCGCCGGGTGGCTCGCTCTTAAATATGCTGGGGGGTGAGTAGTCATGAATAAAAAACATACTTTAGCAGTTACAGTTGAAAATAAACCAGGTGTCTTAACCCGCGTAACTACTCTTTTCCGTCGGCGGGGATATAATATCGAAAGCTTGTCAGTAGGCGAAACCGAAAACCCTACTATTTCCCGGATGACCATAGTAGTTGCGGGTGATGAAAAAATAATCGAGCAGGTAACTAAACAGCTTTATAAGCTGGTCGATGTTATTAAAATAGTAGATTTAACTGAAGAACGTTCAGTTGAAAGAGAACTTATACTTATAAAAGTTAAGGCTGATAATAATGTCAGAGCAGAAATTGTTCAAATAGTAGATATCTTTAGAGCCCGCATTGTAGATATTGGCCGCAATTCATTAATAATAGAAGCTACTGGTGACGCTGGTAAAATAGATGCTATTGAAGACTCACTTAAACCATTTGGCATTCTTGAACTAGTTAGAACTGGTAAAGTGGCTATGATCCGTGGGGGTAGGCCATAACTAATAAATTAGCATGCAGAAAGCAGTTATGTATTAACATATTCTGTATAGAACATAATAGAAAAAGTTTGTTTTTAGGGCAATTATTAAAAGGAGGCTATATTAATGGCAAAAATGTATTATGATGCTGATGCAAATCTGGATTTGTTAAAAGGGAAAACTATCGCAGTTATGGGATTTGGGTCCCAGGGGCATGCTCAGGCACAGAACCTGAAGGAAAGCGGGCTTAATGTAATTGTAGGTATTAGAAAACCAGTTGATGATTTTACTACCAAAGAATGGAATAAAGTTATTGAAGCAGGTATTAAGCCTATGACTGTAGCAGAAGCTGCTCAGGCAGCTGATATTATTCAGATTCTACTGCCCGATGAAACTCAGGCCCAAGTATATAAAGAAGAAATTGCTCCCTACCTTAAAGAAGGTGATGCCCTAGGCTTTTCCCACGGATTTAACATTCATTTTAACCAGATAGTGCCTCCAGAATTTGTGGATGTATTTATGGTAGCTCCTAAGAGTCCGGGACATTTAGTAAGACGTATGTACACCAAAGGAGCAGGAGTTCCTGGTTTAATTGCTGTAGAGCAGGACTATACTGGCAAAGCTAAAGAAATGGGTCTAGCTTATGCATGTGGTATCGGCTGCACTAGAGCAGGTGTTATTGAAACTAGCTTTAAGGAAGAGACTGAAACTGACCTGTTTGGTGAACAGTGTGTATTATGCGGTGGAGTTACCGAACTAGTAAAAGCCGGTTTTGAAACTCTGGTTGAAGCAGGTTACCAGCCGGAAATCGCTTATTTTGAATGTATGCATGAATTAAAATTGATTGTTGATTTGATGTATGAGGGCGGCATGGGTTACATGCGCTATTCCATCAGTGATACAGCAGAATGGGGAGATTATACTAAGGGTCCGGATATTATTGGCGAAGAGGCTAGATGGGCTATGTATGATGCTCTGCAGGATATTCAGAGTGGCGAATTTGCCCGCGATTGGCTGTTAGAAAATCAGGTAGGTCGTCCGAAGTTTAATGCTTTAAGACGCCAGAACCGCGAACATCCGATTGAAACAGTTGGAGCTGAACTCCGCTCTATGATGCCTTGGTTAAAAGAAACCAAATAATACTTATATAAAAAAGGATTGGGGGCCTCCCCCAATCCTAACCATAATAAAAAATTAAAAATTAAAAATTAAGAATTAGAACCAAAGGTTCGATAAGGGGGGAAATCATGTCAGGCAACAACAGGGTGTACCTTTTTGATACTACACTTAGAGATGGGGAACAATCCCCGGGGGTTAGCCTTAATGTAGAGGAAAAACTGGAAATAGCCCAGCAACTTTCTCGCCTGGGGGTTGATGTTATTGAAGCTGGTTTTCCCATTGCTTCACCAGGGGATTTTGCTGCCGTTAAGAGAATAGCCGGGACAGTTAAAGGGCCAGTTATTACCGGCTTATGCAGGGCTAAAAAAAGCGATATTGATAGAACCTGGGAGGCGATTAAAGAGGCTGAATCCCCTCGGATTCATACTTTCCTGGCTACTTCAGATATACATCTTAAATATAAATTGCAAAAATCCAGGGAAGAAGTCTTATTTCAGGCAGCTGAAGCGGTTAAATATGCTAAGAAATACTGTAGTGATGTAGAGTTCTCAGCGGAAGATGCCTCTCGCAGTGACCTGGATTTTCTGGCTCAGGTAGTCGAAAGTGTAATTGATGCTGGAGCTACAGTAGTCAATCTTCCGGATACAGTAGGCTATGCTGTACCAGACGAGTTTGGCCATTTTATAAAAGAAATTATGTCCAGAGTACCTAATATGGATAAAGCTATAATAAGTGTGCACTGCCATGATGACCTGGGCATGGCTGTGGCTAATTCCATCGCTGGCCTTTTAAATGGGGCTCGTCAGGTGGAATGTGCAGTTAATGGCATCGGGGAAAGGGCTGGTAACGCCTCTTTAGAGGAGATTATTATGGCCCTTTATACGCGTCAATCATTTTACGAAAAAGAGATAAATGTAAAATATGATGAAATTTATCGTACCAGTCGACTAGTAAGTACGCTTACCGGCATGATGATACAGCCTAACAAAGCTATTGTGGGGAAAAACGCTTTTAGCCACGAAGCTGGTATTCACCAGGATGGGGTATTAAAGGAGCGCTCCACTTATGAAATAATGAGCCCGGAGCTGGTCGGGGTAAGCCGTAGTAATCTGGTATTAGGGAAACATTCAGGACGCCATGCTTTTAAAGAAAGAATGCATGAATTAGGGTATGAATTGAGTGTTGAAGAGCTAGATAAGGCTTTTATTTCCTTTAAAGATATAGCTGATAAGAAAAAGGAAATAACTAATGAGGACCTGGAAGCCCTGGTCAAAGATAAAGTATTAGCTATACCGGAAAGGTTTAGTTTAACTTATCTGCATATATCAAGTGGCACGAGTATTGTACCTACAGCAACAGTTAAATTGGCTATTGAAGGGATTGCCTTCGAGTCTGCTGCTACAGGCGATGGGCCAGTTGCTGCGGCTTGCCGCGCAGTAGATAAGATTACTGATATTTACGGCAAAATGCATGATTATAAACTAAATGCTGTAACTAGCGGTAAAGATGCGTTAGGGGAAGTTGTTTCCCATATCGAGATTGATGGCAAAATGTATAATGGCCGGGGTTTGAGTACTGATATTATTGAGGCTAGTGTAAAGTCTTATGTTAATGCGATTAATAAGTATTATTACGAAAAGCAGCGAAATAGAGAGGGATTTGGTAGTAATCATTAACCTTTGCAGGGAGGAGTAAATATATGGGCATGACTATTAGCCAGAAAATACTGGCAGAACATGCCGGCAGGGAATTTGTAGAACCGGGTGAATTGATTAACTGCCGGTTAGATGTAGTACTCGGTAATGATGTAACGTCACCGGTAGCTATATCTGAATTTAAAAAACTAGGTGTAGATAAGGTTTTTAATCAGGAGAAAATTGTCCTGGTACCTGACCACTTTACCCCTAATAAAGATATAAAATCTGCGGAACAATGCAAAATTGTACGTGATTTTGCCCGCGGCTACGGTATTAAAAATTATTTTGAAATAGGTCAGATGGGCATTGAACACTGCCTGCTGCCTGAGCAGGGTCTAGTACTGCCTGGTGATCTGATTATAGGAGCTGATTCCCATACTTGTACTTATGGCGCTCTCGGTGCTTTTGCTACTGGTGTCGGGTCAACTGATATGGCAGCAGCCATGGGCACCGGTGAAGCCTGGTTTAAGGTACCGGAGAGTATTAAATTTATCTATTATGGGAAATTACCTCAGTGGGTAGGAGGTAAAGACCTGATACTGCATACGATTGGCGATATTGGTGTAGATGGTGCCCGGTATATGTCTATGGAGTTTACCGGGGAAGTGATAAAAGGTTTGAGTATTGATAATAGATTTACCATGGCTAATATGGCAATTGAAGCCGGTGGTAAAAACGGGATAATTGCAGCTGATGATATAACTCTTGAGTATGTGAGAAAAAGGGCTAAAAGGGATTTTAAAATTTATCACTCAGATGAAGACGCTAAGTATTTTGCTATTAAAGAATACGATGTTTCCAAGTTGGAACCCGTAATAGCTTTTCCGCACCTGCCGGAAAATACCAAGCCGGTAAGTGAAGCTGCTGATATTATTGTTGATCAGGTAGTTATAGGTTCATGTACTAATGGCCGGATTGAAGATTTAAAGATAGCGGCTTCCATGCTAAAAGGCAAAAAAGTACACCCGGAAATCAGGGTCATAATTTTACCTGGAACCAGGGAAATTTACCTGGAAGCTTTGCGCCGGGGTTATATTGAAACGTTTGTGGAGGCGGGAGCAGTAGTAAGCACACCTACATGTGGTCCCTGCTTGGGTGGACATATGGGTATTCTGGCCAAAGGAGAAAAAGCTCTTTCTACTACTAATCGTAATTTTGTAGGCCGGATGGGGCATCCGGAAAGCGAGGTCTACTTATGCAGCCCAGCAGTTGCTGCTGCCAGTGCTGTAAAAGGTAAAATTACTCCTCCGTGGGAAGTAGCTACCGGGGAATAAATTCCCCTCTATATAAATAATACGTTCCCCCATCCATTAGTAGCCAGGAATTCATTCCTGGTAGGGGAGGTCGGGGAATGAATTCCCCTCTACACATAATACGTTCCCCCATCCGTTGGTAGCCAGGAATTCATTCCTGGTGGGGGAGGTCGGGGAATGAATTCCCCTCTACACATAATATACGTTCCCCCATCCATTAGTAGCCAGGAATTCATTCCTGGCTGGGGGTTTTTGAAAGGAGGAGTTAGAGTGAAATTGTGTGGTCAAGTGCATAAGTTCGGTTCAGATATTGATACTGATGCGATCATACCTGCACGTTATTTAAATACTATCGACCCGCAGGAACTGGCCAGTCATTGCATGGAAGATGCTGATGCCACTTTCTCAGAGCGGGTTAAGGCAGGGGATATAATCGTTGCCGATAAAAATTTTGGCTGTGGTAGTTCCCGGGAACATGCACCTATAG
Source organism: Syntrophomonadaceae bacterium (assembly GCA_028706315.1). Classification (GTDB taxonomy): domain Bacteria; phylum Bacillota; class Syntrophomonadia; order Syntrophomonadales; family Syntrophomonadaceae; genus STF2-222. Next base: position 43,815 of record JAQWBP010000009.1, read on the forward strand.
CTATTAAAGGTGCCGGGGTATCTTGCGTTATTGCCCGGTCATTTGCTCGTATATTTTACCGTAATTCGATTAATATTGGACTTCCTATTATGGAATGTGAGGAAGCCATTGATGCAATAAATGATGGGGATCAGGTCGAAGTTGATCTGGAAACTGGCAAAATTCGTAATTTGAGAACTGATAAGGAGTACCAGGCGGTTCCCTTCCCGGAGTTTATGCAGGGTATTATAGCTAAAGGTGGCCTGATAAATTACGTTAAAGCAAAGTGATAATGGGGATGGTTCAGGATAACGACCAGGTTAATCTTTGGCCCATATTTTAGGTTATGAAAGGATGGAGAAGCGGATGTATAAAATCGCCGTTCTTCCTGGGGATGGAATCGGAGCAGAAATAGTACCCGAAGCAGTTAAAGCCTTAAAGGCTATAGCTAGTCGTTTCGGGCATGAATTCCAGTTTACCGAAGCGCTAGTAGGCGGTGCAGCTTATGATGTAAAGGGTCATCCCCTTCCAGATGAAACTCTGGAATTATGTCAGCAGTCTGATGCGGTATTATTAGGTGCTATTGGGGGACCTAAATGGGATAATCTCCCGGTAGAATTACGCCCGGAAGTAGGTGCTTTACTTCCTTTAAGAAAAGAGCTGGCTTTATTTGCTAACCTGCGCCCCTGCATGTTATTCCCTGGGTTGCTACATGCTTCTACGCTAAAGGAAGAAGTTATTACCGGGGTAGATTTTTTAGTTATCAGGGAATTAACCGGGGGGCTATATTTTGGAGAAAAGAGCCGGGAAAAAACGGCCGACGGCGGGCAAAAAGCGACTGATATGTTAACGTATTCTACCTACGAAATTGAACGTATTGTGCGTTTTGCTTATCAAGCAGCCCAGAAACGCCGTAAGAAACTATGCTCGGTAGATAAAGCTAATGTAATTGAAACCTCTCGTTTATGGAGGGAAACAGTTACTGATCTCAGTAAGGAGTATCCGGATGTAGAAACAACTCATATGTATGTAGATAACTGTTCTATGCAGCTTATCAGGAATCCCAGACAGTTTGATGTTATCGTAACGGAGAATACCTTCGGGGATATTCTTACTGATGAGGCATCTATGCTTACTGGTTCTATCGGTATGTTGCCTAGTGCCTCCATTGGCGGAGAAGTAGGACTTTATGAGCCTTCACACGGAAGTGCGCCTGATATTGCTGGACAGAAAAAGGCTAATCCTCTGGCAACTATATTATCTGCGGCTATGATGCTTAGATTTTCTTTTGACCTAGAAGAAGAAGCCCGGGTAATTGAGCAGGCAGTCACCGAAGTGTTGGAAGCAGGATATCGTACTCCGGATCTGATGGAAGAGGGCAAAAAGTTATTAAATACTGTACAAATGGGAGATATGGTCGCAGATAAAATTCTGGGGCTGAGATAAATTTTAAGGATTGAAATATTGCTAAGAAATTTAACCGGTGATAGGGGGTTAATTAGTTGGGGATAAGAAACTAGATGTAATAATTTATGATACTACTCTTCGTGATGGAGCTCAGGGAGAAGGCGTATCCTTTTCTGTAGATGATAAAATACAGATTGCACAAAAGCTAGATTACCTGGGCATAACTTATATAGAAGGTGGTTGGCCGGGAAGTAATCCGAAAGACCTTGATTTCTTCCGCCAGATCCAGGATGTTGAATTAAAAAATTCTTGTATAACCGCGTTTAGCTCCACACGAAAACCGGGAATACCAGTTACAAAAGATAGCAATATAAAGGCACTGATTGAATCGGGCGTCTCGACGGTCACCATCTTTGGTAAGTCATGGGACTTCCATGTTCTGCGGGCCCTGGAGACATCACTGGAAGAAAACCTTAGTATGGTCAGAGATACTGTGGCCTATCTGAAAGATAAAGGAATGCGGGTTATATTTGATGCTGAGCATTTTTTTGATGGCTATAAGAACAATAGTGATTATGCTTTACAGGTCTTGCAAGCTGCAGGAGAAGCAGGTGCTGACGGGCTAGTTCTCTGTGACACTAATGGTGGGACTATGCCATGGGAAATCGAGCCTATAGTAAATGGGGTACGCAAGGTTAATCATCTGCCTCTGGGAATTCATGCTCATAATGATTCTAATCTGGCCGTCAGTAATTCCCTAATAGCAGTTAATAGTGGCTGTACACAGGTACAGGGGACTATGAACGGTTATGGCGAGCGGTGTGGTAATGTTGATCTTTGTTCCATTATTCCCGCCCTGGAGTTAAAGATGGGAATGACTGCTCTGCCTGAGGGGAATTTACGTTATTTGACGGAAGTATCACATTATATTAGTGAAATAGCCAACATGCCGCATTATAATAACCAGCCTTATGTTGGTCACGGGGCTTTTGCCCATAAAGGTGGTATTCATGTGAGTGCGCTTTTAAAAGATTCACTCACTTATGAGCATATTAACCCGGAAGAAGTGGGAAATCACCGGCGAGTTCTGGTGTCTGAATTGTCAGGTTTATCTAACTTGCTTTATAAAGCTCGGGAGTTAAATCTGGATGTTAATAGTTATGATGCTGAAACTCGTAAAGTTATTAAGCAGATTAAAGAAATGGAAAATCAGGGCTTTCAGTTTGAAGGCGCTGATGCCTCACTCGAATTATTCCTGCGCAAGGCTTTTGGCCAGAACGGGGACTTTTTCCAGTTAAAGAATTTGAAAATAATACTGGAGAAAAATGAAGGTGAGAATATTTCGTCGGAAGCGATGGTCAAAATACAAGTAGGAGATAAGATCTTCCATACAGCTGCTGATGGTGATGGCCCGGTTAATGCTTTGGATAATTCCCTGCGTAAGGCGCTGACCGAGATTTACCCGGAAATAAGTGAGGTACACTTAAGCGACTATAAGGTCAGAGTTTTAAATGGGGATCATGGTACAGCAGCCCGAGTAAGGGTTTTGATTGAGTCGGCTGATAAGAGTAATAAATGGAATACGGTGGGTGTTTCTGAGAATATTATGGAGGCATCCTGGCAGGCTATAGTCGACAGTCTTAATTATAAGCTCATGAAAAAAGAGCGCGAATAACTTAATAATACTATCAGACACTTTCAGCACCTCCAGTTTCGGGGGTGCTTTTTTTGACGGATGTTTACTAGAATTGGTAACTTTGCCCGTTAAGTGGTATATTAATTTAAAAAATATATGTAATTAACCTCATAAAGTAATGTGCGTTAGTTTGAATACACAAATATTCCGGCGACTACTCTCTGCATGGGAAACACCATCTGCTTGTCTTGCGTCTTCAGGGGTACCGGGCAGATTCACGTCCATGTTCAGCAGCCCGCTCGCGACGTCCGTGTCGCTCGCCCCCTTCCGCCGCGGCGCCTTCGCAGGGTGTTTCGTCCCTAGTGGTGAGTGTAACGAACATCAGTGGTGCCCCAGAGGGTACTACCATGCTCCGTTAACGTCGCTCTCCATATTTGTGTATTCAAACAGCGCGATTGAGGTTTTTATAATGACCTATATTAATACGGAAATATCGGAGGGGAAAGTATGAAAGCTATGATTATGGCGGCTGGGGTTGGGTCCAGGCTTATGCCTTTGACTATGAACATACCTAAACCTATGGTGCCTATGGGCAATCGGCCGCTTATGGAGAATATTGTCAGATTACTTAAGATACATGGATTTGAGCAGATAATTGCTAATCTACATTACCATGCTCGGGTTATCAGTGATCACTTTGGTGACGGGAGTTCCTTTGGGGTGGAGCTTAAGTATTCAGTAGAAGATGAATTGCTGGGTACTGCCGGGGGAGTTAAGAACTGTGAATGGTTTCTTGACGATACTTTTGTAATTGCCAGCGGGGATGCTTTAACTGATGTGGATTTGACCAAGTTAATGGCAGCGCATCGTAAAAATGGAGCCCTGGCAACTATAGCCCTGAAGGAAGTAGATGAAGTCGAGCATTTTGGGGTAGTAGTTACGGATGATAATGGTCGGATTAAAAGATTTCAGGAAAAGCCACGGGCTAGTGAAGCTTTAAGTCATAATGCTAATACGGGTATTTATATTTTTGAACCAGAGATTTTTAAATATATTCCGGCTCGGCAGTTTTACGATTTTGGCAAACAGGTATTTCCGCACCTGGTAAAGGCGGAAGCTCCTTTTTATGGGGTTCCGATTGATGATTACTGGTGTGATGTAGGTAATATTGATACCTATAGGCAGGCCCATGAAGATATCGTTATGGGTCGGGTCAGAGTACTGACATCAGGTCAGCTGCAGCATGGTTTGGATAATAAAGCCCACTTACTCATGGGTGAAGGGACTACTTTAGGGGACAATGTTAAATGTTCCGGTATAGTAGTTTTAGGCGCGGGCTGTAAAATTGGCGATAATGCTGTAATTAATAATGCGGTTATCTGGGATAATTCGGTAGTTGGCGCAGGATCGAATATTAATGAGGCAGTAATTGGGGCAGACTGTGTTATTAGCTCTGCGGTAACCATAACTGCTGACTCAGTAATAGCCAGCGGTTGTAAAATAAACTAAATATTCAAGTGGGGACGTTTCTTGACTTCCTTAGGAAGTCAAGAAACGTCCCCACTTGAAAAATTATTTATTTTGCGTTTAGCAGTTGTTCAAAGCTGCTGTCGAGATCGCTAATATCGCTAGTTTTAATCTGCTCGAGGGTCTCTTTATTGACTGGCATAGTGTTAATAATTCGCAGTTGGTTATTTTCCTTTATTAGTATAGCCAGCTCCATTCCCATCGATTCTCCATTTTGTTTAAATTCATAAGCTGTTACAGCTGATTTTTCACCTACTTGTGTATAAGAGGGTAAAAATTCCATATCGATACCAGAGGGAATAGTAGTTTGTTCCTCGAATTTGGCCAGCATAGCACTAGTTTCTTTTTCAATAGCATCTCGTTTTTCTATTAACTGTGCCGGGGTTAAAGTCTGATACTGCGGTAGAAGATTTACTGACCAGAAAACACTGAGGTTTTCCGCCATGGTATCATAATCATGACTAAAATAAGCCTGGTAAAAGTTTTCTACAGTCTGTTCGGGGTCCGGGGAGTCAACATAGGCTGCATAGTAATACATTGCCCCAAGAATCAATATAATAAAGACGAATAGAGACCTGGGGACACGCGTTTTCTCCAATGTGAATTTACCTCCGTTTCTTTTACAATATATAAATAAAATTGTAGCAGATTTGGGGGCTTGTAACAATGGAAAGGTTATTAATCCCAGATAACTGAAAACTTTATCATTAATTTTTTTGTATTATTACTTATATGGGAAAAGGTAATAAGGTATTCCTTATTAGTAACAGGACAGGCATTTAAATATAGTTTTGGAGGTAGACTGATGTGGGAAAAGTAATCGTAGTCATAGGGGGAGGTCCTGCAGGCATGATAGCTGCTGCTACTGCTGCAGACCAGGGAGCTAGGGTAGTTTTATTAGAAAAAAACGAACGCCTGGGAAAAAAGTTAGCGATTACCGGCAAGGGACGATGTAATATAACTAATGCTGCTAACCGGGAAAATTTCATGGCCGGTTATGCTGGTAATGGCCGGTTTTTATATAGCGCTTTTAATGAATTTTCTAATGAAGATGTCATAAAATTTTTTGCCGAACATGGTCTTAAAAGCAAGGTGGAACGGGGTGACCGGGTTTTCCCGGCAACTGATAATGCCCATGATGTAGTAAAAGTGCTGGAGCAAAATGTTATCCATAAAGGGGTTAAAGTACAATCAGGCAGTAAGGTTAAATCTATCCATATTACTAATAATATTATTATCGGGGTCAGTACCGAGAAAGAAGAGTTTAAAGCTGATGCAGTAGTAATTGCTACTGGTGGCAAGTCATATCCTGGTACTGGTTCAACTGGTGATGGGTATGAGTGGGCTAAAGCAGCCGGTCACCGGATTATTGAACCACGCCCGGGATTAGTTCCCCTGGTGGCTGAGGAAAATTGGGTCCCAGAATTAAAGGGATTAAGTTTGCGCAATGTTAAGGCGACTTCGTTTCGAGCTAACGGTAAAAAGATAAATGAAGATTTTGGCGAAATGCTATTTACGCATTTTGGGGTATCAGGACCGATAATTCTTAGTATGAGCCGGGATATTGGCGAATATCTTTTTAAAAAGCAGCAAAAAGTTAAACTCCAGATTGACCTAAAAACTGCTTTAACTGAGGAAAAACTCGATTTACGCTTGCAGAGAGATTTCGAAAAATACACGCGCCGCCAATTTAAAAATGCTCTGGATGATCTTCTGCCCCGCAAATTAATTCCTGTAATTATAGAACTCAGTCATATAGACCCCGATAAAGAGAGTAACTCTATAACCAGGGAAGAACGGAAAAGCCTTGGTTATTTACTGAAACACTTAAGCCTCACTATTACTGCGACTAGACCGATTGCCGAAGCTATAGTTACTACGGGTGGGGTAGATGTAAAAGAAGTAAACCCGAAGACTATGGAATCCAAGCTGGTAAAAGGGTTATTTTTGGCCGGCGAAATTCTTGATGTTGACGGCTATACTGGTGGCTATAATTTGCAGGCTGCCTTTTCCACCGGTTTTGTTGCGGGAAAATATGCAGCACTTTAAATGGCTGTAAAACCCGGTATTGGCTGCATATGTGAACATTTACAAGCATTGACTATAACCCTTGTTTCTGCTAACATTTTAACTGATTATGGGAATTACCATCTGTGGGGGGAATTAAGTGATGGCTAAAAAAAGGTCTAATCTAAAGTATAAAGGTTCATCAGATTACATTGTCTCCGATGAGCTTATGAATAGCGTTAACATTGCTATGGAGTTACATAAGCCGCTGTTAATCAAAGGAGAACCTGGTACGGGGAAAACTATGCTGGCCCAGAGTATTGCAGATGCCTTGGCTATGGAATTGATCATCTGGAATATAAAATCAACTACCAAAGCCCAGGAAGGATTATATGTCTATGATACGGTGCAAAGGCTTTATGATAGCCAGTTTGGCGAAAGTGATGTCGCCGACATTAAGAAGTATATTAAACTGGGTAAACTGGGTGAAGCCTTCTTGGCTAAGGAGCAGGTGGTTCTTTTAATAGATGAAATTGATAAAGCTGATATCGAGTTTCCTAATGACCTGTTGTGGGAATTAGACCAGATGAGCTTTTATATTCCTGAGACTAAAGAGACTATTGCTGCTAAACATAGACCAATTGTTATTATAACTAGTAATGCGGAAAAAGAACTGCCAGATGCCTTTTTAAGGCGATGTATATTTCACTACATCGCTTTTCCTGAGGCGGAGGCTATGGAGGAAATTGTCCGGGTGCATCACCCAGATCTGGAAAAACGCCTCCTGGAAAATGCCATGGAGACCTTTTATATGTTAAGAAATATTCCTAATATCCAAAAACGCCCCAGCACTAGTGAGCTAATTGACTGGTTACAGGCACTCGTAGTGGGGGGAATAAATCCTAACCGGATCAAACAGGAGTTGCCATTTATGGGCGTCTTATTAAAGAAAAATGAAGACCTGGATACGTTACTAAACCAGCTCCATGGTAAGACTCAGGCGCGTAATTCGGCTGCTATGCATGGTTCGTTAAACAGGTACCGGTTTTAAAGTACAGGGGGTTTTATAATGTTTACCAGGCTTTTTTACACCCTGAAAGATTTTGGTGTTCCTGTTTCCATGAATGAATGGCAGACCCTCCTGCAAGCACTGGAGAAGGGTATGGCCGGTTCCAGCCTGACCAGTTTTTACTATTTGTGCCGGGCCATCCTGGTCAAAACCGAAGCTCATTATGACCGGTTTGATCTGGCTTTTGCCGGATTTTTTGGCGATGTAGAAACTCCAGAAGGGCTGCCGGATAAGATCTGGGAATGGCTTAATAAGGAATTGCCGGAAATCGAAATAACGGAAGAGATGCGCCGTAACCACCAGCAGCTTGATTTAGATGAGCTAAAACGCATGCTGGAAGAACGGCTGGCGGAGCAGATGGAAGAACACCACGGTGGCAACCGGTGGATAGGAACCGGGGGAACTTCTCCCTTTGGACATTCCGGCTATCATCCTGGCGGCATACGGATAGGCGGACAATCGCGTAATTTATCAGCGGTAAAAGTAGCTGGTATGCGTAGATTTCAGGAGTTCCGGACCGATGAAACTCTGGGAGTCAGGCAATTCCAGATGGCTTTACGTAAGCTGCGCCAGTTTACCACGCGTCTGGAGGGGGCTCGTACCGAGTTAGACCTGGATGCTACTATAAATAAGACTTGTGATAATGCTGGCCGGCTGGAGTTGGTTTGGGAAAGGCCCCGGGAAAACGGGATCAAAGTTTTGCTGCTAATGGATTCCGGGGGGTCTATGGTAACTTACAGTCAGCTTTGTAACCAGCTTTTCACGGCAGTTAACCGGGCTAGTAACTTTAAAGATTTGCAGATATTTTATTTTCATAACTGCATTTACGACTGGTTATACCATGATTCCAGCTGTAGTCGGAATGATTACACTGATACAGAGTATATCCTGCGTACTTATGACACTGACTACCGGCTAATTATTGTAGGCGATGCTAGTATGGCAGCCTATGAACTCATGCGGCAAGGCGGGGTAATTGACTGGGGATTATATAATGATAAGCCCGGGATTGATTGGTTGCAGCGCCTGCGCCGGCATTTTGAATATTCAGTCTGGTTAAACCCTATTTCCCAGGATTACTGGGAGTGGATGGATGGTGCTTTCACGATACGAAAGATAGCAGAAGTTTTTCCCATGGAAGAGCTGACTATAGAAGGGCTGGAAAGGGCCATCAAGAAACTTAAAAGCAGGCAAGCGATCGTAAACATTTAAAAAAAGCAACTTAAGAGGCGAAAGCCTCTTATATTTATTTATTATCTGGTTAATCTATTAAAAGGAGTTAATTTACTAATAATCGGCATATATTGCTTGCTGGATATCGTAACGGACTGTAACTATGGTATGATTATGCGGGAGAATTAATGGTAAGTCTCTCGCTAATTTCCTTTAATATATTATTATGGTGTATACAAGTATTTTTAAAAAGAGATATTGAGTTTTCCTGTAACTGAGCGCTAAAATTACCTAGTAGGAATGCAACTAATGTAAGGAGGTAGAATTTATGAGACATGTTTATGAAGGAAAAACAAAAGGTGTTTATGAACTGGACGATGGGAATTATCTATTAAAAATCAAAGATGACGTTACTGGTGAAAATGGAAAGATAGACCCGGGGGCCAACTCAATAATAGGTGAGTTAGAAGGGATGGGGAATGCCTCCTTACGGATGTCAGCTTATTATTTTGAAATGCTTAACCGGCAAGGAATTCCTACCCATTATATAAATGCCAACTTTGAAGAGAATACTATGACAGTTAAACCTGCAAAAACTTTCGGTGCAGGGTTGGAAATAATCTGTCGGTATAAAGTATATGGCAGCTTTTTAAGGCGCTATGGCAAATATGCGCAAAAAGAGCAGGATCTTAACAGCCTGGTGGAGATAACTCTGAAAGATGATGATCGTGGCGACCCACTTATCACCGACGAAGCGCTGGAGCAGTTAGGTATTTTGCAGGCTAGTGAATGCAAGCAGGTTAAGGAAATGACCCGGAAGATTTCTGATATAATCAGGAAGGATCTGGCGGCTAAAGGGCTGGAGTTATATGATATTAAGTTTGAGTTTGGTAAGGTCAATGATGAGATTGTATTAATTGATGATATTTCCGGCGGGAATATGAGAGTTTTTAAGGATGGGAAACAAGTTGATCCCCTGGAACTCTCCCGTTTGGTAGTAAAATAACAATTCAAGCGGGGACGGTTCTTGACTTGACTTCCTAGGGAAGTCAAGTCAAGAACCGTCCCCGCTTGAATTCAAAAAGAGGGGTTAGGCCCTCTTTTTTTGTGGCCTGCAATTGTTATTTATTACTATTTCTGCATAATAAATAGCAGGAGAAATAAAATGGAAGAAGAAGTTGTTACAGTAACTTAATGTTTAATGTTGAAATGTTAATTAGACATTTTGAGGGGGAAGAGAAGATGAATTTTAATTTAACTAAGGAGCAGTTGTTGATTCAAAAGATGGCCAGGGACTTTGCGGAAAGGTATATAGAGCCGGTTGCGGAGCAGATCGATAGAGAAAATAAAATACCAGATGAAATAATAGAGGGCCTAGCAGCACTTGATTTATTCGGCATACCTTTTGCAGAAAAGTATGGAGGAGCCGATGGCGGATATGATGGTTATGTTCTGGCTATGGAGCAAATAGGCAAGGTATCTGGTGGTGTGGCTGTGACCATATCTGCCCACAGCCTGGCGCTGGGAGCTATATCTACGTTTGGAAATGAAGAGCAAAAAGTAAAGTATATGACCCCGGGGTGCCAGGGTCAGCATATCCTGTCCTTTGCCTTTACTGAACCAGGCACCGGATCAGATCCGAAACAAATAACTACGACTGCAGTTAAAGATGGGGATTACTATGTACTTAATGGAACTAAACGCTTTATTTCTAATGCTAATTTCCCTGGGGCTATAGTAATTTTTGCCAGGGACAATGAAAGTGGGAAAATCACGGCATTTATTGTTGAAAAATGGACCGAAGGCTATACGGTATCTGAACCCTGGGACAAAATAGGACAGCATGGCGGACAACTCTTAGATGTTTATTTAAAAGATGTTAAAGTTCCGGTGGAAAATGTTCTAGGTGGACCAGGAATGGGATATCCAATTTTGCAGTTGGGGATTTCTTTCGGCAAGGTAGGAGTTAGCTCAACTGCTTTGGGGGCTATTCTGGCTGCCTATGAAGAAACACTAAAATACTCGAAAGAGAAAATGCACCGGGACAGCTCGATAGCTAAATTCCAGGCGGTTCAGCTGCGTATTGCCGATATGGCGATAAAATACGAAGCGGCTCGCTGGCTTACATACCGATTCGGGTGCCTGGCTAATGAGGTAAAAGATCCGCGCCAGTTTGCTAAAGAAGCAGCTCTGACCAAGACTTTTGTCTGCGAAACAGCGGTAGACGCAGCCCGGGTAGCTATGGATATTCATGGCTCGTACGGTTTGATGAATGATTATAAAGTGGCCCGGATATATAGGGATGCCATAATCGGCCCGCAGATTGAAGGGGTATCAGATATGCAAAAGATGATAATCGCAGGTGTAGCCCTGAGCAGTTATTAATGATTTCGCAGGACAGGCGGGAATGAGAAGGGGGCAGTAACTGGTGGAGAAGTTTGATGTGATAGTTGTGGGGGCTGGACTGGCTGGACTTGCTGCTGCCTATACTCTGGCCTGTGAGGGATTAGAGGTTCTGGTGTTGGAAAGAGGGGACTATGCGGGAGCGAAAAATGTTACTGGGGGGCGCCTTTATGTTAATCCGGTGCGGGAGTTTTTCCCCGATTTGTGGGCAAAAGCTCCCTTGGAACGCTTTATAGCTAACGAAGGTTTTACCATGATGGCAGCTGAGCGCTCTTTAAGTATAAATTATTACGGCAATGAGTTAGCGGATGAACCTTACCAGAGCTACAGCGTACTGCGGGCAAAGTTTGACCGCTGGCTGGCCAAGCAGGCCCAAAGAAAAGGTGCCGCTGTGGTAACCAGGAGTAGAGTTGATGATGTAATAATGGAGGCAGGTCAGGTTAAAGGGGTATGGGCTGCCGGGGAGGAACTGCGCTCTGATGTTGTCATTGCCTGTGATGGGGTACTTTCGCTTACGGCAGAAAAAGCCGGGTTGCGCAGTCCCGGGATACCGGAAAATTATGCGGTGGGGTTGAAGGAAGTTATTGAGCTTGCCCCGGAGTTAATTGAGGCAAGGTTTGGACTGGAGGGAAATGAAGGGGCTGCCCATATGTTTATGGGTGAAGTTACTAAAGGCATGTTCGGTGGTGGCTTTTTATATACTAACCAGGCAAGTCTTAGTTTAGGCATCGTAGTTAGTATAAAAGATATGATGGAAAATGAGGCATCTTTAGGGGCTCCAGTGCTGCTGGATAATTTTAAGCAGCGGCCGGAGATAGCCCGCCTGCTCAAAGGGGGAGAAACAGTAGAATACTCTGCCCATGTGATACCGGAGGGGGGCTATAAGGCTCTAGGTAAATTATATGGAGATGGTATCCTGGTAGCAGGTGATGCGGCGGGGCTTTCGATGAATATAGGGGTAACTGTTCGAGGTATGGAGTACGCCCTGGCTTCTGGTTATTATGCGGCCAGGACAGTCATGCAGGCTAAAGAATTAGGGGATTTTAGTGTGGCCACCCTTAAACATTATGAGCTGCTGCTTAAAGATAGTTTTGTATTAAAAGATTTCGCCAGCTTTAAAGAAACTCCCCGGGTACTTGATAATCCACGCTTTTTTACTACTTACCCGGAAATGCTTGGAGATATGATGAAAGATATTTATGCGGTTCCTGGCGGCGCTAAAAACAGACTTTATCCCACTATTAAAAAATACATGACTCTGCGTGAAATGTGGCAAATGGCCGGGGATGTCAGGCAGGTGATGAAGATATGAACGAGGTTATGGGCCTTAAAGCTAAACTGGGGTTAGATGTTTTTAAACCAGATAAAGAACCTCATATCATGATTAAACCGGGAATGGAAAAGGATCCAAGGCTAAAAAAAGCTATGCTAGTTTGTCCAGCGGGACTCTATAGTGAAAATGAAAAAGGGGAAGTAGAGCTTACTATCGATGGGTGCCTGGAATGTGGAACTTGTCGTATGGTCTGCGGTGCGGAGGTACTTGATTGGGAGTATCCCAGCGGAGGGGCAGGAGTACAGTTTCGTTTTGGCTAGTGACTCAAGGCAAATAGAGGGGAAGATTTAGATAAAAGCAGGGGGGATGAGAAAGTGAATATTGTGGTAGCTATGAAACAGATACCAGATTTACACCAGATCAGGATGCGTGACCGGCAGCCGGTATTAGACGATGTGCCTTTAACACTGGGGAATATAGATAAAAATGCTCTGGAGGCTGCGGTACATCTTAGAGATACCCATGGGGGAAAAGTAATTGCTCTTTCAGCTGGGAGCGAGGAACTGGAAGATACTATCAAGGAAGCCCTGGCAGCAGGAGCTGATGAAGCGTTTATGATACTTGATGATAGCCTGGATAATGCAGATAGCAGTGTTATAGCTGCGGTATTGGCAGCAACTATAAGGAAAATAAATGATGTAGATATCATTCTGTTTGGCGAAGGCAGTGGTGATAATTATTCTGGACAGGTGGGCTCCAGGGTAGCAGGCATATTAGGACTGCCCCAGGTCGGCTATGCCAGCTCTATGGAAGTACAGGGAAATAGCGCTATAGTAACGCGTTCACTGGAGGATGGTGAAGAGATACTGGAAGTAGAGCTTCCCGTGGTGATAGCAGTAATGGCCGATATTAATGAACCTAGAATACCATCAGTTTCCCAGATATTAAAAGCGGGTAGAAAACCGCAGGAAGTTCTGGAATTAGATGATTTAGCCATAGAAATCCTGGAAGAGCCGGTAGTTACAGAAAGTAATCTAGCACCAGAAACTCCACGCAAGCAGGTAGTAGTTAAAAGTGTAGATGAACTAATTGCAGTTTTACGTACTGAAGGCGTAATCGGGAGGTGATTACTATGGCGGGAATTTTAATATATAGTGATAAAGAAAATTTAGCTCTGGAACTACTTACCGCAGCCCGGATAATAGGCCAAGAACTTAATCTGGAGGTTAAAGCGGTAACAATTAATAATGATGCTCTGGCCACGGCTCTGGCAGGTGCCGGTGCTGATGTATATGGGGTCAATAATGATAACGTAATCCCTGCTGATGTCGGGGCGGTTGCCAGTACCCTGGAACAGGCTGCAGCTAAACTTGATACGAAGATAGTTTTACTAGCATCTGATCGGCGGGGGAAAGAATTGGCCGGGAGATTAGCCCAAAATATGGGGGCCGGCTGCTTAACTGATGTTACAGATATCCATATTAACGATGATAGGATTAAATGCCAGCGTAATGCTCTGGGCGGAGCTACAGTTGCTACTCAGTATATAACGACTGATAAACAGGTCATAGCCGTTAGGCCGCGAACGTTTGCTGCAGCTGCCGGTGGGGAAGGTAAGATTAGTCTTTTTAACATAGAAGCCCGTCCTACGAAAATAAAACTGCTGGAGGTTAAAACTAGGAGCAGTGAAGTGGTAGACATTGAAGAAACTGAGGTTTTAGTAGTAGTTGGACAGGGATTAAACAGTGAGGGCAATCTGGCCGAAGTAGAAAAACTGGCTAAAGCACTAGGTGGGGAAGTTGCCTGTTCTAAACCAGTAGCAACTGATAAAAAGTGGTTAGCAGAAGAGAGAATCATCGGCCTTTCCGGCAAGAAATGTAAACCTGAACTGGCCATCATCCTGGGCATTTCCGGGCAGGTGCAGTTTACCGTAGGTATACGGGATGCTAAAGTTATCGTATCCGTTAACACCGATGAAAACGCTCCTATAAACCGCATGGCTGATTACATACTGCCAGCCGATCTACATGAGGTAATCGAGGAGATGAATAAGGCCCTGGGCTGATAGTGTGAAACAACGGGGGGACGGGGATGCGCTGGGGACGGTTCCTGCTGCATATTTTAATATGCAGCAGGAACCGTCCCCAGCGCATCCCTGGTGCATTTCATGTTATAGTATTATAAAAGAGAGTTAAACTTTTAATGCGGTAATAGTTGTGATATATTAATCAAGAAATACAAGAAATAATTGAAAGGTTGTGTAATTTTGTGACCGTAACCCTGGGAATTTTTGTGGCCCTAATTTTTATTGTTTATTCATTCTACTTTGCCCGAATAATCAAAGGAAATCCCCGGGACTTTGAGATAGAACTTCTGGAAGCTATGGCTGAATGGATGGTAAAAAGGGGAGAGGCAAGTCAGCCGCAGATATGGATACTCTTATTCGTATCAGCGGTAATGGAAGCATTATATTTTATTCTGGTATTTGCTTTAATCAATAACCTGGTTCTGTTAATAATCACGGCCTTCTTTGCCGGTCTGGAAGTCATTCATATTTTAATGGTGAGTAATAGCTTTAAAAAGTTTTTTAAAGGCAAGATTTTGCTCAAGGAGATATTCAACTGGCGCATGGAACGTTTTAGTGCAATGTTTTTCTTTACCCATTCTTTTCTAGTGCTGGTAAACATCCTGGTATAGTAGGTTTTGGACGCTGATTTACGCTGATTATTATGATTGTCGCTGATTTCTTCTTTTAAAAAAGATCTGCGTGAATCATATACATCAGCGGTAATCAGTGTCCATTAAAATTACAAGGTAAGTATCGGTTCGTAGGTGTCGTCTTTGAAACCGAGACTGGCAGTCCAGGATTCGTTGTTGTTGGCTTTAAACTCATAACTGCCATTAAGTTTTCCCACCGGTATGTCGTATATTCTTTTCATTCTACCTTTTTTCTCCAGACGCAGAATTATAAATCTTTCATCAGGTTCTATTGCTCGTTCGGATATACGCTCTTCCCATTTTTCCTGGCTCAGATTCCATGTTACAATCCGATAACCAGATCTGTTTTGGGCGATTTTTATACTGTCAAAGGGGAGATCAGTATCAGGCTCCAGGTATTTAAAAAGTTCCTGGGCAGTTTCAAAGTGGTATGATTTAGGATCTTTACGTTTAGGCCTTTCTTGCAAATCAAGGGTAGATAAGATCCAGTAGAGCAGCAGAACTAGTACAGCAGTTGTTAATGATATGAATAACAACGGAGTCATTTATTCTACCCCCATTTCATAGTTCTTTACCTGCTATTATTCCCTGATAACAGATTAAAAATTTATTGAAAAAATTATCTATTCTAAAAGACCATCTGGCGTTAGTTGGGGTTTACCCTTCGGGCACCACTGATGTTCGCTCCTGCTCACTAATATGGACGTACCCTTCGGGCACCACTGATGTTCGCATGGCAGTACGACGAAATACAATGTTAGTACCAGCAGTTATACTATAAGGTTATAATATAAAAGACAGGGGGTATTTACTTGCTGAATGAAATTAAGCAACCGCGCTGGGGCTTTGTCGAAATAGTATTGACTTACGGGTGTATTCTGGCCATTAGCGTTGTTTATGCCTTATCCAAGGCAAGGATAGCCGAGCTGGTAAGAGTGCTGGGACTTCCAGATATTATCCTCACTTATTTTAGTATTGGCTTTATTATTCAGTTTATATCTACTGTTTTACTAGTGCTGGCCTTTACTATGTTGATTAATAAAGCTGCCCCGGCTGATCTGGGCATTAAAAAGCCTCACCGCGGGACCGATTATTTTCGTTATGGTGTGGTGGGCGGTATAATTCTTATGCTGGTGATGATAATTTTAAGTATCCCCATTAATTACCTGCATCCTGAGATTGAGCCCCAGGTATATGAAGACATACTTCGTGCTGTTCATGGATTTCCGCAGTTTATCCTTATATTTATTATGGGGGCAGTACTGGCTCCTTTATCTGAGGAATTATTTTATCGGGGTATGATATATCCTGTTTTTCGCAAATATCTTGGACCAGGATGGGGGATGGTTGTGGCTGGTCTAGTTTTTGGCCTGGCCCATTGGGATATCTGGCGGTTGATTCCATTATCAATTGGTGGGGCACTTTTATGTTTGATATATGAAAAGACGGGCAGTATCTTTATTTCAGCACTGGCTCATGGAGTCTGGAACGGTGTTATGTCTATTTTTATTTATAGTAGTATAATAAGAATTGTCTAATTTAACTGTTACTAAAAGCTAATTAAAAAATAAAGAACGAAATAGTGGTAATCATAAAGAACAGCGGCAAGCATTCTTATTGTGTATTACAACTATTGACAAGCAAATGGTAAATGTCTAAAATATATTTTTGTTTACAGAGTTCGTAGTTATAGGGATTGTTGGAGTGGAGTGAAGGGAGATATTAGGTTATGCCAATCTATGATTATAAATGTGAGAATTGCGGATGTTTTGATAAAATGCAAAAGATTAGCGAAGAGCCTTTAAGTGAATGCCCTACTTGTGGGGGGCCGGTTAAGAGAATCATCAGCAAAAACATAGGTATAGTTTTTAAGGGTTCCGGTTTTTATAGTACTGATAATAAAATAAAAGATCGGGCCCGCAGTCTGAACAAAGCCCGGCAAACGGATAATAAAGCTATATTAGATGGAGATGTTAAATCTTTTGTAAAAGAGTCAGAGAATACTACGAAGAAACACCTGGAAGCCTAATAACCCCCCAGGGGTTTTTTTATTAGAGTTTTTCAAAATAAAGGGTTTTATAGCGCAAATGCAGTAGTGATTACAAAAGATGGTTTGAAATAAAGAATTTGAAATTCTTGTGTCAAAGGCAAACAACATTATTCAGATAGTAGGTGTATTTATGAAGGCGGTTAATATACTGGAAAAAGAGGTTTGGGACGCTCTAGATGAGGTGCTAAACCATAAATCAGGTGCCTGTAAATGTAATAAATGCCGGGCTGATATTGCGGCCTATGCTTTAAATAAGCTTCAGCCTCGTTATGTAGTGAGTTCGAAAGGTGAAACACTGGCCAGAGCCGAATCATTAACTAATAATTTCCGGGTTACTCTTACTATTGCCCTGGCTGAGGCGGTAGAGATTGTCAGTTCTAACCCGCGGCATGATAAGGAGTAGTTTTAAGTGAAAGAAATAACCATATATACTGATGGAGCATGTTCAGGTAATCCTGGTCCAGGGGGCTGGGGTGCCGTTCTTTTTTATAATGATAAACAAAAAGAAATATCTGGAGGGGAAAACCCGACCACTAACCAGAGAATGGAGTTAACTGCAGTAATTGAGGCATTAAAGGCGCTGAAAGTTACCGGGTGGAATGTTACTATTTACTCTGATAGTGCCTACATAGTAAATGCATTTAAACAAGACTGGATAGCTAACTGGCAGAAAAACGGCTGGAAGAATAGTAAAAAAGATAGTGTTGCTAACCAGGATTTATGGCGGCAGCTCATTGCTCTGATGGAGAAAAATAGCGTTAGCATTGAAAAAGTTAAGGGGCATGCAGGTGACCGCTGGAATGAGCGCTGTGATGATCTGGCGAGAAATGCTGCCAAAGAGCAGGCATAATCTATAGAGGGTGCTCCCTGACATGGGCAAAGATCAGTATTCTAAGAAAGTTTATCAGAATGTCACCTACAAACTCTGTTAAGGTTTAAATCTTAACAGTTTTTTTATTTTGGCAGGATTTTGGGCTACAAAGCTGAATATATAATCTGTTATACTTTTTTAAGACTGGAGGTGGATAAGTCTTAATATTAGTTAAGCTATCTGCTTTTAAAGCAAAAGAAAAGGTAAGGGAGGAGACAATACTTGAAATTTCAAGGTAAAGCTAAGTGGGTGCTTTTGCTGTGTTTTGTAATGATGTTTTCTCTGCTAGCCGGCTGTGGCGGCAGTAATGATAAAACCAGCAGCGGCGGGGATGATCAGGAAACAATTAAATTAGGATTTTTAGGTGCCTTAACTGGCTCAGTAGCCAATTACGGAATCCCTGGTAAAAAGGGAATGGAAATGGCTATAGACGAGCTAAATGACCAGGGTGGTATCCTGGGCAAAAAAGTAGAGGGAGTCTACGAGGACAATAAAGGGGACAATTCGGAAATTGCCAACATAGCCATGAAGTATATTACCCGCGATAAAGTTGTAGCTATGGTAGGCGACCCTTGTACAGGGTTAACTAAAACAGCGGCTAAAATTGCCCAGGATAACCAGATGGTAATTTTCTCATCTGGTGCAACTGGAGATGGTGTCGTAGAGATCGGAGATTATGTATTTAGAAATACGCTGCTGGACATTTATGCTGTACCAGCGGTAGTTGATTGGATGATGAATGATAAGGGATGGAAAAACTTTGCTGTCATAACCTCGCTGGACAACGGGTACAGTACAGCTCTTACCCCCGTATTTAAACAAGTCATAGATGAGAAAGGCGGCAAAATAGTACTGGAAGATAGCGTTAATGATGGCGAAACTGATTTTACTGCGCAGGTTACTAAGCTCAAAAAGGCTAATGCAGATGTATTAGTTTTCACAGGTTATTATACTGAGGCTGCCCTGATATTGAATGAAGCTCAGAAGAAGAATCTTGACATCACCCTGGTAGGCGGCGATGGCCTCTACGGGCAGGACCTGGCTAAATTGGGCAAAAGTGCGGTAGAAGAAAAGGTAATATTCTACTGTGGCTTTAGCAGTGATGAGCCGGGGGCAGAAACCGCCAAATTCCTGGAAAACTATCGCAACAGATATAAAGAAGATCCAGATATGTTCTCCGCTCAGTATTATGACGCAGTAATGATACTGGCAAAAGCTATGATAGAAGCTAATAGTACGGATCCCAAGGTTTATAAAGATGAACTAGCTCAGCTAAAAGACTATCCTGGCGTTTCCGGAAACACCACCTTCCGCGCAGACCGCGAGCCGATTAAGAGCCCGGTATGCCTGATTACCATTAGAGATGGTAAATTTGCCTTGGTGGATACGCTTCCTGTGCATGAATAATAACGATAACCGGTAGTATTACTCATACGGTAATGGCCCGGCCTTCAGGTGTGGGCCATTACCTTAGAGTATACAGAGTTTAACAGCAGAATTATTAGACATCTGTGTTAAACTGTGTATAGTCAAAATGAAACAGGGGAGGAAACTTATGTTCTGGGAACAGTTGTTAAATGGGCTTACACTCGGAAGTACCTATGCTTTGATAGCCCTCGGATACACTATGGTTTATGGAATAATTCAATTAATTAATTTTGCGCACGGTGAAATCTATATGTTCGGCGCTTTTGTCGGCCTGTTTCTGGTGTCAGTGGCTGGGGTTAATATCTTTATTGCGCTGCTGGGGGCCATGGCTTTTTGCATGGTCTTAGGGATGCTGGTGGAAAAGGTTGCTTATCGCCCACTGCGGGGCAAGTCAACCCGTCTATCTGCTCTCATAAGCGCGATTGGAGTTTCGATATTTCTTTCTACCCTGATGGCCCTAATCCGTGGGACAAATACTACCCGTTATCCGGAAGTAATGCAGATACATACATATAATCTGGGGTTGATAGAAATATCTTCCCTGCAGCTAATTATTTTGCTGGTATCCGCATTCCTGATGGTTGGTTTGCAGATGATGGTCCAGAGGACAACTATCGGGAAGGCCATGCGGGCCTGTTCTCAGGATCTAGAGGCTTCCTACCTGATGGGAATTAACGTTAACCGGGTTATTTCTTTTACATTTGCTATTGGTTCGGCACTGGCGGCTGCCGGTGGGGTAATGGTCGGTTTATACTATAATGCGGTCTGGCCCTATATGGGCATGATGGCAGGATTAAAAGCATTTGCGGCAGCAGTGCTTGGAGGTATCGGTTCCATACCTGGCGCTATGATCGGAGGCGTAACCCTGGGTGTACTGGAGATATTTGGGGTTGCTTACCTATCGTCTTCCTATAAAGACGCGATTGCTTTTGCCGTACTTATTCTGGTACTTATTATTAGACCTCAGGGGATAATGGGCCAGAAGATATCAAAAAAGGTGTAGGTGAACTAGATGGACTCGTTTTTAGCACAATACATTGATCCTTATTATTTAAGAATTCTGGTGTTAATCGGTATCAACTTAATACTAGCACTAGGATTAAACATTATTACAGGGGTAACCGGCCAGTTATCTATGGGACATGCCGGTTTCATGAGCATAGGTGCATATACCTCGGCTATACTTTCCATGCAGTTTGGTTATCCGTATTTTTTATCGCTTCTAGCCGGGGCTTTAATGGCAGCATTATTTGGATTCTTAATCGGGATACCTACTCTACGGCTTGAGGGTGACTATCTGGCTATGGTTACGATTGGTTTTGCCGAAATCATCAAGGTGTTTTTCCTTAATTTTGAACCGGGTGGTAAAGCGGTGGGATTGTCAGGTATTCCCCAGAATACTACATTTGTCATCGTATGGGTGATAGTTTTAATTGTAATCATTCTTAATGCGAGACTTCTGCGTACGCGTATGGGCAGGGCATTTTATGCTATTCGGGAAAATGAAATTGCAGCTGAATCTTGTGGTATTAATACTACCCGGCTGAAAGTTCTGGCCTTTACGATAGGATCTTTTCTAGGAGGTTTGGGTGGCGGTCTGTATGCCCATTATATGTACTTTATCCGCCCGCAGGATTTCGCCTTTATGAAGTCCATAGAGTTACTTAATATGGTGGTACTGGGGGGAATGGGAAGTATACCAGGAACTATATTAGGTACTACGATACTTACTCTGGCCCCAGAGATGCTCAGGGTAGTTGCTGAATACCGACTTCTATTCTATGGGGCTTTGCTAGTCATCCTAATGATCTTCCGGCCTAATGGTCTCCTGGGAGATATCAGGATTTATGATATTAAAAAGCGTTTTCGTAAAAAAGAGGTGGAAACATGCCGATCCTAGAGTTAAAAGATGTCACACAAGAATTTGGTGGGCTAAGGGCTTTAAACGCGGTTAACCTTACGGTAGAAGAAAAACAAATATTTGGCATTATTGGCCCCAATGGTGCCGGCAAGACCACCCTTTTTAATATTATTACAGGTATATATGTCCCTACCCAAGGGGAATTGCTTTTTAAGAATGAAATTATCAATAAAACACCCCCTTATACGGTTGCACGTATGGGAATCGCCAGGACCTTCCAGAATATACGTTTGTTTAATAAACTATCTGTGCTGGATAATGTTAAAGTAGGCAGTCATGGTGTGACCAGAGCTGGGGTTTTTGGCAATATGCTGGGATTACCCGCTTCACGCAGGGAAGAAAAGGAACTTACGGAAAAGGCTCAACTATTACTCCACCTGGTCGGTCTTTATGAAAAAAGGTGGGAGTACGCAGATAGCTTAGCCTATGGTGAGCAGAGAAGGCTAGAAATAGCCCGGGCTTTAGCCCTGAATCCGACCTTGTTGCTCTTGGATGAGCCGGCAGCCGGGATGAATTCATCGGAAAAAGTAGATCTGATGGAATTAATACACAAGATTCGGGATGATAAAAACCTTACTATATTACTGGTGGAACATGATATGAACCTGGTTATGAATATTTGTGAACAGATAGCTGTTCTGGAGTACGGCAAGAAAATTGCTGAAGGTCCGCCAGAGATAGTGAAAAATAATAAGAAAGTTATCCGGTCTTATCTGGGCGTTGAGGCATGAGATTTACAGGCTCCCATCAGTGGGAGCCTGTAATGTCTCTATAAAGTGAAAGAATTTAATTTACTTATACAGCTTAGTCCACATAGTTTTAGGGTAGTAGTGTTCAACTATTTGCCGGGCGTTTTTACCTTCTTTAGCCATGGTGTAAGTTCCCCATTGTTCCATGCCTACCCCGTGCCCCCAGGCGTTTCCTCTAAAAACAATATAATTACCTTCAGCTTTGACACTACTCAAAGCAGTAGAGTAAAGGCGATCAAAACCAACTTTCTCTCTTAAATCAACAGCAGAAATAGAAGCCTGACCTGCACTTATGGTCATGGCACGGCCGGAAGGTCCCTTTTTGCTGATGTGTATATCATTTAGTGAGCCTGCTTTGCTGCCCATGATGGCCTGAACTTCGGAGCGGGGAATTTTAACTGTCCAGTTTTTATATTTGGCCGGAGCATTCTTAAGGCCGTTAGTATCTACCGGGACTAAATAAGGTGCCTTTTTGGCGAGTTTAGGAAAGCCTTCTGTGATACTGGCAGTTTTATCTTTTGATGCAGCGTGAAAAAGGGCGTAGGCGAACTTACCGTTATATGTCAGCACCTCTCCCCGGGTAGCCTCGACTGCTTTAGAAATATTGTCGGTTATCTTGGTCTCATCATAAGCTTGAAATTCAGTGTGGTCATCACTAGCATCAGTATTATGCTTACCACGTGTTCCATTCTCGTATTCTAGCAGGGCTAGAGTCATAGTACGCGCTACGATGGCCTGCGCCTTTAAAGCTTCCATGGGGAATTTAGGGCCAATTTCAGCAGCTACGACACCTTTTAGGTATTGTTCTAATTTCAAATTTTGAGTCGCTCCAGTAGCAGTTCTATACAGGGATATAGTTGGTTCCTGGGTATATTTCGCTACTTCGGGGGCCTTTTTAACCTGCGGTGGTGTGGTAGGCTTTTTGCTGGTTGGCTGGCATCCTGCCAGGGAGATTAATAGAAAAATACTTAATAGTACAGCTGCTACTTTGTTTTTATTAATCATTTAAATAAATCGCTCCTTTGCTTTTTGCTATAGTTTTTCCCAGACTGTCTTTGTTATGTGCCACAATATTATGTATAATTCTTACCGGGGATAATTTACGTTTAAAAATTATTATTAAAAGTTCCTACGTCAGGAGGATTTATGATGCATATTGTGCTAGTTGAACCTGAGATACCGCAAAATACAGGTAATATAGCCCGGACCTGTGCGCTGACCAGGACTAAACTTCATTTGGTTAAACCTTTAGGCTTTTCTATTGAAGATCGTTATTTAAAAAGGGCTGGTTTAGACTACTGGGATAAAGTAGATATACAGGTGTGGGATAGTTTTTCAGATGTTATTAAAGCTTATGCTAGTAGTAAAATTTACCTGGCTACTACTAAAGCAGAAAGAAGTTATCATCAGGTGCAGTATAATCAGGATGATATGCTGGTATTTGGACGTGAAACGCGTGGTTTACCAGATGATATTCTCAATGCCTATCCTGAGCAGAGGATCAGGATACCTATGCTAGATATCGGCCGGTCATTAAATCTCTCCAATTCGGCCGCTATTATGATCTACGAAGCTCTCCGGCAGCAGCAATTTCCAGGTTTAAGATAGCCCGGGTTCGAATTGCATAAAGCTACGGATCGCGACAGCGATAGACTGTTTTAATAGACACCATAACAAAATATAATATATTTACCTAGCATGCCTATTTATCAGGTGCGAGCACTTGACCAATTAGAGCAAAACCCGCCATATATCACCAATAATTACTTTTATTATTCCACCAATAAAATTACAAAAGAAAAAGGAAACTAGCAGGAAATCTGCAAGTTTATGGCGAAAGCTATCGTTACATGGGGATGGGGTGTGATTATGAAGGTTATTAATAAGTTTTATGGCATCATACTCGCATTTGGTTTACTAATGTTATGCGGTATTTTTTGCCTGTTTCAGCATTTTTTCATACCATCTCAGGTCAACGATAAGATAGATGAAGCACGAGAAGTTGCCTACTTTTTACAAAAAACTTATCCATTACTAGAAGATAATGAACAACAGGATTTTATCAATGATATTATGACCTGGGAAAAGGGACTTTCATATGTGCTATTTATGGATAAAAACGGGAAAGCTCTGGTGCACAGCGAGCCGGAGCGCCAGGGTATGGTATTTAATGATGAAGGAACTCTGGCTGCTGCTCGGGATCAAAAGGTTATTCAGCAGATTTATACACGTGATGAGTCTCATCCCCGATCTTCGGTTAGTGGGGAACAAGTAATAGATATTTTGGTACCGGCCTACGATAATAAAGGCAATCATATTGGTGCCATCAACGTTGGGATTGGGCTTAAACAGCTGGAAAGTTTACGGGAAAAAAATAACTTATGGCTAGGAATATATGCTAGTATTCTTATCTTATTCCTGATTTTAACGACAACTTTATTTAACCGGGAAGTTGTCAAACCTATAAAGCAAATTATTGCTGCTATACGGGAAGTGAAAGAAGGTAATTATCGGGGAGTTAAAGCCATAAAAACGAAAAACGAACTGGGGCTGGTGGCAGCCGAATTTAATAGTATGTCAGGAACTATCTGCCGGTTAATGGGAGAGTCCAAAAAGCGGGAAAATGAATTACAAGAATACATAGACCAGTTAATAACCCTCAATGGGAAAATTGCACCGGACGGTTCGGTACTAATGATCAATGAGCAGTTGCTTGAAAAGCTCAATATTACTAAAGAGGAATTAATCGGTACCTACTTGTGGGATTTACCTTGCTGGTTTTTCGACGAGAGAGGTAAAAAGTACATAAAATCTAGTATAATATCAGCTTTGAACGGGGCGGTTGTTTTTCAGCAGTTAACCCGGGGAAACCATAAGGGAGATTCTTTCTTCTTAGAGATTAGTATAAATCCGGTTTTTAACCACGACATGCAGGTGGAGTATTTAGTTTTTGAAGGCCGGGATATAACTGCTCAAAAGAGGGCAGAAAAAGCTATACATCAAGCTAATGAGGAGTTGGAAATGAGGGTTAATTTGAGAACAGCAGAACTAAAAGATATAAATGAAGAACTGCAAAACCAGATAGATGAAAGACAAAGAATTGAATTAGCTTTGCGCGAAAGTGAAGCTAATCTTACCCACAAGGTTAATTACCTTAATATCCTCATAGATAGCCTTAATGAGATGTTTTATACTTACACACCTGATGGGGTAATAAATTTTGTGAATAGAAAGTCAAGTGAATTATTACAGCATGAACCGCAAGAAATGATGGGACATCGGGTGACTGATTTTGTTGCCGAAGAATACCGTCCTCAGAGGGAGCTTGAGGTTTATAAGTGCTTGTATATGGGGAAGGAAAGTACTTTTGAGACGGTTCTCGTTTGTAAGGATGGTACTCATAAAGCTGTAAGGATAAATGCCTCACCTATTATTGAAGATGGGGACGTTATTGGCGCTATGAGTCTGGCCGAGGATATAACCGAACGCAAACAATCTGAGGAAGCGCTGCGCAAATCAGAGGATCGTTTTTCTAAGGCTTTTCATTCCAGCCCTGTCATTATGTTTATAAGCTCTTTCCAGGATAACTGTTTTATTGATGTTAACGAAAGCTTTGTCCAACTAACCGGGTACAGCTGGGAATATCTTATCGGCCGGAGAATTGAAGAAATTGGAGACTGGGAAGATGGCAAAATATTAAGAAATATGTTGCTGGTGAATAATGGGGTACTGCGTGACCAGGTTACTATTTTTACTAACGGGTTGGGAGAAGAACGCTGGTTAAAGTTTTCCACGGAATTAATAGAACTTAAGGATGAGCGTTGTGTGCTGGCAGTAATAATAGATATTACGGAGCGTAAACGGGCAGTGGAAGCCTTGGCAGCTGAAAAAGAACGGTTAGCGGTAACATTGAGTAGTATCGGCGATGGCGTTATAGCTACTGACTTTGAAGGCAATATTGCCCTTACTAATGAAGCTAGCTGTAAGGTACTCGGTATGAATCAGGAGGAATTAGAAGGTAACGATTTCCGCAAGGTCTTACAGCTATTTCCTCTGGAACATAAAGTAATTAATCGCATAGCTGATGGGCAGGCAGTATATGAAATAAATAATCATGTCATAGAAGATAAAGACGGGCGCCAAAGGCTAATAGAAGCGAAGGGTTCTCCTATACGTAATGAAAGGGGTAAATTTTGGGGGCTAGTCTGGGTGTTACGTGATATTACTGAGAAACAGCGTATAGAAGACGAAATGATTAAGGCTAGTAAACTGGAATCCCTGGGGGTACTGGCCGGTGGATTAGCCCATGATTTTAACAATCTTTTAACGGTAATCGCCGGTAATATAAGCCTGAGTCAGATTATGGCCGAAGGAAACAGGGAGGTATGCGGGTTACTCCATGAAGCGGAAAAGGCAGCTTGCCAGGCTAAAGGCTTAACTCAGCAACTGCTTACCTTTGCCCGTGGCGGGGCTCCCATCAAAAAAACTTATTGCATAGCAAAGCTGCTCCAGGATTCGGTTAATTTTGCTCTTAGTGGAGCTCATATAGTATCAGAATTTCATATCCCCGATAACTTATGGAATGTAGAGGTTGACGAAGGGCAGATTAGCCAGGTTATAAATAATCTTATTATTAATGCAATTCAGGCGATGCCCCATGGCGGCTCTATAAAGGTTATTGCCGAGAATATTAATATTAAGCATTGGGGCTCGGATATACTCTTGGAAAAAGGGAAGTATGTAAAAATAACCATAGCCGATGAGGGTGAGGGGATCCCAGAAAAGTACCAGAGTAATATATTTGATCCCTACTTCACCAGCAAGGAAAAGGGAACTGGCCTGGGCTTGGCCACAGCTTATTCCATCATTAATCGGCATGGCGGGAATATTACTTTTGATTCAAAACCAAGTGGTGGTACCTCCTTTTATATTTATCTGCCAGCAGTAGATGATGAAAAGGCCACATGCAAGCATGAGGACAAAAAGGTAGTTAAAGGTAAGGGTAGAATACTGGTGATGGACGACGAAGTTAATGTTAGAAAAGTAGTGAAGGAAATGATAGGATCGCTGGGCTATGAGGTAGAGCTTACCGGGGATGGGGAAGAGTGTATAAAGTTATATGAGAAATCTCTTTTAGCAGGTGATCCATTCGAAACAATAATAATGGATTTAACTATCCCAGGTGGCATGGGAGGCAAGGAAACAGTACAAAAGTTGTTAAAAATAGATCCGAATGTAAAGGTAATTGTTAGCAGTGGGTATTCGAATGATCCAGTAATGTCTGAATATCAAAAGTGGGGCTTTAAGGGGATTATTGATAAACCATATGGAATTACGGATTTGAGTAACGTACTGCAGGAGGTAATTGAAAGCAGCTAAGTTACTAGCGTATGCAAAAGTACAAATTTCGGTTTCACTGCAAAAAGTTATCTGGCGTTAGTTTAGGAGTTTTCGCAGGGAATTAATAATAAAAATAAAAAAAACCCAGCAATGGGTTTTTTTTATATCATTAAAATATTTGTTTGCTTGTAATTAGTCACCTTCTACCGGTGCTTCAACCGGACAAACGTCTGCGCAGGAACCGCATTCGGTGCATAATTCAGGGTCAATCACGTATTTATCTTCACCTTCGGTAATTGCTCCAACCGGGCACTCCTCAGCGCATACTCCACAGGAAATGCATTCATCAGTAATTATATATGCCATAATGTTCGCCTCCTTTGCTGCAAATAAAACTAATAGCATTATAATGAACGCTATTTTCTTTGTCAATTTTCAAAAGAAAAATAATGTCATATCAAATTATGACAAAAAATGAGAAACTAGTTTTAGCTGCTGATCTAGAACTTAATACTTGTATAGGTGTTCGACAAAATTTATAATTTGCCTCTCGTATCAGTACTGTTATATTATATAGTTGTTAAATATGGACCTTGGCAGGTCCTTATATTAGGAGAAGGCTATGAAGTGTATAATAATGGCTAACGGGGAATATGGTTCCCTTGATTTGTATAGAGAAATTTTTAATGATACTGAATTAGTATTATGTGCCGACGGTGGGGCAAATTATGCTTGGCAGTTAGGAATTATGCCGTCATATATTCTGGGTGATATGGATTCCATTCTTCCTGAAATACGGGAATATTTTCAGGAACATAAAGTCCTTTTTAAGCGCTACCCAGAGCGTAAAGATTTTACTGATACGCAACTGGCTCTGGAACGCGCGGAAGAGGCCGGTGCCGATGAAATAATTTTTACCGGGACCCTGGGCAAGCGCCTTGATCATACTTTGAGCAATCTCTATGCTGGCATAGACACGGTTAAGCGGGGTAAAAAAGTAATCCATTTTACTCCGGAATGCATAGTTTATCTAGTCACCAGCCAACTGGAATTACACGGGAAACCTGGTGAGCTAGTTTCTATTTTACCTCTTAGTGATAAGGCCCGGGGAGTATGGGCAACCGGGGTTGAGTATGTACTTAAGGATGCAGAGCTAGAAAAAGCTAATCCTTATGCCATATCTAATGTAATTGCTGCTCCGGATGCGCGTATTAGTGTTAGTGAGGGTGTACTGGCTGTTTTTCACTATCTGGGTAGTGAATAAACATACATTTGACTTCTCATGTAAAAAGTACTAATTATTAGGCTGTATGGTGTGTTTTCGTTTTTCGAATATTTTCTACAAAAATGTTATGATTAAAAGCATAGCTAAGATGTCGAGTTATGTTTTATCTGGAGGACTGTATATTGGACTTGAGCTTTCTTTCCGGTACGTTCGCTAGCCCGTGGGATATATTACGCAGTTTGATTGATATTTCAATAGTTGCTTATGTATTTTATCGAATACTGGGGCTAATTAGGGGAACACGAGCAGAACAGCTCCTTAAAGGGCTGGTATTTTTGCTGGTGTTTTCTGCTATTGCCATCTATTTGGAATTAGAGATGGTTAACTGGCTGGTGCAAAAAATATGGATTTTATTTGCTATTACTATTCCTATTGTATTTCAGCCCGAGTTGCGCCGAATTCTGGAACAGCTGGGCAGAGGCAGTTTTTTTACCAGCCACCGTTCTACACTATTAATGGAGGAGTATGACACCATTATCCGGGAGATTAGTGATGCAGTATCTGTATTATCGCGCAATCAGGTAGGAGCCTTGATTATATTAACTCGGGAGACAGGCATAGGTGAGTATATGGAAAGTGGCGTTAATTTGGACTCATTAGTATCTGCAGGTCTACTTATTAATATTTTTGTTCCTAACTCACCTTTGCACGATGGAGCTACCGTTATATCCGGTGGGAGAATTGAAAAATCTGCCTGTTTTCTGCCGCTCAGTGATAATCCATCACTAGATAAAGAACTAGGTACCAGACACCGGGCTGGAATAGGCATTACCGAAGTATCAGATGCACTGTCAGTAATTGTTTCCGAAGAGACTGGTGCTATATCTATAGCCCGGGAAGGCAAACTGCAGCGCTACCTGGATGCCCAGAGCCTTAAAGAGGTATTAAGTCGGGAACTGGTAACTCAGGAACGCTGGAGAGATACTTTTAAAAGGAGGTGGGCGGGTGAATCCGAGGAAAAAGAGCACGATAGGGCTTAAAATAATATCCATTCTACTAGCAGTATTGCTTTGGTACTACGTAGTAAATCAGGGAGAACTTACTGCCCGGCCTGACTCCGTAGAAGTTGCACTTGAGTACCATAATCTGGCGGAAGGTTTAAGTATAGATGCTCCTGATAAGGTTACGGTAAAATTATGGGGTTCATTTAAAGAACCCGGGCAGATCAAAGCTTTTGTTGATTTAACTGGATTAGACAAAGGTGATTTTCGGCTGCCGGTAAATGTGGAGCCGGTAAAAGGAACTATGCTAACTACTGTTAATCCAGATATAGTTAATGTAACGCTACAAGAAATAAGTGAACACCGGGTACCGGTGAATTATGAGATTACCCGTGACCCCTTACCAGGCTACCAACTCCTCGATATAGTAACCGTGCCGGATCATTGTATTATTAAAGGTGAAGAGGAAATAGTTAGCCAGGTAAAATCTGTAGTAAGCCCGGTTGATTTGAGTAATATTATAGATACTAGTTCATTTTCTACCCGGCTTACCGCTGTAGATGCCCAAGGTAATTATATAAATGGTAATATCAGGATTGTACCGGAAAAGGTTACTGTTTATGTGGTAGTAGCAGAAAAAAGGGCGGCGAAAAAAGTACCAGTTAAACCGTTAATTACAGGTAAAGCAGAAGAAGGTTACCAGGTTCAGAATATCATAGTTGAACCTGAGCTAATTAATTTGCTGGGTAGTGAGAACCGCATAGGCAAAATTACCAGCCTGGGAACAGAAGAAATTAATCTAGCGGGCAAGAAGGAAACATTTAATCAGGAAATAGCAGTGCAAATTCCTGAAAATTCACGGGTGGCGCCTGCTACGGTAAAGGTAACGGTAGAAATAGTAAAAATTGATAACAACGAGGTTGAAGAATGAAACTAAGAGTACGGGAATTGCGATTGCCTATTGACCATAAAATGGTTGATTTATATAAAGCTGCAGCCAGGCGACTAGGTATAAGTGCAGATAAATTCCAAGGGTTTAAGCTGGTGAGAAAGTCAGTAGATGCCCGCAGAAAAAACATTTACTTTACTTATACGGTTGATATAGAGCTGCCTGATAATCTTAAGCTAAAAGCGGCCCTGATGGAATCGGCTGAAATTTCAGCAGTTAAGCCAGTTCAGACAACTCCGGTGATACCCGGGGTAGAATCACTTCCCTATTCACCTCTAATAATAGGCTCCGGACCGGCAGGACTTTTTTGCGCGTATTATCTGGCTCAAAAGGGCTATCAGCCGGTGGTAATTGAGCAGGGTCAGGATATAGACCGCCGGGTGCAAACGGTAAGTGAATTCTGGCAAGCGGGTAAGCTTAATACTCATTCCAACACCCAGTTTGGTGAAGGGGGAGCAGGTACTTTTTCTGATGGCAAACTTACCACCCGTATTGGTGATGAGCGGGTTAATTATGTTCTCGAAGCCTTTACTAAATACGGAGCAGATGAGGAGATCCTTTATTTAAAAAAGCCTCATGTAGGTACTGATGTTATCCGCCAGGTAGTCAAAAAAATGCGCCAGGATATTATTAAAATGGGTGGTGAGTTTTATTTTGATGCCCAGATGACTGATCTCGATATTAACAATAAGTGTTTAAAAAGCATAATAATAAATAGCCGGGTGACAATACCTTGTGCAGTTATGGTCCTGGCAGTAGGTAATAGTGCCCGTGATGTTTACCGGCTTTTAGCCGCCCGAGAGGTAAGCCTTATACCCAAAGCTTTTGCCATGGGGGTGCGGATTGAACATCCCCAGGAATTCATCGATAAAAAACAATATGGCAGATATGCTGGCTATCCACAGCTGGGAGCAGCTGATTATCAGCTAACTTATCAGGACCAGCAGACTGGCAGGTCATTATATACCTTTTGTATGTGTCCTGGCGGTTATGTCATCGGCGCTGCATCAGACCATGAGCAGGTAGTAACTAACGGAATGAGCTATTTTGCCCGTGATACTGGTATTGCTAATAGTGCCCTGGTAGCTACGGTAAAACCGGCTGACTGGGAATTTAGTGCTCTAGGGGGAGTTAAACTTCAGGAGGAACTCGAACATCTGGCTTTCAGGATGGGAGGCGGAAATTATCGCGCTCCTGCGCAGTTAGTAAATGATTTTCTGGAGCAAAAACAGACTACTTCCCTGGAAGGATCAATAGCTACCTTTACGCCAGGAGTAACTCCGGCCAACCTCTGGGAGCTAATGCCTGGCGAGATATGTGGGGTAATGGAGCGGGGCATTAAATATTGGGATAAAAAAATGCCCGGTTTTATACAAGATCAGGCAGTACTGACTGGCGTAGAGACCAGAACCTCAACACCTTTAAGAATCCAGCGTGATGAACATATGTGCTCTTTAAGTATAGACAACATGTACCCATGTGGCGAAGGAGCCGGTTACGCCGGAGGCATAGTAAGTGCTGCCGTTGATGGCATAAAAACTGCCGAGAAAATAATTATCCGGTATCAGAAACCTGGTGGTAAAATAGCTATCGATGACGATTCAGTAGTGAACGCAAAAGAACTGACGTTCTTTTAATTTTTAGAGGGGAACTCATTCCCCGGTACTCCGGTAAACCCGGAATGAATTCCGGGCTACACGGATTGTCTAACGTAGACACTTGCGGACGTATATGCCGTTTTCACGCTTGTGTAGAGGGGAATTCATTCCCCGGTATAAAACAAATGCTTAGCATTTGTTCTTTAATTATTAAGCAAAGCAGGGGGTTTTATTGTGGGAATATTATTTGGTACTGATGGAGTCAGAGGGATTGCCAATATCGAATTAACACCCGAAATGGCCTTTGACCTGGGTAGAGCAGGCAGTTATGTCCTGGCTAAACAAGATTCTACCACCCGGCCACGGATTTTGGTGGGGAAAGATACCAGAATTTCTGGAGATATGCTAGAAACAGCCCTTATGGCAGGAATATGCTCAACTGGAGCTGATGTCCTTACTGCAGGAGTAATTACTACACCGGCTATTGCTTATTTAACCCAAAAATATAAAGCTTCGTGTGGCATAGTAATATCAGCTTCCCATAATCCGGTTCAAGATAATGGTATTAAATTTTTTGGCCCCAGTGGTTATAAATTACCTGATGAAATAGAAACAGAAATCGAAAAACTAGTACTGGCAGGTACCAGCCATTTAAGTCGTCCCCAGGGCGGAGATGTTGGCAGGGTCTATGTTATTGAAGAAGCCCTGAACAATTATCTTAATTATCTCACCAGTTGCTATAGCCTAAAGGAGAACCTGGAAGGTATAACCATAGTAGTTGATTGTGCCAATGGTGCCGCTTATGCAGCTGGGCCGGAATTATGGCGCAGACTGGGAGCCAGAGTCATAGCTATAAATGACCAGCCCAATGGTCTCAACATAAATGACAGATGTGGCTCAACTCATACCGACTCTCTGTGCAAAGCCGTAATTCATCACCATGCTGATATCGGTATAGCCTATGATGGTGATGCTGACCGCTGTATAGCCGTAGATGAGCGCGGTAATGAGCTCGATGGTGACTATATTATGCTCATATGTGCGCTGGATATGTGCCGCCGTGGTCTGCTAAATCCACCGACAGTAGTTGCTACGGTAATGAGTAATATCGGTTTAGATATAGCCCTTAACCGGGAAAATGTGAAAGTTAACAGCTGCAAAGTGGGGGACCGTTACGTTCTGGAGAAAATGCAGGAAACCGACACTCTTATTGGCGGGGAACAATCAGGCCATATAATATTCCGCCAGTATGCTACTACTGGTGATGGACTGCTTACCTCTATGAAACTAGTTGAAGTTATGAAACGTACCGGACTTACCCTTTCTGAATTAGCCCGGGAGATGGAAAAGCAGCCGCAAATCCTGGTTAATGTCAAAATAGAAGACAAGGAACAACTACTGCCTCATCCGTTAGTGCAAGAAGCTCTGGCCATAGCTGAAGAAAAACTGGGTGAGTGGGGCAAACTAGTAGTAAGGCCATCAGGAACCGAACCGCTAGTTAGAATAATGGCTCAGGGACCAGATAAGTATCTCTTAGAGGAAGTGATTGGTGGTATTCAGCAAGCTATAGAAAGTGCCTTAGAGGGATAAACCTTCGGGCAAAAAAGCGCCTGACCCACGCGACGCTAGGCTAATTTTAAATTATTAATTTTTAATTTTAAATTTACGTTTAGAATCAGGCTTGTCCTGATTCTGTCATTGATTAATAATTAAAAATTCAACATTCAAAATTGCCCCGTAAGGGGCGTGGGTGACGAGGTGGGGGTTAATCGAATCATCGGCGGATGCCCCCCGGTGAACACCATCGTTAATGCAGTTACAAAACTAGGCAGTAATGCCCCAACAAAGGACTGCATATGTGTACATGCATATAGCTAATAGTTTGCTGGATAAAATGAGTAAATCTGTTGCAAGATAATGAGACTCGAATAAAGAGTTAGGAGGCAAATTATTACGTGTGTGGAATAATGGGATATGCCGGAAGGAATAACGCCATTCCGGTTATTACACATGGCCTAAGCAATTTAGAATACCGGGGGTATGATTCTGCCGGTATTGCGATATTTAAAGACGGCCAAATTATGATAACTAAAAAAGCGGGTCGCTTAGCTGATCTGGTGAAAGCCATAGGCGAACCACCGGCAGCCAACCTGGGAATTGGCCATACCCGCTGGGCAACTCATGGGGTACCGAGTGATGTTAATGCTCATCCCCATGCAGATTGCAGTGGTCGGATAGCCATCGTTCATAATGGCATTATAGAAAACTATGCTGCTTTACGGAAAGAGCTTATCCTAGAAGGGCATGACTTTATTTCTGATACTGACACTGAAGTAGTAGCCCATCTGGTGGAAAAATTCTATGCAGATTCATTAGAAAATGCTGTACGTAAAGCATTAAACTACATTGAAGGCTCCTTTGCCTTGGCAGTCATAAGCCAGGAGGAGCCGGATAAAATAATTGCGGCTAAAAAAGATAGCCCCCTCATAGTCGGATTAGGAGCAGGAGAAAACTATATAGCATCTGATATACCAGCTATACTAGGTAAAACAGATAAGGTTTACATCCTGGATGACTATGAATTCGTTGTAGTTACAGCAGAAGGAGTAACTATTACTGATTTTAGCGGCAACCTCATTAATAAGGAAATATTTAATGTTACCTGGGATCCTATTTCAGCCGAAAAAGCCGGATATGAGCATTTCATGCTCAAAGAAATACATGAACAACCAGATGCCATCCGGCAAACCCTCAGGGGCAAAATCAAAGACGGCCTGGTGGATTTTTCCGAACAGGGACTAGATGAGCTGTTTGATGATGTAAAAAAAATATACATGGTAGCCTGTGGAACTGCCTATCACGCAGGACTAGTTGGCCGACTCGCCATTGAAAAAATAGCGCGCCTGCCGGTGGAAACAGATATAGCCTCAGAATTCCGCTATCGGGATGTACTCTGGAGCCCCGGCGACCTGATGATAGTCATCAGCCAGTCTGGTGAAACTGCCGATACCCTCGCTGTCCTGCGCGAAGCCCAGCGCAACGGGGTAAAAGTTCTGGCCGTAACTAATGTGGTAGGAAGCTCCATAGCCCGTGAAGCTGATAAAGTACTCTACACTTATGCCGGGCCGGAAATAGCAGTAGCTTCTACCAAAGCTTATTCTACCCAGCTGGTTATCATGTATCTTCTCGCCCTTTATCTGGCCAAAAAAAGGAAAACTTATGACCAGAAAACCCTGGCTGGCCTCGGTAAAGAACTGCTGGATATGGACGTAATGACCGAAAAAGTCTTACAAGAAGAAGAAAAAATAAAAAGGCTGGCGGGAAAATACCAAAATGTAGAAAGCACCTTCTTCCTGGGCCGAGGTTTGGACTATGCAGTAGCCATGGAAGGGGCTTTAAAACTCAAAGAAATCTCTTATATTCATGCCGAAGCTTATGCTGCCGGCGAGTTAAAACACGGACCCCTGGCCTTAATTGACACCGGAGTTCCTGTACTAGCTCTCATCAGCCAGGATGCTCTGGCGGCAAAAAGCATGTCAAATATAAAAGAAGTCAAAGCTCGTGGTGCGGTAGTAGTAGCAGTCTGCAAAGAAAACCTGCAGGAAGTTTGCCAGGAATGCGATGAGCAGATACTGCTCCCAGACGTAAATCCCCTCCTAGCCCCCATAGTATCAGTAATCCCCCTCCAGATGTTCGCCTACTACATGGCCATCTTCCGGGGTGCAGATGTAGACAAACCACGGAACTTGGCAAAGAGTGTGACGGTGGAGTAGGGGGAGTATACGGGGAAATATCTGATGTAATATTAAAATAAAGTTTGATTTTTTATAATAAAGTTTGAACTATCACAATAAAATTAGACATTTTATAATAAAGTTTGTCCCAATTCAATTCATTATCCCTCTCCTATTTATTAGGAGGGGGATTTATTTATTAATGCGCCAAAAGGTAATTGATTAAAAAAGAATACTGAAAAGTATACTAAAATCTCTAAAAAATAAGAAAAAATCGCAAATTAATATACATTTCTATTGAGAATAACAAAATATATGGTAAAATATAACATATATGCTTTTAAATATTAAAATCAGAGGTATTAAATTATGGACGTATGCTACAATAAACTATTTAAACTGTTAATTGATAAAGGTATCAAAAAAACTGACTTGCGAATATTAACCGGAATCAGTCCTAACACCTTGACGAAGTTATCAAAGAATAAATACGTTTCAATGGAAGTATTAGTGAAGATATGCCGTACGTTGGATTGTGATTTCGGGGATATCGTTGAAGTAGTGAAAAGTTCTGAAAAAGGATAAGCAAACTAATAAGATAAAACATAGAAAGCATCAGGTGAAATAGATATGGAAAGAAAAGAATATAGTGCAGGAATGGTTAAGCTATCTTTCTGGTTTTGCGAGTTTCGTAAGGTAATTGGACTGCTTGAGAGCGGAAAAACTCTGATGGAAATTAAGACGTTAAATTTAGAGGAAAATATATTTTCTGCTCCTACACAGGCAAGGGCAATTCAAATTTTTAATACAGTTTCGAACCGTGTAAAAGGTTTAGATTCGTTGTT
This sequence comes from Syntrophomonadaceae bacterium, assembly GCA_028706315.1. Classification (GTDB taxonomy): domain Bacteria; phylum Bacillota; class Syntrophomonadia; order Syntrophomonadales; family Syntrophomonadaceae; genus STF2-222. The sequence continues at coordinate 80,718 of JAQWBP010000009.1, forward strand.
TTATAAACTATTCGAAAATAGCGATCTGTCCACGCAAAAATTGATTGCATTAATCGCAATCATGCAGACAGATAGGCTATTCTTTGATTTCGTTTATGAGGTTTATAGAGAAAAACTGATTATTGGCAGTAATGAATTGACAGACAGTGATATTCGAATTTTCTTTAAGGACAAGCAATTACAAAGCGAAAAGGTTGCAAAGTGGAAAGATTATACGCTTAAGCGGCTAGGCGCTTGCTATAAGACAATGCTTATGGAAGCCGGTGTAATAGATCGTTCTTTCGGAAACAGGAAAATTTTAAAACCTATTTTAGACAAAGCGTTGGAAGAATGTCTTAGAAGCAATGGTATGGAAATGACAATTCGTGCCCTAACGGGGGTGAGATAAATGCCTAGCTTGGAAGAAAGATTAGATAAAGCAGAGCGTATGATTAAAACGCCTAGCTTTCGCCAGAATAAGGGCCTTGGAAATGAAGTCGGTTATTATGTTTTTGATTATCCGGCGGAGCAAGAATTAGTCGTCAGAGAACGAATCGAATATTTGAAAGCAAAAAATGCAAAGTCTACCGATGGTTTTGAACTGGTAGTCTTTGATCTTTATGATATTGTGATTGGCATACTTGAGCAGGAAGGATTTATGGAGCAATGTTTCCAGTTTGAAAAGAACAAAGGGATGGCTCACATTGTAAAGGCAGTCGGAAATTTACTGCAGATCGATAATGATGCCGGCATGATTGTTCAGTATATTCAGGAACGTATACCAGAGGAGACAGTTATATTTATAACCGGCATAGGAAAGTGCTATCCGTTACTTCGGTCACACAAGGTGTTAAACAGCTTACATCAAGTGATTGACCGTGTGCCGGTTGTGATGTTTTACCCGGGAAAATATGACGGGCAGGAACTGGTCCTTTTTTCTAAAATTAAAGACGACAACTATTATAGAGCATTCCGGCTCGTTGATTGAGGAGTGTGAACAATGATTATCAAAGATATGTTTGCAAAACCGATTGATCGGGATATTAAAGGCGTTATCAAAGTTGGTCAGGGTGATGAAACCAATATCCGGCAGGAGCTTGAAGAATACGTTGTTACAAGAGAACTGCAAAAATATTTTGCAGACTTTTTTGGAAGCTACAAGAAAGGAATCAACGGGTACACTGATAAAATGGGCGTTTGGATATCCGGTTTCTTTGGTAGTGGTAAATCTCACTTTCTGAAAATTCTTTCCTACCTGCTTGGTAATGTTGAAGTGGATGGAAAAAAAGCAATTGACTATTTTATTGAGGACAAGAAAATTATTGATCCAATGGTACTGGCTGACATGAAGCTGGCCACCAGTGTGCCTACCGATGTTATCCTATTTAATATTGACTCCAAAAGCGAGATGACCGGCAAACAATCCAAGGATGCGATCGTCTCTGTTTTTCTGAAAGTATTCAATGAAATGCAGGGATTTTGTGGTTCTGTTCCTTTTCTAGCTGATCTGGAAAGACAGCTAGTTGCAAAAGGCCGTTATGCAGAATTCAAAGGACTGTTTGAAGAACAATTTGGAAAATCATGGGGAGAATCCCGGCATAAATTTTATTTCATTCAGGATAGTATTGTAGATGTTCTTAATAAAATGGGATTCATGAGCGAGGCAGCTGCTCGTAACTGGTGCGAAAAAGCAACTGAACCTTATAATATCAGCATTGAAAACTTTGCCCGGTTAGTAAAGGAATACCTTAGCCATAAAGGTGATAACTATCATATTGTTTTCCTGGTAGATGAAATCGGTCAATACATAGGTGATGATTCCAAATTGATGCTTGATCTGCAAACCGTAACTGAGGATTTGGGTACAGCTTGCCATGGCAAGGTCTGGATCGTTGTGACCAGCCAGCAGGATATTGATTCTATAACAAAGATCAAAGGTAATGATTTTTCGAAAATTCAGGGGCGTTTTGATACCCGACTCTCTCTTTCTTCTGCCAATGTGGATGAGGTTATCAAGAAAAGAATTTTGGATAAAAACGCGACTACTGAACAAACCCTTAGATTGCTCTATGAACAGAAGTCTACTATTATCAAAAACCTAATTGTATTTAATGATGGCGTAGAGAAAAAACTGTATGCTGATGACAGTGACTTTGCTGCCGTTTATCCTTTTGTACCTTATCAGTTTAACCTGCTGGGCAGTGTCCTGACTTCCATCAGAACTCATGGAGCATCGGGTAAGCATCTGTCCGAGGGCGAACGTTCCATGATTGCTTTATTCAAGGAATCAGCAGTAAAACTGATGGATTGCCCTGTTGGTACGCTTATTCCCTTTAATGTATTCTATGATGCCTTGCACCAGTTCCTAGATCACAGCCATAAGGGTGTGATAAGCCGCGCTATGGACAACAGCTATATAAACCCTGATAAACTTGAAGACTGTTTTGCAGTTAATGTTCTGAAAACACTGTTTATGATTAAATACGTTAAAGAGATAACGGCTAACATCGAAAATATTACAAGTCTGATGATCTCTGATATTGATGCCGACAGAATAGAACTAAAAAAGCAGGCTGAAGAAGCTCTAAAAATCCTTGCCCGTCAGATGTTAGTTCAGAAGAATGGCGATATCTATGTGTTCCTAACCGATGAGGAACAGGAAATCAATCGGGAAATAGACAGTCAGAACGTTGAGATGGCCGAGATAATAAATAAGGTTTCCGAACTTATTTTTGAAGATATTTTCAGTGATAAAAAATACCGTTATCCGTCGTTTAACGGAAGGTATGGCTTTGCTTTCAATCAGATCGTGGATGACCGTCCCTATAGGGCAAATCAAAGCCACGATATTGGTGTAAAGGTACTTACCCCGTACTCTGAATATGGCTCTGAAGATACCACTTTGCGAATGATATCAGGTCAGAGCAAGGAAGTTCTTGTGGTACTGCCCGATGATTCTGCTTTTTTAGATGAAATCAGAAGTGCATTAAAAATCGAAAAATACCTACGACTGACTACATCAAGCAGGGTAATGAAATTCGAGCAGATTCAAGAAGCCAAACGTGCAGAGATGAGGGAACGGAATAGCAACGCAAAGCTTTTTCTTATTGAATCCATGAAAAATGCAGATATCTATGTAAACGGCGATAAAGCCCAGATTGGTACAAAGGATGTGGCAACTAGAATCAATGATGCCCTTGGCCGTTTAGTTTCTAATGTATACCATAAGCTGCCTTATATTGACACAGCCATGAGCGAAGCGAATATTCGGGCAATGTTCAAGACCTCAAATCAGCAGACCCTTACGCTGGAAGGCGGTACAGAACCGAATATCCATGCGCTTAATGATATGTTGAGTTTTATTTCTGCTAATTCTGCCATGCACATTAAAACTTCCATGAAAAGCCTGATGGATCGCTTTATGAAGGCACCTTATGGTTTCGTGGAAGACGATGTGGAATGGCTCGCTGCCAAACTATTCAAGAACGGCGATATTTCCTTTACTGTTAATGGCAGCAGTGTCACCCTGCTTAATAAATCTGAGGATGAAATTATTCGTTATATTACCAAAAAGGAATTTGTTGAGAAACTTTTGACCGAAAAGCGTGAAAAGGCCAATGAAACCCAAAAGAAAGCTGCTCGTGAGGTCATGAAGGAATTATTTGGTGTTTCCAGCGTTAATGACGATGATGATTCCATGATGCGTTCATTCCAAACATACAGTCAGAACGTAATCAATGAACTTGAGAAATACGAAATAATGTATAAGAACCAACCTCTGCCTGGCAAAAAGACGGTTTCAGAAGGTAAGAACTTGCTTCGAGCGATAACTCAAATTCAATCCCCAATAGAATTCTTTAAAAAAGTTAATTCCGATAGAGATGATTACCTAGACTTTGCTGAGGATTATGAACCTGTAAAGGCGTTCTTTGTCGGTGAACAGAAGAATATCTTTGAACGTGCGCTGCGTTTAATGAATATTTATGATGAAAGCAAAACTTTCATTGTGAATGAAAAAGTCGAAGAATACGTTGCTTCTATAAAGGCTATTTTGAAAAAGCATTCTCCATATAGTGAGATCCCTAAACTGCCTGAACTGATCGATAAATTCACAGACGCTTATATGCGTGTTTTGTCTAATATGGAAGCTCCCATACTTGCAGCCATTGATGATGCAAAAGCCAGAGTATTTAAAGTCCTTAACACTAAGCCATATAAATCTGAGTTAAATGATCGTTATATTAAACTGTTTACTGAAATCTACGATAAGGCGGCTCATTGCAATAATGTAGCCACATTGCAGAATATCAAAGTTGAAGCAGATGCTTTAAAAGTTAGACTCCTCAATGAAATGTCAAAAAAGGATGAGAAGGTAGCTGAAGGAGGGGTTCCTTACGGAGGCAGTGGTACAACAGGGCAAAAACCTCAACCTAAGATTAAGAAAAGAAAAAATATTAGTATCAAGACTATTAATCTGTCTACCTCGTGGCAAATTGAGACAGTACAAGATGTTGACAAGTATATAGCTGCTCTAAGAGAGCGAATTCTTAAAGAGCTAGAAGAGGATACCATTGTCAATATTGAATTTTAAAGGAGAAACCGCATATGAATAAGACAGCAATTAAAAACTTTGCAATATGGGCAAGAAACAAGCTTATTGCAGATATTACATATAAAGCAGGGCTGTTGGGTATTACGGATAAAGAAATAAAAAGCCCACTTCCACAGTCAACAAAGGATGTCCAGTTTTTTGATATTGGTACAAAAGAACCTTATTCAATCACTGGAGTACAGATCGAGCAGCGCAGGAAACTGGTGGAGACTATTCAACAAAAGGAGAGACAGTCTGATTATAACACTGCCTATAAAGGCGTTATTGAAGAGGTTGCTTATACATGGTTTAACCGTCTGATTGCCGTGCGCTTCATGGAGGTTAACGACTACCTTCCATCCCGTGTTCGAGTACTTTCTTCTGAGAGTAGCACGAAAATTGAACCCGATTTGGTAACTTCACCTTTTGACGCTGATTTGGACTATACTCCCTATGAAAAAGATCGTATTATGCAGCTAAAAAATGATAATCAGCTGGATGAGTTGTTCCGTATGCTCTTTATTAAACAGTGTAATGAATTGAATGCGATTTTGCCTGAATTGTTTCAGAAAACTAACGACTATACTGAGTTACTAATGAACGTATCTTTCACTGACAAGGACGGCATAGTATATCATCTAGTAAATGATATACCAGAAGATGATTTCAACGTGGAAAAAGAAGGTCAGGTCGAAATTATAGGCTGGATGTATCAGTATTACAACACTGAGCCGAAGGATGAGACCTTTGCCCTTTTGAAAAAGAATGTGAAGATTACTAAGGAACGTATTCCGGCTGCTACCCAGTTGTTTACACCAGACTGGATCGTGCGCTATATGGTGGAAAACAGCCTTGGACGGTTGTGGTTAGAGCACGAGCGGGTATCTTCGGGATTATCAGATAAGTATCTAAATGGCAGTTACTTTGGGTGGAAATACTATCTCGAAGAAGCAAAGCAAGAACCAGAGGTTGAGGCTCAACTTGACAAAATTAGAGAAGAATATAAGACTATAAAGCCGGAAGATATTAAGATTAGTGATCCATGCATGGGTAGTGGCCATATATTGGTATACGCTTTTGAAGTGCTGATGCAGATTTATGAAAGCTATGGCTATAGCCAACGTGATGCAGCAAAGAGTATCCTGGAAAACAACCTTTATGGATTAGATATTGATAACCGCGCATATCAGCTTGCTTATTTTGCCGTGATGATGAAGGCTAGACAGTATAATCGGCGTATTTTAAATGAAGGAACTACCATCCATGTCTATGCTATTCAGGAGAGCAATGACGTAAATCGTGGTCATTTGAAATACTTCGGTGCAGGTATGGATGAGATGGATCGAAACACAGCTAAGCTTCAAATGCAGGGCTTGCTGGATAACTTTATTGATGCCAAGGAATACGGCTCTATTCTAAACATAGAGAACTATAACTGGAAGCTGCTCTATCAGTTCGTTGAAAACTTGGATATGACCGGTCAGATGACGCTGGATACCGTCGGTATTGATAATACCAAAAAACAATTACGCTTATTGGTGGAAATTGGTATGACTATGGCACAGAAATATGATGTTGTTGTAACCAACCCACCGTATATGGGCAGCAGCGGTATGGGAGTAAAGTTGTCTGATTTTGTAAAAAAGAACTATCCTGACAGCAAGAGCGATTTGTTTGCAGTATTTATTGAACGCTGCGAACAAATGACAAAGATAAATTGCTATCAGGCAATGATAACTCAGCACGCATGGATGTTCCTTTCAAGTTTAGAGAAACTGCGTGAGGAGATTTTGCAAAAAGATATTATAAACATGGCACACCTTGGTGCACGAGCATTTGAAGAAATTGGCGGAGAAGTGGTTCAGACAACCGCTTTTGTCATGCGAAAAAGCAATATTGACGATTATGAAGCTAACTATATTCGATTGGTTGATTATAATAGCCAGTGGGCAAAAGAAGATGCATTTCGTGCGAAAAATAATTTGTATGCGGCAAAGCGGAAAAACTTCTCCAAAATCCCGGGTTCACCAATTGCATATTGGGCAACAGATGCTATACTTTCCACTTTTGATAGCAAAAAGTCTTTAGGTGATTTGGCCGAAATTGTATCAGGGATGACAACAGGTAATAATGATTTATATCTAAGAAAATGGTACGAGGTGAACTATAAAACTATTGCATTTAGCTATAAAAACGCTAGTGACATTGATATAAATGTAACAAAATGGATCCCTTATAATAAGGGTGGAGAGCAAAGAAAATGGTATGGCAATAATGAATTCATTGTGAACTGGAGTGAGTCACATAATTTTAATCGTGCAAAAACAACCATGACTCATGTTTATTTGCAACAGTGTATTACATGGTCTGATATCTCAGGCAATACATTTGCTGGAAGGTTCTGCAATTATGGTTTTATGTTTGATGTAAAGGGTTCATGTGCATTTGCAGATTTGGGAAAATTGTACTACTTGATTGGTATTTTTAATTCGAAAATTACTCCAGAATATGTCAAGATTCTTAATCCAACGTCTACAACTCAAGTTGGTGATTTAAAGAGAATTCCTTTACTATTCGGCAAGCAAGATTATCGACTTCTTATTGAACAAAAAGTAATGAATAGTATTTCTATTGCAAAGGCAGAATGGGATTCTTTCGAAGTTTCTTGGGATTTTCAAACACATCCATTGATTGCTCACAAGTCAGCAACAGGTTTTGATGTTCAAACGCAGCAATGGTGTGGCAAAATCTCGTCTGCTTATAATACATGGACATCTGTAACTGAGACGCAATTTAGTCAATTAAAAGCCAACGGAAAAGAACTCAATCGCATCTTCGTTGATATCTATGGTTTGCAGGATGAACTTACTCCAGATATTGAGGATAAGGATGTAACCATTCGTAAGGCTGATATTGGCCGGGATATTCGTTCCTTCATTTCCTATGCTGTTGGCTGTATGTTTGGCCGTTATAGCCTTGATGTAGGTGGCCTTGTCTATGCCGGTGGTGAATGGAATGACAGCAAATACAGCACTTTTATTCCAGACAAAGATAACATACTTCCTATCACCGATGAAGAGTACTTTGAGGATGATGTTGTAGGTTTATTCTGCGCTTTCTTAAAAAAGACTTTTGGCGCAGATACTTTAGAAGAGAATCTTGATTTCATTGCAAATGCTCTTGGAAATAAAGGTAATAGTTCACGGGAAATTATCCGCAATTACTTTTTGAAAGACTTCTTCAAAGATCACTGCAAGATTTATAAAAAGAGACCAATATACTGGATGTTTGATAGTGGCAAAGCAGATGGGTTTAAAGCTCTGGTATATTTGCATCGGTATAATGAAGATACCATCGGAAACTTGCGTATTGATTATCTGCACCGGATGCAGCGTGTTTATGAAAGTGAGATCTCGAGAATGCAGGAAACCATTGAGAACAGCACTAATGCTCGTGAGGTGACTGCCGCCCAAAAGCGCAAAGAAAAGCTAACAAGACAACTGAAAGAAACCAAAGACTATGATGAGAAGATCGCTCACCTGGCCCTTGCCCGTATTGCTATTGACCTGGACGATGGAGTGAAGGTCAACTACGAAAAAGTCCAGACCGATACCGATGGTAAAAAGCTTGAAGTGCTAGCGAAGATTTGAGGTGAATGAGATGCTCAAAATTACTAGTACAGTTAGTTTAGAAAGTATACCGCATGATACTAAGATAGCACGCTATTTTACCCGAGAAAAGATTGATCGGTTAACAAAAGAGCGGACGATTTGGTTTGCAAATGTAAAATCATTTAAGGATAAACATGAACGACAAATTCCGGATGCGTTCTTTAAGGATTGGCCAAGAGATAGCGTCAATTCATATAGGACGATTAGCACGAAAATAGATGAAAAGATTTCTGCTTTTGTTTCGTGCTGGACAATGTTTGACGGGGAAAACTATGCATTGTGGAAGATGTATGATCCAGAATCCACAGGTGTTTGTATTGTAACAACTGTTGGAGAGCTATTACAACAAGTAAATCGAAGTGATTTGGTTTTGTGTTATGTTGAATATATTAACCCTAATAAGGTGGAAAAACGCATTGATTTACCGTGGATTATTTACGAGCCTGGTAGTGTTCCGCATGCAATGCGCGTTAAAGAGAAGTTTAAGATTCTGCCGTACAAGTACGAGAATGAGGTGCGTGGTATTATTTACAAAATCGGCGAGGATTCTGGCATAGCACTTCATATAGATGTGGTAGCATTTGTAAAAGAAATATATTTAAACCCTTTTATGAATAAAGATGCTTCCTTACTACTGAAAACAGAACTGGAAAAAGTATTTGATCCTGCAATCTTCAAAGAATCTATTATTAATGAAAAATAAACCAATTCTCGGAGGTAGTATATGGCAGAACTAAATCTAAAACAAATAACTGACAAACTCAATAATGAGTTTACCGGAGAAACACGTAAGCTGGTCTTCTGGTACGATGACAAAGCAGAGTTTGCAGAAGATATAGATACATTAGAGCTGGTCAATGCCGAGGTTTATCATTTGGAACCGGATAACCAGTTCTATACTAAATATTTTCTGGAGCGGCAGGATCGAACTACCAACTATCTGATTTATGCCCCTTTTCCGAAGCCTCCGGTACGGGACAATCATCTGGAGGATACACTGCTTTATTCCAAACGGTTTTTTGCGGATCGTGCATCCCTGCTTACGGTTGACCTTGGAATTAACGCGAAGTACAAACCGGTCATTCAAAAATATATCAAGTTTTTCCGGGCAAAGGACAGAACCCAACGGTTTTATAATCTGGAGATTGAAAACTTTACTAGAGAAACCATCGAAGTTGCTTTAATGAGTGCACTATGTAAAACGAGGATAGCTTCTTTTGAGGAAGTTGTTCGTGTCATCCTAACCGATGGTGAGTTGGAAGATAACAAATTCCTCAATGAATTTGATAAATACGATCTACTCCCTGCTTTTTGGCGGCTTTGTGAGCAACAATTCGGTTATAACGATATGAAGCCTACCCTTGAAAAGTTGGTGATTACTCTCTTTATAACTTATACAGAGCGGTCAATATGCGGTGAAGTGCCGGAAGCATGGAAAAGCTTTGTATCTTATAAGTCCGGCAGTATAATTGCTTTCCTGGATAACCTAATGAATAATGTGCTTTATCGCGAGCGATTTAATGAACTGTCTGCTTATGCAGCGGTGAGACTCAATGCTTTTGCCGCACTGGAAACTTATAAACCAGAAGCTTTGTTGAACTGTGATACCTTTGCAGCAGTTGACCGCTTTTTTATTGGTTGGGTCAGGGAACGTCTAATGGCTGAGGATACAGGAGCAAAGCTGGAAGGTATGACCATCCCGGAAGTATGTCAGAAACGAGGTAAAATGCATTTTGGCAAAGATTATCAGGAACAGTATCAGTTGTTGGAAAATGCCTTTTATCTGATTCAAGCTGTCAACTATAACTGCCCGGATGACTTCAAGGAAATTGTAGATCAGTACCGTTCCTCTGATTACCTGATTGACACCGCTTACCGGAACTTCTATTACTGGTTTGACCAACTCACGGACAATGTTGCTTTTGAGCATTTGCATGATCTGGTAGAGAACATTTATACCAATGAATACCTATCCAAACTAATTTCAAAGTGGAACACCGGTTTTATCAGCGAGGAAGCAATGGTCGTGTTGCCTTTACAACGGAATTTCTATTCACGATATATCTGTAGCTGCAAGGAGCGAGTAGTTGTCATTATTTCCGATGCCATGCGTTATGAGACTGGTCGTTCTCTATGGGCAAAATTGCAGGATGATGCTAAATGTTCAGCTAAGCTGGAAGCTATGCTCAGTGTGCTGCCATCCTATACAAGACTTGGTATGGCTGCATTGCTGCCGCACAAGTCTTTGGAGATGACCACTGATTTTCGTGTGCTGACAGATGGAGCAGTATGCGAGGATTTGAAACAGCGGGAAGTAATTCTTCAAAGTTATAACTCAAA